>JAFZPP010000028.1 GCA_017550285.1 Oscillospiraceae bacterium
CCATTTACCGTCAGGACAAGTGCCTGTGGTATCGTGCATTGCAAGATAAACGCTTGCTTCACTGCCGTTGCGTTCAGCGGAGATCACCGTCATTTCAATGCCGTTATCCGTACAGGTTTTCTGTACCGGCTTGAATGTCTGCGCTGCGGCAGGCGCAAGCTGATAAAAAATATGATACGCTGTTTCTGCACCGCATACCGTCAGTACCGGCAGCGATGAGAGAATCAGTACGGCAGCCGCCGCAACACAGAAAATACGTTTTATCCGTTTGCGGTGTCTGATATTCCTGCGCGGAATGTCAATATTCAAAAATCTGTCGTCAATCATTCCGACAGCGTTGAGAAATGTATGGGTTTTCACAGCAGATTCTCCTTTTTCAGTTCGGCATATAATTTCTTGCGTATCCGGAACAGCATGGATTTCACCTTGCTTTCCGAAAAGCCGTATACAGCAGCGATTTCGGATACAGACTGAAAATACCAATAGCGCCGGACAAATATACTGCATTCTGTTTCTGGTATCTTTTGCAGAAATGCGTTGATTGCTTCGGTCAGCATGCGCTCTGAAATTTCCTGTTCTACTGTCCTGCTTGATGCAAGCCATTCCTGAATTTCCTCGAGTACAACGGGAACCTCACTTGCTCCGCGTTTCTGTGCATTACCTTCGCGCAGCCGTTTCAGACTGATATTTCGTGTCAGTTTTCCAAGATAAGTCCTGAGATTTTCCGGTTCCTGCGGCGGAATCGAGTTCCAAGCAGCAAGCCATGTATCATTCAGCACTTCTTCCGCGTCTTCGGCAGAACGCAGAAAGTGCATGGCAACAGTTTTACAGTATCCGGAAAACAAATCTGCGCTGATCGTCAGCGCATCTTCATCTCGCTGTAAATACAGTTCGACGATTTGCCGGTCGGTCATGTTGTTCCTCCTTTCCGGCTGATTTCGGAGCTCCTATAATAATACTACCATTTTACAGTTGTTTCGTTGCAGAATAATCATGTTAAATAATCAAAAAATATGGTTTGAAGAAAGAGTATTTCAAAATAAATCGGGCATACTACATCTGCCCCTGTATATATTACAGGGGACTATGGCGGTTATTCCGCCGGAAAGGAACAGATGCCTTCTATGAAGAAACGTGAAACAGCCGTTTGTCTGAGTGCACTGTGCTGCGGAATTCTGCTGACAGGCTGCGGCGGCGATGATCATATGCGCCGTGCAGAACATCCCGCTTCCGAGACGACATCCACAGTAAAGCGCGAAACAACATTTACAGTCACAGATGATACCAGACCTGAAACAGACCGCGATAATTCTCTCTATGAAGAGGATGATGTTCACCGTAAGACAGACGAAAGTGAACCGGATATTCTCGACCGCGCCGAATCGGCAATGGATTCGGTCGAATCAGTTCTGACAGATGCAATGACCGATGCACGCGAAAAGCTCGATGAGATGGACTCGAATCGTTAAATGAAAATACACCGGCTGTGATTTCGTTCAGCCGGTGTATTACTTAATCGGTATGTACAGTCTTCCGGCACATTTTTGCCGTCCGGCGTCATAGACGGTTTATAAGGGCGTTCATCGCTCTCAGCGCATGATATTCTCGTATGCAATTTTCTATTGTATCAGGTCAGACAATAAACGAAACACGCTATTTCCATTATCTTTTGGAAATAGCGTGTTTTCGTGAATTTTATTGAATGGAGCATACGGGATTCGAACCCGTGACCCCCACACTGCCAGTGTGGTGCGCTCCCAGCTGCGCTAATGCCCCATATGGCGGAGATGGTGGGATTCGAACCCACGGAGCGTTTTACCGCTCAAACGATTTCGAGTCGTTCTCGTTATGACCACTTCGATACATCTCCGTGTGGCTCGCAGGTCTGTAAACCTGACTTTGCTATTATATCACACTTCATGAGAAAAATCAAGCCTTTTTTGAAAAAAATCCTTAATTTCTATTTTAGGCTTGTATTTTCTGAAAAAGTATGATATAATACAGATAAGAATGCCCAAAATAGGGCATCAAATTTTGGGAGGGATTTCTATGGGATTCAAAAAGACAAGAATCCGGAAGGTCTGTGCAGGTGTTTTATCTGTACTGATCACTGCTGTAAGTGTACCGTTTACAGCATCGTTGAACGCGGGCGCACTTGTCACGGATCCGGCAGGAGACTATGACAATTTCGCCAAAGCACTCCAGTATTCGCTCCATTTCTATGATGCGAATATGTGCGGTCCTGAGGTAGAAGACCACAGTATGTTCAAGTGGCGCGCCAACTGTCATGTTTATGACGCTGAGGTCCCGCTGAAAACAATGGAGTCTTTTACGACACCCAGCGGTGAGATCGGTACGAATCTTTCCGAGGAATTTATTAAGGAAAATTACGATATTCTCAATACAGGTAAAAAAGACGGTACTGTCGATGTTTCCGGCGGTTATCATGATGCCGGTGACCATGTGAAATTCGGTCTGCCGGAGGCGTATTCCGGTACAACGGTCTCATGGGGTTATCTGGAGTTCCGCGATGCTTACATCGAATGTGAACAGCAGAAGCATGTTGAAACGATCATCAAGCATTTCTGCGATTACTTCATGCGCTGCACCTTCCGCGATGATAAGGGCGAGGTCAAGTGCTTCTGCTATCAGGTCGGCGACGGTGATATCGACCATGCTTACTGGCAGCTCCCGCAGAACGACGAGATGAACCGTCCTGCATGGTTTGCGACGCCGGATAACCCGACAACCTGCAATATCTGCAATACTGCTGCATGTCTGGTCATCAATTATCTGAACTTTAAGGATACCGAGCCGGAATATGCGGAAAAATGCTTGGATTACGGCAAGGCACTCTATGAATTTGCCAAGAAGAATGACAAGCAGAAGGCTGTCAACGATCAGGGTCCGGATCAGTATTATACCTCCGAAAAGTGGGAGGATGACTATTGCTTCGCTGCCTGCTGGCTCTATCTGGTTACCGGTGATGATACCTATATCAATGATATGCTTCCTTACTATGATTTCTATGCTCCGTCCGGATACTGCTATTGCTGGAATGATATGTGGAACGGTGTCGGCATTCTGATGGGTCGCATTTCGGAAACCTATAAGTCCGGCAAGACCTATACCGAAGCAGAGAATCCGCTCGGTCAGTGCGATCTTGCGATTGAGTATATGAAGGCTGCGGACAAGAATCCTTATGAAGCAATCGACTTCTGGGGTCAGTGCGCAAAGGCATATCACGGTTATATGTCCGGTTCTCCCGGAACCATTACACCGCAGGGCTACTGGTGGCTCAATACATGGGGTTCCTGCCGTTACAATACCGCAGCACAGCTCATGATGCTCATTTATGATAAGTATACCAACGGCAAGGATTATAATGAGCGCGAAAAGCTCGAGGACTACGGCTTCACCGAATGGGCGAAGGGTCAGATGGAATACATCCTCGGCAATAATGATATTACATATCTTGAAAAGGGCGACAAATCTCACGGACCGCGCTGCTTCCTGACCGGTTTTGATGAGAATTCCGCCGCATATCCGCATCACCGCGCTGCTTCCGGTCTGACGAAGTGCGAGGATGAGGATCAGCAGCTTTATGTTCTCTTCGGCGCACTCTGCGGCGGTCCGGATGCTGATGACTGCCACAATGACGTTACGAAAGACTGGATTTACAACGAGGTTACAATCGACTATAATGCAGCATGCCCCGGTGCGGCTGCCGGTCTCTATCTCGCATACAAGGACAAGTATAAGCAGTCGATTACACCGAATTTCCCGCCTGAGGATGACGGCGGCAGAGGTGCATCTGATGTCGGTCAGGAAGGCGGCGGCAAGGGTACATGGGTTGAAGCCTGCGGTATTGATGACATCAATGCAGAAGGTGCCGGCGTGACCAAGGTTTCGTTCATGGTCAAGAGCAACGAAGCGAAAGCACCGGAGAATATGACCGTCCGTTACTACATCAATACCAGTGAAATCAGCGATTTTGCGAAAATTGAAGCGTCGATTCTCTATGATCAGGTCAGTGCAGAGGCTGAGCCGAATAAGGCTGAAATCTCAAAGGTTACCAAGTGGGACCGCGATGATAAGTACGCATATGTCGAGTTCAACTGGGGCAAATACAACTTTGTGAACTGCGGCAAGAAACTGCAATTCAAGGTCGGTTTCTATTACGGCGACAAGTGGGATCCGACAAACGATCCGAGCTACACCGATCTCAAGATTTACAAGGAAGACGATGCATTCTTCGGCACCGGCAACGAGGTTCGCACGGATAATATTTGTGTCTACGCTGACGGTAAGCTGATCGGCGGCGTTGAGCCGGACGGTTCTGTTCCGGATGTCGGCAGTGCAAGTACCGAAACAACCAAGGCTTCCGGTACAACGACCACCGCATCGAATGTCAAGAATAGTGATAAGACCACGCAGACAACGGCGAAGGCTGTTAAAACACGCGGCGATGTCAACTGCGACAAGGAAGTCGATGTTTCGGATGCAGTTCTGCTTGCACGCCTGCTCTCTGAGGACAAGGAAGCAAATATCACGGCACAGGGCAAAATCAATGCTGACTGTGACGATGACGGTGAACTGAGTCCGCAGGATACGCTCAAGATTCTGCGGCATATTGCAAAGATTGAAGAATTCAAAGACTGATCCATAATCGGAACTGCCTGCTGCCGGCAAACGGTGCCGACGGCAGGCTTCCGTTTTTCACAGAAGGAGGTATCATAATGGAAATCGAAACACTGATTGAAGAACTGCGCGACGAAGCATCCGATGTAGGGCTGTTTTTTCCGATGCTCTATGAAACCGATGCACTGGAAACGGCAGGGGAACTGCACGGTCATAAGCTCAGCAACCGCCGCATATTGCAGATGCAGCGCGGGAACGATGCAACACCCGAAGGTGCGCCCTCTGATCTGACGGTTCAGCGCTATTCAGATGCAATCAGAAAACAGGCTTACAGCATTGTTGTGCTGGAACCCGCTGCAATCAGCAAGGATGCGCGCGAATCAGAATCCGATCTTGCATTGATTGCGGAAAATGAGGCTTCCTTCCGTTCTCTGACGGACGCGATCAGACAGACCTCGAAAGAAGTTCACGGCTTTGCGCCGGTCATTGTGGTACTGCTCGATCATGCAGGACATCATGCGCTGAAGCCCTGCGCGTTTGATCACAGTGCAAGCCTGCCGACCGATGTTCCGCTGATCGAAGATGATGCACTGACTGCACTTCTGATCGAATGCAGCGAGGCAGCGAAGCTCTCTGAAAAGCTCGGGATTGACGGGATCGGTCTGAATGCAGCGGACAGAAATCTGTTCGGCGAAAGCCTTGCCGCATTCCATCGGGACGGTAAATTCGGCGGCGATTTCGATGACCGCACGCGATTTGCCCGTGACTGCTATACAGCAATGAAAATGGTCATATCTGAGAAAGTCTTTTTCACGATCCGACTTTGCCTGAGCGACGGCATCCCGCAGCCGGACGGCTGGGGTATGGCGTTTGAAGATCACAGCGCACCGGACCTTTACGAACCTGCGCTGCTGCTGAAAATACTTCGCGCGCTTTATAATGTTGAGCTTGTGATCTGCACAATCGGTATTCCGGATATTCACTGGATGTGCGAGCCGCAGCCGGAATCTGATCTGATTCGCTACAGCCGTCTTTGTACTTGTGTTGCAATGCTGGACAGCGATTTGCAGCAGAATGTGCAGCTTGTGATTCCGGAGCTTGATTCCGAAGATATTCCGTTTGATTATCTTGCTGCTGGAATGATTACCGGAGAATTCGCATCCTTTGGCGGATTTACGCAGCTTTGAATTATTTTTTGTATGAAAGGAGCGGCATATGGCACTCGACGGCGCATTCCTGCACTGTATCCGTGAAGAACTGCTGACGCTTGTCGGTACGCGGATTGATAAAATTTATCAGCCCTCGCGCGATGAGCTGGTGCTTTCTTTTCGCGGAAAGGGCGGTGCCGTTAAGGTGCTGTTTTCTGCCTCCGCAGATGCTGCGCGTGTTCATATTACGCACTCTGTTCCGGAAAATCCGGCTCAGCCTCCGATGTTCTGCATGCTGCTGCGCAAGCATCTGAGCGGCGGAAAGCTCGAAGATATTGAGCAGGACGGTTTGGAGCGCATTCTTCGGTTCCGTATTCGTGCAAATAACGAAATGGGAGATTCGGTTCTGCTGACGCTGATCTGCGAGATCATGGGCAAATTCTCCAATGTGATGCTTGTCAACGAAACCGGCAGAATCGTGGACAGTCTGCGCAGAGTAGATGAGGAGATTTCGCGTGTACGTCTGGTTTTGCCGGGTATGGAGTATCTAGCTCCGCCGCGGGAAGATCGTCTCTGCATGACCGAATGCTCTGATGATGCAATCAGGGAAAGACTGTCCGGCGGAATGCAGCAATCTTTGTCTAAGGCTTTGATCCGCGCGTTCGAGGGCGTTTCACCGATTGTTGCGCGGGAATGGGAGTTCTACGTCGGAAAAGGAGAGCTAGTTCTGCTGCCGCTCAATGATGAACTGATAGCGCGTTTTCTGTTTGTTGTACATCAGACACAGGAAATGCTCGCAGAATCGCAGAAACGCTGCTTTACAACGGTACGCACAAAGGAAGGCATTCTAAAAGATTTTTCCTATATGCGAATTGCACAGTACGGTGCATTCATGGTAACATCCGTGTATCCGAGTGCGAGCGAATTGCTGGATGCGTTTTTTTCGCAGCGTGATCATGACTCCCGTATGCGGCAGCGTGCAAATGATTTGTTCCGTTTTCTTGCGAATACATCTGAGCGTATCGGCAAACGTGTTGCAAATCAGAAGCAGGAGCTGATTGCCTGCGAATCCATGGAGACAGACCGCCGCCGCGGCGACCTGATCTCTGCAAACCTGTACCGGATTCAGCGCGGAGACAGCGTTGCGCGTGTTGAGGATTTTTATGAAGAATCCTGTCCGACGGTTGAGATTCCGCTGGATGTTCGCTTAACACCGGCACAAAACGCACAGAATTACTATAAAAAGTACCGCAAGGCATGCAACGCGCGAAAGAAACTCACGGCACTCATTGCAGACGGTGAGCAGGAACAAATGTATATCGACAGCGTGTTTGATGCGCTGACAAGAGCGGAGTGTGAATCCGATCTGGCGCAGCTTCGTCTGGAACTGACCGAGCAGGGCTATCTGCGGCAGAACCGGAAAAACGGTAAACCGCCGAAGCCGATGCAGCCGCTGCATTTTCGTTCCAGCGACGGGTTTGATATTTTTGTAGGAAGAAATAATAAACAAAACGATCAGCTCACGCTGAAATTCGCAGAAAAATCCGATATCTGGCTGCATACGCAGCTTGTCCACGGTGCACATGTCATTCTTGTTACTGACGGACAGACTCCGCCGGATCAATCCCTGGAGGAGGCTGCAATGCTTGCTGCATATTACAGCAAGGGCAGGGATTCTGCACAGGTCAAAGTGGATTACTGTCCGGCGAAATTTGTCAAGAAACCCTCCGGCGCGCGTCCGGGTATGGTGATCTATACAAATTATCAGACCGCGTTTGTGACGCCTGATTCTGAAACAGCAGAAAAGCTGCGGGTCAGCGAATAACAATCAGCGCTCACGAGGAACCGTGGGCGCTGTGCTGTATTACATATCATGAATCTCGGTTGCAGGGATTTCCTTTGCGAGCGTAATCACCGGCAATTCACCGGTATCCGGAAGATCGTCCGCTGTTTTTTCATGCCGTTTCCGAAACTGAATTTCCCTGTCAGGCAGCGGCTGCTTCTGTGCATCTGCTTTCTGATTTCTGTCACGCATCGAATCACCTCCGTGATTATTATAAACACAGTGCGCTTGATTATGCATCATGTGAGAAGGAGGCTGTTATGGCAAATATTCTGGATTACCTTGACTGGCGCGGCGATATCACCTTTGATACAGACCCGTTTCATCCGGTAGACGCGCTGATTCTTGCTCAGCTCAGCTATCTGCCGTGTGACGGGATCGTGCCGAAAAAATATAACGAATCCGTCACAATCGCAGATGTTGCCGCAGAATTTGATCCGAAAAATGTCGATGAAAAACAAATTAGCTTCTGTTTTTTACAGGATCAGGAACTGCTAAGCAAACTCGCGAAATCCGAACGATTCAAAAACATCCGACTGACCGGCTATGTCAGCAGAACAAGCGATGAAGATGCATCACAGTTTTCGGCTGTGACATGTCTTCTGCCAGACGGAAGGAGCTTTTTGTCCTTTCGCGGGACTGACGGCAGTATTGTCGGCTGGAAGGAGGATTTCAATTTCAGCTTCAAAACGGAAACACCCGGGCAGCATTATGCCGTAGAATATATCAACGCATATGCATCGCTAAGTCAGAATGATCTGCTGCTCGGCGGGCATTCTAAGGGCGGAAATTTCGCAGTATATGCGGCAGTTTTCTGCCATCAGAAGTACCGCAGCCGGATTCAGCGGATTTACGATTTTGACGGTCCCGGATTTCGGGATGAGATTGCTGACTCAGAAGAATATGCAGCCGTGATTCCGAAGATCCTCAGTGTGATTCCGCAGTCATCGCTTGTCGGGCAGCTTCTGACAAGCAACACCGAGCATAAAATTGTGATGAGTAAGGCTGCCGGTGTTGCGCAGCATCTGGCGTATTCTTGGGAAATCCTGCGGCATGATTTTGTCTATGCGGAGGAGCTGTCAAAGTTCGGAATGTTCATAAACCGCACAATGACAGAATGGCTTGACGATATGGACGATGATACGCGGCAGACCCTGACTGATGCAATTTTTGATATCATACAGGCTTCTGATCAGGAAACTTTTTATGAGATGCAGCAGCACAAGCTGCATTCTGCGCGAGCAATTATCAAGGCTATGCGCGCACTCGAACCGGAACAGCAGGCAGTTCTGAAACAGGCGATTGCAAAGCTGGCTGCAATCAGCAAGGAAGTGCTGTTCCCTGAGAAAACAACGGACAAAAAGCAGAAACAGATACCGAAAAAATCAAGCTGATACAAAAAAGCCGTGACCGGAAGAGGTCACGGCTTTGGTTTTATTTGCAGCGCCAGATATGGCAGCTCAGCGGTTCAAGCAGGCTTCCGCCGCCGAAATCATGCGTACCGCCGGTGACAAGATCATCTGCAAGCCCGTACCCGGCATCAAAATGCGCAGTGTACGGCTGGTCAGATGCGTTGACCGCGACAAAAACACGTTCTCCGTCACAGTCACGCTGAATAATGCACTGCTGATTTGTCAGAACGGGAACTTTGAGATCGCCGTAGCAGAGTGCTTTGCATTCGCGGTGTGCGTGTGCCAGTCTGCGGATCAGTTCGGTCAGATCGTTCTCTTCCGGCTTGTCAAAGCAGGGGCGCAGTGCCGGATCACCTTGATTCTTATGTGCCTGCGCACCCCATTCACTGCCGTAATAGATGCAGGGGATGCCGGGCATACCGAACAGGATTGTATAGACAAGCGGCAGATGTGCAGGATTACTCAGGATACTTGCAATGCGGGTCACATCATGATTATCTGCAAAACAGAGCAGATGCATGCCGCGGTACTGACACCACTGTTCCGGACCGAACCGGTTTTTCAGAGAGTGGCAGATTTCAAACATATTCATCGAGTTAAAGCTCGAGTAGAGACCCTTATAGCATTCGTAGTTTGTAGCGGAATGCAGCATTTCCGGATTCACCCAGCGTGAATAATCGCCATGCAGCAGTTCACCGATCAGGAAGAAATCCGGCTTGAGACCTTCCGTGAAACGGCGCAGATTTTTCAGGAAATCAAAATCGAGCGAATACGCAACATCCAGACGGATACCGTCAATGCCGAAATATTCAATCCAGTAGCGTACCGCGTCAAAAATGTGATCGACAACCGCCGGATTGCGCAGATTCAGCTTGACAAGGTCATAATGCCCTTCCCAGCCCTCATACCAGAGCCCGTCATTGTAATTGCTGTTGCCGTCAAAGCTGATATGGAACCAGTCCTTGAAAGGGGAGTCCCATTTCTTTTCGCATACATCGCGGAACTGCGGAAATCCTCTGCCGACATGATTGAACACGCCGTCGAGTACAACACGGATTCCTTTTTTGTGCAGCGCGTCACAAACCTGCTTGAAGTCCTCATTTGTACCGAGTCTGGTATCAATACGCTTGAAGTCACGGGTATTGTAGCCGTGCGTGTCGGATTCAAATACAGGCGAGAAGTATACTGCATTGCAGCCGAGCGAGGCAATATATTCTGCCCAATCGAGCACCTTCAGGATTCTGTGCTCCGGAATGCCGTCGTTTTCAAACGGTGCATCGCAGAATCCGAGCGGATAAATCTGATAAAATACCGCTTCATAGCCCCAGTTACGATTGTTGTCCATGTGAACGTCATCCTTTCAGGTTTGATAATACCAATAGTATAACACAACTTTATGAATAATTCTATGTCTGCGATGAGAGATTTTGCAAGGAATAAAGGAATGTTTCACAAAAAATCCGTTCGCAGCTTGACAAAACTGACAAAATATCGTATAATACAAATGGATTTCATACACAGACTTTCAATCTTTCGTCAACAAAGGAGTATACTATGAAAATTCTGTTTTCACCGTTTTCCGATCCCGTTACCGAATCTGAAATTTCCGGTTTTCGTGAAATTTGTCAGAGTCTTGCGCCGGACAGCATTTGTCTTTGTTTTCCGCAGGATTTTACGCCGGACAGCCTGACGGATGATCAGAAGCGAGTCTTCCTTGCAATCAGCAATACCTATGATTCTGCGATTTTCTATTATGATGTGAATGATCCGGATACAATCGCCTCGCTTCTCAAAGCACAGTGTGCTGCACAGCCGGACGCTGATTTTGTGATCAATCAGTTCGGCGGGTCTGAGGCAGTACAGTCAGCATTGCAGCCGTTGATTGAAGACCCTGCATATAATACGGTTTATGCCTCAGTGGATGCTGCTGAGCCGGCTCTTGTTTCAGAAGATGCAGACGATGCGCCTGAAACAGAGATTCCGGAAGAGGCGATTGAGGATTTTTCCGCTTCGGAAGAATTCACATCCGATGAAGATATATCGGTTCCTGAGACAGCGGTTCCGGCAGATGAGGAAGAAACACCTGCTGTATCGTCCGAAGCACCGGCTGCTGCACAGGATACAGATCAGATCAAAAATGATGCTGTCAGCGATTTCGGCAAAGCAATGCTTGCAGAACTGGTCGATTCGCATGATTATCACGCTGCACTGGTACTCAGCAGAAAGCTCGAGGGTCAGATTCCGGAGATTGTTCCGTTTTTGCTTGAAGCAGCCGATATGCGTTCCGACGGCAGATTTGCGGATGCGAATCAGATGTTCCGGAAATGCAGCCTTGAAGGCATTATGACAGGGCAGCAGTCGGTTGTTGAGTATTATCTGCTGCTTGATCTTTATATAAAAGAAGAACGCTATATTGATTTTCTGCGTGCGGTCAAGCCGTTCCTGCTTGAAATCATGATCGCTGCGATCCGCAAGGAATTCAATATGGATATCACACGGTATATGATCTACGGTTCGCGCCGCTGGGATGAGAATAAGCTCGTGCTGGAGCAAATGACAGGCAAATTCAACGAAACATTTGCGTATCACACCAAACCGAAGCCATGCAAGGCAGGCGGCTATGTGACAACCGCACATCTCTCGAATCTCATGGAAAATCTTTCTGTCCAGCGTCAGCACGCAGGTCTGATTCTTGATACCATGAAGCTGCGGCTGAACTGCGAGGAGCGCGTCAAGACACTCGCGTTCTATAACATGCAGGGTGTCACCGCACAGGATATCGAAAAGACCTGTGCATGCCGTCCGGAAGATTTGCTGCTGAGCATTCTGAATTATCTGCGAAATCATACCGATTTCACGGTGACAGATGAAATGCTGAATTCCTACCAGCAGATGAATGAGATGATCAAATCCTATCTTTGATGAAAAACAAGAAACAGGACACGGATTCGCTCCGTGTCCTGTTTTATTCTGCCTGAGATTTCAGCAGCCTGATGATATTCTTCTGTACCGGCAGACGTTCCCAACGGCGGTAGGTTTTGCTGTATGTTTCGAGAAGCGCGGCGGCATCATCTTTCGAGAGCAGAGGAATCAGTCCGTTCGTCAGTCCGTGCACGGCAATCAGCATCCAGTAAGCGCTCTGGGGCTCCGGATGCTCGGCAGGGGAGACATAGATATATGAAAGAATCTCCTGAATATGCTTTGAATCCGGCTTTTCGTGTGTTTCACTAGTCAGTATGCTCCGGAGCGTTTCCAGAAATTCCGTATGACAAGGATCGTCGGCTGGCTTTTTGCCGAATCCAAACATTCCGTCAGTGATTTTTCGGTTTTGCTCAGCCTTCTGCACTGCGTCAAAATACCCCTGATAGATATTTTGAATCTCCTGCAAACTAATCATTTTTTCGTGCCTTCCTGTTGATGATCCGTCCTAAGATCGCTTTTCAGCCGGATTATAATGTATACCGCAAAGGCAGCCGCAGCTGCGATCATGATTCCGCCGAGAATACGAGCCGTCGATGCAGCCATTTCCGTATCCTGATTGGTGATGATCTGATACCCCAGAAAACCGAGATACGCAGCAACGGCGCCGCGCAATACTGCGGCGGTCCATGCCTTGTTATTCTGCATGATTTATCATCCTTTCAGAATCGACCTCTCGGTCGGTTCGGTTACAGCAAGATACTCCGGCACAATCCGGATTCGGAAATGTGCCGGAGTGAATCGTCCGATCAGCCTGCCTTACCTGTCTTCTTATTGGATACAACATCAAAGATAACAGCGACGAGCAGCACGGCGCCTTTCACGACATACTGCCAGTTGTTATCGAGACCGATAATCGACATGCCCTGATTGATGACGCCGAGCAGGATTGCACCGACAATAATGCCGGGAACCGTACCGCTTCCGCCATATGCAGATGCGCCGCCGATAAAACAGGAGCCGATTGCGTCCATTTCAAACGAGTTACCGGTATCGCCGTTGACGGAGCCGATTCTCGCAGCCATCAGCAGACCGGAAAGACCTGCAAGCAGCGACATCGAGGTATATGCCATAAAGTAAACCTTCTCGGTATTGATACCGGAGAGCTTCGTTGCCTTCTCATTGCCGCCGACAGCATAGAAGTATCTGCCGAACGCGGTCTTGGAAGTAATGAACGCATAGATCAGGCAAACAGCGACAACCCACAGCGCCATGACCGGAATGCCCTTGTAATGCGCGAGCTTCCAGGTATAAAACAGAATCAGCGCATCAATCACAGCAATCTTTGCAAATTCGGAAGCAGCAGCCGACTGCTTATAGCCCTTTTTCGCTTTCTGCGCACGGGCTCTGAACGTATTGGCAATCAGCAGAGCCGAAATGACAATGCCTACGATAAATGCCGACCATTTCACCTGATCGTCAAGTCCCGGTACATTGATATAGGATGCAAAAATATTCAGGAACGTCTTATTTGCAATCGAAACAGTCTTGGAACCAAGAATCGCACGGCCGAGACCGCGGAACAGGAACATGCCCGCCAATGTACAAATGAACGGGGGAATATGGACATTACCGATCCAGAAGCCCTGCCAGATACCGATCACAATGGAAAGCAACAGGCAGATCAGTATGACAAATACCGGATGCAGACCGGTATTCGCAAGCAGCTGTGCCGCGATTGCACCGACCAGACAAACGGTCGAACCGACCGAAAGGTCGATATTGCCGCCCGTCAGGATGCAGAGCAGCATGCCGCATGCCATAACAAGCACATATGCATTTTGCAGAAGCAGATTCGAGAGGTTCTGCGGATAGAGCAGACGCCCCTGCGTCAGGACTGCAAAAAGGATGAAGACAACACCCAGCGCAATGACCATGGTGTACTTCTTGATGAAAGTCTTTGTGTTCATATTGCATTCCTCGCTTATTGTTTATCAGATTGGAGAATCGCAGCCATGATTTTTTCCTGCGTGGCTTCCGCAGCAGGCATCTCCGCAACCATTCTACCTTCATTCATAACATAAATGCGGTCGCACATGCCGAGCAGCTCAGGCATCTCCGAAGAGATCATAATGACAGATTTGCCCTGCGCAACAAGGTCATTCATAATGCAGTAGATTTCATACTTTGCGCCGACGTCAATACCGCGTGTCGGCTCATCCAGAATCAGAACCTCCGGATCAGCGAACATCCACTTGGAGAGCAGTACCTTCTGCTGATTGCCGCCTGAAAGATTACCGACATTCTGCTGAACAGACGGTGTTTTCGTCCGCAGCTTTTCTTTGTATTCCTCTGCAACGGCATTTTCCTTGTCGGTATCAATGACGCCTTTGCTGCACACCTTGTCCAGCTTCGACATCGTGATATTTTTTGCGATGCTTTCCGTGAGGATCAGACCGTTGCCTTTGCGATCTTCCGTGACATACGCAAGACCCGCTTCAATCGCGTCACGAACTGTTTTCAGCGTGCGCGATTTGCCGTCAATCGTCAGTTCACCGGAAATATCCGTGCCGTATGATCTGCCGAAAATAGACATCGCAAGCTCTGTTCTGCCTGCACCCTGCAAGCCGGAAAAGCCGACGATCTCGCCGCGGTGCACATTGAACGATACATTGTCCACAACCTTTTTTTCCGGATAGAGCGGATGATGCACGCTCCAGTTTTTGACCGCCATACCAACCGTATCGCTGACATGATGTTCGCGTTTCGGATAACGGTCACTCAGTTCTCTACCGACCATTCCCTGAATAATACGGTCCTCATTGATATTACGGTCTGCATTATCAATCGTTTCAATCGTGGAGCCGTCGCGGATCACTGTGATTTTATCCGCAACATAGGAAATCTCATTGAGTTTATGAGATATAATAATCGAGGTCATGCCTTCCTGCTTGAAATGCAGAAGGAGGTCGAGGAGCATTTTTGCATCCTCCTCGTTCAGTGAGGATGTCGGTTCATCAAGAATCAGCAGCTTGACCTGTTTGCTCAGAGCCTTTGCGATTTCAACAAGCTGCTGTTTGCCGGTACCGATATCCTTGATCAGCGTTGTCGATTCCTCTTTCAATCCGACCTGACGCATATGCTCCTCGGCTTCATGGTAGGTTCTGTCCCAGTCAATTCCGAATCTGCCCTTCCGCTCGTTTCCGAGAAACATGTTTTCGCCGATTGATAATTCCGGAATCAGCGCCAGTTCCTGATGTATGATAACGATACCGCGCTCCTCGCTGTCACGCAGCGTTTTGAACTGACAAACCTCTCCGTTATATACAATATCACCGGTATAGGAGCCGAACGGATATGTACCGCTGAGAACATTCATCAGCGTTGATTTTCCGGCTCCGTTTTCTCCGACCAGCGCATGAATCTCGCCGCGTTCAACCTTGAGATTGACCTGATCGAGCGCCTTGACACCGGGGAATTCCTTTGTGATATTTTTCATTTCAAGGATTAAATCCGCCAAAGTGATTCCTCCCTATTTTTCTGATTTGCCGGAGTGATATTCAGCAGCATAATACGGCTGAATATGAGAACAGCAGGGCAGGCATTGCCCGCCCTGCTGCCGAATTGTTCTGTTTAACCTGTAATCAGGTCGTAGAAGCAGTAGATTCGAGGTACTTGTTTTCGCTGTCCCACTTGTACAGACCGGTATCAACAAGTCTCTGGAGGCTGTCCTTGGTAATGACATACGGTACGAGCAGATAGGACGGAACATTCTTGACACCGTTGTTGTAGGACTCAGTATCATAGGATGCCTCTGCGGAGAGAGAGCTCAGCAGACCTGCATCCGGCGTATTGCCGGCGAGGATCGCCTTGGAAACTTCGAGGGTAACGGATGCTTCGTCGCTGACATTCTTGTAAACGGTCATCGTCTGGATGCCGTCAACGATGTTGCGGAGGTTTGCGATATCGCCGTCCTGACCGGTAACAATCGGGGTATTGGTGCCGGCGTAGTCAGAGGTGATTGCCTGTGCAACACCGAGTGCGGTGGAGTCATTGGAGCAGAGTGCAACATCCAGCACAGTGCCGTCAGAGTAGTAGGAAGCAAGGGTGTTCTGCATATTTTCCAGAGCCTTATCGGTAGACCAGCCCTCGGTTGCGACCTGCTCAAAGGTCTTCTTGCCGGACGGGATGACGAGCTTTTCGCTGTCGATGTATTCCTTCAGCGTGTCGTAAGCGCCGTTGAAGAAGTAACCTGCATTGTTATCAGCCGGATCACCTGCGGTGAACTCGATATTGAACGGACCTGCTTCGCTGTCGAGCTTGAGCTGATCTCTGACGAATTCGCCCTGGAGCTTACCGACAGTATAGTTATCGAAGGAAACATAGTAGCTGACAGCATCGCTGTTCATGATCAGACGGTCATATGCGATAACCGGAATGTTTGCACCCTTTGCATCATCCAGCGTCTGGGTCAGTGCGTTGCCGTCGATTGCAACGATCAGGAGAAGATCAACGCCGTCGGCGATCATACCCTGAATATCATTGTTCTGCTGATTGGTATCATTATCAGAGTATTTCAGCTCAACCTGATAACCAGCATCTTCAAACTGCTGCTTCAGATATTCGCCGTCACGGTTCCAGCGCTCGAGAGACTTGGTCGGCATAGCGATACCGACGGTTTTGGCTTCGTCCTTCGCTTCTTCCTTCGGTGCTTCTTCGTTCTTGGATTCTGCTGTGGGTGTGCTGTCAGGTGTTGTTGCTGCCGGTTCGCTGTAGTCACCGCAGCCTGCAAAAGCGGCTGCCATTGTCATACAAAGAAGTGCGGCTGTGATCTTTTTCGCTGATTGTTTCATGGGTATTCCTCCTGTTTCAATTTTAATAACAATTTAGAAGCAAAATTGCAGCTTCTGTAAGTTCATTCTACTCATTTCAGGCTGGAATGTCAATACAAAAAGTTGATATTTGGCTGAATTATACAATCAGAGTTATTTTTCTTGTGCAATATGACAGATTAACTTGTATTGAATTTATGCAATTTGTTCGCTCAGAATGATGCAGCACCGTACAAATTATGTTGTCAGTCAAAGCGCTGCCGCTGTATCAGCTTGTACGCACTTATATGAAATTACCTCATGCCTGTCAGTTTTATCAAAACAGCAGCGAGGAATCATCCCCGCCGCTGTTTTTATGTTTTACCTTTCTTGTATAGTGTTTTTTGTCGGTTTCGGCAATGCGTGTAACAGGCGAAAGCTGCCATGTGCCGCGCTTTCTGCGATCCTGTTCGCGCTTTTGCTTTTTGCTCATTTTCTCATACGGCACAAAATTCTTCATGCTTCTTCACCTGCCTTGAAGTTGTAGATCGGGCGAATGATCTCGTCGATTGTCACCGTTTCGCCGATACAGCTTGTAATCGCCTCCATCGGCTTGTAAGCCATGGGGCACTCATCCAGCGTGCCGCTGCTGACAGAGGTTGTATAGATACCGGACATCTGCTTTTTGAATTCAGATACCGTAAAAGAAGCCTTCGCGGCAGAACGGGACATCAACCGTCCGGCACCGTGCGGCGCAGACTGATTCCAGTCATCATTGCCTTTGCCGGTACAGATCAGACTGCCGTCGCGCATATTCATCGGAATCAGCAGCTTTTCACCTCTGCGCGCCGAGACTGCACCTTTCCGCAGTATCATATAATCCGTATCAATATAATTGTGGATTGTCGTGAACTGCTCAGCGATATGCAGACCCATGCCGCGGATCAGCTCATCCATCATTGCCTTCCGGTTGAGCATGGCAAACATCTGCGTCAGCTTCATATCATGGATATACTGTTCAAACAGCGTTCCGGCAGTATATGCAAGATGCTTCGGAACATCGGTCTGCTTGCTGTTTTTCAGCTTCTTCAATTCCTTTTGAATCTGCTTTTCTTTGCCCTCCGCTTTCAGCTTGGAGATCAGTGCCTGAACATCATCCTTCGATGTGTGGTTTAATTGACGGTATGCCTCCTCCTGATAATACTTTGCAACCTCGACGCCGAGATGCCGTGAGCCGGAATGAATTACCAGATAGATGCTGCCGTCCTCGCCCTGATCCGCTTCGATAAAGTGATTGCCGCCGCCGAGTGTTCCGATGCTCTGCATAAGCCGGCGTGCATGAATCTGTTCTGCGCAGTAAAGCGCTTCACGCGTAAACTGCTCTGCAAAACGGTGCGGTATTTCCCGAACAGAGAATCCGGACGGAATCTTGCTGTAGATCAGCTTGTCGAGCTTTTGCAGTTCAATATGGGTTTCTTTCAGCTTTACGGTCTCCATACCGCAGCCGATATCGACACCGACCAGATTCGGAATCGCGGTATCTGTCACGGTCATGGTTGTTCCGATTGTGCAGCCTGCGCCGGTATGGACATCCGGCATGATGCGGATTTTTGCGCCCGCGCTGACAGGCTGATTGCATAAAGTCAATATTTGTGCGACGGCGCTCTCCTCTGCGATTTCCGCAAAAATCTTCGCAGAGGCGTATTTTCCTTTTACTTCAAACATAATGCTTCCTTTCCGGAGCGCCCGCAAAAAAGCACCCCTGCAAATGCAGAGGTGCTCGGAATCATGACAATATACGGCTGTGCCGCATCCGTTAGTCAGTCCAAACGGGCGAACTCCATGTGCAGATAATCTGATATTGAATTGTACTTGTTTGTTTCCTGCTTGCCTGTTTCATGGTGTTCACCTTCCTTTCTCAGAATTTGAGACTATTATATTCGCTTTCGGTTTGTTTGTCAAGCGATTTCATCATTTTGTAACCGGTTTGTATCTGAAACCGGCTCAGATATCAAATTCGACTGCACCGCTTTCCAAGCGGTAAAGCGCACCGATCACTTTCAGTCCGTGCTGTTCCTCGCGCTGAATCTCAAAACTGTTTTCAATCATGGCAACGCTCTGGCGGACATTCATACAGCATGCCTTGTAATCATCTGTTTCGTTGCCGATTGCCAGTTTGATCTCATCGGTAATAAATTTGATATAACCGGACGGATCATGGTTGATTGCTGCATCGACGGCACCGCAGTGATCATGACCGAGAACGACAACCAGCCGGATACCGAGATGCTCTGCTGCATATTCGACCGAGCCAAGCTGATGATCGTCGATTACATTGCCTGCAACACGGATGATAAACAAATCGCCGATATCCGCGCTGAAAATGTATTCCGGAATGACTCTTGAATCCGAGCAGGTAATAATCACGGCATACGGATGCTGCCCCTCATGCAGTGTCCCTGTCCGTTTCGCCGGCGAAATATTGCCGCATCCGGTTGCTGCACGCAGATAGTTCTGATTGCCGTCTTTCAGCTTTTGCAAGGCTTCATTTGCAGGAATGATTGCGTTGATATGCATTTTTTACACCTCATCTGCAATATTTCTAATCTGATGTCTGATAAACTGCGACGAAATCTGCATCACATTGTACAGATTCTCAAGATTACGAAGCATATCACCGCATTCCAGCGAGTGATTGCACTGCGGATAAAGAAACAGCGGGATATTGTGTGCCGCAGCAGCCTGCTGAATCTGCGTCAGATCAGACCACGGATCCGCATCTCCGATGAAAGCAATGCAGTCATATGCTGACGGCGCAAACGAGAATGTTTCAAGCAGGGGCGTATACCAGAGCTGCCGGGCAGGAATGGCATGCGCAGTAGCATATTTCGCCGCGGCGATTGTACCGATGCTCTTTCCGATCAGCAATATTTCTTCATATGTATCCCAGCGGACAGATTGCAGTTGTTCCTCCGTCTGCTGAAATGCCAGCGCAGCCGCCTGTGCGATCAAATCAGAATTCCCTATGATTTTGCGCGGCATATCGTGAAAAGCAACATCCAGAAGCTCATATCCCGCTTCCTGCGCAAATCGTGCAGAATAATACAGCAGCGGTTTATCCTTATGATACCCGATGCCCGGGCAGATGACAGCAATTCTTTTCTGCATCATAACTGCTCCGTGCGCCGGCAATATTTCTTGTTTTTCATGAAAATCCGTTCCTTCCGATGTATTCAAAATATGCTCGGATAATATGATACCATTCTATCATATTATCAAACGAAAGTCAATACTGAGATATACCGCTGTCTGAATCAAGAGATACACGGCTTATACATATGAAATTTGCTATAACCATTGCATTTCTGTGCTTCCTGTGCTATAATGAAATTACTGCCGGAATTGTACCGAACCGGCTGTACACTGTAAAAAGGGAGGGACTTATATGCAGAAACATTTTACAAAAAGAATCGTTGCAGGATTGCTGACTGCTGCAATGATCGTACCGCTGACTGTCAGCTTTGCTGAGCCGCAAGGGGTATCGGCTGAGAATGGAAGTAACGAGTTACTGGGCGAAACAACCTTTGATTACAAGATCGTCCCGTGGATGCCGGTTGAAGCCAGTCCGGCAAAACAGAATTTCATGATCGAGGACGGCGCTGTTCACCTGACAATCCTGAGGGGAAAGGGCGCATCATTGTCGAATTACGATCTGCAATTCCGCCACAGAAATCTGGAATTTCGGAAAGATCACAAGTACATGGTCAGCTTCAAGGCAAAAGCCGCTCGGAACGGCATGGAGCTTTGCAGCCGGATCGACAGGAACAGCTTAGAAGATCCGCTGTTTATGCTCGACGGTCAATCGGGAGAAATGATCATGGGACCGGCATTCGGCGGCATGTGGGGCACTCCGCTCAAGCTGACAACGGAATTCAAGGAATACTCCGGCTTGTTCACTCCGACTGAGGATATTGAGGGCGCGGAATGGATATTTACTTACGCATACGACGATACCTACAGCGGAAATGCACAGGACGGCGATGAGCTCTGGTTTGATGACATGTCCATTAAAGATATCACATGGAACGAAGAGATTCCGCAATCCAGCTACGGCTATACCGCGCGCGGATACAGCGGGCTGGAAAACAATTTTATCTCTGTCAATCAGCTCGGATACCTGCCGGGGCTTGCAAAGATTGCAACGCTGAGCGATAACAGCGGCGATGTTCTTTACGAAGCAGAAACACTGAATCTCGACAGCAGCTATGACTATGAGATCATAAATGTTTCGGATGATACCGTCGCATATACGGGCAAAACCGAGAAAAAGACCTTCGATGCCGATTCCGGTGACTATGTCTGCAAAATTGACTTTACAAAATTCAATACGGAAGGTGAATACTATATCCGGATCAAGGGCAGGGAGTGGCGTTCGTTCCCGTTCCGGATCGGTTCGGATGTTTATCAGGAAAAAGATCATGATCTGCTGACAAATGCGCTGAATTATTTTTATCAGAACCGAGCCGGCATAGATATCGAAGAAAAATATATCACTTCCGGTGAGAAAGAAAAGCTCGCACACGCGGGACAGCATAATACAGAATCCGGATTTGTGCAGACGCGCTGGCGGAATGAATACCTGACATATGAAGAGGCGTCCAGAACCTATGCATCCTCTGAGATTGATGTAAAGGGCGGCTGGTATGCCTCCGGCAATCAGGGTAAATATATGCCGGAAGGCGGAATGACTGTCTGGACGCTCCAGAATATGTATGAGCGTGCATTGCAGACAGCATCCGGAAGGGATAAATTCGCTGACGGCTCCGGAACGGTTGTGATTCCGGAAGCAGGCAACAAGATTCCGGATATCCTTGATGAATGCAAACATGAACTGGACTTCATGGCAAAGATGAAGGTTTCATCCAATGAACCTACATGGGGCAAATATGCCGGTCTGTATTATCACAAGGTTCAGGATCATAAATGGATCGAGATTGCGACCAAGCCGTGGGATTATGTCGAGGGCTATGAAATTGCCCGCATTGTCAAGCCGCCGACATATGCAGCGACGCTCAATTTCGCCGCATGCGCAGCACAGGCTGCAAGACTCTGGCAGGATTATGATGCGGATCAGGCAGCAGTTTATCTAAAACAGGCAAAAGAAGCATATGCTGCTTTTCTGCGTGTATATCAGGAGCCGGATCTGATTATGACTGCGCATCCTGAATACTGGACTGATTGCCCGAAGGAGGAGCTGAACGAAGTATCGCTCTTTGCGCCGATGTATCAGGCAAAGGGCGGTGAGCCATACGGCGATTTTCAGCTCAGCGATGATGCTTACTGGGCAGTCTGTGAGCTTTATATCTCCGCAAAGGAAATGAATGACAGCGATGCAGAATCGTATTATGAGGAACTCAAAAAATATAATGATGAAGGTTCATTCATTTACAATTACAAGGATGCATTTCGTTTTCAGCCGCGAATTAACGGCGGCGAAAATTTAACCAACGACGGCTCATATACAGTATTTAACTGGGGCAATACCGGTGCGGCAGGCTGCATGTCACTGATGCTGCACAAAGACCTGCTTTCTCCGGCGGAGGCGCTCACGCTGGAGCAGTCGTTGCTTGATACTGCCGATACCTACCTGATAATTGAAAATGAGCAGGGCTACGGCATACCGTATAAGTATGAGCCGGACTATAGTGAACCGATCGGGTCGCCGACAATCGTCATTCAGGGCTTTGAGTACGGCTCCAATGAACGGGTGCTGAATAATACCATTGCGCTGGCATATGCCTATGATCTGACCGGCGATACAAAGTACATGAACGGCGTTGTCTCCGGAATGGACTATCTGCTCGGCAACAATCCGCTTGCATACTCCTATATTACCGGCTACGGCTCCTATCATGTCAAGAATCCGACACACAGATACTGGTGTGCAGAGCTTGATAAGACGTTTCCCTCTGCGCCGGACGGCGTTCTTTCGCTTGGTCCGAATGCAGGTTTACAGGATCAGTATGTGCGTGCACTCGGTTTTGTCCCCGGAAAAAAGGATTCGGTTTCCGAACGCTGCTATGCCGATTCGGTTGAATCGTGGGCGACAAATGCAGTTTCTCTTACCTCAAATGCATCGCTTGCATGGGTTGTTTCGTACTTGCAGGATTATGAAACACCGATGCCTGCCGGTGTCATTGTACCCGGCGATGCGGACGGGAACGGGAAAGCGAATATTGCCGATGCTGTCATGCTGACGAAATACCTGCTCGGCTCCGGCTGGATCAGAAATCCGAAAGCAGTCGATATGAATGCGGACAATAAGCTGACAGCCGCCGATCTGACACTGCTCAAGCGTGAATTGCTCAAATAATACTGCACAGAACAGCCGGCATCCGCGTGATACCGGCTGTTTCTCTGTATTTTTGTCAAAATGATTACAGTACAGGCTGCGCGAGTGGAGACAATGAAGCGTTTATATGCAGATTCACGTATTGATAAATCATTATATTTATAATCAGTAAAAATCATTTTGATTTCTGTAGCCGTTTTCGGTAGATTGCTCAAAGTCGTTGTTTTTTTAACAATTTATTCAAATTTTGCATTGTACAATATTAACATACATGCTAGAATGATTTTAGCGATATGTACTTATCCCTTATATATCGCCGTTTGCTGCGGTCATTCCAGTCAGCCGCAGTATCAAAAAATGAAAGGGAGAATTGATTTGTAAAGGGGAATTCAAATGAAAAAGAAACAGAAAATCCTATCCGTACTTGCTGCATGCAGTTGTATATTGTGTGCAGCAGCAGCCACCGGGCAACTGCCTGTTATACAGAAAGAAATACAGGCTTCTGCACAAAGCATCGCGTTTACCTGCCAGCTTCCGCCGAACGGCTATGATCAGCAGCGGGCAAACACGGCAAAAGGCAAGGTAACTGAGATTACCTACAATTCCAAGGCAACCAACAGCAACCGTACAGCACTTGTCTACACACCGCCAGGCTATTCCAACAAGCAGAAATATGCCGTTTGCTATATTCTTCACGGAATCGACGGCAACAGCAGTCACTGGATGGCAGACTGGGGCGGCAGAGCAAACATCATGCTTGACAATCTGATTGCAGACGGCAAGATTCAGCCGATGATTGTTGTCTCGCCGAATACCAATGCAACCGGCGCCGGCATCAATGACGGCTATGAGAACTTCACAAAGGATCTTGTGCAAAACCTTGTACCCTATGTTGACGAGCACTATTCCACCTACGGTGACAGTGAACACCGCGCACTGGCTGGTTTGTCTATGGGCGGCGGTCAGACCTTCAATATCGGTCTGACAAATCTGGATACATTCCAGTATCTCTGCCCGATTTCCTCCGCGCCGAATACCAAGAGTACAAACGTACTGTTCCCTGACGGCGGCAAGGCTGCGAGCGAAAAGCTCAAGGCATTTCTGATTTCCTGCGGTACATCCGACAGCCTTCTGAATTTCAGCGAGACAGTGCACAAATTCTGTGATTCAAACGGTGTCAAGCATGAATACTTCCTGATTCAGGGCGGTAAGCATGACTTTGATGTCTGGAAACCGGCTCTCTGGAATTTCCTGCAAATGGCAGATCAGGCAGGTCTTACTTCCGGAACAACCGCTGAGATCGAACCGTTTTCTGCGTTTGACAAGATTGAGGCAGAGGATTATACTTCCATGTCCGGCATTCAGATCGAACAGCTTGATGCAGGCGGCTCGGATGTCGGCTTTATTGAAGACGGCGACTATATCGTTTTCAAGAACGTCGATTTCGGCGACGGCGCCAAGAGCGTAACTGCCAGTGTCGGTTCACCGGACGGCGGCTGCAAGGTAGAATTCTATCTGGATTCGATGTCCGGAACACCGGCTGCGACGATTGATGTTCCGAGCACCGGTGCATTCCAGACATTCCAGAATGCATCGGCAAATATCACCGGCGAAGTAAAGGAAAAACATGACCTTTATATCAAGTTTACAGGCGGCAGCAGCTATCTGATGAACATTGACAGTTTCACGTTCAGTAAGGAAAAGGCAAAGGTTGATCTCTCCGGCAATATCAAGCTCGGCGATCTCGACGGAGACGGCGCGGTGACCGCAGCAGACCTTTCCATTGCGAAAGCCGGCGCAATCAAGAGCTTCAGCAGTGACAAGGTCAAGAAATCCGCTGATATCAACGGCGACGGCAATGTCGATCAGACAGATATTGCATGGTATGTGGATTATCTGCTCAGCAAGACGGATAAGTTCCTTGAGCGTGTCACACCGCCTGAGCCGGAAAAGAACGCACTGCGTACCATTTCCGAGTATACACCGATCTGCGAAGCGCAGCTGAAAATGACTGAGCCGAACGATTCGCATAACGAAAAGCAGGGGACACAGTACGGTACAATCCAGAAGAAGACCTACTTCTCCAAGAAGGCGAATAAGAACAAGCCGTACAATATTCTGCTTCCTGCAAATTACGATGAAAGCAAGAAATATCCGGTTCTGTATTTGCTGCACGGCTTCTTTGAGAATGAAGACCGTATGATTATCAAGGGCAACGGCACGATGTATACCAGACAGATCATCGGCAATGCTATCGCATCCGGTGAAGCGGAGGATATGATCGTTGTCGTACCGTGGGTCTTTACGCACCCGACCAAGCAGGATGCGACCGGCTTCGGCGACTACGATTCCAGCCTCGGATATGACAATTTCGTTGATGATATCGTAGACAGCCTGATGCCGCATATCGAATCGACCTATTCCTGCGCGACCGGCAGAGAGAACACGGCAGTCACCGGCTTCTCCATGGGCGGCAGAGAATCGCTTCGCATCGGTATGAAGTATGCAGATAAATTTGCCTATATCGGCGCGATTTGTCCGGCTCCGGCTGTGGAAGGTCCGTGGAAGTGGAAGAGTGAAGAGGAAGCACCGGTATTGATCCTTCTGACCGGCGGTACAAATGATAGTGTTGTCGGTCTCTCAACGCCGGAAGGCTATCACAATAACTTCAACAAAGAAGGAACGCCGCATATCTGGCATGTCGTACAGGGCGGCTACCACGGCGATAACTGCATCCACGCACATATCTATAACTTTGTACGTTTTATTTTCAAAGCATAATATCAAAAAAGCAGCGGCAGGGGAGCATCCTTGCCGCTGCTTTTTGCTGTTACAAATGTCACATATGACATGACAGTCAACATCTTCCGTTTTTTCTTGATTTATGGTATAATGAGCACAGTAGGAAAGAAAATGCACCGATCTTATGAAACGGAGGAACGAAAAAATGAAAAAGAGATGGCTTGCAGAACATATTATGTTCTTTTGGATTTACGCTGTGATCGGCTGGTTCTATGAGGTCACGCTGGAAACCGTAATCTACCGCTGGGGATTCAGCAACAGAGGCGTTCTGTTCGGACCGTGGCTGCCGGTATACGGCTTCGGCGCGACAGTTTTTCTGATTCTGTGGTACCGTCTGATTATAGGGAAGACGCTGAAACGGAAAATCCTGATGATTCCGGTCATATTTCTGCTGACAATGGCAACCGCGACGCTGATCGAGCTGATAACGAGCTATCTGTGCGAGTGGACAATCGGTTCATGGCCGTGGCAGACCTATGCAGATTATGCAATCAACTTTCAGGCACGCATTGCACTGAGCCCGAGTATTCGCTTCGGCATCGGCGGCGTGATATTCCTCTATGTGATCCAGCCGCTTCTGGATCGTCTGGCATGCAAAATGAAAGACAAAACGCTGTATATTACGGCTGCCGTAATCGTCGTTGTTCTCTCAGCTGATCTTGCGTATACTGTTTTCCTTCGATGAATCAAAAGAAGCCGCTCGGAATGAGCGGCTTCTTTACATGGAAAGATTCGATTATTTGATGCTGCTGATCAGGTACTCCCCGTCAATCCGTACAACAGTCGCGGTGTGATCTGTCAGTTCGCCGCCTAATTCTTCATTCTTGAATGTTGCTGTGTAATCGTCCTTGGTAATATTGGAGACTTTGATCGTATCCATTACATAATTCATATTGGAGCCGCGGCCGCCGTTTGCCATATAGAGCTTGCCTTCATGTTCAATATAAATGGGAATCTCGCAGCCGAATACACTGTTCTCGATTTTTTCCTTTTCATCGCCTGTCAGTGTCTGCGCGAAATAGCGCTTAAGATCATCAATCGACTCAAACTCGCCTGTCACACGCTGATAGACAGCATCGGAGCCTTCCGGCTGATAGGTATCGTTTGAATCTGTAGCCAGACCGAATGCACAGACGCTGTCAATTTCCTGATACTCCAGCAGGAGCTTTTTGGTCAGTGCAATCAGCGGAGCTTCATCGGTGACCGGTGTGACCTGATCGCCGTTTTCAGCAGTCGTTTCCGTGAGAGCTGTTGTTTCAGCAGTAGAATCGGCAGTGGTTTCATCGGATGTCTCAGCAGATGTTTCAGCTTCGGTGACGGTTTCAGTCAGTGTTTCCTCTGTAGCAGCAGTTGTATCTTCCGTCGTCGCAGAAACAGTGGTTTCGATCGCAGAATCGGAATTCTGTGTGCCGGAGCCAGCGCATCCGGACAGTATCAGAACGAGCGTGAATGCAGTGAGTGCAATGATTGTTTTTTTCATGGTGATTCTCCTTTTTCAAATCAATATGTATTCCTGTAAAATGTCAAATTTACGGTCTTTCCCGTTGACGCATAGATTATAGCACAATTCATCCGGAATGTATAGTCATTTCACCGAATTGTAATCCGTTTTTGCAAATTGTATACTGTTCTGTACAACTTAATTTATGATTTTTATTGTTTTACATGGGAACAGGCGTTCATTTTGTCATATTTCAGTAACCACGGCTGGAAACAGGCAGCATAAAAAATAGTTCTCTCAGCTTGCTTTTTGCAAACTAATATGATATAATAAAAGAGTTCAAACTCAGGTTCAGGGAGGTACCGAAATGGATATATTAGAACAACTCGCTGCGGAATTCAAGCTGCGCAAGGAACAGGTCACACATGCTGTTGCACTGCTGGATGACGGCAAGACCGTCCCGTTTATTGCACGATACAGAAAAGAGCAGACAGGCTCGCTGGATGACCAGACGCTGCACGCATTGAATGACCGCCTGAATTATCTGCGAAAACTCGAGGAGCGCAAGCAGGAAATCACCGACGCAATCACTGCGCTTGAAAAAATGACCCCTGAGCTCGCGGAAGCGATCTCTAATGCCAAAACGCTTGTCGAGGTTGAGGATCTGTACCGACCGTACAAACAGAAGCGCAAGACTAAGGCATCTGTCGCAAAAGCGCGCGGATTACAGCCGCTTGCCGATCTGATTATGGCACAGGATTATAAAACCGATCCGGCTGCCGAAGCTGCTGCATTTGTCAATCCTGAGCTCGAAGTACCGGATATCGAAGCCGCACTCTCGTGTGCATCTGATATTCTCGCGGAAACTGTTTCCGATGATGCAGAACTGCGTAAGCGTCTGCGCAATCTGCTTTCGCTGCGCGGCTCGCTTGCTGTCAAAGCAACGGATCCGGAGGAAGACAGCGTCTACCGCAACTATTACGATTATACAGAGCTGATTACCAAAGCTGCAAAGCATCGCATTCTTGCCATCAACCGCGGTGAAAAGGAAGGCTATCTCAAGGTCAACCTAACGATGCCGGAGGGTCTCGGTGAACAGAATGTCACAAAAGCGTATGTGAAAAACGAGAGCGCTGCCGGTCAAATGGTCGAAGCTGCTGCAATCGAAGCATATAAGAAATCGCTGCTCCCTGCTGTGCAGCGTGAAGTCAGGGCAACTCTGACCGATGATGCATCTGAGCAGGCGATTACGGTCTTTGCATCGAATCTGCGTCAGCTTCTGCTGCAGCCGCCGATGAAGGGCATGATCACGCTCGGTCTCGACCCCGGGTTCCGGACAGGCTGCAAGGTTGCAGTCGTCGATCCGACCGGCAAGGTGCTTGCAACTGATGTTGTATACATTACCGCGAACTCTGCGCAGGCGGTCGCAGGCGGAAAGATCAAGCTGAAAAAGCTCATTCAGCAGTATCATGTCGCTGCGATTGCAATCGGCAATGGCACCGCATCCAGAGAATCTGAGCAGATTGTCGCGGAGATTCTGCGTGAACTTCCGGATCAGCATACGGCATATATGGTCGTCAGCGAAGCGGGTGCATCGGTTTATTCCGCATCGAAACTTGCGGCAGAGGAGTTCCCGGATTATGATGTTGCACTCCGCAGTGCAGTTTCCATTGCAAGAAGATTGCAGGACCCGCTTGCCGAATTGGTCAAGATCGAGCCGAAGGCAATCGGTGTCGGCGAATATCAGCATGATATGCCGCCTGCCCGTCTGTCTGAATCGCTGACCGGCGTTGTCGAGGACTGTGTCAATGCGGTCGGCGTGGATCTGAATACAGCATCCGGTTCACTGCTCTCCTACATCTCCGGTATCCACAGCGGCATTGCCCACAATATCGTAACATACCGCGAAGAAAACGGCGCATTTACGAGCCGCAAAGCACTGCTCAAGGTTCCGAAGCTCGGTGCAAAGGCATATGAGCTCTGTGCCGGATTTCTGCGTGTTCGGGACGGAAAGAATCCGCTCGACAATACCGGCGTACATCCGGAAAGCTATGCTGCAGCCGAAGCCCTGCTGAAACTCTGCGGACTCTCTCTGAACGATATCGGCGGCAATCTGCAAAAGCTCTCTGATACTGTCGAGCAGCGCGGTTATGCTTCATTGAGCAAAGAACTTGAAATCGGTGAACCGACACTCCGCGACATCGTCAAGGAATTACAGAAGCCCGGCAGAGATCCGCGTGACGAGCTGCCGAAGCCGCTCATGCGCAGCGGTGATATCATGACCGCCGAAGACTTAAAGCCCGGCATGGAGCTAATCGGCACAGTCAGAAATATTATTGATTTCGGTGCATTTGTCGATATCGGTGTACATGAAGACGGTCTGGTGCATGTTTCGCAGCTGGCAAATAAATTTGTCAAACATCCGCTGGATGTTGTCAAGGTCGGACAGATCGTGCGCGTCCGCGTGCTGGAATCCGATGCAAAGCGCAAGCGCATCAGCCTGACGATGAAGGGTGTTTCGCAGGACAATCTGGAATCATAATCCGATAATTCTAATACGAAAGGGGACTATACTGTTATGGTATATGTGACCGGAGATACACACGGCGACTTTTCCAGATTTCAGAATTCCATACTGAAAAAGGCGGATGCAAACGATATCGTAATCGTCTGCGGAGATTTCGGCTTCTTCTGGGACGATTCCAAAAAGGAGCAGAAATTCCGCAAAAAACTCACAGACCTGAAGTATACGGTCGCGTTTGTGGACGGATGCCACGAGAATTATGATATGCTCGAAAAATATCCGACACAGGAATGGAACGGCGGAACCGCGCGCGTCATTGCACCGAATCTGGTACATCTGCTGCGGGGTGAGGTTTATACAATATGCGGCAAGCGTTTCTTCACGTTCGGCGGGGGACACAGTCAGGATTTTGAATACCGGACTGCTGAAAACTGGTGGGAACAGGAACAGCCGACCTATGACGAGATCATTCATGCGGCAGAAAACCTCAAATCCTATGACAATACCGTCGATTATATTATCACGCATGAACCGCCTGCCTCCCTGAAGGACTGCCTGCGCGTAGATACGATGCAGCGTCTGGAGGTACATGCCTTCTTTGAAGATTTAACGCAGATGTGCAGTTTTCATCAGTGGTATTTCGGTAAATGTCATCTGAATCGCTATGTGCCGCTCAAATACTATGCGGTATTTGATGAGATTCATCCGTTGAACAATACATTCGGCAAGGCGATTTCTGCGCAGTATGAAGCGTCTGTACCGGAAGAATTCCTGCCGGAAGAACCGGAGGAAACCGAGGAGGAAGCATAATGGAAGCGCAGCTTGAAGCCGGACAGGAGGCAATTCAGCAGACAACAGGACTGCTTACCGATATGTGGAAACGGCTGGTCGATTATTTTCCGACAATGATCGTTGCGCTGATTGTATTTCTGATCGGCATGCTGCTCGCCGGCTGCGTTAATAAAATCATCAGCCGCGGTATGAAGAAGGCTCAGTTCAATGCAACCGCAGCAGGATTCGGCAAATCGCTGATCCGCATTTTGCTGTATACTTTTTTAATTATTATCTGTCTCTCAATTCTCGGTGTCCCAATGGCATCCATCGTTGCAGTTGTCGGTGCGGCAGGACTTGCTGTCGGACTCGCACTGCAAAACAGTCTTTCTAATCTGGCAGGCGGCTTCATTATTCTGTTTGCCAAACCGTTTCAGCGCGGAGATTATATTGAAACAGCAGGAGAATCCGGCTTTGTTGAATCCGTAACGATTCTGTATACGCAGCTGATTACGCGCGATAACCGCAGCATCTATCTGCCGAACAGTATCGTATCCTCCGGCGCGGTACAGAATCTTTCGCAAAACGGCACACTTCGCATCAGCGTTCCAGTTTCTGTATCCTATCAGACCGATCTGAAAAACGCAAAAGATACATTGCTGGAAACGGTCAAATCACTTTCGATCTCGCGAAAAGAGCCTGAACCGAGTGTTGCCGTTACGGAGCTCGGTACGCACGGCATCACGCTGACAGTGTACTACTGGGTCGGCAAAAACGATTCCTTCATCGCACCTTCTAAGCTGCTCGAGGCTGTCAAATATGCATTTGATGAGGCTGGGATTGAGATTCCGTATCCGCAGATTGATGTACATACAAAATCCTGAGAGGGGCGCGCTTCATGAAAATCACCGACGAGATGATAAACCGTTACGCAGAGAAATACTGCAACAAATACGGCGCAATCAAACTGATTATCACAAGTGAAGAGGTTGCATATCATTTCTTTCGTGAACAGGAGACAGAGGATATCCTCAATTATGTGAACAGCAGAAAGCCGCTTGATGAGGTCTATCTGACACAGGCGATGATCGAATGTGCCGACCGCGCCGGATTTGTCGAGGAGTGGATGAACACCTTTGATCCGGACGATCAGCTCTGGCATTTGATCTCAAGAACGCTTCGCAAGCAGATCCGAGAGCAAAAGCAAGCGATATCGCAATGACAGTTTTGTGCAATCTGCCGGAATCACATACGATTCTTGACAATCGCAAAACGGTTATGCTATAATAAAAGGTGCAATTAAACGGCACGGTAACATGCGCGGTGAGATGCAGTTATTCTCTCCGCGTTTGTTTTGGTATCATATTCTAACGGAGGTAACGCAATGGAACCGATCAATGAAATTGCGGCACGCATCCGCGAGCTGCGTGAAGTATGTGATTATACAGTCGAACAGCTTGCATCCGAGCTCGGTCTCAGCGCAGAGCAGTATGCAGCTTATGAGCAGAACGGAGATTTTCCGATCAGCGTCATCTATGAGATCGCAAATAAATTCAATGTAGATTTCAACGAACTGATTACCGGCGAGCCGAGCCGTATTGATACGTTTCAGGTTGTACGCCGCGGTCAGGGCAGAAGCATCAGCCGTTTTCCGGGCTACCGCTTCAAGGATCTTGCATTCCGATATGCAGATAAAATCATGCAGCCGCTGCTCGTTACGCTGGAGCCTTCCGATGAACCGGCGAAGCTCGTCACACACAGCGGTCAGGAGTTCAATCTCGTACTGAAAGGAACCGTCGCTGTTGTTTTTGAGGATAAGGAGATTATTCTGAACGAGGGCGATTCCATTTATTTCAATCCGACTTATCCGCACGGACAGCGCTGTGCAGGCAACACCAAAGCAAGATTTCTGACGATGATTGCGGAATAATCCGCAGCACCGCTGATATAAAGGAGTAAAGAAGATCATGCTGTTAGACCGCTATCTGCCCCGCATCGAATTCGATTCCTACGAAGATTTCAGGGATAATTATCGGGTAAATGTTCCGGATAATTTCAACTTCGGCTGGGATATCGTTGATGAGTGGGCAAAGCAGGAGCCGGAGAAAAAAGCGCTGCTCTGGCTCAGTCAAGAAAAAGAAGAGCGCACCTTTACATTTACCGATATTTCCAAGCTGTCCAATCAAACCTGTCATTATTTCAAAAGCCTCGGGCTGAAAAAAGGCGATGTTGTTCTGCTGATTCTTCGCCGCCGCTGGGAATACTGGGTCATTGCAACAGCACTGCATAAGCTCGGCATTATTCTGATTCCGGGCAATCTGCTTTTCACCACGCACGATATTGCATACCGCGGCAATATGGCTGAAATTTCTGCAATCATTGCCTGCGATGACGAATATATCCGCGGTCAGATCGACGGTGCAGCACCGCAGATCAAGACGCTGCGCAAGAAAATTGCCGTCGCTGAGCCGCGTGAAGGCTGGGATTTCTTCACGGATGAAATCGCAAAATATCCGGATACCTTTGAGCGCCCGACCGGTGATGAGGCAACCAAGGCAACCGATACGATGCTGATTTACTTCACATCCGGTTCGACCGGTATGCCGAAAATGGTCTGCCATAATTTCGCACATCCGCTCGGTCATATTGTGACAGCCAAATACTGGCATCAGGTGCAGGAAAACAAGCTGCATATGTCAATTTCCGACTCCGGCTGGGCGAAATTCGGCTGGGGCAAAATCTACGGTCAGTGGATTTGCGGCGCGATTCAGTTTGTTTACGATTTTACCGGCAGATTCAATGCAAAGGACATGCTGGAGGTCATCAGCAATCATAAGCTGACGACATTCTGTGCTCCGCCGACCATGTATCGCTTCATGCTTCAGGAGGATATGACGCAGTATGATCTCTCGACAATCCAGAATTTCTGCAATGCAGGCGAACCGCTGAATCCTGAGGTGTTCAACCGTATCTATGAGCTGACCGGCAAAAAGATGCGTGAAGGCTTCGGTCAGACCGAGGGTACCGTTCTCGTTGCGAATTTCCCGTGGATTGACCCGAAGCCGGGCTCTATGGGCAAACCCTCCCCGCTCTATAACATTCATCTGCTCCGACCGGACGGCACGGAATGCGAAGACGGTGAGGAAGGCAGCATCATGGCATGCGGAATTGATAAACAGCATCCGACCGGTTTGTTCTGCGGATACTACAAGAATCCGGAACTCACCGAGGCTGTGCTCGGCGGAGAGAATTATGATACCGGTGACGTTGCATGGCGAGATTCCCGCGGCTATTTCTGGTTCGTCGGCAGAAACGATGATGTCATCAAGTGCTCCGGCTACCGCATCGGACCGTTCGAGGTCGAGAGTGCACTGCTGACACATCCGGCGGTTGTGGAATCCGCAATCACCGGTGCACCGGACCCGATCCGCGGACAGGTCGTCAAGGCGACGGTTGTGCTGGCTAAGGGGTATACGCCTTCTCCGGAGCTGACGAAGGAATTGCAGGATCACGTAAAAAAGGAAACTGCACCGTATAAGTATCCGCGTGTCATTGAATACGTGGATGAGCTGCCGAAGACACTCGGCGGCAAGATCAAGCGCGCACAGATTCGTCATACCGACGAGGAAAACTTCAATAAATAAGATTCAAAGCACCGCTGCATATTTCGTGCAGCGGTGCTTTTTCATTATGAAAATGAAGCGCTGATGCGGACTGTAAATCGGGTAACAAAAAAGCAACGCATCTGCAAATCCATGCAAATGCGTTGCTTTTGAATGGAGGCGAGGGGAATTGAACCCCTGTCCGAAAACCGTTTCATCCGATCATCTACGAGCGTAGTTTGTCTATTGCATTCCCGATCCGCAGCGCCGGCAAACAGGCTATACGAAAAGGTAGCACATTGTGCGACTGCTGATTATGTGCGTCCTCAGCAGACGTTCACCGCGTCATGACGCCAGACACCGGATACGCGGTAATCTCCGGGCTGACGGAGGCCTTAAGCGGCCATCAAAACGGAATCGTTGTTCTCGTTTAAATTTAGAAAGTTGCACATTTTACGGGTTATGCGCCCGGCTCGCCAATCAAACTTCCCAGCCCCCGTCGAAACCTTTACGCCCCCGTATACGAGAGATTGAAAGCCCAATCGCTTTATACATTATACCTTATCCCGTTTATTTTGTCAACTCCTATCTCAGAGCAGCAGGATTTCCTGCTTTTCCGCATTCACACGCGCCAATGCGCCGTAGGGCAGAATCGCACGCGGCGCCGCATGTCCGAAATTGATATTATAGAGAATCGGCAGTGACGGATTGCCGACCGCTTCGCGCCAGATATCTTTATATTCTTCATAATACTGTTCATTCAGCGGCTTGCCGACCAGTATTCCGCTGATATTTTCAAATACACCTTCGGATTTCAGTGCACCGAGAATCTGACGCAGCCGTTCCGGTTCAGGAGTTTCTTCACTGGTCTCCGCAAACAGGATTTTCCCCTTCCATTCCTCGGCGGTCGGAAAAATATTGTATTTGCGCGAGATTTCTCCCTGCTGACGGAACAGTTCTGTATCGGGAACACCTGCACTGATCAATTTCTCCACCTGATATACCGCACGGTCAGAGAGCAGCATCTCCCCGAGACTGTCAATGCAGCCGCCGAGCAGTTCGCCCTCAAACACGGCAGCCCCCTGCAACAATTCATAGCCGTGCTGTTCCGGACGGGATACCGGCTCAGTCCCAACTGCCGCAGGAGAAAAATCTGACCGTTCCTCATACCAGACGGGTGCGGGCGTGATTTTCCGACCGTGATATGACGCAAAGCAGCTCAGAAACTGCGCCTTCGAGTAGGGGAGCATATCATCCGCAAGCTCTCCCAGATCGCAGATAAAGCTCTGACCGTAAAAAGTTTGCAGTCCGAGCCGGTGAAACATCAGATGATTATTTGTCGTATCAGAAAACCCGAGAAAGAATTTCGGATGCTCGCGCACAGATCGCAGAAACGCTGCATCTTCCATAAGATACGGAAATGTACGGAATGTATCAATCCCGCCGATTGCGCAGATGATTCCGCGGATGCTGTCATCGAGAAAAGCCGCTTTCAAATCCGCTGCACGATACGCCGGATGTTGCCATATTTCAGCAATGCCGTCCAGCGCATGTTCCGTAAAAACAGGCTCCAGACCAAACTCGCGCAGTCTGCGGAGACCGCGTTCCTTTTCATGTGCACACCATGACTCTCCGAGCATACCGGAAGACAGACTGATAATTGCGACACGGTCATCTTTTTTCAGCGGTTCCGGACAAATCATGGCGTACTCCTTTCGGTTACTGATTTCTGGATTTGACAGCGCGGTCAATATCGCGGTTTGCCGATTTGATTGCAGCATCCTCGCGCTTATCGTAGAGCTTTTTACCCTTGCAGAGCCCAAGCTGAACCTTCACTCTGCCGTCTTTGAAATACAGCGAGAGCGGAATCAGCGTCAAGCCCTGTGTTTTGAGCGTACCGAACAGCTTGAGGATTTCGCGCTTGTGCATGAGAAGCTGCCGCACACGCCGCGGATCCTTATTGAACACATTGCCTTTTTCATATGGCGATACATGCATATCACGAAGCAGCAGCTGACCGTCTTCAATGGAACACCAGCTGTCTTTCAGATTGAGATTTCCGTTCCGGATAGATTTGACCTCCGTGCCGACCAGTGCAATGCCTGCTTCATAGGTTTCGAGCACAAAATAATCATGCCTTGCCTTCCGGTTCTCGGCAATCTGCTTAATACCTGCCTGTTTCATCTATCAGCCCTCCTTTCGCAGATTTTTATTATACCATGTATACAGTAAAAAGTCAAGCTGTCACGCTGCCGGATTCCGGCAGATTCTGCTGAATTGTGCCGGCATTGACAATCCGGTAAAACTATGATAAACTAAATCTGTAAAGGCGTATGAAATCAAGCTGCTCCACAGTTCCGGAAGCACACAAATCTCATCTGACCGGAGGGAAAACAATATGCAAAATGCATGTACCCTTTGTCCGCGCAGATGCGGCATTGACCGCAATGCAAAGCGCGGATACTGCGGCGAATCCGATACACTGCGGATTGCAAGAGCCGCACCGCATATGTGGGAGGAGCCGCCGATCAGCGGAACGAACGGCTCCGGCACAATCTTTTTCAGCGGCTGCAATCTGCGCTGCATTTACTGCCAGAATCATGAAATCGCCGTTTCACATCTGGGATATGAGATTTCAGGCAATGAGCTGCTCCGGATCATGCTGGAGCTACAGTCACAAGGCGTTCACAATATCAATCTTGTCACAGCAGGACATTTTACGCCGCAGCTGATTCCTGTTTTACAGAAAGCAAAAGCCGGTGAACTGCACATTCCGATTGTATGGAACAGCAGCGGCTACGAATCTGCCGAAATGCTCCGGATGCTGGACGGGCTGATTGACATCTATCTTCCGGATTTCAAGTATCTCAATCCGCAGACCGCAAAGGAATACTCCAATGCACCGGATTATCCGGAAACTGCAAAAGCTGCACTTGCCGAAGCATTCCGGCAGTGCGGTACACCGACAATCAATCCGGAAACCGGTCTGATGATGCGCGGCGTACAGGTACGGCATCTGGTATTGCCGGGACATGCGCAGGAATCGCGTCAGATTCTATGGTATCTCTATCAGACTTACGGCAACAGGATCGGCTACAGCATCATGAACCAGTACACGCCGATGCCGCAGATGCATCTGCATCCGCTGCTTTCGCGTAAAGTCACGCAGCAGGAATATGACAATGTTGTCTGCTATGCGAAACAGATCGGTATCGAAAACGCTTATACACAGGAAGGAGAAGCTGCATGCAATTCTTTTATTCCGGAATTCTTCGGGCAGCCGTCGGTGATATGATGCTGCTGATTATCATTCTGATGTTTCTGATCATCGGAGTCATCTATCTCATTTCCGGTTCAGTCAAAGCAACAGTCAAACTGTTTCGATTAACATTTCACGGTATCCGGACAACCGCAGACGTGCAGGATATTTCCAGACAGCGCATCAGACGCTCGACGACTTGGTCATATACATTCTGGTTTCGCGTAAATGATATGCTGTATCACGGAAAAACCACCTCCGCCGGACCGTGGCAGCGCTATTCTGAGGGGGAAGAAATCCTGATTCAGTATGACCCGAAAGACCCGCACAACTGTCAGCCTGCAAAATCCGTCCTCTCTCTGATAATCAGAATCATCGCAACTATTCTCAGTATGTTCATATTACTGCTCACTTTGCTGATGATCTTTGCGTGGATTGTAACGGTTTTGTTTAACTGATGGGCACGCTCGCGCTCTGAAAGGTCATTCATATTATAAAAACTCATTTTCTTCGCTTGCTTTTTAACTGAGAATATGCTATAATAGTATCGCCAAATATAATTCAAAAGGAGCATGTTCAAATGGATATCATGGAAAAAGCACTTGCTGCGCATCAGGAATGGGGCGGCAAGCTCGACATTCGCTCAAAGGTTGCAATCAAGGATAAGGAGTCGCTTTCGGTCGCTTATACACCGGGCGTCGCGCGTCCCTGCCTTGAAATTCAGAAAAATCCGTCGCTGTCCTATGATCTCACCGGACGTCATAACCTTGTCGCGGTCATCACGGACGGCACTGCCGTTCTCGGTCTCGGCGATATCGGACCGCTTGCCGCTATGCCGGTTATGGAGGGTAAATGCGCACTGTTCTCCGAATTCGGCGGCGTGGATGCAATTCCGCTTTGCGTCGATACAAAAGAACCGGATGAATTCTGTAAAACAGTTGCCCTGATTGCCGGCAGCTTCGGCGGCATCAATCTCGAGGATATTTCTGCGCCGCGCTGCTTTGAGATCGAGCGCAAGCTGAAAACAATGGTCGATATTCCCGTCTTCCATGACGATCAGCACGGAACAGCAGTCGTCGCTTCTGCTGCAATCATGAATGCTTCCAAGCTCGCAGGCAAGCAGATCAGTGACCTGCGCGTTGTGATTAACGGTGCAGGTGCAGCCGGCGTTGCAATCGCTGAGATGCTGCTCTCAATCGGCGTACAGGATATCATGATGCTCAATTCCAAGGGCATTGTCTGCGAGGGCGACAAGCTCTCCTCCGAGGCACTGACTTCACTCTCCAAGCGCACCAATAAAAACCGTATCCGCGGCGGACTTGCTGATGCAATGAAGGGTGCAGATGTCTTTATCGGCGTTTCCAAACCGAATCTCGTCACGCCGGAAATGGTCAAATCCATGAACGATAAGCCGTTCATCTTCGCAATGGCAAATCCGACACCGGAAATCATGCCTGACCTCGCAAAAGAAGCAGGTGCATTTGTTGTAGGCACGGGCAGAAGCGATTTTCCGAACCAGATCAACAATGTTCTTGCGTTCCCGGGCATTTTCAAGGGTGCACTGTCAGTCCGTGCCTCAGATATTACCGAAGGCATGAAGCATGCTGCCGCAGCGGCAATCGCTGGCTGTGTCTCTGAGGATGCGCTTTCACCGGAATGCGTCATTCCGAATCCGTTTGATCCGCAGGTCGCAAAGGCTGTCGCTGAGGCAGTCGCTGCTGCTGCGATCAAGGACGGTGTCGCACGCATCTGTGCGGAGAAATAATCATGCTGCGGATAGACAGCGGTTTTCTGCGTGTGATTCTCATTCTGATCAGTATCTTCTTCATCCTTGAATTCTGGCTCCCGACGACTGTCGGTATCATAAATATCGGAAATGTCTTCGGCTTGGGATGCAGTATCGTGCTTCTGGTATTCGCAGCTTTTAATAAGCGTGTTTCTGCACTGCTGGATAAAATATACGCTTGCCGCGCCGGAAAAATCACACTGCGCGTACTTGGAATCCTGATTGTACTCGGCGTCATATACTGTCTGATACTAAGTATTCTGATGCTGCATTCTGCTTACCGAAAGCCGAAATCTACGCCGCAGGCTGTGATTATACTCGGCTGCAAGGTACGCGGCACAAATCCGACCAGAATGCTCTCCGAACGGATCAAGGCAGCTTATAACGCCATGCAGAAGTATCCGGAAATGATCGCAGTGGTGTCCGGCGGCAAAGGCAATGATGAGGATATCTCAGAGGCTGAATGCATGCGCCGTGAGCTGATGAAAAAGGGGATCGCCGAATCCAGAATTCTGATAGAAGATCAATCGACATCCACCTCGGAAAACCTCCGTTTTTCACATAGTATTCTCGAAGAAAACGGAATCACCGGCAATATCATGATCGCAACGGACGGCTACCACGAAATGCGTGCGCAGTATCTTGCAAAGCGCGAAAACCTGCCGGACTGCGATCCGGCACCGGCACATACAACACTTTTGATGTTCCCGACCTACTGGGTACGGGAATGGTTCGGGCTGACGCACGCCTTTATTTTCGGCGATTAAACTGCAAAAACTGCTGCTTTCGGGCAGCAGTTTTCTGATTTATTTTGCTTTGCCGCATAAAAGCGAAAAAACTTTGTGAAAATATTGACAAGCTCAGCAAAATAGAGTATAATAATAGGCATAAACAATCACTTAAGGAGGATTTTATCTCATGAGCAAGATTCGTATTGGTATTGTCGGTTACGGCAACCTCGGCAAAGGCGTTGAGCTCGCAATCCGCAGCAATCCGGATACTGCGCTTGCATTTGTTGCAACACGCCGCGATCCGTCCGCAGTAACTCTGAAAACCGCAAATGTTCCGGTTTATCAGTATAATGATCTCGCTGCACATCAGAACGAAGCTGATGTTGTCATCGTCTGCGGCGGCTCCGCAACCGATCTTCCGAAGCAGACACCTGAGCTGGCAAAGCTCTTTACTGTCGTTGACAGCTTTGATACACATGCAAGAATTCCCGAGCACTTTGCAAACGTCGATGCCGCTGCAAAGGCATCCGGTCATGTTGCAATGATCTCTGTCGGCTGGGATCCGGGCATGTTCTCGCTCGCAAGACTCTACGGCAACTGCATTCTGCCGGAAGGCAAGGATTACACCTTCTGGGGCAAAGGCGTTTCGCAGGGTCACTCCGATGCAATCCGCCGCGTAGAAGGCGTGCAGGACGGCAAGCAGTATACTGTTCCGATTGCATCCGCAATGGAGGCTGTCCGCAGAGGAGAACAGCCGGAGCTGACGACCCGTCAAAAGCATCTCCGCGAATGCTTTGTTGTTGCAAAGCCGGGTGCCGATCTCGCAAAGATCGAGAATGACATCAAGACAATGCCGAACTATTTTGCTGACTATGATACCGTTGTACACTTCATCTCACAGGAGGAGCTGAACCGTGATCACGCAGGCATTCCGCACGGCGGATTTGTCATGCGCAGCGGTGTCTCCGGTGAGAACAAGGAGCATAAGCATCTGATCGAATACAGCCTCAAGCTCGACTCCAATCCGGAGTTTACAACGAATGTTCTGGTCGCATTTGCCCGTGCAGCAGCCAGATTTGCAAAGGAGCAGAACTTCGGTTGCAAGACAGTATTTGATGTACCGCCGGCTTATCTTTCGCCGCTTTCGGGCGATGAGATTCGCGCACATATGCTCTGATTTTCGCCTGATACTTGTAATAATCGCCAAGATTTGGCTTTCTTTCGACGGGTTTCTGATTGAAAAGTCCGAATTATCAATTTCGATTTGACAAATCACGTATTTTCGTTATATAATACATGCATAGACTTTATATACAGGAGGAAATCCCCATGAAGAAAAACGATCTGGTTGCAGCAATCGCTGCAAAAGAAAATTGCCCGAAGAAGGAAGCTGACAAGGCTCTGAATCTGGTTCTGGACGCAATCACCGATGCACTTGTTGCAGGTGAAAAGGTTTCCATCACCGGGTTCGGTACATTCGAGGTTCGTGAGCGTCCGGCAAAGCAGTGCAAGAATCCGCGTACCGGTGAGATCATGACCACGAAGCCCTGCAAGGCACTTGCTTTCAAGGCAGGTAAGACTCTGAAGGATTCTATCAACCCCGAAAAGTAATCACACTATCGCAACTGGCAGAGGAGGAACCAAACATGCCGAATACCAAGAAGGAAGTTGCCGAGGAGGCTGTCAAGAAGGTGAAGGCTGTTGCTGAGGATGCCAAGGCAACCGTGAAAGCAGCCGCTGAGACCGTGACCGAAAAAGCAGAAGCTACTGTTGTAAAGGCAAAGACTGCTGCGAAGAAGGCAGCCGCCAAGCCGCGTGCTGCTGCAAAGAAGACCGCCGCAAAAAAGGACGCCGAGAAGATTGAGACAAAGGTTGTTGTTGAACTTCCGAATGTTTCTGAATCGACTGATTCGCTGATCGAGCGTGCGAAGGCAGACTGGACTGCAAAAGGTAATGCGCTGAGCAATATGAAGCAGCTTACGCTTTATATCAACGCAGTAGAAGGTATGGTTTACTACGTTGTGAACGACGATTACCTCTCCGGTAATTTTGCAATCTGATTACAGTAAAAAGTGTACTGAGGAAACTCAGTACACTTTTTTTGTATAGAAAAGGAAAAAATGCAGATACTGACCTTGAATCATAGGAAGGGAAGTATCGAACATGCGCAAACGACCGCTCCGGCTGCTGCTGATCTCCGGCATCCTGCTGATTTGTATGGCAGGAATGATTATGCAGCTCTATAACATTATGCATAAGAAACAGGTCTATGAGGTAAGCGTCCGGCAGGGGCATTATCATTTGCATGTACCGCTGACGGAAGGTACAATCTATGACCGCAGTTTTGCTCCGCTCAATCATCCGAAGGATGTCATTATTGCAGTTGTCAATCCGACGCCGGATACAATGGCATCGCTCTTTGCTAAGCTCACGGACCGCGAGACAGTAAGCGAGCAGATTCAGCATGTTTCACCGTTCTATTGCTATCTGAATGAAGAAGCGGAACCGAATCAGAATCTTTCCGTGCTCCATGGCGCACGGAAGCCTGACGGTCCGCTTCCGGCGCAGCATCTGCTCGGATACCGTCAGAACGGAGAAGGCGCAGCAGGGTTGGAATGTGCTTATTCTGACTGGCTTGCAGCATGTGACACCTCTGCGGATGTGACGTTTTCTGTATCCGGCAGGGGAGAGGTGCTTGTCGGGGCGGACCGCTCACTGATCATCAACGGTCAGGAGGGCGGCGGTGTTGTGACAACAATCGACCGGCAGATACAACAAATTACGGAACATGCACTTGCATCGGCAGCACCGTATGCAGGCGCTGCAATCGTTATGCAGGTCGGAACCGGTGAACTCACAGCCTGTGCCAGTACGCCGGTTTATGATCCGGACCATCTCGCAGATGCACTCAGGAACGAACAGAAGCCGTTTCTGAACCGTGCGCTCTCTGCATATAATGTAGGCTCCGTTTTTAAGCTCGTGACCGCAGCGACAGCACTGGAGCACGGCATTCCGGTGAAATTCATGTATGAATGCAGCGGTGCGATATCTGTTTACGGACAGCGTTTTCGATGCCATAAACAGATCGGACACGGTTTGCAGGATATGCAGCAGGCACTGATCAATTCATGCAACCCTTATTTTATTCATATCAGCTCACTGATGACGCCGGAAAACATGCAAGATACTGCGGATGCACTCGGCTTCGGCAGGAAAACGGTTCTGGCAGACGGGCTGATATCAGACGGCGGATATTTGCAATCGGTTGAAGAATTGCAGGTCGAGGCAGAGAAGGCGAATATGAGTTTCGGGCAGGGCAAGCTGCTCGCAACACCGTTGCAGGTCTGCGCCATGACAGCCTGCTTTGCCGACAAAGGCATCTACACCGAGCCGAAGCTCGTGCGCGGTCTGACAACAGACGGCAGCACCCTGCTTGCTGATTCGGTGCCCGTGCAGCACCGTGCCGTATCGGAGGAAACGGCTGCAAAAATCCGCCGCATGACAGTATCAGTCATCGAAAAAGCAAAGCAGACAAACGGCAAGCCGGATAATACCAGAGCCGCAGGCAAAACATCCACTGCACAGACCGGCAGAACCGATGATGACGGAAACGAACTCTGTCACGCTTGGATGACCGGTTTCTTTCCGGTCAATCAGCCCAAATATGCTGTTACGGTTTTTATCGAGAACGGCGGATCCGGCAATGAAACCGCAGCTCCTGTTTTCCGCGAGATCATAGAACAGATCACAGCCGCCGGATTATAAGCGGAGATATTCGCCGCTGACATACCCAGTTTTCCCGTTATACGTGGTGACAAACCAGCCGTCTGTTTCTCCGTATAGGATGAGCTGCGTTTCATCCGGAATCTGTGTCAGAATCGTTCCGGTCAGCGCAGGATAATCCCGAAGATTCAGGCGGCTGCCGTTTGTCTGCACGGTACCGTAAAACGGCTCCTCTGCATTGATAAACGGAATGCCGAAATAATCTGTCAGCGAAAGCACAAGATTCATTGCGATCTGTTTGAGATTCTTCCGAATCCACGCTGCATCCTCGGGATTGTCATGATACCCGATCTCAGCAAGCACAGCAACTGCTTTCGTCCGCAGCACCTCCCCGAGACTGTTCGTCGGACGTGCCGTGACATGATTTTCGACAGGATAAATGCGCTGCATGTTGTTTGCAGTGATTGTTGCCAGCAGTTCACTGTCGGAGCTGTTCGACGCAAAGTAGACATCTATGCCGCGGAGCATCCCTGCAAACTGCGCAGGTGCAGCATTGGAATGCAGCGCCAGATGTACATCAAAGTTTCCGGCATTGGAATCCGCGATTGCGCCGGCTGCATTCCGTTCCGGATCGTTCCGGACAAATGTGATCCCGCTCGCGCGCAGATACGGCTCCATTTCTGTTGCAAGCAGATTCATCACCATTTCCTCATTGCCTGTGCCGTCAGCATACGGATTCCATTCCTGCGTGGAAGGACTTAAAAATACATTCGGCATTGAACACACCTCTTTCTGAAATATTTCTATATCTTATGCAAAAAATCTGATTTTGTGCATCGAAAAGTGATAAAAGGTCTTGCATTTCCAAATTTTTTATTGTATAATTATAGTAGAAAGATATGTACAGAAAGGGGGATTGCTCATGAGAATTCTGCTTGTCGAGGATGAAGCAGCGCTCTCGGACGCGCTCGTTCAGATATTTCATAAGAATAAATATATTGTAGATGCATGCTATGACGGCGAATCCGGACTGGATAATGCCCTTTCCGGTATTTATGATATGATCGTGCTTGACGTCATGCTGCCGAAAATGAACGGACTGGATGTTCTGCGTGAAATCCGCCGGAACAAGCTGACGACGCCCGTTCTGCTCCTGACCGCAAAGGACAGCATTGCTGACAAGGTCGCGGGACTGGATGTCGGCGCAGATGATTATATGACAAAGCCGTTCTCCTCGGATGAACTGCTTGCGCGTATCCGTTCACTTTACCGCCGAAATGCGAATGTCATTTTTGAAAATGTACTTACATGGAGCGATCTGACGCTCAATCTTTCTACATATGAACTGTTCTGCGGCAAAAATTCCTTCAAGCTCGGTCTCAAGGAATTCTCCATGATGGAGCTGTTTCTCAAAAACGGCAGCCGGATTCTCTCCAAGGAGACGCTGATTGTCAAAATCTGGGGCTATGAATCCGATGCGGAAAATAACAATGTCGAGGTGTATGTCAGCTTCCTTCGCAAGAAGCTCGCACATATGAAATCAAAGGTTGCAATCAAAACGGTTCGCGGTGTCGGATATTGTCTCGAAGAAAAGGAATGATGCCGTCTGTACGCATTCTGAGAGGAGGGATGCAGCATGATCAGAAAACTCAGGCGCAGATATCTGATTACAAACATGGCGCTGCTCAGCAGCACATTGCTCGTCTGCCTTGCTGTGCTGTTCGGATTCCTCTATCACTCTGAAATCAGCTCTTCGTATTCCATCATGCAGGAGATGATTCAGGAAACGCAAATGCCGGGAACACAGCAGCAGGAAGAAGCGGAGCCGACTGGATATCAAATTGCGCCGGAAAACATGCCGCTCAGCATGAATGCTTCACCTGACTGTGAGCAGTCGGAAGAGCAGTATGAGTTTGTTCCGGAAATTGATCACAGAGATCACGGTCCGCAGGAAGCTGATAATAAGGAAACGGAATATCAGGAATATTATCAGGATTATGATCAGGAACGCGGAGACCATATACCCGATGAACAGATCAGCCGTAATTACCGCGACGGCAGATCGTCCGCCTTCCAGAATGATTATTGGCAGGATCAGAACGGTCAGCAGCCGAACAGCGGTTATTGGGATCCGAACGGAAATAACAATAACGATAATAATAATGATGATAAGGAAAATGATAATCAGAACCAGAATTCCGATCAACACCAGAACCAGAATCAGGAGGGTCAGGGTTACGCATGGCCGATGTATCCGTCCTGGACAAATCCGTGGATGAATCCGTGGGCAAACCCCTGGGCGAATCCATGGGCAGTTCCCTATAATCCAAACTGGCAGTGGGATCCGAATTATCAGTGGAATACGGATCAGCAGCAAGCGTCCGAAAACACAGAACAGCAGCAGAACAATACCGACCCGCCTGCTGCACAGGATACAGAACCGCAGAGTGAATCGGAGAAGACAGATACTGAGGTACAGGAGCACCACAGTGAGAAACCCGATAAGTCCACCGTGCCGCTGATGACCAAACCGCGTGATGACAAGCAATGGTACGAAGGCTATATCAACACACATTCTGCAAAGCAGCAGCATACCGAACAAGCCGAAAGCGAAAATTCTTCCTCGGAAACGACAACTGTTCCGCTCATTTCTGCGCAGGCACTGATGACCGATGCACAGCCGCTCGTACCGGTTCAGGAAGGACAATATGTTCCGGATGCGTTTATCGCTGAGCTCGATGACGACGGCAATATTGCTGCCTACAACAGCAATGATACAGGCTCCTCTGAGGATGAACAGTTCAAAACCGTACATCATGCAGTCAACGAGGTCCGGCGCCGCGGCTCCAAAGCCGGTGTCATTGAAATCGGTGATGCATCTTATCGTTATATGTGGAAGCCGGACGATGCAGGCAAAATGCGGCTGGTGCTGCTTGACCGCACACTGGAGCTTTCCACGCTGAACCGTCTGCTTTTCATCTTCCTGATGATTACGGTACTCGGTTTGCTTCTGATGTTCGGCATCAGCCTCAAGCTCGCAAACTGGACGGTCACGCCGATTGCAGTTGCATGGGAAAAACAGAAGCAGTTTGTTGCCGATGCTTCACATGAACTGAAAACACCGCTTGCCGTCATCTCCGCAAACACCGAGGTAATTCTTGCAAATCCGCATGAATCGGTCGCGGGACAAAACAAGTGGCTGAGCTATATTCAGTCAGAAACCATGCGTATGTCAAAGCTGGTTTCCAATCTGCTTTCCGTTGCGCGAATGGACAGCAAGAATAATAAAAAAGAAACCGTAAGTGCAATGTCGCTGTCCGAAGCGGTATCCAATGTCTGTCTTGTCTTTGAACCGATTATCTATGAGAACGGCAAGACACTCAATACCGTCATTCAGCGAAATGTTACGCTGCATGCAGAAGAAGATAATATTAAGCAGCTGCTTTCGATTCTGCTGGATAATGCCGTACTGCACTCCGTTCCGAAGGCACAGATTACGGTTTCGCTCTCAAAGGATGTTCAGGGCAAAATCCGGCTGAGTGTTGCGAATACGGCAAATGACATTCCGAAGGAAAAGCTGGAGCATCTGTTTGACCGCTTCTACCGGCTGGATACCGAAGGCAGCCCGAACGGTTCCGGTCTCGGACTCAGCATCGCAAGAAGTATCGTCCGTCAGATGGGCGGCACACTGACTGTCACGAGCGAAAACGGCATTGTAACATTTGTAGCTGTTTTTTCATCGTAAATACAAAGAATTCCGCAGATTCTGCCTGCGGAATTCTTTTTTTCTGTCATGGTGCATATGCTGACTGTGAGGTGAGCCTATGGTACATGCGCAGAACAGCCGAAAACTGCTGACAGAAACAGTCATTCTGAGCAGCTTTTCCGTCGGATTGCAGGGACTTGGATTGCTGCTGAATATTTTTCTGACGCATCAGCTCGGAGCTGCGTCAGTCGGAGAAATCACGCTGATCGGATCATTTTACAGTCTCGCTGCAATTCTCAGCGGCGGCTGCGGATTTATTGCAGCAAGCCGTTTTATGTCGGAAGAACTCGGCTGCGGCGGCAACCCGCACCGCGTATATCAGTATATCAAGAGCTTCTGCATGACACTCAGTATATTGGCAGCGGCTTTGCTGTGTATATTTGCATGGCTGCCGGAAAAGCTGCTGCATCAGCCGAATCTGAATGCACAGACGATCCGCCTGTTAAGCGCATCTCTGCCGCTCTCCGCATTGTCCGCATGTCTGAAAGGACGCTGCTACGCATATAATCGTGTCTATTTACCTGCCGTTTCGGAATGCATAGAGTTTCTGCTTCGAGCCGGAACGCTTGCATTTTGCACGCTGTTTCTGATACCGCGCGGAAGTATGAGCGTTTTAACCGCACTTGCGCTGTCAATGATTGCAGGGCAGGTGAGCACGGTATTATTTCTTAGCTGTATTCGGATGCCGCACCGCGAAAACTGTAATATCTGTTCATTTTCCTTCGGACGTTTCCTGCGGCAGCTTCTGCCGGTCATGGGCAATGCATCGCTTGTCGCAATTCTCAGTACAACAAACGATGCACTCGTCCCGCTGACGCTGCTGCAATTCGGAAGCAGCCCGACAGAAGCACTCGCGCAGTTCGGCGAATTTGAAGCAATCATTATCCCTGCGCTGTTTTTCCCGTCAGTGATGCAGTGTGTCATGTCCGGCTTAATTGTACCGGAATTATCCAAAGCCAAAGCCGCTGAGGATCATCATACAATCCGGCTGATTACAGAACGTGCACTCGAACAAACAATCGCCTACGCGCTGTTTATTGTAATGTATTTGGTGCAATTCGGAAGACAAATCGGGGAGGTGCTCGGGGGAGATACCTTTACAGGTCAGATACTCCGATTTATGGCGCCGGTTGTTCCGTTCATTTATCTGGAAATTATCATGGAAGGTGTACTGCGCGGTCTCGGCAAGCATAATTTCTCATCGGTCAATTATCTGGCTGAGTATATTGTTCGTATCTCCGTCCTTTTGATATGCGTCCCGATGTTCGGGTTTTACGGAATTGCAGCATCCTATCTTGCATGCAATCTCAGCGGAAATACTGTCCGTTTGTATTTTGTCTTGCGTTTAACCGGTCTGAAACCCGTCTGGAAACGAATTCTGCTCCGGCCTGCGATTGCTTTGTTCGGCGCATGGCAGATTATGCTGCTGATGTCAAAGCTCTGTATCACACTGCGCCTTCCGGCATTTGCGGTTATGATCATATGTGCTGCGGTCAGCGGTTTGTTTTATGCAGGAATCCTTTATCTGATCAATCAGCCGAACATACAATCCCATCGGACAAAAACTGCACCGGTCTTTCAGCTTGACCGGTGCAGCAGATTATTGCAGAATCAACGGAAGAAGCAGCATTGCCAGATAAGCCGCAGCTGACGCAGAAAGTGCTACGACAATCAGCGGGCAGCCGAAATATGCCAGCACAACTGCAACAACTGTACCAGCAATCGCTGACGGCAAATCCTGCGTTGCGTAGAAAATTGACGGAATCGTCATTGCACTGAGGACAGCATATGGAATATAATACAAAACACTTTGAATAAAACGGTTTTTGATTTTCTTCCGGACAAATGCAAACGGAACCATACGTATGATATAGGTTGTCAGCGCCATGACCGCGATTGCAATGAAAATCCTGCTCATGTCTGCGCCTCCTTTGCTGTTTCATCCGTATCAGGTACCGGAAAGAGGATCGCACCGATTACGGAAGCTGCAAGCGCTGCAAGAATCATAGCAAATCCGCCGGACATCCATTTTGCAAAATAATGCCACAAAATAGATATCACAGCCGCAATCGAAATGACAGCAAAAATTGCACGGGATTTACGGGCAGGCGGCAAAATAATCGCCAGAAACATGCCGTACAGTGCAATGCCCAGCGCATTCGTTGCCTGAACCGGCAGAATTGTGCCGGCAGCAGCTCCGAGCCATGTTCCGAGCGCCCAACCGCAGAACGGTACAAACGTCAGACCGTACATATATAAGGGCTTGACCGGTTCCTTCTGAATGGAAGCAACTGCAAAAATCTCGTCCGTAATACCGAAAGACGCAAGGAACCGGTGCGGCAGCCGGAATGATGAATCTGCTTTTTGTGAAAGCACAAGGCTCATCAGCGCATAGCGAATATTGATCACAACCTCTGCAAGGAACAGCTCCAGCATCGAAGCGTGTGCAGCAATCAGACCGACACCGGCAACCTGACCGGCAGAAGTCAGATTCGTCAAAGAGATCAGAACTGCCTGCCAGACGGTCAGACCGGACTGCACAGACAGAATTCCAAAGCTGAATGAAACCGACAAATATCCAAGCGCGATTGAGATACCGTCCCGCATCCCGCGGCGGAACAAATGCATAATCATACCTCCGTTCAATAATCTGACGTAGCTTATTATAGCAGAAATTCACGTATTTGTCAAACGCCGCCGGAAATATCGGTTTCTGAAAAAAGCATCTTCTAATTGCACCAAATGTGAATTAGATGCAATAATGTAAATAGTCACCTGCTTGAAACCGGTTATCAAACGATAATAAAACAATGTGAATCCGATCCCAGACCGGAATCGGATTCACAGATTATTTATCCAAGCAGATAACGTTTCAGGCATGTCAGATCACGCGCATCAAGTATCTGATCGCCGTTGATATTCGCTGCGCGCCAACTGCACGACGTTTCATCCGGAAATGTTCCTTTCAGCAGATAGGCTTGCAGCGCCGCTGCATCCTTTGCATTACAGATATGATCGCCGTTGACATCATATTTCCAGTGATCCGGAACCGGATATCCGTACAGCGCCAGCTCGTTCATATCACCGCCGGTATGCTCAATCAGCAGCAGATCGGTACCGGGATACAGCTCCTGCGCCGGAGAAAGATCACGCGCCATATAGCTGCCGAGATCGGATGACCAGAGAATCCTGTCCGTATATGCATCCTTCACCGTGATACCGCCCGAGCTGTATGTATCGAACACACCGCAGCCTTGCAGAACATACGGTTCGCTGAGCTTCACGTAGCACGATGCCTTTCCGCTGCCTGCACTTGTTTTCGGTGTTTCCAGATCAGCCGTATCTCCGTAGAAGAATTGCGGCATCGTTTCCGGTTCATCAAACATCTGATAAAACAGCTTGAGTCCGGCATCCTTTGGTGCAGTTTTCAGATCACATGCTTCCGTACTGAAATCCTTGCTCAGAGAGATCGAAGACGGTCTGATATACTGATACGCACCGTTATAAACATCCTCACGCTGCGCGGTCATAGAAACAAAGATCGGTGTTTCGCTGATATCCAGCGTTACAATGCCGTCCTTGACAGGAACAATACGGCGTCTTCCTTCGGCAAATTCACCGGGCTCTGTGACGACAACGCTTTTCAGATTCGGCACATGCAGCTGATAATCTTTGATAACTTTGCCGGTATCCGTCGGAAGCCAGAGACAGTAAATTGAAGATGCTGCATTGTTTTTCTCAGTCTGACTGCGAATGAAGAAATACTTTTTCACTTCATCGTCCGTCATATCCGCAGCAAAATAGGAATCCCGCAGCACATCGCGCATACACGCAGTATAATACCATGCGAGTTTTTTGTTCCAGCTGCCCTTCTGTGTCACAAGTCCGGAATTATAGTACACGCCCTCGCCTTCATCACGCAGCTGAAATTTTGAGATACGGTCTGCTCCGGCAGCGATTGTATTCAGATAGGTTCGCGCAACACGCTGTGCATATTTCAGCTGATATGCCTCGTTCTCGTGACTGTCAATGCCTTCCTCTTCACAGTCACTCATCGGCACTTCAAACTCGGAAATCCATAACTGCGTATGCGGTGCGTTATCTGACATCCATGCACGGATTTCCTTGATGCGGGATGCAAGCTGCGATGTATCGGGATTTGCGACCTCCGGTCCGAGATGCACATTGATGATATCGGCTGCGAAAAGCCCGTCTTTACGGTTATAATCAAACCATTCCTTCATCTCCGAAAGATAATCCAGCAGCGGCGCACCGGCAAGCAATCCCCCGACCGCCAGCGCAAAATGCGGATCTGCCTGCTTTACACCGGCATTTGGAATCATGCCTTCGTGACCGTCGAAATCGGCAGAACACATTGCGGCAAGCTCATACGGCGAAAAATAATTTGCCTTCCCGCTCCATGTTTTATTTGGTTCATTGCAGTTCTCGACACCGTACAGCAGATTCAGTCCGGTTTTCGGTTCGGAGCCCTCGGCAACATTCAGCGTTTTGCTGTCAATTTCCGGATTGCTGCCGTATCGTGCGGCAATCTGATACATCGCCTGTGCATGAATCTTATAGCTTGCGGGATCTGTTGTGCCGGCACCCTCTGCAACCGGTATCTCAGGCGGCTTTGTTCCGCCCGAAATCACGGTACTGCCGCCCTGAATACAAGGAATGACGCTGATTCCGAGCTGCTGCATGCGGGAATAATAGAGGTCCATATCCCCCCATGTCCCCTGCGTAAATTTGACCCTCCCCTGCTCATCCAGCAGCCAGCTGAGATTATGATATTCGCGGACATTGCCGGCTGCCATGATTGCAGACATCGGATCGTCAATAAAGGCATTGAATCCGATTTTCCCGCCTGCCATGAGGTTTTCCAGTGCATATTCATCGGGACGGTTTTTCGCATCCGTTTTCGCCTTCTGCGTGTCACTGAGCGGAGAATGGAGATAACCGTAAATTGCCAGTTCACTGACGCCGCTGTCACCGCAGGGCGCGGTAAAACGAAGATATCTGGTTGCACGCGGCTTCTCAAACTGCAAACCCTGCCAGGTCTGATAGGAATTTGTTGTAAAATTGCCGATCTGGTTCCACGCAAACGGCGCTCCGTCCTCAATCACCCAATCCTGCACACCGTTCGTATCCAGATAGCAGATTCCCGTTATGACATAATTCGCCTGCAAATCTATATAAAAAATGTCGTCCCCGAATTCATCCTGCCAGTTCGGTTTCCAGTTTTTGGAACGGTCTGTCTTTTCCCATGATTCCGCGCTGACTTTCAGTTGATCGGGCGATACCGGTACGTATTCCTGATTATCAAAAAGCACGGATGCCGGATTCAGATAATCCGCACCGATATAAACCAGATTGACATCCCGAATAATTTTATCCGAAAGATCAATCTGTTCCGAGACAGGCGCTGCGGATACGGCAGGCATACAGCAAGCGGCAAACACCGCCGATGAGAGCAGCGCAGCAGTACGCCGAAGCATGAAAATTCCCCCTTTACGTTTGTTTTCATATAGTATACCACGTTTTGCACAAAATGTCAACAATTCGCGCCGGATAGTTGTGTTTTACGATAGAACTGAACAATTTGGATTCTTGACAAAATCTGCTTTCCGCGATATAATAATAGTATCAAAAACAAAGAGGTGTTTGAAAATGGCGATCCATATTATCGCAGACAGCACCTGTGATCTGAGTGACGATTTAATTCAGCAGTATCAGATCACGATTGTGCCGCTCTATGTCATTCTGGGTGATAACGAACATAAAGACAGCGTGGATATTCATGCGGAAGATATTTTCCAGCATGTTGCAGAAGGCGGCGCGATGCCGAAAACGGCAGCCGTGACAGTTGCAGATTATGTCAGCACATTCCGAAAGTTCCTTGCGGAGAATCCCGAGGATGAGATCATTTGCATTACAATCAGTGCAAAATTCTCGAGCTGCTATCAGAATGCCTGTATTGCAGCGGAAGAAACAGGTCATGTGACTGTGATCGACTCCATGAATCTCTCGACAGGCTTCGGACATGTTGTGCTCTGTGCATCTGAAATGGTGCAGGCAGGCAAATCTGTGCAGGAAATCGCAGACACACTGCGCAATGAGATTATTCCGAATGTGGATGCCAGTTTTATCATTGATCGGCTGGACTATCTTTATAAGGGCGGACGCTGCTCAGCCGTCGCCGCACTCGGCGCGAATCTGCTGAAGCTCAAGCCCTGCATTGAGGTGCACAACGGCGAAATGTCCGTCAGTAAGAAATACCGCGGCAATTTTGTCCATTGTGTCACCGAATACGCGAAGGATCGGCTATCAGACCGCGATGCCATTGACAATCACAGAATCTTTGTCACGCATGCATCCGCTCCGAAGGATGCCGTCGGTGCTGCCGAAACCGCAATCCGCGCATCCGGCAGATTTGAAGCAATCGAAGAAACACAGGCAGGCTGTACCGTTTCCAGCCATTGCGGACCGAATACGCTCGGTATCCTTTTCCTCCGCAAGCCGGATAAGCAGTAAAGCTGTTTATGGATATTTCCGTTATCATCGCACAGACCGGCAAGCTCTTTCTTATTCTCTGTCTCGGATTCGCTCTGGCAAGAATCGAGCTGCTTGATCTGCATACCAAACAAAAACTGACGAAAATTCTGCTCTATGTCACGACACCGCTCATGATGATTGACGCATTCTATGACCGGATGAAAATGCAGGAGCAGCAGAATACAGGCTCAACGGTTTCTGTCGGAATGCTGTTTGTTTACGCATTCGCGTTTTATCTGATTCTCATTATATTTTCACTGCTGCTGACGGCACTGATCCGTCCGCCGAAATATGACCGGCGTCTCTATATGTTCATGACAATCTTCGGAAATGTCGGTTTCATGGGATTTCCGCTCGTGCAGTCTGTATACGGCACAGAGGGACTCTTTTATGCCGCAATCGTCAACAGCGTATTCAATATCTTTGTCTATACTTTCGGCGTCGTTCTCATGGGCGGCGCAGGAGATGCTGAGAATATGCCGCTGACAGAACGGATGCGCACTATTCCGTGGAAAAAGCTGCTGCTGACGCCGGCTGTCATCGGTACAGCTGTCGGTCTCCTCATATTCATATTCCGGATACACCTGCCGGATATCATTGCAGATACCTGCGGAACGCTCGGCGATCTGACGTCGCCGCTTGCGATGCTTGTAGTCGGTGCCAATCTCAGCGGCATGAAAATCAAGGATGTCCTGACAAATATGCGCATGAATGTTTATGTGCTCCTGCGGCAGATCGCACTCCCGCTGGTTTTCTGGCTGCTGATCAGCCGGCTTGTGCAGCATCCTGTACTTGCACCGACACTGCTGCTGATGAGCTGCATGCCCGTTGCAAATACGACTGCACTGTTTGCCACAGAATACAACGGAAACGAAAAGCTCGCGTCACAGGGCATCTTCCTGACGACACTGTTCTCGCTCGTTTCGTTTCCGCTGATTATATGGATTTGTGTTCGATAGTTTATGTGCCCTCGCAAGCCAGTTTTGCGAGGGTTTCATTTTTGATTTCGTGCCGGAGCGCCGTCAGCCATTCAGAAAAAACAACCGCATCATAGGCATAGGTCAGGTTCAGCTCACGCTCATGCGCAGACCAGGTATCAAGCGGCGATTCATTATGCTGAATCAATGCTTCGAGCTTATCCAGCGCTCGAAACAGCTTTGCCTCCGCAGTCTGCCGCGCCTGCATTTCCGCAAAAAGAGCCGTAAAATCCGCTTTGATTTCCGGTGGCAGCGTCTGAACCCATTGATTCAGCAAAGCATCCTCATGCGCTCTGTCCGACTCGGTCTTTTCAAAGGTCGGGATATCGCCTGTAAAGCATTCACCGAGATCATGAATCAGACACATCGCTGTGACCTTGTCCATATCCGTATCCGGAAATTCATGCCGCAGAAGCTGCGCCATAAGTGCAATCCGCCAGCTGTGTTCCGCTACGCTTTCGACCCTGCGCTGACTTGTCGTACAATGACGCGGCGTATCTTTCAGACGTTCCGCAACATGCAGAATTGAGAGATATGATCGTGCATCCATATGTGCTCCTATTTCTTGATCTTTTCCCAGTATGCCTTTGCAGACTGCTCTGCCTTATTCTCACCGTAATGATAGTAAACACGATCTTTCAGCGTATCCGGCAGATACTGCTGCTGTACCCAGTGATTCGGGTAATCGTGCGGATACAAATAATGCTGACCCTTATTTTGGACATCTGCGCCATCGAAATGGACATTTTGCAGCGCACGCGGAAAATCACCCGACAGTCCTGCACGAACATCAGCCGCAGCAGCGTCTATTGCAAGATAGGCGCTGTTTGATTTCGGCGCGGTTGCAAGCAATATCACTGCATCCGCAAGCGGCAGACGTGCCTCCGGAAGACCGAGCTGCAAGGCTGTATCGACCGCCGCTTTCACAATCGGAATTGCAAGCGGATAGGCAAGCCCGATGTCCTCAGATGCAATGCAAAGCAGCCGACGGCAGAGCGGAAGCAAATCCCCTGCCTCCATGAGCCGCGCCGCATAATGCACCGCAGCATTTTCATCCGAGCCGCGAATCGACTTATGCAGGGCAGAAAGCAGATCGTAATGCTGATCGCCGTCGCGGTCATATCGCATATTACTGCGCTGCGTCAGTGCCTTGACCGAATCGAGCTCGATTTGCAGCGCCGGCTGCGTATGATCTGCGGCAAGCACAGAGAGCTCTACTGTATTCACTGCCTTCCTGACATCCCCGCCGCATCCGGCTGCAATATAGGAAACTACCTCTGGTGAATAATGAATCGCAGTCCCCTGCTCCTCCGCCAGAAATCGGTATGCGCGCTCGATTGCCGGACGCATCTGATCCTGTGTCACAGGTTTGAACTCGAATACCGTTGAGCGGCTGATAATTGCATTAAATACTGCAAAATATGGGTTTTCCGTTGTCGATGCAATCAGCGTCACACTGCCGTTTTCGATATATTCCAGCAGACTCTGCTGCTGCTTCTTATTGAGATACTGAATCTCGTCCAGATACAGCAGGACACCGTTTGAGCCGAACAATGATCTGCTCTCCTGCAAAATCTCACGGATATCACCGACAGACGCCGTCGTTCCGTTGAGCTTATGCAGGGACATATCTGTTTTGTCAGCGATCATGCGTGCAAGTGTGGTCTTGCCGACGCCGGACGGACCGTAGAAGATCATATTCGGCACCTGTCCGGATTCGATAATGCGCCGCATCGGCATACCGGCAGCAAACAGATGTGGCTGTCCGACCATATCATCAATGCTTTGCGGTCTGAGCCGCTCTGCAAGTGGAATCATAATCTCCTCCGATCAAAGAAGAAGCGGTGCACCGTAACTGATGCACCGCTGTTATCATTATTTTGTGCCAAGCACGGAATAATTTATCAGTTTTGCAACATATTGCAGAATGCGAATGACGTCATCACCGTTCAGATTGCCGTCCTTGAGGCAGTCAGCGTTCAGCTTGCCCTGTGCTGTGACATTTGCACCGGCATCCTCAGCGACGAGCCGAGCCAGCAGAACAGCATCGGAAACGTCAACTTCCTTATCGCAGTTGACATCGCCATAGAAGACATCAGACTTGCCGATATCGCTTACCTTTGTGGTCGAAATCGGCTCTGTATAGCCCTCGGGTTCCGGACAGCCTTCCGGAGCGGTACCCCAGACATGCTTGCCGTCAACATACAGCGTGATACGGTCGCACTCTTCCGGGCACTCATTCAGCGATTTGCCGGATTCTTCCTCAGATGCCATGCCCTCGCGGCTGTAGTCATTGGAGGAATCCCAGATTGCAACATGGCGTTCATTCGGATGCTCTTCATCAGCTGGAAGAATTGCCAGCTTCGGCGCAACAATCGCAAACTGGTAATCCATTTCACCGTAGTATTTGAATCCGGTCCATGTCATTTCAAAGTAGCAGTCGCCCTTGTCATTATACTGCACGATCTCCGTCTTAACCGTATACTCATTCTGCGAGTTTGCAGCCATTTTATCATACTGCATCTCCGGCTCAAGATCATCCACCGTCTGACCTTCCGCAAGCAATTCGGAGATATTGAAGTAGTAACGAGCCTTTGCTTCCTTGAGGTAACGCGGCGGGAGCAGGGTTTCGTTGGTAAATGCAAGCAGAATCTGTGTGCTGCGGTTGGTGTCCTGACCGACAGCAGCTTTTACAACAAATTCGCGGAGCTCTTCCGGCGTTTTGTAGCTGGATTCCGGAGGCGGGAAGTTCTCCTGACTCTTCATATCGTCTGTACCGAAGAAGTGATAGAGACCTGCGCATGCGCCGACAACAGCTGCATTATAGTCAACAGCAACTTCGTTATAGACATAGTCCTTCGTGATATCACGGTGCCAGTCCTGAGAATCCGGACCGCCGACCAGTGCACCCCAGAGGATATGCACCTGTGTCGGAGGATTATCCATGTTCTGATCCTTGGAGCCGTGTGCAGCTCTGTGGTGCGGATGCGATGCCGCTGTCGGAGACCATCCGACAATATACGGACGGTTCATCGGGTTTTTGCCCATGATGTATTCCATCTGACCCTCAGCCCATTTTGCAAAGCGCAGCGGATCCTGATTCTTCTCATGGTTCTCTGCTTCCTTCGCATAAACGAGGCAGCAAAGCTGACCTGCTGTATTGTAACGTGCTGAGCCGTACTCATTCAGAACAGCAAATCCGGACGGAGAAGTCGAGAGGAAATCCTTCCAATCCGGCTTTGCGGGATCCTGATCCCACTCAAACGGCTTGTCATAGATCGTATCAACAAGACCCGGATCAAGATGCGTAATGCCCGACCAGAACTCACAGTTCCAGCGGAAGATATACCAGTCACGCTCGATATTGGTGACAGGTGCGAGCTTTGCAAACACGCCGCCCCAGACAGTATCCCAGCAGTGAACCCAGATATTGTTCCAGCAGTTATTCGTATCCTTCATGATTCTTCTGAACCAGCCGTTATACGGATGACCGCCGTTATCAAATGTGGTATCCATGTCAATCGAGATAATCGGGGTGATGTACTTCTCGTAGGCTTCCTCGTTGCGGACGGAAATATCGCCGTCGCAGGCGCAGTAATACAGCCAGACAGCAGCCCACGAAATTTCATCGTAGTCATAGCTGGAGGTATAGAAACCGCCGTCGTATCCGAGGGTCAGAACCTTCATGCCCTCATCCTCTTCGTGCGAATTGACAGCCATTTCATACAGGTCCTTTGCACCCTTGAGGCACTTTTTCGCATAATCGGGATCGGTATCCTTAAAGTTCAGATAGCTGATTGCGAGTGCCGCAGATGCACCTGCACACATATCGGATGCACGGGAATCCGTCTGCTTCGCCTTTGCCTTCGCAGCATTCGTCTCCTGATCATCCAGTTTGGATGCAGCAGCACCGACGGAATCGCCGCCCTTGAACACATTGGTCTCGGTGCAAAGATAAGCCGGTCTTGCAAAATCAAGCAGATGCTCACCCTGAAGATCCGGACAGAGCCAGTAGTTATGGTCAATGTTGCCCTCGCCGACCTGATAGCAGTATGCGAGCAGCTTACCGTCCTTATCATAGTACAATGCTTTCAGGTAAAAATCGCAGAATGCGTGAAGAATATCCTCCATATGCTCTGCGTTGCCGGTTTTTTCGTATGCATCGCGGAATTCATAGTAACCCCAGCCGAGCGTCGATGCAGCATAGGAACCCGGGAGACCGAATTTAACATGGTCACCGGCATCGTGCATGCCGCCCTCGAGATCAAGGCAACCGTCGCCGTCCGGATCAAGTTCGTCAATATGCTCCTGAATCCACGAATCCGGCAGATTGATGCCCTTGAAATCTTCGCCGTACTGCTTCAGCGGAATTGCCTGATCCTCCATATGGCAGTCCGCGCGCCATTCCAGTCTGCCGGTACGCTTGCCGCACTTGTTTGCATCATAAAAATGCAGCGTGTACTGAAGACCCTTGGCGAAGTTGACCTCAACATCGTCATAGGAAAAGCTGTCCGGATCAGGAAACTTCTTGTCGGCATCGTCAACCGTTCCGGGATCCTCACCTGCTGTCGCATAAGCCGGCAGCGTGCAGGCGCCGAGCATCATTGCCGAAAGGCAGATGCAAAGACCTGACTTGAGAAAACGCAGTGATTGCTTCATGAAACTCCTCCTCATTCTTTACCTGTTGATTACTCTCGAAACCCCAAAAGTCACAAAGCATTTGGCTGTTTATAGAAAAGAATCTGTCTGCTCGGCTTTTGTTTTTATGATTGGCACAGCCGCAGGGATGCAGACAATTCTGTTTCTACCTTTTACTGATTCTTCATGCCGCAGCAGAATTTATATTTTTTTCCGCTGCCGCAGGGACACGGATCGTTCGGACGCGCCTTCTTCTGGGAGGTCGCCTGACGGGTAAAGCTGCCGTCGCCGGCACCGGCATTCGGTGCATCCGGCTTTGCAACCTGCTCGCGCTCAGGTGCCTTGTTCTCTGCCAGCTTGATTGTCAGCAGCAGACGAACCGTATCCTCACGGATTGCCTCGACCATGGCATCGAACATCTCAAAGCCCTCATAACGATATTCGACAACAGGGTTCTTCTGTGCATATCCGCGGAGACCCATACCGCGCTTGAGCTCGTCCATATCGTCGATATGTGCCATCCACTTTGTATCGACGACCTTGAGCAGAACAACGCGCTCAAGCTCTCTGAGCTCATCATGACCGATCGAATCCTCACGCATCTGATAGACCGCAAGGGTACGGTCGGTCAGCATCTTCACGATATCATCGCGTTCGGTTTCGTTGAGCTTCTGATCATCCCACTCGAAATCCTCCGGAACCGTAATCCAGTCCATGAAGTATTCGCGCAGTCCGACCAGATTCCAGTTTGCCTTGTCGCCGGCATCTGCAAGATATGTCGTAACCGTCGTGCGGATCAGATCCTTGATCATATCAACGATGTATGCATGGAGATCCTGACCGTCAAGCACCTGACTGCGCTGACCGTAGATGATCTCTCTCTGCGTGTTCATGACATCGTCGTAGTTGAGGACGTTCTTACGGGTTGCAAAGTGCATACCCTCTACCTTTTTCTGGCAGGACTCGATGACCTTGGACATCATCTTGCTCTCAATCGGCATATCCTCGTCAACATTAAGGCGTGCCATCATGTTTTCAAGACGGTCGCCTGCGAAAATACGCATCAGATCATCCTCAACGGAGAGGAAGAAGCGGCTCTCACCTTCATCGCCCTGACGGCCGGAACGACCGCGGAGCTGGTTGTCGATACGTCTGGACTCATGACGCTCCGTACCGAGAATGTACAGACCGCCTGCCGCCTTAACGTCAACAGCCTTTTCCTTGACCTCTTCATTGAATTTATCATAGAGTGAACGATAGACCTCACGCGCTGCGAGAATCTCTTCGTCCTCTGTATCGGCATAGCCGACAGCCTCCGTGATGATATCCTCCGGAATTTCGCGCTTGCGCATCTCTGCCTTGGCGAGAAATTCCGCATTACCGCCGAGCATGATATCAGTACCACGGCCGGCCATGTTCGTCGCAATCGTAACTGAACCGTATTTACCTGCCTGTGCGACGATTTCAGCTTCCTTCGCGTGATATTTTGCATTCAGCACCTCATGCTTGATACCGCGGCGCTTGAGCATTTCGGACAGCTTTTCGGATTTATCAATCGAAACAGTACCGACCAGAACCGGCTGACCCTTTTCGTGACATTCAATGATCTGGTCAATGATTGCCTTGTACTTTGCCTTTTCGGTACGGAAAATCAGGTCAGGCTGATCAATACGGATGACAGGCTTGTTCGTCGGAATCGAAATAACGTCGAGCTTGTAGATTTCGCGGAACTCGTCCTCCTCCGTCATAGCCGTACCGGTCATACCGGAGAGCTTCTTGTACAGACGGAAATAATTCTGGAAGGTAACGGTTGCAAGTGTCTTGGACTCATGCTTGACCTTGACGCCTTCCTTTGCCTCGATTGCCTGATGCAGACCGTCATTGTAGCGTCTGCCCATCATCATACGGCCGGTGTTCTCATCAACAATGATGATCTCATCGTCCTTGATGACGTAATCGGTATCAAGATGCATAATACCATGCGCCTTGATCGCCTGATTGATGTGGTGCAGGAGCGTCATATTCTCCATATCCATGAGGTTTTCCACATGGAAATAGCTTTCAGCTTTCTTCACGCCGCGGCGGGTGATCGTCGCAGTCTTTGCCTTTTCGTCGATGATATAGTCAGCATCCTCAAAGGCTTCATCCTGGTCTTCCTTGTCATCCGTCTCGACAACCGTAACCGGCGTCAGGGTACGGGCAAAGCGATCTGCCTGCTCGTACATATCCGTAGACTTGTCACCTCTGCCGGAAATAATCAGCGGCGTTCTTGCCTCGTCGATGAGAATGGAGTCCACCTCGTCCACGATTGCAAAATTCGGTGCGCGCTGTACACGGTCCTTCTTATAAATGACCATGTTGTCACGCAGATAGTCAAAGCCCATTTCGTTGTTGGTGCCGTAGGTGACATCGCAGGCATATGCAGCACGGCGCTCGTCATTGTTGAGATCATGAATGATGCAGCCGACCGTCAGACCGAGGAAGCGAAGCACCTTGCCCATTTCGTCAGACTGTGTTTTTGCCAGATAGTCGTTAACCGTAACAACATGGACACCGTCGCCGGACAGTCCGTTCAGATAGGAAGCGACACACGCGACCAGTGTTTTACCTTCACCTGTACGCATCTCGGCAATTCTGCCCTGATGCAGAACAATGGCACCGATGATCTGAACCGGAAACGGCTTTTTACCGAGAATACGGTCTGCCGCCTCACGGACTGTCGCCAGTGCTTCTACCATAATATCATCAAGCGTTTCGCCGTTGGCAAGGCGCTCACGGAATTCTGCTGTCTTCGCTTTCAGAGAAGCATCCGACAGACCCTTATACTCCTCATCCAGATCAAGAACCTTCTTCTTGATCGGCTCAATTTTTGCAAGTTCTTTTTCGCTGTAGGATCCGAAGATCCTGTTAAGTAAACTCATTGAATAACCGCCTTTACACATAATCCGGAATCATCGTCCGGGCAGACTTCGCCCTTTGCTGTATTCCATACATATTTAGTTTACTATATATTTCATCATTTGTCAATAGGTAAAGGGAAATTTTCACTTTTCCGCCACAGAATCCGCCATGGCAAGCGCTTTGAAATGTTCACCGCGCTTTTCAAAATTCTGATAGACATTGTAGCTTGCCGCCGCCGGTGACATCAGACAGATTTTCCCCTGCTGCGTAATTTTCTTTGCGATTGCGACTGCCTCAGGCAGATCTGCCGCGTACTGCATCCGGCTGCGGAGCGTCTCCGGATAGGCATCCGCCTCTTGCAGAATGCGTTTACCGGAATCGGACATCAGAATGATATGCGGCACAGGAGAATGATGCAGATAATCCAGTAGCTGCGTATAACTGATACCTCTGTCCATGCCGCCGATCAGAACGGTATCCGTATCAGGCAGACTGTTAAGCGCCTGAATGCAGGTCTCACATGCAGTTGAGATCGAATCATCATACCAGCGTATGCCGTGATATATGCCGATCGGCGAAAGACGGTGCGGCAGCGGCTGAAAGCTGCGGATACCGTCTGTAATCTGCTGATCGGAGAGCCCGAGTCTCTTTGCAAGCGCATAGACAACCGCACAGTTATAGCGGTTATGCTCGCCGGTCAGCGAGATATCCGCAGGGATTTCACAGGTCGCGCCGCGGTAATACATTGTATTGCCGCCGAGCAGGGATACATCTGCATTCAAGTCGTCTTTGGCAAGGCGCAGGACCTCCGCCTGACAGTCCCCTTCCGCCGGAAGTGAAGGCTCTCCGCAGATCAGCAGATCACCGGGTTTCTGATTCCGGTAGATATTCTCCTTGCAGTAGGCATAATATGCAAAGGTGCCGTAGTGATCGAGATGTTCCTCATAGAGGTTCAGGAATACGGCAGTTTTCGGCGATACATGGTTATATTCAAGCTGATGCACGCCCGTTTCCATGACGATTACAGTCTCGGGTCCGATCTGCTCATAGAGCTCTGCTGTCGGAATACCGATATTTCCGCCGAGTACAGACGGTACGCCTGCCTCATGCAGTACATGATACAGCAGCGAAGAGGTTGTCGATTTACCCTTTGTTCCGGTAATACCGATACACTGATCCCGATATGCCGAGAGAAACAGCTCTGTCAGAGAAGTGACGCGGCAGCTGAGCTTATCCGGCTGATATTCAGGTTTCAGCACGATGCCGGGGCTTTTGAATACGATGTCATATTCCCGCATCGCAGCCTGATAATCCGCCCCGATATGCAGCGTCACACCCTCCGGCGCATCCTTGATCTCATTTGCATCGGAAATACCAAGCGAACGGTATCCGCCGACCTGCGTCATTCTGCGATACAGAGCCCTTCCCTCTCTGCCGAAGCCGAGCAGCAGAACCCGCTTTCCGTCAATCATCTCATGAAGTTTTCTGAGCAGCATTTATTCTGCACCCTCCTGTTCATCCCACAATGCAGCCGCACCGCAGGCTCTGATTTGCAGCACATGGCACGCGCCCTTTCCGAGTACACGCTCCGTCTCCGCACAAAACTGCGCAGTCATATCAACAGGCACATATGCCTGAACGGTTCCGGCAAAGCCGCCGCCGTGAACACGGTATGCGCCCCTGCCGGACAGCAATCGTTCGCACAGTGCCAGTGCAACGGCAACAGCCTGCTGCTGCGGTCTGCCGTTCGGCGAAATATTTTGCAGATGTGCCTCGGACGATCTGCCCGAAGCATTGACAAGTGCGAGAAACCGATCAAAGCTGCCCGCACGCAGTACAGCAGTCTGCTCGGTCACACGGTCGTTATCCTGATAAAAATGCATTGCACGCAGCACGGCTCTGTCTCCGCAGGCTTTGCGGATTGCCGGAAGCTGTTCCCAGAACGCAGATTCATTCGTATCGCGCAGCACAGGTTTTCCGAGCATGTGTGCAACAGATTTCATTTCCGCCGGAACTGCTGCATATTCATCGGTCAGACCGGCATGATCCGCACCGCTGTCGATGATACAGAGCGAATAGCCCTCTTTTGCAAGATCAAGCCGGATCTTCTCCCATTTCGGCGCAGCCGGATCGGCAAAGTCGATTGCCGAAACGCCGCCGAGCGCACATGCCATTTGATCCATCAGTCCGCACGGCTTTCCGAAGTATTCATTCTCCGCATACTGGGAAATCACAGCAAGCTCCGCCTGCGAAAATGCTCCGTCCGCAAAGAAATCATTGCAGATTGTTCCGATCAGAACCTCGAAGGCTGCCGAGGACGAAAGTCCGCTCCCCTTCGGCACATCTGAGATCACATATGCATGGAAACCGCGAACCGGTTTGCCGAGCGCCGCAAATCTCGCCGTAATCCCGCGAATCAGTGCGGACGTTGTCCCCTGCTCCTCCGGTATCATTGCCGTTTCGTCTGCCGAAATACGAACCTCCGGATATCCCTCGGAGCAGACGCGAATCTCCGGACCGTCAAACGGTGCCGCAATCGCAATCATATCCAGACTGATACCGCCTGCCAGCACTCTGCCGTGCTGATGATCGGTATGATTTCCGCCGAGCTCGGTTCTGCCGGAGACCGAGAACACTCTGAGCGGCTTCGCACCGTAAAGCACGGCAAACCGGTCAATCGCATTGATAATCCGCTGCCGGTAAGGCTCCAGTGCTTCGCCGCTGACACCGTAAAACTGTGTCAGTCTTTGATCAAAGACGCCGGATGCAGTCTGATGCCTGGCATCCGAAGCTGTCATAAATATATTTCTCATATAATCCTCCGGTTTCTCACCAGCCGAGCCAGTCCTGAATTTCACGGCAAAGACAATCTGCCGCCTTCTCATGTGTGATAACCGACGGATGCCAGTCTACGGCATACCCGTCTGACGCAGACTGCATTTCAAAGCGCATGCTTCTGACTCGGCAGTCTCCGGTTTCTGAAATGTAGTGTGCAACCGCCTGTGCAACAGCATCACAGAGCTTCTGATCCATGATACCGAGCGTGCAGAGAAGCGGTGCAGAAGGATTCTTTTCGCGGACGTTTTTCAGGAATTCAACGTATGCACGCATAAATGCAGCCTGCTTTTCCGGATCTTCCCCTGTATAGGATGCATCGTTCGTTCCGAGATTGATTACAATCAGATCAGGCTGTTCCGCAAAATCCCAGAGATCATCCTGAATCCGGCGATTTCCTTCAATTGCTGCGGTACTGTATCCGGTCAGTCCGTAATAAGGCGGCACCAGCTCATGCGTCATCCTCTCGCCGGTTTCCGTATAGCCGGAAATGATGCCGTGACCGCTGTAGCAGACCATGCTGTAATCCGCATGCAGCCTCTGTGAAGTCAGATAAGCAAAGGATTTCGCTGCGTTTTCATTGGCAGTTTTGAACGGTTCATCAGGAAACTGCCCGTCAATGCCATAGCCGCAGGTAATCGAATCTCCGATAAATTCAATCAGATGCGGCAGTTTTTCGCCGGAAACAAAAATACTGTACTGATATTTCTGCACTGCGGTATCGGAAGACAGGATCCGGATTTCTCTCACACCGAGCGAGGACATCATCGCTTCTGACAGCTTCACGAGCCGTACCTGCGCAGTTTTTTCTTCCTCATCCGGATTCTGCACTGTAACCATTCGTTCCGGTTCCGTCAGCAGCGCTGCGGTTACAAGCGTATCATTACAGTACACTGCGTAACGTGCAGCCTTTGCTTCGCCCGCTGCATACGCCGAATCCGCAGTCAGTGTCAGGATGCATTCCTTCCCGCGAAATCCGAATTCGATACCGGTTGCAGACAAGCTGCACCAGAGTATACCGGTATCCGGATGATACGCGGTCCGACCGAGCTGTTTTGCCTGCTTTGCGCTGAAAACAGCTGTCTGTAGTCTTTGATTCATGATAACCTCCGTTTTTCGGCTGTTTCTGTATCTGATAGCCTTATATCTCTTTTTATTATAGCAAAATCGGTTGCAAAATGCAACCGTTTATGATATAATTATAGAAAAGAAACGAAAAGGAGGCGGATCTCATGATTCCGATTTCACCCAGACTGCTCTGCTGTGCGTCCATGCTGAAAGGCGACATTGTATGCGATATCGGTACAGATCATGCCTATCTTCCCGCCTATCTGATTCAGAGCGGCAAGGCAAAGCAGGTCATTGCAACGGATGTGAAGCAGGGACCGCTGGATAGTGCAAAGGGAACGCTGAAAAAGTTTCATGTCGAGCAGCAGATCAGGCTGGTGCTCTCGGACGGTTTCGAGAAAGTAAATCCCAACGGCATTACAGATGTCGTAATCGCCGGAATGGGCGGTGAAACAATCCGTGATATTCTCGCAGCACCGAAAGCCGCATTTATCAAAAAGAATGTCAATCTGATTTTGCAGCCGATGACAAAAGCAGAGGTTCTGCGCACATGGCTTGCAGAAAACGGCTTTGCACTGATTCGGGAAACAGCCGTCAAGGATACGCATGTGTATACCGTCATGCAGGCAGAGTACACCGGACAGCCGCAGGAAATCAGCGAAGCACAGCGCTACTGCGGCAAGCTGCGGCGCTCCGATCCGCTGACGAAAATCTATATGGCAGGAGTGCAGGAGCGTCTGCACACAAAAGCTGCCGGTTTGCTGGAAGCAGGGAATGATGCTGAATACGCATCTGTTCGCAGCCTGCTCGATGAGATCAATCAGTGGCTCAGCCCGAGCCGGAGGTAATACATGACAATACAGGATATTTATAAGATTCTCGATGAATATGCACCGTTTTCCCTACAGGAATCCTATGATAATTCGGGGTTGCTCGCCGGCGATCCGCAGCTGACGGTCAAAACGGTCATGCTGACACTGGATATCACAATACCGGTCATTGAGGAAGCTGTGCAGAAAGGCGCCGATCTGATTCTTGCGCATCATCCCGTCATCTGGACGCCGCTGCGCAGCATTTCACCGTCACATCCGGTCTGGCATCTTGTGCGGCATAATATCGGCGCAATCTGTTCGCATACCTGCTTCGATATTGCGGAGGGCGGTCTGAACGATGCATTCGGGCAGCGTTTGCGAAAGTTTATCCCGATGCAGGAGAAAAACGATCCGCTCACTGTGCTTTCCGGCGAACGCATCCTCGGGAACTGTGCCGATCTCACAGCGCCAGCTGATGCCGAAGCACTGGCTGCAAATCTGAAGGAAGCCCTCGGATGCATCTCGCTGCGCTATATCCGCGGAAGAAAAGCCGACGCAATCCGGCGCATCGCATGGTGTACAGGCAGCGGCGGTGATCTGATTCAGGATGCAATGCAAGCCGGAGCCGATGCGCTGATCACCGGCGACTGCAAGCACAGCATCTGGGCAGAAGCGCAGAACCGCAATTTCACACTGTTTGACTGCGGTCATTTTGAGACAGAAGTGATTATTATTGAGCAGTTCCGCAGGATACTTGAGAAATCTGCGCCGGAACTGCATGTCATTGATTCTGCTGTCGGATCAAAACCGTTCTTTCAGACACTGTAATATCATAACAGCCGGAGCAGCTTGTGAACTGACTCCGGCTGTTTTATTATCCGATCACATAATTTTTGACATCGTATACTTCCATGATTGTATCAAAATCAAACAAAATACGCACTCCGGCAAGACGCGCACCGTCATAATAGCGGTAAATCGTGGTATAGACCGTCTGTGAACCGCTGCGATCCTCCATAAGCCAAAGCTCACAGGTATAATCTTTGCCGCTGACGCTGACATCGGAAGACTGCTGACATGCAAAATACATACCGTTGTGATCCTCCGTGCCGAAGAAATATTCATTGAGCTTCGGTACATATGCTTCCGGATCGTTCTTCCAGCTGCTGCCGGATTTCTTCTGATAGCCGACACCGTCTCTGCGATAGGTAAAGGATTTCATGAATAGCGCATTCTCAGAGCCGGTTCTTACTTCGAGAATATCCTCAGCATTATTGTGCGAATAGGTGTATTCGGTCATGATATTTTGCAGCTCCTGCTTTTCATCAAACATATACATTGCGGCATCAATGCGCAGATTCTGATTGCTGATCTCCTCTGAAAGTGCCCTGGCACGAGAACCTGCTGCCTCTAAATTCTCATCGAAAACAGCTTCACCCTCCTGATAATCAAACCGAAGATTCTGCAAAACAGCATGATAAAAGTTATTCTTTCTTGCAACCACACTGATCAGGAGTAAGGCTGCAAAAACAGCAATCAGAATCAGCAGCAGGATCAGCTTTTTATTCGGATTGCGTTCTGCAAGCTCCGCCTCATCAGATCCGCAGTAAGGCACAAAGCCCTCCTCCGGCTTTTCATCCTCCGGCGACGGCGGAAGAATCGGCTCATATACTTGTTCCTTTTCGTCCATTATGACTCCTTTTGCTCCGGATCGGATGCATCCGGTTTGGATGTCAGCTTATTGAGCAGAATCGTCAGCAGCATAATCACGCCGATGACAATGAAGATGCCGAGCATACCGAGGCCCATATAGCGCAGATTCTCTACAAAATGCATCGGCTCAAACGAAGCAGTCAGATTCAGCATAACAATACTCCTTTCCGGTCAGTGCAGGAAGAAATTGAGGATGAGACCGCCCGCGATGACGGATGCGATCTGTCCGGATACATTGACACCGGTCGCCTGCATCAGCAGGAAATTCGTCGGGTCCTCTTTCAGTGCGAGCTTGTGAACGACTCTGCCGGACATCGGGAATGCAGAAATACCTGCTGCACCGATCATCGGATTGATCTTCTTCTTGAGGAACAGATTGAGAATCTTTGCAAAGATCACGCCGCCTGCCGTGTCAAAGATAAACGCGACAAGACCGAGTCCGAGAATCAGAAGTGTATCAACACGAAGGAACTTATCCGCCTGCATCTGCGAAGCAATCGTAATGCCGAGGAAAATCGTGACCAGATTTGCAAGAACCTTCTGTGCAGTTTCGGAAAGGCTGTCCAATACGCCGCACTCGCGGATCAGGTTGCCGAACATCAGGAAGCCGACAAGTGCCACGGATGCAGGTGCAATCAGACCGGCGATAATCGTAATGCAGATCGGGAACAGAATACGCGTGGTCTTGGAAACCGGCTTCTGCGTATACTCCATACGGATTTTGCGTTCGTTCTTTGTTGTCAGCAGCTTGATGATCGGCGGCTGAATGATCGGTACAAGCGCCATATACGAATATGCAGCGACCATGATCGCGCCGATATAATTGGATTGCAGCTTCTGACCGACAACAATCGAGGTCGGACCGTCCGCAGCGCCGATAATCGCAATGGATGCAGCATCATTCAGATCAAAGAACATCGACGCCATGCAGAGCGTGAAGAAGATACCGAACTGTGCCGCGGCACCGAACAGCATCAGAACCGGATTCGAGAGCAGCGGACCGAAGTCGATCATCGCGCCGATACCGATAAACAGAATCAGCGGAAACAGCTCATTCGCAATACCCGCACTATATAATATACTGAGCGGACCCGCCTCCGCACCCTGCGTAATTGCACCGGAGAGCGGCAGATTGACAAGAATTGCGCCGAAGCCCATCGGCAGCAGAAGCGTCGGCTCCATGTCCTTCTTCACAGCAAGGTAGATCAGCACGCCGCCGATCAGCCACATGATAATCATTTTAATGTCGAGATTGAGCAGATTCTGGTATAAGACCTCCATAATTTCATTCCTTTCCTGAGCGTCTGAGGTAAAAAAACAGACCTTTATCGCGCCGCAGCCCAATGGGCACCGTGCGATAAAAGTCTTGCCGTTTGATGTTCGTGCGGGCACAGATGCGTGCCGGGTATGACGTCACGAACGACAACCCTCTGCGGGAAGATTGCCGGCTACTCCCTCTTATCTTTCATAGTTTAGCATATTTTCAAAAAAATGTCAAGCGATTTTCGGAAATCCGGACCGGAACAGTGCAGTGCCAGTTTCCTTGACAGCATATTATAAATATGGTATACTGAATCAGCGGGACAGCACTTCTGTTCCGATTATTGTTTCCCGAGGTCACATCATGATGAATGAACTCTATCAGCCGATTGAAACACTTGCAGGCGTCGGTGAAAAGCGCGCCGCAAAGTATCATAAGCTCGGCATCCATACCCCCTATGATCTGCTGTTTCATTTCCCGCGCACATATATCGACTACAGCAAACCCGTTTACATCGCCGATGCAGAAAACGGTATCCCCTGCGCGGTTCGCTGTACGGTCGTCCAGAAGCTGGCAGTCGCATTTGTCCGAAAAGGGTTTACGATTTACCGCGTTCTCGTGACAGACGGTATCTCTGATATGCTGCTGGTCTTTTATAATACGCCGTATACCTATCAGGCAATGAAGTCAGGCGAGGAATACTACGCCTACGGAAAGATAACAGGCGGATTTCTGCGCAGAGAGATGCAGTCGCCGCAGGTGCAGAAGGTCGGCGGCGCGATGCTTTTGCAGCCGGTCTATCCGCAGACAACAGGACTGACAAGTGCCATGATGCGCACGAATATTCAGCGTGCACTTCTCTATCTCGAAAAACTACCGGTTGAAACCATGCCCGATTCACTGATGCAGGATTTTCAGCTGATTCCCCTGGTCGATGCACTCCGCGCTGTTCACAGACCGGAATCGGCAAAAGAGCTTGAAGCCGCACGGCACCGTCTCGCATTTGAGGAACTGCTGCAATTCCAGCTCGGTACGCTGATGCTCCGGCACAGAAGCAGCGGTCAGACCGCAGTTTCCATGTCCGAATCCGTATCCATTCAGGATTTCTATGATCATCTGCCGTTTTCACTGACATCTGCGCAACAGAAATCCATTCAGACAATCTGCAAGGACCTCTGCGGCAGCAAACCGATGAACCGGCTTCTCCAGGGCGACGTCGGAAGCGGCAAAACCGCAGTCGCCGCAGCAGCTGCCGCATTCACCGCCAAAAACGGGATGCAGACTGTCCTTATGGCGCCGACCGAGATTCTCGCGCAGCAGCATCTGCATACAATGACTGAATTCCTTTCTCCGCTCGACATTCAGCCCGTTTTACTGACCGGTTCCACAAAGGCAAAAGAAAAACGCGAAATCAAAAAGCAGATCGCTGACGGGACAGCACAGGTTGTAATCGGTACACACGCGGTCATTCAGAAGGATATTGATTTCCACACACTCGGGCTTGTCATCACGGATGAGCAACACCGCTTCGGTGTTGCTCAGCGTGCCGCACTCGCCGAAAAGGGCGGATGCCCGCATAAGCTCGTTATGTCTGCAACGCCGATTCCGCGCACACTGGCGCTGATCATTTACGGCGATCTTGATATTACGTTACTTGACGAAATGCCGAAGGGCAGACTGCCGGTTCAGACCTTTGCCGTGACAGGCGGCTTCCGCGAACGCGCATACAGTTTCATCAAATCACATCTCGATGCCGGTGAACAGGCATATCTGGTATGCGCGATGATCGAGGAATCCGATACACTGGAAAATGTGCAGGCTGCGGAGACCTATGCAGAAACGCTGAAACAGGGCGCATTTTCCGACTATCGCGTCGGCTTGCTGCACGGCAAAATGAAACCCGCGGAAAAAGAAGCGGTCATGGCAGCGATGAAGGCGCATGAAATTGACCTGCTCGTCTGTACAACGGTTGTCGAGGTCGGCGTCGATGTCCCGAATGCAACACTGATTCTGATTGAAAATGCCGACCGTTTCGGTCTGGCACAGCTGCATCAGCTTCGGGGCAGAGTCGGCAGAGGTGCGGTGCAGAGCTACTGCATTCTCGTCACAGACAGCAAAAACGAAGATGCACGCGAACGTCTCAAAATCATGAGCCGGACAACCAACGGCTTTGCGATTGCTGAGGAGGATTTGCGTCTGCGCGGACCCGGCGATTTCTTCGGTCATGCGCAGCACGGCATGCCGCCGCTGATGCAGGCAGCCTTTTGCAGCAATATGCCGCTTGTCTCCGAAACGCAAATGGCAGCGAAGCAATTACTCGCATCCGACCCTGAGCTGAAAGATCCGGCGCATCAGGCGCTCCGCACAGCCGTGCTCCAGCTCTTTGCGAAAAACGGTGAAAACGGATTAAATTAAGTGCTTTTAACTCCCCTGCCGTAATATTCAGTTTATACGATCAGTTTCCGCATTACTTTTGATATTTTCTGTACAAAACGCCAAAACTTGATTTTTTTTCGATTTTCTATTGACTTTTTCGAGTGTTTGCGGTATAATAACAAAGTCGTCTGACGGAAACAATGATTCCGACAGATAAAATGGCCTGGTAGTTCAGTTGGTTTAGAACGCCGCCCTGTCACGGCGGAGGTCGTGGGTTCGAGCCCCATCCAGGTCGTATGCCTCTTTAGCTCAGTTGGTAGAGCAGGGGACTGAAAATCCCCGTGTCGTTGGTTCGATTCCGACAGGAGGCATTCAAATGCGGATTTAGCTCATCTGGTAGAGCGCCACCTTGCCAAGGTGGAGGTAGCGGGTTCGAGCCCCGTAATCCGCTTAACGCGGTTTGGAAATATCCTTATCGTGAAAGAAATCCGGAACCTTGTGTTCCGGATTTTTTGTTTCCTCCCCTGCTCTATTTCGGTCTGCACTGCATGATGCCGAACGATACCGTCGTCGTGAGCGATTCGATCTGATCGAGCTTTGCAATATCGCTTGCTGCGGTTTTGTGCGCATAAGGCGTCATTGCAAACAAGGCTTTGAGATGTTCTGCCGGAACCGTGATCGTATCGGTAAGGCGCTCAAACGCTGTCAGCGCAAATCCTTCCGGTGCATCGGACACAGGTTTGTTCTCATACGGCTGATCATAGACAGCCTGTTTCAGCTCCCAAAGATGCTTTTCCAGCGGAATGACGCGAAGCAGCAGACCGTCCTGCTTGAGAATACGCAGAAACTCATGCGGTTCACACGGCGCAAACAGATTCAGAATACAGTCACAGCAATGATCCGCTGCCGGAAGATGACTGACCGATGCAACTGCCCAATCCGCATCTGCAATCCCCTGCTGCTTTGCACGTACCGCTGCAAACCGCAGGATATCCGGTGAAATATCTATCCCGCAGAGCTTGGTATCTGTACCCTTGCTGCGCAGTGCAGACGTTACGGCACAGGAATACCAGCCCTCGCCGCATCCGACATCCATAATCTGCATCGGCTGTTCCTGCACTGCAATCGCACAGATACGGTCAAGCAGCTTCTGATAGTATCCGGCATTCAGAAAAAGCTGACGCGCCTTTGCCATTTCAGCGTCATCCCCGCGCTGCCGCCTGCTCTGTCTCTGCAACAAATTTACATATCCGGATTTTGCACAGTCAAAGCTGTGACCCTTCTCACAGAAATACCGTTTCGGCTCCGCCGTCAGAAATGCACTGCAGACCGGACAGATCATTTTCATTCACGACACTCCCGTCACAAAAAGCAGTACAGGCACAGTAACTGTACTGCTTTTCTTTTTATATAATATAGTATAACACATTATCACACAAAAAGCAAGTTGAGAGCAGGATGTTTTATAAATCCATTAACCTGCCGTAGAACTTTAGATCAATACCTGCGGGCGCTGCCCGCTTATAACATATTATCACACAAAAAGCAAGGCGAATAAAAAATGTACTTTCAGATTCAGCACTGTGGTTTGCATCCCGCTTTGTATAAAAAAGCAAGAAGTTTCACCGCCCCTATGCTGATTTTCCGTTTTTTCAAAAATTTTTCTGTGATTTTGCAAAAAACCACTTGCATTTTTTTGTGAAGTATGCTAAAATATATGTGTACGAAAAATCCGACCATGATCGGCAGTTCTGCGTGTTCACGCGATTTTTCGCTTTTTAGCGTTTTTACATTGGTTTCTGCGATGCTGTATCAGAATTATGCACAAATGGCAAAATGCCCAAAACGCAAAGAATCCAACATCTGACGCAAGATTATTTATCGAAAGGGGCTATGGAATGTGGCGAAACTGAAACTGCTTGTCCTGTTCGGCGGCTCGTCCAACGAATATGATGCGTCTCTGGCTTCTGCCGCTGCCATTCTGCGTACTCTGAACAGCGAACGGTATGAGATCGTTCCGGTCGGCATCAACAAAAAAGGCAGATGGCTTTATTTCCCGGGCGATTATGAGGAAATTGCCTCGGGAAAATGGATCGAGAATCCGGACTGTGCCTCCGCGATCCTGTCGCCGGATCCTGCACACCGCGGTATCCTCATCCTTGAGGACGGCAACTACACGCTCAAACGAATTGACGTCATTTTTTCTGTCCTGCACGGACAGTTCGGCGAGGACGGCGCAATTCAGGGCCTCTGTGAGCTGTCGCATATCCCGTATGTCGGAAACGGCATTTTCAGCTCTGCTGCCTGCCGCAGCAAAGCAATGACGCATGCACTGCTCTCCTCAGCCGGCATCCCGATGCCAAGCTGGGTCGCAGTTTCCCAGAGAAATCTCAGCCGTCTGGAGCACGAATATGAACGGATTGAATCGCAGCTGGATTATCCGATGTATGTCAAGCCCTCCGGCTGCGACCAGGCAATCGCATCCGGCAAGGCGGAAAACCGTGAGGAGCTTTCGCAGCATGTCAAGCGTGCCTTTACACAGGACGCAACGGTTCTTGTCGAGGAGCTTGTCGAGGGCAGAGAATTTCGCGTCGGCGTATTCGGCTACGATCCTCCGTTTGCGTCGTTTGTCGGTGAAATCACCGGCAGCACAGAGGATGATCTGACGATTCCGGCTGATCTGGACGAACAGACCGTCCACATTATGCGTGAACTGGCGGTTTCCGCATTCTGTATTCTGGAATGCAGTTCACTGGCACTGGTGGATATCTATTATACAAGCCGCGGTGATATTCTGCTCGGAGAGGTCAACACAATGCCGGAAATGTCCGATGCATCAGCCTATCCGAAGCTCATGGCGGATCTCGGTATGCGGTATCCGTATCTGCTCGATAAGCTGATTGAGCAGGCAATCGAGCATGATGACCGCAGCTTCTGAATCTGAGACGGAGGAATTATGTCTGCTGAGCAACAAAATCATAATAACAGAGATGAGAATGCGATTCTGACCATTCTCAGCACGCAGACTGCCGACGGGGAGACAGAACGCTCTGAATTGAATACGACCGCATACTTCGGAAGAAACGGCAATGAGGTTACGATAAAATATACAGAGCTGGATGAGAACGGAAACACAGCCGGTGAAACGGTCATCACCGTGCTGGATCAGCAGCTTGTTACAATCCATAAAATCGGCTTTGCGGAGGCTGTCATGATCCTTGAACCGGGCAAAACGCATCCGGTCAAGTATTCGACTGTCTTCGGCGATATGGAGATGCTGCTCTGTGCGCTCGAGATTGAGGTGCAGTTTCACCCTGGCGGCGGAAGGCTTCAGCTGCGGTATCTGATTGATATCGGCGACAGCTATTCTGCACAGAATACGATTGATCTGCGCGTTCGTCTGCGTTAATGCAGCGGGACGCCTGTCAAATACAGACGAGACAACGGAAGGAGTGTTGTATTTGAATCATATTTCGGCTTCAGCCAATGAAGCAAAACAGCTGATTCTGGAGGCAATCGGCAGACTGGTGGCGGAAGGCGTGTTCCCCGCAGAACCGCTTCCGGCATTCAATATTGAAATTCCGGCAGATCGTTCGCACGGCGATTTCGCTTCCAATGTGGCAATGGTTTCCGCCAAAACGCTGCACATGGCGCCGCGGAAGATTGCTGAAGAAATCGCAAATGCACTGGTGCTGGAAGGTTCTCCCTTCGATAAGGTCGAGATTGCCGGACCCGGCTTCATGAATTTCTATCTCGGACAGAGATGGTATTCGGATGTGGTCCGCAATGTCATTGCCGAAGGAGAACGCTACGGCTGTTCGGAGATCGGCAAAGGCAAGCGGGTGCTTGTGGAATTTGTTTCGGCAAATCCGACCGGTCCGATGCATGTCGGCAATGCCCGCGGCGGTGCAATCGGTGATACGCTTGCATCGGTTTTACAGGCTGCCGGATATCACGCCGAGCGTGAATTTTATGTCAACGATGCTGGTAATCAGATCGAGAAATTCGGTAAATCACTTTCACTGCGCTATATGCAGCTCTGCTCGGAAAAGGGTCAGGAGATTTACAAATCGACGCCCGATACCGATGCGCTCTGCAAGCTGATCTACGGCGAAACCGGTAATACCGAGGATTTCCCGATGCCCGAGGATGTATATCTCGGACAGGATATCATCGCGCACGCCAAGAACTATTTTGATCTGCACGGCGATTCGCTTGCAGCCGTATCCGATGAGGAACGCAGGAAGGCGCTCGTCGATTATGCGCTCCCGCTGAATATCGCAGGGCTTGAGCATGACCTGAAGCAGTACCGAATTGTATATGATAACTGGTTCCGCGAAAGCACGGTTCATGCAAGGAATGAGACAAAGCTGATCGTGGACAAGCTGCTCGAAGCCGGAAAGGCATATGAGCAGGACGGCGCGATCTGGTTCAAAGCGACGGATTACGGCGTGGACAAAGACTTTGTTCTCCGCCGCAGCAACGGGCTTTATACCTATATTGTTCCGGATATCGCATACCATTATGATAAGCTCGTCACACGGCATTTTGACAGGGCAATCAATGTACTCGGCGCCGATCATCACGGTTATGTTCCGCGCCTGAAAGCAGCACTGACCGCGCTCGGTGTCGATGCTTCCAAGCTCGATGTGATTCTGATGCAAATGGTTGCCGTAATGCGCGACGGTCAGCCGGTCAAGCAGTCCAAGCGCAGCGGCAAGGCATTGACGCTTGTCACGCTTCTCGAGGATATTCCGGTCGATGCGGCAAGATTCTTCTTCAATCTGCGCGAAGCGAATTCGCACTTTGAATTTGATCTTGATCTCGCAGTTGAAAAATCCTCATCCAATCCGGTATACTATGTACAGTATGCGCACGCAAGAATTTGCAGCCTGATCCGCAACCTTTCGGAAAGCGGCGTTCCGGTTCCTGCGGCGGCAGATGCACAGCTCGATCTGCTGAGCTCCCCTGCCGAGCGTGAGCTGATTCGTCAGGTTGCGCTGATGCCTGCGGAAGTCGAAACCGCAGCCGCACAGCTTGATCCTTCCAGACTGACGAAATATTCGGTTGATCTGGCAGCACAGTTCCATAAATTCTATGACGCCTGCAAGGTGCGTGATGCAGAAACTGCGGAACTGCGTGATGCGAGACTGCTGCTCTGCGATGCTGTCTGCCGTACACTCGGCAATGTACTCCGGCTGCTGAAAGTAACAGCTCCGGAAAAAATGTAACTATTTTGTAATCAAAAGCAAAGTAAAATACAAGAATTTCATGGAAACATTCGGTATTTTTCACAATCAGAAAGGTGAAAAATACGTGAAACAACAAATTATTAACATTCTGTTCATGATTTGTTAACAACTAAGGACGGGAAATATGTTACAATCTGTAATAGTTTCAGATCAGGATTATCCCTGTGCGACCTTTTACGATTGGCATCAGATCCCTCCTGCCTGAGATCATGGCACTCCCAAACCAAAATTCATGAAGAAAGCGAAGGGATCGTATTATGTCTAACAGACCGTTTCAGGGACTTGTCGTTCAGATGCACGACACCATCCACGCAACCATCGGTGTAGTCGATGAGACCGCAACCATTATCGCATGCAGTGATCCGACCCGTGTCGGCACGACCAATGAATTCGTATCCATGGATATGAACGAGTCCGGTGACCTGTTCATCCGCGACGGATTCACCTACAAGCCGTTCGGCGTGCGCACCACACCGGATTATGCCGTCTTTGTGGAAGGCACCGATGAGAATGCTGCAAAGTATGCTGATATCCTTGCAATCGCAATGTCCAGCATCAAGCAGTATTACGACGAAAAATATGACCGAAACAACTTTATCAAGAATGTCGTTCTGGATAACGTGCTGCCCGGTGATATTGTTGTAAAGGCGCGTGAGCTGCACTTCAATGCGGAAATCAGCCGCGTTGTCTTCCTGATCCGAATTGTTTCCGCAAATGATATCTCTGCATATGATGTTATCCAGAATCTGTTTCCGGATAAGAGCAAGGACTTTGTCTTCAATATCACCGAGACGGATATCGTTCTCGTAAAAGAGATCAAGTCCACAAATGAAAGCAAGGACCTCGAAAAGCTCGCACGCTCCATTGCAGATACCCTTTCGAGCGAGTTCTATACCCGCGTCAATGTCGGTATCGGCACAAGCGTTGTCGGCGTCAAGGATCTTGCACGTTCCTTCAAGGAAGCGCAGACTGCTCTGGAAGTCGGCAAGGTATTCGATACGGATAAGGTTATCGTCAGCTACGATAATCTCGGTATTGCCCGCCTGATCTATCACCTGCCTACGACGCTCTGCGAAACCTTCCTGCATGAGGTATTCAAGCGCGGCAGCATCGAAAGCCTCGATCATGAAACACTGTTTACGATCCAGCGTTTCTTCGAGAACAACCTGAATGTTTCGGAAACCTCCAGAAAGCTGTTCGTTCACCGCAACACGCTGGTCTACCGTCTTGAGAAGATCAAGAAGCTGACCGGTCTGGATCTCCGTGAATTCGACCATGCAATCGTCTTCAAGATTGCACTTATGGTGAAGAAGTATCTTTCGTCCAGCCCTGTGAAGTTCTGAGCGAGAGATCATACAAAAGATTGATTTGACATTGAATTTGGGGAGTGCCGAACGGAGAAATTCGTTTGGCATTTTCCATGTATAGAAAGTTTACATAATTGATTTTCACCCTTGGGAAGATGTCGAAGAATCAGCACATGTTTTGATTATACCGTTTGTGCTGATGCCAAAACGTCCAAATGAGGAGGAATACTCTTGGTAGAGTTAAAAAATGTGTCTGTGACATACGAAAGTACCGGCGTAGAGGCACTTTCGGATGTCAGCCTGAAGGTCGAGGACGGCGAATTTGCGTTTGTCATCGGTCGCTCAGGCGCCGGAAAGAGCACACTGATCAAGCTGCTTATGAAGGAGCTTGACGCAAACAGCGGTGAGGTCTATGTCAACGGCTATGACCTCATGAAGCTGAAAAAGCGTAAGGTTCCGGAATTCCGCCGTACAATCGGTGTTGTATTTCAGGATTATCGCCTGATCGACACCATGACGGTATATGAAAATATTGCATTCGTACTGCGTGTGATTGACGCGCCGCGGAAACAGATTCGCAAGCGCGTCCCATATGTAATGTCGCTGGTTGGCTTGCAGGATAAAGCGGACTGCTATCCGAGTGAGCTCTCCGGCGGTGAACAGCAGCGTTGTGCACTGGCACGCGCGCTGGTGAATGATCCGGCACTTCTGATTGCAGACGAGCCGACCGGTAATGTCGATCCGGAGCTTGCCTACGAGCTTGTGGAACTATTGCAGGGCATCAATGCCTGCGGTACAACGATTCTCATGGTGACCCATGCGCATGAAATGGTACGTCATTTCGGCGGCAGAATCATCAATATCAGCGAGGGCGAGGTCGTATTTGACGAAGTGATTGGAGGCGCAGAAATTGAAGCTCAGTAGTTTTCGGTATCTTGTCAGACAGGGCTTTGACAATGTCTGGAAGAACCGTGTCATGGCTTTCGCATCGTTCTGTGTTCTGCTCGTCAGCCTTCTGCTGGTTGGAATCTCTGTTCTGTTTTATGTGAATATTAACGCGATCATCGGCGGTATCGAGGATAAAAACGAAGTAATTGTCTACCTCAGCGAGACAACATCCGAAGAACGCCGCACCGAGATCGGTGATGAGCTGGCTGCAATGAAAAATATCGCAAGCGTTCAGCTCTATACAAAAGAGGAAGCCCTGGAAGACCTGAAAGTCGATATGAGCGATCAGGCAATCGTATTTGAGTCGCTCGGCGATGACAATCCCCTGCTGGATGCCTACCGCATCCGTGTTGCAGATATCTCCAAAATGGACGAAACGATTTCTGCGACGAAGAAAATGCAGGATGTCGATTCGGTTCGCTCGCCGGATTCCTTTGTCGAGCTGCTCACGGAAATGCGCCGCGTTGTGACGATTGTCGCAATCGCAATCATCATCGCGCTATTCATTGTTTCCATGGTAATTATCTCGAATACAACCCGTGCCAGCGTATTCTCCCGCCGCCGCGAGATCAGCATAATGCAAAGCGTCGGTGCGACGAAAGCATTTATCCGGTTCCCCTTTTTCATCGAGGGCATGATCAACGGATTTATGGCAGGCGTTTTCGCAACGCTGCTGACATGGTTTGCATATGACAGCCTTGTGAATCTTCTCGGTCGGTTTGATGTTCTGAGCACAATCGGTCTCGGCAATGTCATTCCTCTCAGCAGAATTTATGTGATTGTGATGCTTTCCTATATCTTCGCCGGTTCGCTGATCGGCGCATTCGGAAGTGTCCTTTCCACACGGGTACATCTGAGATACCGTGCCGCCAATATGTAACTAAATGCGAAGCAAACAAAGGAAGGTTTATTTATGAACAAGCAATGCAGAAAAGCGCTTGCAGTGTTGTCTGCCGTCATTCTGACAGCGACATCCCTTACGCTGGAAGCAAAGCAGAATCCGAATAATCTTGCTTATGCAAAAACGCTGAAAGAAATCGAACAGGAGAAAAAGGAGAAGCAGGATCAGATTGATCAGAAAAAGGAGGAGCTCAAAAAGCTCTCCGATGATCTGGACAATAAATCCGCTTACGAGCAGACGCTGAAAGAGCAGATCAGCCTCATCAACGGCAAAATGGTGCTGATTGATTCACAGATGTCGAATCTCATCGGTGAAATATCTGAAACGGAAAATCAGATCGCCGCGCTTCAGAATGAAATTGACGAGGAAGAGATTGCCGTTCAGGAGGGTCTGAAGCTCTTTAAGTCCCGTATCCGCGCGCTGTATGTGCACGGCAATGACAGTCTGCTGTCCGCACTGGTCGGTGCATCGAGCTTCTATGATGTGCTTGCCAGAATGGACCTGATCAAGCGTATTTCCAAGCATGATGATGAAATGATCACAGAGCTCCGTGAGGAGATTCAGTCCCTGACAAATCATAAGCAGGATCTGACTGTCAGCTTACAGGCGCTCAATCTCAAGCAGACAGAAATTCAGGTGCTTATGGACGAATTTGATTCGTCGAAGAAAGAACTCGATACGGCGCTGTCTGATAATCATGTTGATATTCAGATGATCGAATCCAAACAGCAGACTGCAAACAATGAGCTGAAAAAGCAGCAGATGGATATGGATAAGATCGAACAGGAAGAACAGGATCTGATTGCCGAAGCAATCCGCAAGGCAATGGAGGAAGAACAGAAAAAACAGGAAGAGGAAGCACGCAAAAAGGCAGAGCTTGAGGCAAAGCGTACTACCACGACAACAACGACCACAACAACTACAACCACAACAGTCCGGACAACGATTGCGACCACCACAGCCGTACCTGCAACGCAGGAAGCTGTTGTTACAGAGGCACCGGCGAATTCACAGGCAGTGATAACCAATGCTGCAACCGAGGAAACACCGGCACCGACAACTGCGCCGACGACCGCCGCAACAACTGCGCCGACGACAACCACTGTCGCTGCAACGACAACACAGGCACCGCCGACCGGCAGCATGTTTGCGTGGCCGTGTCCGGGTCATTATGGCATTTCCAGCCCGTTCGGCTACCGCAAGGACCCGTTTACCGGCGCAACCAGCGGTCACAGCGGCATTGATATTATCGGAAATGTTACCGCAATCAACGGCGCAGCAGCCTGCGCAGCCGGAAACGGTACTGTCATTCGTGTTGTAAATGACGGCTGGGGCGGCGGTTACGGTAATAACGTCGTAATCTATCACGGCAACGGCTATTCGACACTGTATGCACATTTACAGCGTACAACTGTGTCTGTCGGTCAGACGGTAACGGTCGGTCAGCAGATCGGTGTCGTCGGTTCGACGGGCAGATCGACCGGTCCGCATCTCCATTTTGAGGTGCGCATCAACGATACGCCGGTCAATCCGGTACAGTATCTCCCGTAAAATGAACAAGATTTGAACCAGCTTATTTCTTATGAACCGGATAAACGGCAGGAGACGGTCAGGATGTCTCTTGCCGTTTCCGGTATTTATTCAAACAGAAAGGCGGCATCTGTGATGATCAGAATATCACTCGGTACGGTCATTAGTCTGATGACTCTGACTGCTGCCGCGACATTTGTCATTACGCTTTCTGCCGGCGAGAAGGCGTTTAACAAAAAAATCACAGAGATCGACCGCCTTGCCGATAAATATGAGCGTCTGGATGAACTGGACGCAAAGATACGCGAAACATTCTATAAAGATGTGCCGGAAAATGACGTCATGGAAGGCATGCTCGAGGGTTATGTCGCCGGTCTCGGCGACCGCTACAGCGTATATCGCAGCAATGAGGAGCTGACTGCTTATCATGATACCACATCCGGCGTTTATACGGGCATCGGCATCTCGATCAGTCAGAATGCTGACGGATATACTGAAATTGTTGATGTCACGGAAAACGGTCCTGCTGAGAAAAAAGGCATCGAGGTCGGCGATCTCCTGCTTGAAGTAGAGGGCGTATCGCTCAAGGCGAATTACCGCGAGGCTGTTGATATGATTGCCGGCGATGTCGGAACATCCGTCACGCTTCGTATTCGCAAACATGATTCCGATACAGAGAAAAAAATCTCCGTCATCCGTTCACAGATTGACGAAATCACTGTTCAGTCTGCATTTCTGCCCGATCAGATCGGGTATATTTACATTGGAAAATTCCGCACCGTGACGGTCTCACAGTTTGAAAATGCCCGTCAGGAGCTGCTGAAACAAGGCGCGAAAGCGTTTATATTTGACGTCCGCAATAACGGCGGCGGTCTGCTTTCTGCTCTGGAGCGCATGACCGATCCGCTGCTGCCGGAGGGCGAGCTTGCTTTCTCCTATGACCGCGAAGGCAATGCATCCACCATTCTGACATCCGATGCACATTTCGAGAAAATGCCGTATGTCATACTGGTCAACGGCAATACGGCAAGTGCCTCTGAATTGTTTGCCTGTGTACTGCGTGACTATGCAGATGCCGTTCTGGTCGGAGAAAAGACATTCGGCAAGGGCATTATGCAGTCTACTTTTGATCTGTCCGGCGGCGGCGTGACGCTGACGACCGCGACCTATGCAACCGGCAAAACGGAATGCTATCATGAAATCGGTCTGGAACCGAACGTTCTTGCGGTGTATGACCCCGATGCGGAAAAGGATAATCAGATTCAGGCTGCAATCGACACCGCAAAAGAACTGATCTCGAAGCAGGAGGATTGACATGCCGAAGCTGTGGTACAGACAGCCTGCTGCATGCTTTGAGGAAGCACTGCCGGTCGGTGCCGGAAGATTCGGCGCGATGCTGTACGGCGAAGCTGAGGCAGAGCTGGTACGTCTGAATGAAGATTCACTGTGGTCCGGCGGTCCGCGGGAACGCATCAATCCGGATGCAAAGGAATCCCTTGGTGAAATTCGCCGCCTGATTCTGAACGGTCAGATTGCCGAAGCGGAAACGCTTGCATTTCAGAAAATGCAGGGCTGCCCGAAGGATATGCGACATTATACACCGCTCGGTGATCTGACAGTCCGCCTGTCGCTGCCGGACGGTGAAGTAACAGATTATCTTCGCACGCTCGATCTGTCATCCGCAGCCTACAGTGTCAAGTTCCGGAAAGGCGGCGCGCTGTTTTCCCGCGCGGTATTTGCTTCACATCCGGCGCAGTGTATTATTCTGCATTTCACCGGTGAACAGCCGTTTTCCGCTGTGCTTTCCATGGACGGCAGAGACGATGATTTTGACCGGAACTGCGTTCTGATTCGTGATACACAACCGATACTTGTATTCGACGGATGCTCCGGCGGGGCAAACGGGATTGCCTTTTGTGCTGCAATTCGGGTGATTCATTCGGACGGGAAAGCCTACCGCCGCGGAAATACAATCGTAGCTGAGCATATACACGAAATGACTGCCGCAATCAGCATGCATACGGGCTATTACCATCCGGATGCGGATTTGCTGCAGCTCTGCGATGCGGACTGCCTGCGTGCATCTGCGCTCCCCTATTCTGCTTTATTGGCGCAGCATACGGCGGATTACCGTGCATTGTTCGACCGCGTTTCGCTGACACTGCCGGATGCTGAACTGACGGATCGGATTCCGACGGATACGCTGCTCGAATCAGCCAAGGCGCAGCATACGGATGCATGCAATGCATTGCTGGCGCTTTATTTCCATTTCGGCAGATATCTGATGATTTCCGGCAGCCGTCCGGATTCGCTTCCGCTGAATTTACAGGGCATATGGAATGTTGATATGTGGCCGGCATGGGGTTCACGCTATACGGTGAATATCAATATGCAGATGAATTACTGGTGCGCGGAGTCCTGCAATCTCTCAGAATGTCATCTGCCGCTGTTCACACTGCTGCGCAAAGTCATGGAAAACGGAAAACAGACCGCACGCGAAATGTACGGCTGCGAAGGCTTCTGCTGTCATCATAATACTGATTTATGGGGCGATACGGCACCGCAGGATCTCTGGATGCCTGCCACGCTCTGGGCGACCGGCGGCGCATGGCTTTCTCTGCATATCATGGAGCATTACCGATATACCGGTGATCTTGCGTTTCTGCGTGAAAATTATGATATCATGTATCAAGCTGCACTGTTTTGCTCGCAGTATCTGATTGAAAATAAACAGGAGCAGCTTGTGACCTGTCCGTCTGTCTCTCCTGAAAATACGTATCAGTTGCCGAACGGCGCAACCGGTTCGCTCTGTGCAGGTACTGCTATGGACAGCCAGATTATCACAGAACTGTATACGGCAGTGATCGAAGCAGATGCGCTGCTCGGGCTGCACTCCGGTCTGATTCCCTTACTCCGTGTGCAGCTTCCGAAGCTGCCGCAGCCGACTGTCGGTCAATACGGACAGATCATGGAATGGGCGGAGGATTACGACGAACCCGAGCCCGGACACCGCCATATTTCACAGTTATTTGCACTGCATCCGGCACACCGGATTTCACCGCGTAATACGCCGATGCTTGCAGATGCGGCGGCTGCAACATTGCAGCGCAGACTTGCACACGGCTGCGGTCATACAGGCTGGAGCTGCGCATGGATTGCGAATTTCTATGCAAGGCTGCAAGACAGCGCGCATCTGTATGAAATGCTCTGCAAGCTGCTGTGTCATTCGACGAATCCGAATTTGTTTGACATGCATCCGCCGTTTCAGATCGACGGCAATTTCGGCGGAACGTCTGCGATCACGGAAGCAATGCTGCAATCTGCACCGGACGGTCTGACACTGCTGCCTTCGCTTCCGGCTGAATGGCATACCGGCAGCTTTCACGGGCTCTGCGGATACGGCGGATTCTCATTATCTGCAAAATGGCGGAATATGAAGCTGACGGATGCAGCCGTTACGTCAAAAAACGGCGGCATATGCAGACTGTATTACCCCGCGAATACGAAGCTCAGGCTCAGGGAGTCTGATTTTATGAGAAAGGAGGCGGAAGGTTTCTTGGAATTTGAAACTGTACCGGCAGGTGTCTATCACCTGACTGCGGTTTGAGAAAACTGCCGCATCTGAACGGTGCGTTCCGATATGTTCTGCTGATTGTTTGTGTCTGCGTTGTATCGGTTGTCTTTTTATTTCTTCCGTTTCCGAGCAAACAGAATTCAAAGCAGAAATACAGTTATTATCAGCATCTTTCCGGCTCCGCTTCCGACAGCTCGCTCGCTGCCGATGAACTCAATCCGGATCAGTACCAGCTGAATCTGCCGGAGGTCAATCAATACCATTTCCGCCGGAAGATCGAAGCAGAGGCTTTGAAGCTGCCGCAGAATACCGCAATTCTCCGCAAGCGCAGCGGATATTCCGGCAAAGGCTATGTCGGCAAGCTGCCCGCGGCGACTGAGGCTGCGATGACCTTTACCGTCCCTGTGCCGCAAACGCAGCATTACCGCATTACGGTCTGTGCAGCGGCACCGGAAACAGGCTCCCATGCGCTTCGCGTCAATGATGAAGTCGTATCGCAGTTTACAATCGACGATACCTCCCATTTTACTAAAATCACCTTTTACGGTATTTTCATTGAGAAAGGTAAGGCGTCAATAGCGATTGATACGATTGACACAAAGCTGGATGTCGATTATATCGAAATCGAGGATGATGCTTCCGTTTATCAGGCAGATTCATCTGTCCGGCAGTCACTCTGCAATCCCGATGCTTCCGAAGAAGCGCAGCGGCTCTATTCGTTCCTTGTCCGGAACTGGGAACAGAAAACCCTGACCGGTCAGTATGTCTCCGATGAAAATGACCGTGAAATGCAGCTGATTTTCCAGCAGACAGGTCAGCTTCCGGCAATTCGTTTCGGCATGCTCGGCATGGGAAATGACCGTGCAGCAGTCGATTCCGCGATTGACTGGAGCGTATATATGCACGGGATCGTCGGGTTCATGTGGCATTGGAATGCTCCGGGGTCAGATTCCGTTTATGCGGAAGATGCCGATTTCGATTTAGACGCTGCATTCCGGCATAAGGATGTCCGCAAGCTGGCATCACTCACAGCAGAGGAAGCTTCAATCGCCGCGGAAAAAGGAACCGTATCCCCCGAATTGCAGATGCTCCTCACGGATATTGATGCAATGGCAGATATGCTTCGCCCGCTGCAAAATATGGATATACCGGTTCTCTGGCGTCCGCTTCATGAAGCAGGCGGCGGCTGGTACTGGTGGGGCGCAGACGGATTTATGGCGTATCAGCATCTCTGGGAACTGCTCTACAACCGCTTGACCGAATATCATCATCTCGATAATCTGATCTGGCTCTGGAACGGACAGAGCGCCGCATATCTGGTGCCGGAAAACACTTATGACATCGCAACTGTTGATATCTATCTCCAGCCGCAGATGCAGTACGGCAGCCGCTATGAACAGTTCCTCTCGCTGAAAAAGATCACCGGCAGCAGAAAGCTGCTGGCACTCAGTGAATGCAGTGCACTTCCCGATCTGGAAATGATGCAGCTTGATCACGCTGTCTGGTCATTTTTCGGACTCTGGTACGGCGAATATCTGATGAATCCGGACGGGTCCTTCCGCGATGTGTATTATTCAAGTAATGATTTGTATAATCTATACAACTCAGAGCAGGCTTTGACGCTGAATGATTTTCGGGCACTCTACCAATAATCTATTGATATTCAAATAAAATTGTGTTATAATAGCACCATAGATTATACGTGTTTTAACACGAACAGAAAGGCATGATTTTATTTATGAAGGTTAAGGTTATCAACGGTGCATCACTTCCGAATATTCCGTGGGAGGAAAAGCCGGCAAACTGTAAAGATGTTGTCTGGCGCTTTTCACAGAATCCTGTCATTCAGCGCGATCATCTGGAGGTGTCCAACAGCATCTTCAACAGTGCAGTTGTTCCTTTTGAAGGCGGCTTTGCAGGCGTATTCCGCGTGGACGATAAGGCACGCAGCATGGAGCTCCATGCAGGCTTTTCCAAGGACGGTCTGAACTGGAATATCAGTGAATCGAGAATCGAATTCGTCAAGACCGATCCGACGCTACAGGATTTCCAGTACGGCTACGATCCGCGTGTCTGCTGGATTGAAGACCGCTTCTATGTTACATGGTGCAATGCCTACGGCTGGAAGCCGACAATCGGCTGCGCGTATACATATGATTTCAAGACATTTTATCAGATTGAAAATGCATTTCTTCCGTTTAACCGGAACGGCGTGCTGTTTCCGCGAAAGATCGGCGGTAATTTCATGATGCTGAGCCGTCCTTCTGACAGCGGACATACCCCGTTCGGCGATATCTATATTTCACAGTCGCCGGATATGACATACTGGGGCAAGCACCGCCATGTGATGAGCCCGAGCATGGGCTGGGAATCGACAAAGATCGGTGCCGGTCCGATTCCGATTGAGACAGACCGCGGCTGGCTGATATTCTATCACGGCGTCCTGACCTCCTGCAACGGTTACGTCTACAGCTTCTCTGCTGCGCTGCTCGATAAGGATGAGCCCTGGAAAGTGCTCAAACGCGGCAGAGAGTATCTGATCAGCCCGCAGAAGGATTATGAATGTGTCGGAGATGTCCCGAATGTCACATTCCCCTGCGCGAATCTTGTCGATGCCGATACCGGTCGTATTGCTATTTATTACGGCTGTGCCGATACCTGCACAAGCCTTTGCTTTACAACTGTCGATGATGTCATTGACTGGCTGGATACCCATTCTCAGGTATAATCTTCAAACTGAAAGCAGCGGAGAAATATTCTTCGCTGCTTTTTGTAATATTCAGCGTCAATCGGGTACTAATCAACAGAATCCGGATTCTGAAACAATTTTGAAAGGAGGAGACGCCGTTGGATGCCTTCGAGGAAATCTACCGGACATATCAGCAGGATGTTTTCCGGTTTGTACTCCGGCTTTCGGGCTATGACGCACATACCGCCGAAGAACTGACGCAGGAAACCTTTTATCAGGCGTTTCTCTCTTTCGGAAAGTTCCGCGGCGAATGCAGTATGCGGACATGGCTGTTTCAGATTGCAAAGCATGTATACGGAAAATATGTACGGAAGGAAATCCGGCAGCGCGGTATCGCGCAACTGTACGAGAAATCTGCTGAACCGCTCCCCGGCGAACAACTGGAACGCGCAGAGCTGCTTGAAATCCTGCGCGGGATGATTGAACAGCTTGATGAGCCCGCACGCTCGGTGATGCAGTATCGGCTATATTCTGAAACGGGTTACGCAGAAATCGCAAGGCTGCTGAATATACGTGCAAATACTGCGGCTGTCATCTATAACCGAACAGTCGCAAAGCTGCGGAATATGATGAAAGAGAGGTACGGCTATGAAATATGAACACGAGATTATCCGCGATCTGATGCCCCTTTGCATCGACGGCATCGCGTCTCCGAAAAGCAAAGAGGCAGTCGAGGCACATATTGCTGAATGTCCCGACTGCGCAAAGGAGTGGAATCAAATGCATCAAGGAATTGAACAAACCGTGCAGGAAACGCTGCCGGAATCAACTGCAAAATATGCGGAAACCGCAAAGCGCGTCCGGAAAAAGAACCGATGGCTTTTGCTTCGTTCGACACTGCTCATTCTTGCCGGCATCCTTCTGATTACAGTTCTGGGCAACTGGTATCACGGCAACCGCTATTCATCCGAAGCAATCGCAAGAAAGTTTGTTCGCGGCTGCTGGCATGGGGACAGTGAATTTCTCCGTGAAGAACATCATCTGAAGGAAATTTGCAGCTATTCAAAATTAAAGCTGCGTTTCATCGGAGAGATCACGACACCGGACCGCAAAAACCGTGAATCCTTCATTACGGCAGAAATCCCCGACTCAGATATCATCGCATTCTGGGCATGCAATATGAGCCGTAATAATCCGCTGACACTTGGTATGTGGGAAGGAGAAGGCGGCGGTTCCGGCGATTTCTCCAAAGAGGAACAAATCGTCATGGTACCGGGTACTCTGCAATATGAAAACGGCTGTAAAAGAATGGATTACTGGATGTTTCATATTACTGATCCGAATGTCAGCAAGATTGTCGTACAGGCATTCGGTGAAAAGCAGATTCTGGTACCGGATCAGGGCTTCGGATATATCAGCCGTGAAATGACAGCATATGAAAAAATGACAGACCAAACAGAATCGGATCATATAACAGAAGGTGAAGCATTCGATGCAAACGGGACTGTGCTTTACCGTATCCGACCGGCAGCATCGAACGAAGACGGTGTCATATCCTATGAATGGGAGAAAGCAGAATAATCAAAATCAGCCTGAGATTTCTCTCGGGCTGATTTTTTGCTTGACGAATCAGCGGAAATAAGGTATAATAGTAATAATATATACATCCTAAAAAGGAGTGACGGCGATGAAATCTGACTGCTATGAAAACCGCGAACTTTCGTGGCTCCGTTTTAATCAGCGTGTACTTGAGGAGGCGCAGACAGGCAGCAATCCCCTGCTGGAGCGTCTATGCTTTACTGCGATTTTCCAGAGCAATCTGGACGAGTTTTTCCGCGTCCGTGTCGGTAATCTGCTCCGTAAACAGAAGGAAAAGCCGAAGAAAAGGGACGAGCTGAGCGATATGAAACCAAAGGAGCAGCTCCGTGCGATCTATGAGCAGGTGCGCTCACTTTCCTCTGAAAGAGATTCTGCATTCCATGAGATCATGGATGCGCTTCGTGCGGAGGGGCTGGAGCAGATCACAATTCATTCCGCAACACCTGCCGAACAGACGATGCTGTCAGAATGGTTCAAGCGCGAGATACGACCGGTTTCGATGCCTGTGATCGTCGATAAAGGCAAGCAGGTGCCGTTTCTGCGTGACCGCGCGTTGTATGCGGTACTGCGTCTGGAATCGAAATCCGGCGTGCGCATGGGCATTCTGCCGGTCTCTGACCAGTGTCAGCGGATCATCCGGCTCGGCAGCAGCGGCAGATTTATTCTTGCTGAGGATGTGATTCTTGCGTTCGCGCATACTGTGTTCGGCAATTCGCGCGTCATTGACCGTACACTCCTGCGCGTAAGCCGTTCTGCGAGCATCACGCCGGAGGATATCGGCGATCTCCGTACCGGTGATACGCGCGCAGATATGGAGATAATGCTGGCGGAACGCAACCGCCTGCCGATTGTCCGAATGGAGCTTTCCGAGACCTTCTACCCGCCTGCACTGGAATATCTTTGCAAAAAGCTCGAAATATCTATGGAGCAGGTATTCTTTGCCAAGGCGCCGCTTGACCTCTCCTTTGCATATGAATGCAAGAATATCGCCACAGCGCCGAAGCTGCAATATCCGCGCATGGTACCGCAGAAATCGGATATGATTGCAGAGAACCGTGCCATGTTCACACAAATCCGCAGAAAGGATATTCTGCTGAGCTATCCATATGAGAGCATCCGCCCGTTCCTGCGTCTGCTGGATGAAGCGGCAGACGATCCGGCGGTCATCAGCATTCAGATCACACTCTACCGTATGGCACGCGACAGCCGTGTGATTGCGGCACTCTGTGAAGCCGCAGGCAGAGGCAAGGAGGTCACCGCGCTGACAGAGCTGCGGGCAAGATTTGATGAACAGGGCAACATCGAATGGTCAAAGGTGCTGGAACGCGCCGGTGTACATGTGCTGTACGGACCGGAGAATTATAAGGTGCATTCAAAGCTGCTGCTGATCGAGCGGCGGAACCGCGGTAAAATCGAGACATTTACGCAGATCGGCACCGGAAACTATAACGAGAAAACCGCTGCGATATATACGGATTATTGCTTGATGACAGCGAATTCCCAGATCGGTGCGGATGCTGCAAATGTATTTGCGGCACTTAAAAAGAATGCGCTGCCGGAACCGCAGCAGGAATTGCTCGTTGCACCGCACGGATTACAGTCAGCCGTGCTCAGAATGATTGATGACGAGATCGGTCATGCACATATCGGCGAACCTGCATATATCGGACTGCGCATGAACGGTCTCTGCGACAAAAAAATCATGGATAAACTGACAGAAGCCTCGTGCGCAGGTGTGAAAATTGAGCTTCTGGTTCGTGGCATCTGCTGTCTGATTCCGCAGATTGCCGGAAAGACAGAACATATTGAGGTGCGCAGTATTGTCGGGCGCTATCTCGAACACGGTCGCGTTTATATCTTCGGTACGCCGGAGCGGATGCGCGTCTATCTCGGGTCAGCGGATTTTATGCCGCGCAATACCGAAAAGCGTGTTGAAATCTGTGCGCCTGTGAAGGACAATCTCCTGAAACAGCGGCTTTATGATGAATTCCGTCTGCAATTTGACGATCCGGTCAAAGCACGGTTCCGCACCGCTGACGGTGACTATCATCTGCCGGAAGGCGGCGAACAGGCACGGAATTCGCAGGAAACGCTGCATCAGGCTGCTTATGCACGCGCCGAAAAAATCAATGATACGAAAGAATGACAGCCATGAAAAATACAACGAAAAATGAGCAAAAGCCCCATTTCAAATCCATGTTTCTGCTTGTCACTTACGGCATTCTGCTGTATATGGGACTACAGCATTTCTCGTCGCTGAAAAGCGTATTCGCATGGATATTTACAATTCTGGAACCGGTTGCATATGGTATCTGTATCGCGTTTGTGATCAATCTGTTCCTGAACATGTTTCAGAAAAAAGTCTTTCGCAGCATGGCAAACTCCAAGCACGAATGGGAACGCAAGCTCAATCCGATTCTCAGCGCGGTATGTACCGGTCTCGTTGCGATGATTCTGCTTGCACTGATCATTTTCATGATTATTCCGCAGTTTACCACGGCTGTCAATACGCTGATTGAAAAAATGCCGAGCAGTCAGGAACAGCTCCTGACAATCATTGAAGCACAGCTGACGGAATGGAATGCCCCTGCATTCATCATGGAGAAAATCCGTGAATTTGACGTAGACTGGGATACAACGCTGGCATTCTTCGGCAATCTCATGGAAGGCAAATATGAATCCGTACTCGGTACCGCATTCAGTGCAACGCGCTCCGTCCTCTCAACAGCGACAAATCTGCTGCTCGGACTGATCATTGCGATCTATCTGCTGAGCGCGAAAAACCGTGTGCTGTATGTCACACATAAGTTTATTCAGCTGATTACACCGAAACGCTATCATGAGCGAATCTCGCGCGTGCTGCATCTTGCAAATACATCCTTTGCGAGCTTTCTGACGGGTCAGTTCATCGAAGCAATTATTATCGGTTCGCTTTGTACAATCGGCTTGTATATCTTTCAATTTCCCTATGCTGCAACAATCGGTATTCTGACCGGCATGACCGCGCTGCTTCCGATTATCGGTGCATGGATCGGCGGCGGCATCGGTGCACTGCTGATCTGGGTCGAAGCACCGGACCGAGTCATCTGGTTCCTCGTCTTTATTCTGGCGTTGCAGCAGATTGAAGGTCAGTTTATTTATCCGCGCGTCGTCGGCAATTCCATCGGACTGCCCGGCGTTCTGGTACTGATTGCGGTCATTCTCGGCGGCGGTCTGGGCGGTATTTTCGGCATCATCTTCACGGTTCCGGTCTTTGCGATTCTATATCAGCTCTTAAAAGAAGCAATCGACCAAATGGAGGTCGAGGAAAAGTCTGCACAGGGAGCCGATCCGCCGGAACCGATACCGCCTGTGGAAATAATCAATCCGCAGCCTGAGCCTGAGCCGATCACAGCATCGGTACCGGCAGTTCCCGTATCAGCTCCGGCTCCGCAGGCGAAAAATCCGTCCCGTAAAAAGGGTAAAAAGCGCAGACACTGAACCAGAAAGGAACATTCAATGAAAATCCTGACAATCGACATCGGAAACTCAAATATCTGCATCGGATGCGTCAATGATCATCAGGTCGAATTTGTTGAGCGCATGCATTCCGACCGGAACAAAACCGATCTGGAATTTGCGGTGCTGGTCAAAATGGTACTCGATCTGCATGAGGTCGAGCTCAACGGGCTGGACGGCTCGATCATCTCAAGTGTTGTACCGCCGCTGACTGATCTGCTTTGCAAGGCAATCGAAAAGCTGACCGGCATTCGCTCGCTGATTGTCGGTCCTGGCATCAAAACCGGAATGCAAATTCTGCCGCAGGGCGTCGGCGCCGATCTCGTGGTCGGTGCGGTCGCAGCAATCGAACATTACGGCGCTCCGGCTATCATCATTGATATGGGCACAGCAACGACCATGACCGTCGTCGATGAAAACAGGAATTTCATCGGCGGTATCATCTGTCCTGGCGTCGCACTTGCGCTGCAATCATTGGAATCCAGTGCCGCGCAGCTGCCGCATATCCAGATGACTGCGCCGAAAAAGGTCATAAATACCGATACAGCCGAATCCATGCAGGCAGGTGTTGTATACGGCAATGCAGGTGCCATTGATGCACTGATTGACCGGATGCATACTGAACTCGGCTATGATACCAAGGTTATCGCCAGCGGCGGACTGGCTCCGCTGATCGTCCCGCACTGCTGTCATGACATCATCATTGATGATGAGCTGCTGCTGAAAGGGCTTGATACCCTGTTTTACAAGAATTATAAGGAATGAGAAAAAGCAGGTACTTTTGAAGTACCTGCTTCTTTTATTTTGTTTTCGTAATATTCTGATACAGCAGACCGCACTCAGTACAGTACCAGACAAACCTGCCGGAATATGTCAGCGGAAATGTCGCCTGCAAATTCCATTCCGGATACTGCTTGCAGATTGTCACGATCCGGTCATTGACATACGCAACAAATGAAATAAAGTGTTTTTTTGTCATCGGATGCGTTGAAGTAACGTACCATTCCCCGTCCGCCTCGCTGACTTGCAGACGCTCCGTATCAGCTGCTTCACGAGGTTCCTGCGCAGTCAGCAAACTGCCGCAGCAGGTCACAGACGCTTCCGAGGTCGCTGTAATAATGTTGCCACAATGACTGCAAATATAGAATTTCAGCTTTTTCATATTGCCTTTCTCACTCTCCTTTCTGTGTATCTCGCCGCTGAGCAGAACGCGCACATCTGTATCAAACACTTCCGCCAGTGCAGTCAGCAGGGAAATATCGGGGCATCCGCTGCCGCGTTCCCATTTTGATACAGCCTTATCGCTGACATGGATTTTTTCAGCCAGCTGTGCCTGTGTCAGATGATGTTCTGTTCTGAGCTGACGGATGATCATACCGGTTTTGATCTGGTCCATATGGTACCTCCGAAAAATAGGTTTCCTATGCTGCTATTATAACCCAAATATCCGGCTTCGTCAATCCACGCTCCGTAGAGTATGCAAATGCGGCTCCTGTTTTGTTTATCGTCATATAAAAAAGCCCCCGAAGAAATCATCCGATCACTTCGGGGTGCATTTTGCGAATATCAAAATTAACCGGTTTTATTCGACTGTAAAATCAGTCCATTCCGCATGATTATAGACCATGACATCATTCGGACGGTACATTCCCAGTTTCTCATAAAACGGAATCGCGTTTTCATTGACGCAGGTATACATAATGATATTTTTGCTTCCGCCTGCCAGCGCATGCAGCTCCCTGACGAGCGCCGTACCGATTCCCTGCCCGACACATTCGCGGATAACGCCCAGATCGGTAATAAAAAGCCAGTATGCAAAATCCGTTATTCCGAAGCAGACACCGATTATCTCTTTGTTCTGATTCCTTGCGACCAGACTGATAGATACTTTCTTCACCAGAATTGCGATGCGCTCTTCAAATCTTTCCTTTGGATACTGTGAACCCAAGTCTGTTTTTTTCAGGAATTCAATGTATTCTTCGGAAGTCAGTCTCTCTTCTGAAATAGTATAATTCATATTTTCACCACAGCACTTTGTATCATTCCGACACAAGCGCCTGATACAGCGCGCGTTTCGGATAACCGGTTTCAACGGCAAGCTGCTTGCAGACATCTGCCGCACGTTCTCCGTCTGCAATCCGCTCGCGTGCGATTGCAAGCACGGCTTCAAGCGAAGGCTTTTCCTCAGATTCCTCTGCTGATTCTCCGGCAATAACAAGTACAAACTCACCGCGTGGCGGGTTGCTCTCATAGAAGCTGACCGCTTCGGCAAGCGTCGTCTTTGTCATTTCCTCATGGATTTTGGTCAGCTCACGGCAGACGGAAACCGAACGGTCACCGAAATATGCAAGCATATCTTTCAGCGTATTCAGCAGCTTGTGCGGTGCTTCGTAGAAAACCATAGTACGCGGTTCATGCTTCAATGATTCCAGATGTGAGAACCGCTGTTTTTTGGTGACAGAAAGGAAACCCTCGAAGCAGAATCTTGTTGTATCCTGACCGGAAATCGCAAGCGCAGAGATAACGGCGCTCGGTCCCGGAATCACCTGCATCGGGATATGCTCCTCAATACAGCGCTGTACTAATATCGCACCCGGGTCTGAAATGCAAGGCATACCGGCATCGGTCACACACGCACAGCGCTCCCCTGCCGTCATGCGATCCATGATCTGCCGGATAACTGACTCCGGACTGTGCTCATGGTAGCTGACAAGCGGCGTATGAATATCAAAATGAGACAGCAGTTTTCTGGTCACGCGCGTATCCTCTGCGGCAATAAAATCGACCGTGCCGAGAATTTCGAGCTGCCGCTCAGTCATATCGCCAAGATTTCCGATCGGCGTGCCGACAATAAAAAGTGTTCCGCTCATAAATACTTGTCTCCAAAATGGCAGATTTGTGCGGCTTCCGAGGTCATACCGTTACCGGAGCGCACAAACAGAGTCGGTTCGATTTGCAGAAACGGCTTTGCAGATTTCTTACCCTCAATCAGAAACAGCCACGGAGCCGAATCCGGCATCTTGCTCACAAGCCGAAGCCGTTTGGGTTCAATATTGGTCGCACGCATCGCGCACATGATATCCGCAAGGCGTTCGGGTCGGCAGCACATGCATAGTCTGCCGTGATATTGCAGCAGTCTGGAAGCTGCCGCACAAATATCCGTAATATCGCCCGCAATCTCATGCCGCGCGATCTGCTTCTGTGCATCCGCAGATAAAATACCGCTGTTGCTTGCTTTATACGGCGGATTGCAGGTCACAAGATCGAACTGTCCGAACGGCATATCCTTCAGCTGCCGCAGATCTGCACATACCGGAATGATATTCGGTTTCGGTTCTGATTTTTCAAGCGCATGTTTCAGCTGTGTGATTGCATCCGGCTGAATATCGACTGCGAAAATCTGTTTCGGCGGCTGATTTCTCTGCATCAGAAGCGGAATGATACCGCAGCCGGTGCCGAGATCACAGACCAAATCACGCTGCCGGTATCCGCTGAAACCAGTCAGCAGAAAGGCATCCGTACCGAAACTGTGGATTTCGCTCCGGCAGACATATAGTCCGCCTTTCAGCTCCTCATATTGGTAAGTCATGCGGATTCACCGCGCAGTTCCTTTGATGCAACTGCGTTCAGTGTCTCATCCGCTGTGATTCCGGCAAGATAATTATAATATCCCTGTGCAGCAATCATCGCGGCATTGTCTCCGCAAAGCGCAAGCGGCGGCATGCAAAGCGTAAATCCGTGCTTTTCGCATGCAGCAGCCAGTGTGTCACGCACACCGGAATTTGCCGAAACACCGCCTGACAGCGCAATCTTCGTATATCCGAGCTCCTGCGCAGCAGCAATCGTCTTTTCCGTCACAGTATCCGCGATTGCCTTTTGCAGTGCTGCGGAAAGGTCATCTGTATTCTCAGTTTTCCCGCATTGCTCTGCATGGTGCAATAAATTTACAATATATGTTTTCAGACCGGAAAAACTGAAATCATAGGGATTGCCTTCCATTTTCGTTTTCGGCAGCTGATAGGCGGATGCATTGCCGCGCTGAGCAGCTTTGTCCACATGGACGCCGCCCGGATACGGAAATCCCATTGCACGCGCACACTTGTCAAAGCACTCGCCTGCTGCATCATCTCTTGTCTTTCCGACGGTGCGGAAGGTTGTATAATCCAGCACCTCCGCAATGCGGGTATGTCCGCCGCTGACAATCAGCCCAAGATACGGCGGCTTCAAATCCGGATGCACCAGATAATTCGCAGCGGCATGCCCTTCGGTGTGATGTACAGGAATCAGCGGCTTATTCGCCATCAGTGCAAGCCCCTTCGCAAAGCTGACACCGACCAGCAGTGCACCGATCAGACCCGGCGCATAGGTCACGGCAATGCCGTCCACCTCATCAATCGTCATATTTGCATCTGCCAGTGCCTTTCTGACAACGGGCAAAATATTCTCGCAATGTCTGCGCGACGCAAGCTCCGGCACGACACCGCCGTAGAGCTTATGCTCATCCGCCTGCGAAGCAATCACATTCGAGAGAATCCGGCGGCCGTCTTCAACGATTGCGGCTGCTGTTTCGTCACAGGAGCTCTCAATTCCCAGAATCCGCATACTGACCCTCCTTGAGCCGTCTTGCAATTTCCGCTTCCAGCATATGGAAACGCTCGGGTTTCCCGTTTGTTTCCGGATTATCCATAGAAAGATCGCGGACATAGGTCTTGCCGCCCCAGCCGTCTACATTCGCACGGCGCATCGCACCGAAGACTCTGGTCTTAAAACCGGAGTTTGCGCGTTCCTGTTCACGGATAAAATTCTTCATCATTTCGCGGGAAGTATGCCCGTCCACCGGACAGCGTGATTTCACGATTTCGGGAACATTCTGTCTGGCAGCATGAATAATATCCGCTTCGGGCGCAAAGCTCAGCGGACGGATCAGCGTCAGATCCTTTCTCGAAAGATAGGATTTCGGTGCATAGCACCCGATTCTGCCCTCGATAAAAAGATTCATCAAAAATGTTTCAATCGCGTCATCATTGTGATGTCCGAGTGCAAGTTTATTGCAGCCGAGCGCCTTTGCATTGTCATGCAGTGCACCGCGGCGCATCTTCGCACACAAACTGCAAGGATGCGTTTCCTTCCTGTGATCGAATACAATCTGTCCGATTTGTGTGCGGATAATATGATACTCTACGCCGAGCTTTTCACAAAACTCTTCCGCCGGTGAATAATCTGTCTGTATGCCCTCGAACTGCGGATCGAGCGTGATTCCGACAATCGAATAATCGTAAAGACCGAATCGCTGAAAATCACGCAGAGCATTCAGTAGCACGAGGCTGTCCTTTCCGCCTGAAATACCGACCGCAATCCTGTCTCCGTCCTGTATCAGGTCAAATTCCTGCACCGCACGGCGCAGATATCCGAGAATTCGCTGCATAATACTTCCCCATTCTTACGCACAAAAAACGGGATGCTCAGCAGTTGCCGCATCCCGTTTCCGTTTCAGGTTTCAACAAAGAATCAGTTGAACTTATCCTTGATGTCGTCTGCGATATCGTCAACGGCATCAGCAATATCTTCTGCGACATCCTCCGCAGCATCCTTGACATCGTCGGCAACATCTTCAACCTTTTCAGCAAGATCCTCTGCTGCGTCCTCAGCCTTCTCAGCCAGATCCTCAGCAGCTTCCTTTACGTCGTCGCCGCAAATGCCGCAATCCTCACAAAAGAGATCGTCGTCGTCATCGAATTCGTCTGCATCGTAACGGCAGCTTGCCTCATCCTGACGGCGCTTTGCGATCATGAATGCAGCAGCAGCGCCTGCTGCAGCGGCTGCGAACAGTGCAAGAGCAGTAATTTTCTTCATAGTCATTCCTCTTTCTCCGCAAGGTTTTTTCGCGGCTTATGCCGATAGATCGCTGCCCATGCGGCTGCAACGATCCTGATACTGATATTATACCACAGTTTTGTGATTATTTCAAGCGTTTTTTGTGATTTATCAGAAAAACTTATAAAATCGTAATAAAATAGGAGTGATTCTGATATTTCGTACATTCCAGAATATACTTTCCTTCGCCCTGCGGCGTCATTCCCATCGTATCATAGAAGTGTTCAACCATTTTATTCTTGGCGGTCGGCAGATATTCCGCAGCCAGATACTTGTAGCCTGCATCCGCCGCCATTTTGACGATTGCATCAAACAGGCATTCCTCCACGCCTCTGCGCAGCACGCGGCAGCTCATGAGCCATGTGTCTACAAACAGTGTTTCGTCATCCTGTTTTTTGCAGATGACAACACTGATCAGACCGTGCTCGCCGAATTTGTCTGTCAATGTCATATAGCGCGTCAGATATGCCGGATCGTTTGCAACGGATGCGATATCGGATTCGGAATACCGGACAGTTCGCAGATTAAACTGGTTCGAGCGCTGTGTCAGCTGCGCAATGCGCGGATAATGGAACGAATCGAAAGGCTTGATCTCCGCCTTCATCTCCAGCGCTGCGAGATAATCCGAATAGGAACCGAATTTTGCCTGCGCAGCAGTACGGCTTGCCTCCGCCTGATACTGTGTGGTACGGGCAGCATCCTCCTCCGAAAAGCTGACCGCTTCAAACAGATGCAAAGAATCAAGATAAGCAGGCACAGCGGCAGGGTCTTCCGGCAGCTCCGGCACAGTCACATCCGGCAGCATCTCACGGACAAGATTCCGCTCGAACGGGTTATCATCGAGGAAGACAAGGCTGTCCATGCCGATATTCAGCGTCTTCTGTATATTCCGGATGTTTTCCGCCTTATTCTCCCAGTTTGCAACAAACATTGCAAAATCATCCAGCCGCAGAATCATCTCCGGATGCTTTTCAAAAGGCTCTCTTGCTGTATCGTCATTGTTTTTACTGCACACTGCAAGCAGAATGCCGCGGCGTTTCAGCTCCAGCAGCCATTGCTGCAAAGCAGCGAATGCCGGACCGTCACCAAGCTCACCGAGCTGAATCCCGTCGATGCCGTCATCACCAATCACACCGCCCCACAGCGTATTATCCAGATCGACGATCACACATTTTTTGACCTGACCTGCCAGCGCAGTAACGGTATCCATAACTCTTGCAGCGACAACCGGCAGTGTGTCGGTACAAACTGCCATTTTCGCAAGATACCATGTGCGGTCTTCAAAAAATGCAGCCTTGCCGAGTGCAGTCTGGATATTGCCGAGCGCAATCGGATAGACATTCGGATAGGATGCTGCAATCGTCTCGGAAAACAGCAGATTCAGCTTTCGCACCTGAAATCCGAAGGATGCCGGTGTCCGGAGCGCATAGCTGCCGAAAACATGATCTTCCGCATCCGGAAAATCAAACATCAGGATTTTTGCCTTGCAGTTTGCGGCAATCGTTTGCCAGAGACCGGAAAAGCGTTCCATTTCGCGCGCAGCAAAGCCCGTCCGCTCAGCGGGAACCGTATCATAGAAACGTTTTTTCAGCTTTTCCAGAGAAGCAAAGAGCAGAATATAGTCCGGCTCGAATGCATAGACCTCAGAATCCGGATCAAGCAGCTGCGCCTCCATCTGGTCATAATCTGCATCATATACATTGAGCGGATAGCCTCTGCGCAGAGATTCTCCCCGCAGCGCTGTTGAAAACTGCTGCGTTGCACAGTCGCCGATCACTGCGATGCGTTTTTTTGTTTCGGTAATCTGTTTTGCAAGTTTTTTCAGTACGGTATAGCTGACGGTCTCCAATTTTTTGTTCCTCTTTTCTTTTTACTGTAGTGCTTTGACCGGATATAAGCCCTTGTCCTCAAGGAGCTCGATCATCGCGTCTGCAATCGCATCTGCATATTCATAGAGATGATCGTCAAAATTGCGATTGTCAGCCTTGGAGGACATAAAGCCCATCTCAACAAGACAGCTTGGCATATTCGTATATCTGTTTACATGATAATTATTGCTTTCATAGTTTCCGTCACCCTCGCGGAAACCGTAATGAATGCCGCGCCGTTCGGAAATGCCGACCTTATCAAGCCAGTCCATGATGTATTCCGCCATGAGCTTGTCCCATGTGTTGTCACCCATGGAATCATTATTGATCCATATTTCAACGCCGCTGCCGGTGGTTGAAGAATTGCGGTGCAGAGAGATAAAGAAGTCAGCATTTGCATTATTGGCAATATCACAGCGCTCCTGAAGCTCTACATATACATCTGTTTCGCGGGTCATGATAATCTGTACGTCCGGATATTTGGTATGGAACGCATCCCGCACTGCAAGCGCCAGATTCAGATTATCATCTTTTTCGAGGCGCTTGTGTTCCTTCTTATCAGCGTTTTCCTCGGCTGACTTATCAGTCGCGCCGCTGTCATTTCCGCCGTGTCCTGCATCAATGCAGATTGTCAGCGGTTTCTGTACAGCAGCCGGAACGGCATCCGGTGAAGTTTCGGCTGCCATGCTGGATTCTACGCTTTGGTTTGTAACAATCGGCTGATCCGAGCCGGAATCATCTGTTTCTCTGTGATGACAACTGAAGCTAAGAATCAGAATCAGCAGAAGCAGCGGTCCGAACACCACAAAAACACGGTCCCAGCGGACTCTTCTTCGTTTTGCCATATTGAATCTCCCAATCAATGTTTTCAGTCCATAACTTATTATATTATATCATAATACGCAAAAAAAAGCAAGCCTCACCCGGATATTTCCTGCATTTTCCGCTTCATTCAGAAAGTCATGTGAAATACTTGCAAAATCGGACAGAATATGATATACTTAATATTGAATGACTGAAATGATCCTGCAAAGGGGTGATTGAAACATGCTCGAATCAGCCTTGCCGACGCCCTGTTATCTGATTGATCAGGCAAAGCTCAAATCCAATCTGATGATGTTGGACGAGCTGCGGCAGCGTTCCGGCTGCCGGATTCTCTATGCGCAGAAGGCTTTTTCCTCCTTCCCGTTTTATTCCATGATATCGCGTTATCTGGACGGCGTCTCGTCCTGTTCGGCTTATGAAGCGCAGCTTTCACATATGTTTTTCCACGGCGAAAACCATGTTTTTCAGACTGCTTATCTGCCGGAGGAGGTTGATCAGCTTGTTGAAATCTGCGATCATATGATTTTCAACTCTCCTTCGCAGCTCGCAAAATACGGCGTCTTTGCAAGGACGCATAATGTTTCGGTCGGTCTGCGGGTCAATCCGGAATATCTCTCGCAGCAGATCGACGAATTTGATCCCTGCGCACGGTTTTCCCGCCTCGGAACAACACTTGCGGAATTTCCGATGCCGCAGCGCAGAAACATCAACGGGCTGCATGTACATGCGCTCTTTGAGCAGAATTCTGATGCGCTGGTCCGGCTGACTGATGCTATCATTGAAAAATTCGGTGCCCTGCTGCCTGAAATGGAGTGGATCAATCTCGGCGGCGGTCATCATCTGACACGCGAGGGCTACCAAATCGACAAATTCGAGGAGACCGTCGCCATGCTACAGCGCAAATACGGCTTGAAGGTCTATATCGAGCCCGGTGAAGCGATTGTCTGGGAAGCTGGCTGTTTCGTAACTTCGGTTGTGGATATTGTGCAGAATGAGATGCCGATTGCGATTCTGGATTCCTCTGCGGTCTGCCATGCGCCGGACATTACCGAGCTTCGTTACCGTCCGCCGCTGATCGGTGCGGACAAGCCCTCTGTACTGCCGTATACATACCGCCTCGGCGGCAGAAGCTGTCTGCCGGAGGATGTTTTCGGCGATTATTCCTTTGATCATCCGCTGGAAATCGGCGAACGTCTTGTTTTCAAGGATATGGCAATCAATACGCTGACCAAAGCGAAAATGTATACCGGTATGCCGATGCCTGCGGTCGCAGTCCGCGAAACAGACGGAAACTGCAAGCTGCTGCGCAATTTCGGCTTCAGTGATTTCAAAAACCGTTTTTGATCTGCACAAAAACAGACGCCCCTTCATATTCTGTTAGCAATCAGGATATGAAGGGGTGATTGTTTGTATGACTCAGAGCCGCTTTCCGGACTTCCGGTCGGCAGCAGAGCAGTGGTTGCCGAAATACGGGCAGACACGGCAGAACAGCGGCGTCTTGCAGAGCTTGGCGTTCTGAAAGGTGCCGAGATCAAAATTAAAATACGCGGGACCGGCGGTTCGCCGATTGCGTTTGCAGTTCACGGTGTCACACTTGCATTGCGCAGTTCAGACTGTGACCGGATTTTTGTCCGCCCGCTGACACATGAAAAAACATATCTGCTTGCCGGAAATCCGAATGTCGGAAAAAGCACGGTATTCAATGCACTGACCGGTCTGCATCAGCATACGGGCAACTGGTGCGGAAAGACTGTTGCGGGTGCGGAGGGCTGGTTTCAGCACCGCGGTGAGCGAATCCGGCTGACAGATACGCCCGGTACGTATTCGGTTGATGCGGAGACTGCGGAAGAAGCCGTCACCGCGCAGATGCTGCGGGAAATTCCGCATGACCTGGTCATCTGTGTATGCGATGCAACCTGTCCGGTTCGCGGGATTGCACTGGCGATTGAACTCCTTTCAGCGGGCGAGCATGTGATCCTGTGCATGAATCTGATAGATGAGGCAAAGAAAAAGCGAATTATCCCGAATCTCGATGCCATGTCCGAACGGCTTGGCATACCGGTTATCGGTGTCACGGCAAAGAAAAAACGCACACTGATTCCCCTGCTGGATGCAGCCGCGGATACCGTCCCGTCTGCACCTTTCTTTCACGGTCTGTCACATGCCGATGCCCTGCAAATTGCATCCGGAATCTGCAAAGAAACAGTTATCATGCCGGTCAATCCGCATCAGCGCGATGATCGGCTTGACCGGCTCCTGACAGGCGCTGCATACAGATATCCGGTGATGCTTTTCCTTCTTCTGCTCGTATTCTGGCTGACAATGGTCGGCGCGAATTATCCGTCAGAGCTGCTCACTGCGCTGTTTTCAAGAATCTGTACATTGCTGCATCATGCAGCAGCAGGCGTTCATTGTCCCCAATGGCTCTCCGGCGCACTGATCGACGGAATGCTCCGCGGCACAGGCTGGGTAATCTCCGTGATGCTGCCGCCTATGGCGATTTTCTTTCCGATGTTTACGCTGCTTGAAGATATCGGCATCCTGCCGCGGATTGCCTTCAATCTGGACAGCAGATGCGCAAAATGCAGGGCATGCGGAAAACAGGCGTTGACAATGACAATGGGGTTCGGATGCAATGCAGTCGGTGTGACGGAGTGCAGAATCATCGGAAGCAAACGCGAGCAGCTGATTGCAATTCTGACGAATGCGCTGGTCCCCTGCAACGGCAGATTTCCGGCGTTGCTTGCAATTATCACCGTATTTTTTGCCGGAGACGATGTATTCTCGTCATTTCGTTCCGCCCTGCTCATGACCTGCCTGATCCTGCTGAGCGTCAGCATGACCTTTGCAGCATCGGCACTGCTTGGCAGAACGGTTCTGCGCGGGCAGCCTTCGTCATTTATTCTTGAGCTGCCGCCCTACCGCAAACCGCAGATCGGTGCGTTGATTATCCGCTCCATACTGGACAGAACCGTATTCGTCCTCGGACGCGCCGTGATAACCGCAGCACCGGTCAGTCTGCTGATCTGGATTCTGGCAAATATCAGTATTTCCGGTCAGACGATGCTACAGCTTCTCGCGGATTTCTTGCAGCCATTCGGCAAAATGATCGGTCTGGACGGTGTCATGCTGCTGGCATTTATCCTCGGTCTGCCGGCAAATGAAATTGTACTGCCGGTCGCACTGACCGCCTATCTCGGTCAGACTGCACTGACAGATTATGATTCCCTCGGCTCGCTCCATGCGTTGCTGACTGCGCACGGCTGGACACAGCTGACCGCCGCCTGTTTTTTGATCTTTACGCTGTTTCATTCGCCTTGCGCGACCACATTGCTGACTGTCTATCAGGAAACCGGCAGCAGACGCTGGACATTTGCGGCATTTCTTCTGCCGACTGTCATCGGGATTCTGTTCTGCACGTTGATTACTGGAATTGCATATTTACTGTAAAAAATGAAGCCGCATACCGTTGAAGTATGCGGCTTTTCTATCAGGACTGAATATCTATACGGCAGGAATCCATATATTCAAAATAGCCCAGATTTTCAGCAGGCCCGAACTCATAAGCAGAAACAATCACAACAGAAAAATCATGCACACCGTCCGGAATCGAGTCATCAACCGTCAGCTTGAAATTCAGTGTCTTCGAGGTGTCGATATCCAAATACACGACATCTTTTCCGTCGGCAAGCCCCATTGGTTTATTATCACAGAGCAGAAGTGCATAGGCATTTTTCGGCATTGTAAACTGATCGCCGTCCGGTCCAAAGGTTTCTCTCGGGTCGAAATGCGCTTTCAGATAGATTTCGTCTCTCCCGATTCTTTCCGGTTCGTCATACCAATCATGCTGAATCAGATACTTGTGCGGACCTGCATCAGAACCGTAGCTCTGCTTTGTGCCGATTCCGATGCCGGCACATCCGCTGATATATATTCCTTCCGGAAAATCAATGTAGTCTTCTGCGGAAGCAACCGTACACGCGGAGGCAAAATCACTGTCTGTGTCCGGATTGCTGCATTGCAGCGGAATACATGCAGTGCTCATCATATTGCCGTCACCGTCATAATTCGTATTTTTATAATAGAAAGTGATTGCAGCGTAAAGCGTACTGTATTCCGATCTGCAATGCGGTGTAAACCAGATCGTTTCCATTGTAGAAGGATACAGACCCGTAACGTATTCTGTTGAACCGTCGTCAGAATGCATGACTGAAACCGGTTCTCTACGAATCTGGTTGATTCCGTAGATTTTCTCAATTTTCTCGTATAGTTCAGCATACAAATTCTCATTATTCGTGATCAGATCACTGCTCAGAGTGACATAAAGCTCAGCAAGATTGGTATCAGACGGATAGATATGCCGCTCAATATTCTGAACGCCGTCAATTCCGGAAAGACGTTCTACAATTTTATTTAATCTGTCCCCTTTTGCATTGACGCTCAGATTCAATATATTGGAATACTGTGTTTCCGGAATATCCATATCAAATGAGTGTTCGATTTCAGGCGTTCCGTTTTGATCGAAAGAAAACGGAATGACCTCGCCGTCCTGAACAAGAACAATGGATGTCGGGATTTTGCCGTTCATCTGTTTATCAAAATTCACAAGCATGATATTCAGATCAAGCGAAGTTTTTTTACCGTTCACCACCTTGATCGGCTCATTGGCAGACGTGCCTTCGTCCGGACTGACGAACCATGCACCGTAAGTCACATATTCCCCTTCTGCAAATGCTTTTTCTTCACCTGATGCATGCACAGATGCGTTTTCTGTTTCATTTTTCGGCGGAATTGTTTCCTCAACAAAATCAGACGGTATATCTGGCGCTGCGGTCGTGGTCAATTCGGTAGTTGTACTTTCAGAATTGGTTTCATTGCTGATGCCTGCCGGAAGCTCGGCAATCTGTGAAGCCGTATCATCCGCCTGATCTGCCATCTGCGGACGAATTGCAAAATATCCCGCTGCTGCAATACTGCATACAGCAAAAACGGCAGCGGCGCCGGTCAGTGTACGAAAGAGTTTATTGTGTTTACCCATGATTTCCTCCTCATGCGTTCTCAGGAAGATGCGATGTTTTTTTGCAGATTCTGTTTCGTATTCGGAGTTCGAGACAGTCAGACGCTCTGCTTCTTCGATGAGATCGGGACTGATATCCTGAAATGCGCGAAAGAGCTCGTATTTATTCATAACCAATCCTCCTTCTCAAGAAAGCTGCGCAGCTTTTTTCGAGTTCGCATCAGTGTAATTTTGACTTTGCTTTCCGATATTTGATATGCTTCGGCGATTTCACGAACAGAGTGCAGATTGACATACCGCTGGATCATAATTGCTCTGACATCCGGCTTGAGTGTGCGGAGAAAGCGTTCCACTGCGTCGCGCAGCTCGCGCTGTTCCACATGATTCGCAACATTCTCATCCGACGGAATACAGGTATCCAGTTCTTCCAGAACAGCATCCTGCTCCGCCTGACCGCCCCGTTTGAGCGCATGCTCCAGCTGATACCGGTTGATTGCACTGCGCCGTGTAATCGCCGCAAGGAAAGAGAAGAGGTTTTTCGGTCTTGCAGGCGGAATCGCATTCCAGGTGTGCAGCAATGTATCATTCACGATTTCATCAGCATCCGGCATACTTCCAAGCAAGCGATATGCGATTGTCTGACAGCTTTTGCCGTATTTGTTCCGAATTTCAGCGAGTGCCCGCTCGTTGCGCTGCTCGAGCAAGTCGATAATCTGTTCATCGTTCATGTACATCACTTCCTTTGCATTGAAGGTCCTTCGTATATTAAGTCAGCAACCGCATGGGTTCGGTTACATATTTCACATAATTTTATTTTATAATTATTTACGCAATTTCAGTATAAAAAAGCCCGAGAATCATCCCGGGCTTTTCGGATTCAGTTTTACTTAACAGCAGCAACAACGAAACCGCCGACATTATCGCCGGAGATCATCGGCGTCGAGCCGTCCGGAGACATCGGGTACTTGACTTCCGTCGTCGTACCGGTTTCAGCAGCCGGAACATAGTACATCTCGTAGTTTGTACCGCCGACGGTCACTTCAAGATGATCGGTGCTGACGGTATGCTTCTTGATTTCTTCGAGATATTCCTCGAGGCAGAGATCATTTTCATACATATACTTTGCATGCGGTGCGCCGACATAGCGGAAGTGCCATGTCATTGCATCCATACCCGTCTGCTCCTCCTTGCCTGCCGGATAACGGACGATGAAGCCGTAATCAGCAGCATGCTCGGTCAGCCATGCGTAATTGCCGTCCGGTGTATAAGGAGAATGGCTTGCGGCTGCTTCATTCAGAATTGCAAGATCCAGTGTCAGACCGGTTGCACGCTCCGGAATTGCAGCGGAATACGGCGGATAACCGGGCGTACCGGTTGTAGAGTAGACCATGACATTGCCGAGCCCCGTTGCAGCGAAGAAATCGTTGAACATATTGGTAATCGGCATTGCAAGCGAAGCATCCACAGTCATTTCGGTGCTGACCAGACGCAGATGCTGCGGACCGAAGCTCGCAAATGTGATAAGCCCCGGCGTCACAACCTGCGGATGTGCAGAATCAACCAGAATCATGCTGCCGCTGTGAAGCGTATCACTGGTCACTTCGATCTTCTGGGTGTCTCTGTTGTCAACAACCGCGGCAGTTGTTGTCGTTGTGGCAGCCGTCTCATTGAGACCGGTCGTGGTGAGATCGGTTTCCAGGAGAGTTTCCGCGGTGGTCTCAGCAGTCGGTGCATCTGTTTCAGCGCCGGAATCAACCATTGACTCAACCTTGGAAGCCTGATTCCGCAGATCAAGCTGACCGGTCATCTGCTTGTAATCATTCCACAGACGAATGATAAAGTTCACGGCAAAAATACCGAGAATGACAAATGTCAGAACCAGCGCAATCTTACCGTAGTCGATCCGTCTGCCGCCCTCATCGTCATAATCGTCGTAATCATCGTCCTCATAATCGTTGTCGAGATTATCCTCGTCAACATCTTCAAATTCGTCCTCGAAATCGTCAAAGTCATCCTTTTTCTTTTTCTTGAACGGATTTTTCAGAGAGAGACCGCTGAGAATACCCGGCTTTTCATCAAAATCGAAGTCCTCATCGAAATCCTCTTCCTCAAAGAACTTCTCATCTGCATCATCATCAGATTTCCGGTTTGCAGGCTTCTTCTGCTCTTTTTTATAAACCTTGACATCATCGTCATCCTCGAAGAGCTCGTCCTCGTCGAGTTTCTTTTCAGGCTCTTTCTCAGCATCCTTGATGCGCTTCTTAAATGAATCGGAAGCCTTCATCGCAGCCGCAGACTTCTTTGCTTCTCTGACCGCTGCTGCCTCGAGATCCTCAGCATCATCAGCGGCGTCCTTTGCAGCCTTTTCGACGGTATCCTTTACCTTCTCAGCAGTTTTATCAGCCTGATCGGCTGTTTTTTTGACATCCTCTTCGATCTCGTCCTCGATCTCCTTCAGGATATCCTTTTCCTCTTCCTGCTTCTCCTTCTGATTCTTTTCGTTCTGATTCTGTTTACTCATGTTCTTATCTTTACCCTCCGATTCCAGATTTTCATCCGAAGATTTTTTCTTTCTGACAGATTCAATATCTTCTGCATCCGAATTCGCAGTTTCCTTCATCTCAATCGCTTTTTCATCATAGGGATTCATTGTCAGAAGAGCGGAAACATTTTTGGTCATTTCCTGGCGAACCTGTTTCAGCACTGCCGGAGACGGGTCTTTAGGATCAGTCTGCGGAACCTGAAACGGCGCGCCGTAGCGAATATGTATTGTGCTGCGGAAATGCAGCTCATCATCGTCAAAGAAGATGCCGACCGGTACAATCGGTACACCGGTCTGCGCAGCAATCAGTGCCGCACCGGTCTTAAACTTTCCGAGCGTACCGTCTTTGGAACGGGTTCCCTCCGGAAAAATCAGTGCATTCTGACCGTTCTGCAAACGGTATTCGATCTCCTCCAGCGGATCGGTATCTCCGGTACCGCGGTCAATCGCGACCGCACCGAGCTTTTTCAGCAGCCAGCCGACAAACCCGTCATCAAAGAGCTCCTGCTTAGCGAGAAAGCAGAATTCAGCAGACGGGTTCTGCGTGCCGATCAGAATCGGATCAGCCATACTCCGGTGATTGCTGACAAACAGGTATCCGCCTTCCTCGGGCAGATACTCCAGTCCGTCGGCATCTATCTTATACCAGATCGGCATGACCAGACGCATCACGCCCAGCGCGAACTTGTAAAACCCTTTCATTTTTCGAGGTTCTCCTTACATACTTTGAGAAGCAGCTGTTCAGATTCTTCCAGATTCAGCTCTGATGTATCCACAAGGATCGCATCCTCCGCCTGTTTCAGCGGTGCGATCTCGCGGTTCATATCCTGTTCATCGCGGCGAATGACATCTGCAAGGACTTCTTCATATGTCTGTCCGACAATCTTCTTCTCCTGCATTTCAAGCCAGCGGCGCATCGCACGTTTCTCCGGCGATGCAGTCAGGAAAATCTTCACATCCGCATGCGGCAGAACCACGGTTCCGATATCGCGTCCGTCCATCACAACAGAATGCTCTTTCGCAAGTGTCTGCTGTAAATCAAAGAGATATTTGCGGACTTCCGGAATCGCAGAGACGCTCGAAGCCTTCATTGTCACCTCAGGAGTCCGGATCAGCGATGACACATCCTCGCCGTTTGCGAAAACATGCTGTTCGCCGTCGATATACTTCAGCGTGACATTCAGCTCCGGCAGACTGCCGATGATCTGTTCCTCTGTATCAGCATTCCGGCGCAGCATGCTGAGCGCAATCGCGCGATACAGCGCACCGGTATCAACGTAGATAAAGCCGAGCTTTGCAGCCAGTCGGCGTGCAAGTGTGCTTTTTCCGGCACCGGAAGGTCCGTCGATAGCAATATTGATAGACATACAGTAGTTCCTCCTAGTACACAACGTCGATATTCCTTTATAGTATATCATATTTATTTCAATTTTGCAAGTGATTTGGACGGATTTTCGGCGATTTCTTTTTCAAATCGACAAATTCTATCAGATTGTGACGATTTTGCGCATAATTCGGCGTATATTTTCATGATGATTTGACATTCCGCACAGTCAAACGGCTTTGTACGCCGCATGAAACTGCGCAGAAAGCCGATCCCGTATCCGGAACCGGCTGTTTGCTTATTTGTGAAGGCAGATTTTCTTAAAGCCGTTTTCGCTTAAAATCGCTACGGCATTGTCAATATCTGCTTCGCTCATTCCGGCAGCCTGAATGATCGGAATGACCTCATGTGCGCCGGATGCAATCCGAGCAGCTTCGGCAAGCATCTCAAGTTTTTCGCGGAACGCAAGCGTACCGGGATCAAAGCGCTGATCCGCAACCGTGAAGCTATCTGTAAATTCACCCGGATCAATTTCCATGTACACAGATGCCATGCGGAGATCGGCAGGCTGGAAGGCTTCTTCGTTCCCCTGTGACACGGCAAACAGATCAGCATAGAGACCGGCAGTCGGCGCAACATCCGAAATACGGTTCAACACGGACACCAGCGCTTCTTTTCTGCGGGCAGGATCCTCGATATGATTACCGAGTAAATCCGCATCGGAATGATAAAAGCTCGGGAAAATCGTACCCGTACAGATAATCTGCGTAAATCCGCTCTTTTGAATCTCCGCAGCGATACCGGCGAGATAATCAGCCGATGCTGCATCAAACGGATTCAGCCACGGCTGACCGCCCTCATCCGGATTGTTGTCCAGCCAGCGTGTTGTACCGTCCTGAAAGACATAGGAGCCTTCCATAAAATAATTCGGGAACGTATGATCCTCAAGTGTACTGATCTGCCCGACGCAGGTGACATTATAGCGCTTTGCAGCGTTCACGATCTCACGGAGCGTCAGCTGCGATTCATTCGATGCACCGCAGGCAAGCGCCTTGTCAACGCTTGATGCATATTGCAGCTTGCCGGAGCTGAGTTTCAGCGGCAGAATCATCGAACGATAGCCGTTTTCGCGGCATTTCTTTGCTGCCTCCTCCACACTGTCAAGGCTTTGCAGCGCATCCTCTGCAACAAGATATGCAACATCGACATCTTCCGCAAATCTTACAGGGAAAGGATCCGTCGTTGTTGTTTCAGCGGTTTCGGTTGTGAGGAAGGTTGTAGCGGTTGTCGCAGAAGCGGATGTTGTGATGACGGTTTCAGCCGGTTCCGAAGCGGTTTCCAGCGGCGGCGTCTCCGTAAAATACGGCTCTGCGGTCGCTGTCGGATTAAGCTCCTCCTGATGCAGGCGTGTGACAATCGGACCGACAACATTATATCCGACAAATCCGATCACGCCGATCAGTACCAGTGTAACCGCCGTTCCGATTGCAGAACGTACCGGATGATAGTCACTGAACACTCTGCGGTTCCGTGCCTGATAGGTATAGATTTTTCTTCCTTTCTTTTTATGTTTCACGGAAGATGCGCTCCTTTCTGTGGTTCATTAAGAGAAGATGCAGGCAGCTGCCATAGACAGGATACCGGCATACAGCAGCAGTCCCTTCCAGCCGCGGACTGCCTGCGGCATATGTTCGCTGTAAAGCAGCGGCGCAGCCATTTTGAGCATGATGCAGACGCCGAGATATCCGGCTCCGGAACGAAATCCGTAGCGGAATGCAACCGGTATGTCATGCGTATACTCTGTGCTGAGCAGCATTGTACCGAGCACGGCAGATGAACAGGCTGCATAATAAATCCCGGGAATTACAAACCGTTTCAGATGCTTGGATTTTCTGCTGAGCAGTACCAGAATGATGCAGAACGAGCCGCAGATTAACGCATTGCAAAGCGGAAACAGCAATTTCTGCCAGAGATTCGGAATCGCAGGGCGGATCATTGCAGTCAGAACAGAGCTGAGCGTGCAGCACAGCATCGTCAGTACGCCGAGCCGCAGCAGCCCTCTCCCGTTTTTCACCGACACTGCTGCCGGAGACAATCCGAGCAGACTCTGAAATACAAGATTCTGTACGAGAATCATGACAATATCAGCCGCAATCTGCATGTGCTGCCTCCTTTCCGCGGAGATACGGTACCGCAGTCAGTATCAGAACCAGCAGAATCAGCCCGCCGGACGGGTGCACCAGAATCGGCAGCGGCGGTTGAAACCGCAGCGGAATTCCTGCAACCGTCCCGCTGCCGAGCACCTCACGGATGCAGCCGGTCAGCATTGCGGTACAGATCACGGAAAGCAGATTTTTCAGCAAATCGCGGAACAGGTGTTTCCGCCTGAAATACCGCTGAAATCCTGCGGTCAGATATAATGCGGAGCTAAGCAGCGGAATATAGATACCGCCGGAAACTGACGGGAACAGATTCACAGTCAGAACGGCAACCGGAATATACACCAAACAGCCGATTACGGAATACAATAAGATACGCAGCGAAAGCGGCAGCTTCACCGGTATCAGACTCCCCGCCAGAACCGTCAGAAAAGTGATGCAAAAAAATGCAAAGCTCACAGCGGCTGCCTGCGTAAGCGAAACGGAAAATGCTGCAATCGGTGCGATTACCGCACCGGACAGAAGAACAGATTGCGTTCCGGTTATTTTCGGAGACGCTTTCATGAAGCAGCCCTCCTCTCAGCAGCCGGTTCCGGCACATTCTCCTCATCCTCAAACATCATCATTCTGCGCAGCCAGATCGTCAGCGGTGAAAGCAGAACAGCGAGCAGAACCGGTGCATCATAAATGTAGAGAATGCGCGTCGCAAAAAACACAGCAAATCCGACCGCAAAGCCGTATGCAATACCTGCAAGCACAGGCGGTGCATGATCGGTGTCGGCATGCAGAAAGATCAGAGCAATCAGGAACTGATCGGTCATGCAGCTTCCGACGATCACCGAAAACGGATGCTGTAGATTGGATATCGCCAGATTACTGATCACCGTCGCAGCAAGTGCCGGCACAATCACCCAGCCGGATGCGGCGCGCCGAACAATCAGTACCGCCGCAACAACTGCCAGCAGGATCACCGAACCGCTGCCGATCGGCTGCCGCGGCGAACCGGTGAGCCATTCCAGCACAGATACTGAGAATCTGCCGCTTCGGTTCCATAAATTGGAAACGCCGTCAGTCAGCGTATTTGCATCAATATGAAGAATCGGCAATGTCCCCTTACTGACAGGGAACGATGCAGTTTGCGCTCTGCTGTTAAGCAGGCAGAAGCAGAATCCGGCTGCGGCAGGCGGAATTACCGGATTTTCCTTGCCGCCGAACATCGCCCTGCCGATGATAATTGTAAAGATACAGGACATGATAAGCAGAGATACCGGCACGGTCGGCGGCAGCATCAGAAGCAGAATCAGACCGGTAACCGGTGCTTCCAGCAGATCGGCGGTAAACGCCTTTTTCTGCACATAAAGACAGAGACATTCAGCAGCCGCCGAAACAGCCGCTGCAATAACAGCAAGCACCCAGATTCGGATACCGTAATCATAGGAGGCAGCCGCGAGAATTGCAAAAACTGCTGCAAAGCGGTCAAACAGAATGCGTTGGGGATCGGGTTTGTGCATATGCTGCACCTGCCTTTGCCGGATAATCAAATCATCACACGGCGGTAAAGCCGATAGAAAGGATATTTCTTGTATGACAGTAGAACGGCTTTCCGCTTACTCGGTGAAGGTTCAGCTTTCAGCCGATGAATTGCGCGTATTTTTGCCGGACGAACCGCCGGCACCTGATTCTCCGCAGATGATGCGGATGCTGTCGTTTATGCTTGCGAAAGCGGAAGCGGTCAGCGGCATTGCCTTTTCATCGCTGCCGGTCACCGTCGAGCTGCTGACCGCACAGGACGGCAGTCTTTCGGCATATTTTTCCGTACAGGATCAGAAGCCGGAGCAGAAAGCCGCAAAGCAGCGCATCATCAGACTGGCAGCACAGTTTACTGACCCCGATTTGCTGCGCGAATGCTGTACGCTGCTGCAGCGAGAGCAGAACGGCATCCGGAGCAGCATGCTCTACCGCTTGCAGTCCGCATATATCCTGACGCTCAAGCTGCGTCGGAACCGTGTATCTGCCATGCATCATATCCTGCTGGAATACGGCAAGCCCTTTCGGCTGTCAGCATTGAACCGCGCAAGGCTTTCAGAATACGGCATCTGTATTTTTCAGCAGGATGCCGTAAAACGCGCGGCAACAGAAACATTTTAGCGCAGCGGCTTGTTCAGTGATCTGACAGCTTCTGCCGGATCATCGGAGCAGAGCACATAAGAGCCTGCAACGAGATAATCTGCGCCTGCCTGACGGCAAAGCATTCCGGTTTCTGCATTGATGCCGCCGTCCACCTCGATATGCAGCGGAAGACTGCCGCGCCGGATAATATCTGAAAGCCGTCGGATTTTATGCAGCATTTCCGGCATAAACTTCTGTCCGCCAAGTCCGGGATATACCGTCATAATCAGGATAAAATCATCTTTCTGCATCAAAGGCAGACACGGCAGAACCGCATCCACATCCGTATCGGGTGAAACGACGATACCTGCCGGAATTCCGCACCCGTGAATACAGCGCAGCATTTCCTGCGGATCGGAATCGCTTTCGATATGAAAAGAAAGCATATCGGCACCGGCCTTGATAAATCGTTCGGCAAACCGCAGCGGCTCCGAGATCATCAGATGCACATCAATCGGCTGCTTTGTATACGGACGCAGCGAGGAAAGAACCGGAAGTCCGAATGAAATATTATCAACGAATCTGCCGTCCATGACATCAAAATGCAGCGCGTCTGCGCCGGATGCAGCGACGGTATCTGCGACCTTTGACAGATTTGCCAGATCGCTGTTCAGAATTGAAGCCAGTATCATGTCTGTTTCCTCCGGAACCTGATTTTGCACACATATTATATATTATATCGCAATTTTCGTTTTTCGTCAAGCATTCGCCTGAATCCGTGCCGGATTTGCCGCATTTCGTGGATGCTCCCAAAATTTCATGAAAAGGCTGGACAATCCTGTCGAAATCATGTATAATAATACAGACAAGTATCCGTCGAATTTCAGACTTCGCAATGCATTCTGCCATGAATACTCGGAGGAATTATGAATCATACCGGAAAACATATGCTGCACGGACTGCTCTGGCTGCTCGGCTCAGAAATCCTGTGCCTGATTCTCGCATTTTCACTGGCGATCCTGCCGGATCATCCGGCTGTTCGCATCATCGGACTGATATTCGGCATCACAGCGCATGTCCTGATGCTCGGAAGCTGTGCGCAGAGAGCAGCCGCCGAAGACGTTGTCATGTACCGCGCATCCAAAGTCAGGACCAGAATCAGCAAAATTCTATTGATTGCTGTGATTCTGATGCTGCCTTCCTGTATTACATATCTGGTTCTGTCCGCGAACGCAGACAGCGTTCTGATACTGAATCTGTTTCCGCTGCTCAACGCGCCGTTTATCCGGATATATCAGTTTCTGACCGGCGGAAGAGAACCTTTTTCGGCTGTACCGTCCGCTGTACGGGTGTTTATGGCATTGCCGCCGCTGATTACGGGCGCGGCATATGCAGTCGGCTACTACAGCCGGTATCTTCCGGCAGTCGCTGCGCTGGATGCCAGATCAAACCGGACATAAAGCACATGTTCCTGCATATCCTATCTTCGCAGACACTGTCTGCATGAAGAAAGGATGATTGCAAGATGAAAAAAATCACCTTATGCGCTGCGTTCGCCGCTGCACTGCTGATGTCCGGCTTTCCTGCCGCTGCCGCGGGATACGGTCAGGGCAAGGAAACAGATGCGCAGAACCGTCCGACCGGCGCTGTATCGTTTCAGGAGGCGTACGGGCAGTACAGTGCCTATGCGCTGACACCGGATGACAGCCGCATCATCCTGACCTTTGATCAGGGATATGAAAACGGCTATACCGCCGGCATACTGGACACGCTGCGTGATAGGCACGTTTCTGCGATATTTTTTCTGACCGGCGATTACGCGAAGCGTGAACCGGAGCTCGTGCGGCGCATGATTGCAGAAGGGCATATGCTCGGCAATCACGGCATGACGCACGCAGCGCTGCCGTCACTCAGTGACAAGGAGATCGAAACCGAAATCATGTCGCTGCATGACTATATGCTGTCAGAGTACGGCTATGAGATGCAGTATTTCCGTCCGCCCTGCGGCGAATATGATGCGCGGGCGCTGGAAAAGATCATCACACTCGGTTATAAGACATTGTTCTGGAGCGCTGCGCATGTGGACTGGCAAACCGACGCACAGCCGGAACCGCAGGCTTCACTTGAAAAACTGACCGAAGCTGCACACGGCGGCGCGATGTATCTGCTGCATTCCGTATCCGCAACAAATGCAGAAATCCTCGGCAGCCTGATTGACAATCTGCGCGCCGCAGGCTATACACTGTAAGAAAAATCTGCTGTATCATGCATCGCACGGTACAGCAGATTTATTGTATGGAGCGAATCAGGAAATATGCGCCGACAAGCAATCCCACAAAAATCAAAGAGAATACAGAACCGACTGCAATCGTAATCAGACTGTGCCTGTCATAGGCACTCCTGCGCTTCGGATTGCGCGGTATCAGCAGAAAATAGCTTTGTTTTTCATGGTAGATACGCTGCCTGCCGAAGGATTCTGCCGGAAACAGGCAGTAGTATTCCTGATTATCCACCTTGTATACCGCATGATCAAAGCGCTCGGTATCATCGACGCGAAGGAACTCTCCTTTTACGCGGCGGCGGAACAGCAGCGCAATGTCCGTTATCACAAAAAAAAGGATAAACAACAGCATTGCAACTGCGACCAGACCGAGCACAACCGTCGCAAATACAACAAAAATCGTTTCCGGTGCAATTCCGAAAAACAGCAGCAGCGCAATAATAATCACAATCGTAAATACGACTTCGAGCATAGTATCCTCCTGTTCAGAAGGTTTCGCTTTCCTCCGGCAGAAACGGCGAGACACCGAGAATTTCAAATGCCTGTGCCTGCTGCCACATCTGCGGATTGATCTGGATTTCAAAACCCTCACCGGGCGCGGTCTGAATCTGCTTCGGATCGAGCTTCGGAATGCCGAAGCAAGCCATGGCATTCGCAATCACGCCGCCGTGTGTCACAACCGCAACATGATTGAAGTCCTCCTGCATCATTTCCAGCAGGATTTTGTGAAAACCCTGAAATGTGCGTATGCAAAGCTCAGATACACTCTCACCTTCCGGCGGTTTGGCATCCATTCCGCCGCGGATCCATTCCATATATTCTGCGTTCTGCATGAGCTCCTCGGCAGTTCTTCCCTCGAATTTTCCGAAATGCAGTTCACGGAAATCCTCAGCGACAACGATCTCTCTGTCCGGAAACAGAATCTCAGCGGTTTCCGTACAGCGCTGCAAAGGGCTTGTATACACCCGCTGCACTTTCGGATACACATAGCGGTCGGTTTTATCCAGCAGCTCCGACCTGCCGCGGTCATTAAGCGGAAAATCCGTTGTGCCGATATACTGACCGCGATCATTTGCATCTGTTCTGCCGTGGCGGAACAGAGAAATGTGATAATTTTTCATAAAATAAATGTCCTTTCAGGCTGTTTTTACCGGTTTTAGGCGGAATCACCAAAAATATTCGCATATTTTTGGCAGTTATTTTTGCGTCTTAGGGCTTTACAAATTATACTATTTGTTATATAATTGTAAGGTATGAAGGACTGTATTGAAGTCTGATCACGAAGGGAGTATGAAAACCAATGAATGACGATTTTCCGCGCATTATTACGCTTCAGAGAAAGGAACGTAAAATCAGCCAGAAAAAGGCTGCCACAGATCTCGGCATTTCACAGGCACTGCTCTCCCACTATGAGAAGGGCATTCGGGAATGCGGTCTGGACTTTCTTGTCCGGATTGCCGACTACTATAATGTCTCCTGCGACTATCTCCTCGGCAGAACCCCAGAGCCGGGCGGCAAAACGCTGACACTGGAGGAGATTCCGGATGATGACGGCAACAATGAAATGCCCTCCAACGAAGCAATCCGTTTCTACCGCAAGATTATCAATAATTCGATCAGCCTTCTGTTCTCCTTCTCCCAGCGTGCAAATTCGGTCACGCTGATCCGCGAAGTTTCCTCATACCTGATGCTGTCGGTCTACAAGCTGTTCCGCATTATTTATAATGCGTGTCCGCACAATGACCAGAAGCTCTTCCGCGTACCGAAGGTTGTTGCGAATGACAGCTCCAATGCGATCATCTCGCTGAATGAATCGAACATCAAGGCGGCTTCGAGCGGCATCGCACTCGGCACAAATGATGCTGTTGAAGATGCCGAAACGCTGTATGTCACAACGGCGACACTCTCCAAGGATTTCTCGGAATATGCTTCCTCTCTGCTGAATCTGATCCAGATCAGTGAAGACAGCATTGCTCGCACCAGAGATACGCTCCAGACGCAGCACAGACCGTAACATATTTATTATACCACAGAATGACAGAAAAAGCAAGCTGAACGCTATAGAACAAATATCAGCGGGCGCAGCCCGCAGGAAAGGTCAGAATCTATGAAACGCTTGAACGGCATTCGTTTGCCGAAAAGCAAACGTGCGCAAAACAAACAGATTACCGTTCTTCCGCTGCCAAAACTCATCCGGATTCCGATGCTCATGCACATGGGCGAACCGTGTGTACCGTGTGTCGAGCCGGATGAATATGTCTATGTCGGTCAGGAAATCGGCAGGGCTGAATCCGACAAAGCCGTTCCGATCCATTCCAGTGTATCGGGAAATGTATCGGTCATATCAGAATATTCGCTGCCGGACGGGACAAAAGTTCCGGCTGTGGAGATTATTCCGGACGGCTTGCAGGTGATTCATCCGGACTGTATTCCGCCGAAAATCTCAAATCAGAAGGAGCTCGCGGATGCAGCAAGAAAATCCGGCTGCGTCGGACTCGGCGGCTCCGGTGATCTCACATATCAGAAATTCAGCCGTTCCGAGAAAATGAATATCCTTGTCCTGAACGGTGCAGAATGTGAATGCTTCCTCTCTACGGATCTGCGGCAGATGCTTGAAAATGCTGAGCAGATTATCTCCGGCGCTGCAATGATTCAGAAAATCATGAAGATCAAAGAGGTTCTGATCGGCGTACAGTCGAATCAACCTGCTGCGATTCAGGTTCTGACGCAGGCTGCGGAAAAACAGAAGGGCATCACGGTTTGCCCGCTGCCGCCGCTGTATCCGCAGGGCGAGAAAAAAGTGCTGGTATTTCATACGACCGGACTGGTTGTTCCGGAGGGACAGGAACCGGAGGATATCGGCGTACTTGTGCTGAATGTCAGTACCTGCGCGTTTTTATATCAGTATGCACAGACCGGTATCCCGCTTGTGGAGCGGGTTGTCACCGTAGACGGCAATGCAGTGCCGAAAGCCTGCAATTTGCAGGTTCCGGTCGGTACACCGATCATCGACGTATTGAGCTATGCATCCTGCGAGCTTGATCTCGTGAAAGAAATCTATTCGGGCGGTGCCATGACAGGCGTATGCTATCCCGCATTCCGCGCATCTGTCGTCAAGCCGCAGAACGGTCTCGTTGCAATGAAAACCGTTTCAAAGCGCAAAGCACCGACCGACTGCATCCGCTGCGGAAAATGTCTTTCTGCCTGCCCGATGAATCTGATGCCGACGGAAATCGACCGTTCGTATCAGAAGCGGGATGTCGCAGCTTTAACCGACCTGCATACGGGTCTTTGCATGAACTGCGGATGCTGCACTTATGTCTGTCCGGCGAACAGACCGCTTTCAGAGACAATCCAGCAGGCAAAGCTCCTGCTTTCCAATGCGTGAAAGGAGAATGGATTTGCATAAACTTCATATTGAATCAGCTCCGCACACGCACGGAAACGCATCCGCATCAAGCATGATGCTGCTGGTAATCATCGCACTGCTTCCCGCTGCGATCACAGGCATTTTTAATTACGGCACACAGGCTGCGATGCTTCTTTTTGTTTCAGTCGGCTCGGCATTTGTCACTGAGGCACTGATGACACTCATCTTCCGTCACAGAATGACGGTGCGCGATCTCAGTGCCGTCGTGACGGGTCTGATTCTCGGCATGCTGCTGCCGCCTGATCTGGAACCGTGGAAGGCTGCACTCGGCAGCGTCCTCGCTATCGCAATCAAGCAATTTTTCGGCGGCATCGGCAAGAATCCGGTGAATCCTGCCGGAATTGCATGGATTTTCCTTCTGATTATGAATTATCAGGAGATGACAACATGGCGGATTCCGGGAACCGGCGAACTGACGCGCGTCACACCGCTGATGTCCGGCGGTGCAACCTACTGGGATCTCATTCTCGGAAACTGCGCAAGCTATATCGGGACAGGCTGTGCCGCTGCGCTGCTGCTCGGCGCCGTATTTCTCTGCCTGACAGGCATCATCTCCCCTGTGACGCCGCTTTCCTTCCTCGGATCATTTGCGCTGCTGACATGGATCGGCGGGTTTGATGTGCCGGGACAGCTGCTCTCCGGCTGTATTCTGCTTGCAGCCTGCTTTATGGCTTCGGATTTCACGACAACACCCTTCACACTGGCAGGCAAATGCGTATTCGGCATCGGCTGCGGTGTCCTGACATTTTTCATCCGTCATTACGGCGGATATCCGGAAGGTGCTGTATTTGCCGTTGTGGTTATGAATCTGCTGACGCCGAAGCTCAATCGCCTGACCCGCAGACGTCCGTTCGGTGCTGCTGCAAAACAGAAAAAACGAAAAGAAAAGAAGAAAAAAGCTGTTTCCGAAGCTGCATAAATATTACAAACCGGTTACAAATCTTCTAAATTGCAATTTAGAGCTTGACAAATTTGCAATATTGTATTATACTAGGATCATAACACACTGATGCCGTCTGTTTATGGAGGTATTGTTATGAAACAGATCACATTCACTCTGCCGGATGAACTGGCAAATAAATTTGAGCTTGCAATGCAGCTGACCGGTGCAAACCGTGATGCAATCGGCGAGGAATTTATCCGCGGCTACCTAGCAAAAGCCTTGCAGACCGCTGCCGATGAGTTCCGTGTGCCCGAGCAGCCGAAACCGAATCCGCAGAGCTATGCGCAGCCGCAGCAGCAGAATCCGACACAGGCGGCACAGACGCAGACACCTCCGCCGAAGCGCGCCGACAGTGCTGCACGGGCGCAGAACCAGTCTGCTGCGCAGGGACGGATTCCTACACCGCGCAGCGTTTTACCGGATTTCGGAAAAGCAATCAACCGGATTCCCCGCTGGGCAAGAAATCCGCAGCAGAACAATCACAAAATCCTGCGCGCATTTTTCGAGCTGAAGCAGGAGCTCGGCAATGTCACGATTGATGCGCTTCGCCGCCGCTGCTCTGACCCGACAGGTCACCCGAATACCTATGTGCCGCATTTTGACAACAACTATTCGCAGATGAAATTCGACAACGGCAATTCGCACGGCAAGGTCTTTGAGGAGCATGACGGCTATATTACAATCTGGGACCGCATCAGTGAAACCCTGCAAAAATACCGCGACTTTTTTGAATAATCATGATAAACGGAAGCGAAGCTCACCCTTCGCTTCCTTGTGCTGTACGGAAAGGTATACACCAATGAAAAAGATAACAGCTGCGTTTGTTTTGCTGTGGATACTCCCCTGCTGCGGATGCACTGCCGAACCCGCTTCATCATCCGAACACACCGCAGAAGCTGCCGGCACAACAACTGTCACAGCGGCAGTTACCGTCACCGAGCAGACGACGCTGACATCCGAAATGCCGGTAACAGACGAATCCGATCCGGATGAACAGGGAACAGAAAACACAGGATTGTTTCAGGGCGGCATCGGGGATGAACGAAATGCTGCGACACCGCTTCCCGAATTTTTTGCATACCGCTTTCAGCCGGATTCATTTTCTGTACGGCTGGCAGGCGGCAATTATCAGACAATCCCCTATGATTTATCCGAGGCATTCCAGCATACAATAGATACGGATTATTATCTGGCGGATTATGATTCCGACGGCGACTATGACCTGTATCTCCCGATCAAATACGAGGAAAACAAAGTATCGCGGTATGCGGTATTCTGCTGGGATTCGGTCAGTGAAAAGTTTCAGACGGAGCCTGTCATCGTCGGTGCCGTGGCATGATGCATTGCTGAAAGGAGCATGATTATGAAGCATTTTCGCAAATTTCTTGCGGTTATGATATCTGCCTGCCTGCTGACAGGCTGCGGCAGTACGGCGCAGAATTCCGGTACGGAATCCGCAGAGCATATGTCTTCGATTCCGGAGGAAAAAAGTCTTGTAACGCTCGGCGACTCAATCTCCTTCGGCTACGGAATGGAAGATGTGACCACACAGCGTTATTCTGCATATCTTGCTGAAAAACTGCATTCCAGAGACAAGCTCAAATGGAATGATTATAACTACGCTGTTTCCGGTGACAACAGCAGCGATCTGATCCGCAAGCTCAACAACGGCAGAGCCCTGCATGCACCTTCCGCCGACGCAATCATTCTGTATATCGGCGCGAACAATCTGCTCGGTGCATACGGTGATTATATTATTGAAAAAGCGGAAGAAAAAGGCATCGACGTTTCGCATCCGGAATCGCTGACAGATGAGGAGCTCGAGGATATCCAGAAGCAGTTTGAAGACGAAATGCAGGATACAGACGCCGTCAAGGAAGCTGTGCAGAAAAAAATAGACGAAAACCTTGTACAGCTGGATGCTGACCTCGAAACGATTTATCAGTGGATTCGTGAACGGAATGACAAAGCGGATGTATATGTTCTGAATATTTACAATCCGTATCCGGAGGGACTTGCGTCCGATCTGATTCCGGAAAATACCGATCTTGCCGGCTATGCGCAGTCTCAGATCGACCGTGCAAATGAGATCATAGCCGATCTTACTGCAAAGCATGACGATCTGATTCCGGTCGATATTGCCGCCGCCTTTGCTGCATGCGATCCGCTGCCTGTGATCGGCACAGCCAATGCGGAAACGACCGACGGCGATGCTTTTGAATATTACGATCCGCACCCGAATGCAGAAGGACAGAAAATCATTGCAGATGCCGTCTGGAAGGTCATGGAACCGCGGAAATGAAGCATCCTTATTATACGATGAATCAGCTCATGCATGAGCATTACGGCAGAAAAATCAGGAAAATCTGCATCGACGGCGGATTTACCTGCCCGAACCGTGACGGCACATGCGGCTTCGGCGGATGTACTTTCTGCGGCGAACGCGGTGCCGGTGAACAACTGGATGCCTCTAAGACAATCCGGCAGCAGGCAGAAGCAGTCTTGCAGAATGCAGCACCGGATTCCGCTTGGATCGTATATTTTCAGAATTTTACAAATACCTATGCACCTGTTGAAGTGCTGCGTGCACGCTATGATGAAGCGCTGATTGACGACAGAATCAAGGTGCTCGACATCGGCACAAGACCGGACTGTATCACGGAAGAAATTGCCGACCTGCTCGCTGAATATGCACAGAAATATGAGGTCTGGACGGAGCTCGGCTTGCAGACTGCCAATGATCTGACAGCAAAAAGGATCAACCGCGGCTATGATCTGCAATGCTTTGAGAAAGCAGTCAGAATCCTGAAATCACGCGGTTTGCCGGTCATTGTACATATCATTCTCGGACTGCCCGGCGAAACAATCGCCGATATCCGCAATACAGTCGATGTATTAAACCGCTGCGGTATTGACGGCATCAAAATCCACAGTCTGTTCATTATGAAAGATACACTGCTTGCGCAGCAGTATCTGCGCGGTGAATTTGAACCGATCTCCATGCAGACCTATATAGAATGGGCAGTAGACGTACTGACGCATATTCCGCCGGATATGGTTGTGCATCGTATTACCGGCAACTGTTTGCGCGACCGTCTCCTTGCGCCGGACTGGATTATGCAGCGTGATCTGATGATTGTATCCATCGACCGAATGATGCAAAAAAACGGCTGGTCACAAGGCTGCTTCTATCAGAAGCCGGATGTTTCACATGGAACGGCGAATGCTGTCTCTGATTGACGAAAGGACACAGATACATGAATTTCAAGGACAAAAAGGCAGTCATTTTCGATTTGGACGGAACACTGCTCAATACGCTGACCGACCTGAAAAACAGCCTGAATGCTGCACTCCGTCAGAACGGTCTGCAGGAACGGACAACGGATGAGGTAAGGCGGTTTGTCGGAAACGGACTCGGAAAGCTCGTATTCCGTGCCATTCCCGACGGAGACAAGAATCCGCTCTATGAGAAAGTGCTGTCTGATACCAAAGCAATTTATGCTGCGCATTCCAATGATACAACCTGCCCCTATGACGGCATTCCGGAGCTGCTCGATGCACTGATTCAGCGCGGATATCGCCTCGGCGTCGTATCAAACAAGCCGGATGCGCAGGTCAAAAGTCTCTGCCGCATCTATTTTCCGTCCGTTCAGGCAGCGGTCGGACAGCGCGAGGGCGTTCCGCTGAAACCGGCGCCCGATTCTGTGCTGGAAGCAATCCGGCAGCTCGGATGTACACCCGAAAGTGCCGTTTATGTCGGTGATTCCGAGGTAGATGTGCAGACCGCACAAAACACCGGAATCCCGTGCATCAGCGTGCTTTGGGGATTTCGCACAAAGGAAAGGCTGCTGGAATCCGGTGCATTTTGCTTTACAGAATCGCCCTCAGAAATGCTTTCTCTGTTTTAATCGTTTTTTGTATATTGAGATGAAACCGCCGCAGATTCATTGACTTTCTGCGGCGGTTTTGGTATAATAATAGATATTTATTGTGAGAAGTATAATCTTTTGATGATTACAGGGGGATAGGAGGAATCGGCATGTGGAATCAGCAAACCGACCGGATGTTTCTTGATATGCGTGAAGATGCAGTTCTGATTTTTGATCGGAATACACTCAAGCTGTTGTATCTGAATCAGACTGCGTCGAAATATTTTCCGGATACAAACGAAAATACAGTCTATTCAGATTTGTTTCAGAATGAAAAAATTGACAATCTGCTGAAAACAGCAGCGGCATCCGGCAGAACCATTCCCCTGCCGCTTGACGAACATCCGTGGTTTCCGGAAAGTGCTGTCCTCCATGCTGTCTGCACGACATGGGAGGGACAGGACGTCAATGTACTGGCGATTGACAAGCGCGCCTACGGTCCGCCGCCGGAAGCAATGCAGATGATGAAGGCTGTACTGACGTCTGCGTACTTTACCTCTGTCCGTCTGGATTCGATCTCGAAGCGCGCCTCAATTATCATTGACAAGAATCCGCTGATGAATACGCAGGCGCTCTTCCCCTCTTTTACCGAGTATTTTGAAAAATATGCAGAGGCTGTGATTCATCCCGAGGACAGGGAGCAGTTTCTGGCGAGCTTTTCCGAGGAGCAGATTCGTCTCTTCCTGGAGGCAAATACATCCCCAACCTGTACGGTACGCCGCGCTGTCGATGAGGAATATCGCTGGGCGAGCTTCACACTCGCGGCACTGAATCAGTCGATTGTCCTGCTTTTCGGCAAAGACAGCAATGAACAGCATCTTGTACAGGAACGCTCCGACCGCTACCGCAGTGAGCTCGAAACCGTTTCCCTCCGCAACAGCTATATTCTGACCGGCGTCGGCGATATGTTTCGCCTGATGCTGCACATTGACTTGCGGACAAATGAGGTTGTAGTCTGTTCCGTGATTCCTGATCTGGCATCGTTCTTCTCAATGGAGCGAATCTATCAGTTCGAGGAAATTGCCGGCAGACTGATGCAGCTTGTACATCCCGATGACCGCGAGAAACTGCATATCTTATCTGATCCGCGATGTATTTCGGATTATATCGAGCCGAATGAAAACAAGATCAGCCTGATTTACCGCCGCATCTCGCCGCATCAGGACCCGAATGTCAATTTCAAGTGGACGCGCTCCGTGTTTACTGTCATCAAGACTGAGGAAGGTTCTCCGGTCGAAGCGGTCTATGCTGTGCAGGATATTGACGCACAGCGCCGGAAGGAAATTGCCGCGCAGCGTGCGCAGCAGACACTGACGGAACAGTTCTATACACTGATCCGGAACCGTTATATCTGGTTCATTGACAATGATTACAGCAAGCAGATTTCGCTCTGCTACCGGATTGCAAACCACATGGTCATGCCGCCTATGGAATGTCCCTTCGGACAGTTTTTCGAGCGTATGATCATGCCGCACTGTCATCCGGAGGATTATAAAAAGGTCGCAATCGCACTGCTGCCGCTAACCGCTGAGGAAAACTATCGTCAGGGCAAGCGTCAGATTTCGATTGATTACCGCGATAAGTCCGAGACCGGCTGGCGCTTTGTCCGCGCAGAGATGTATCTGCAAAAGGATGAGGACGGCGTGCTCCATACAATGATCTATGTCTCCGATGTGGATGATGAAGTCACCAGCCGCAACAATCTCACGCGCTCCGAGCATGAACAGCTCGAAATGCACCGCAAATTCGACCATATTATCTCGGACACCTTCCTCCATGTCGGCGAAGTTGATCTTGATGCGGATACCATCCGGCATTATCAGCTCGACGACGAAACCCTGATTCCGGATGCCGATACCAAGAGCTTCCGCGATTACTGCGAGCATTATGCCGACCGCTTTGTACATCCTGATCAGCGGATCGAGTTCAAGCATATTTTCTCATATGATCATATTCTGAAGGCTGCCCGCGAAAATTCAGGTGAACTGAAGCGGCTGTTCCTGATTGATCCCGCCGAAAACGGCGTATATCTCTGGTGCAATATCGGCATCAAATTTCTGACAAATGAAAACGGCAAGAATTTTGCACTTACCTATATCGAAAATGTCAACGACGAGATTCAGAACCGCGATTCACACCTGTTGTCCTTACAGCAGAAAAAAGAACAGCTTCTCACCAATCTGCGCAACAATGAACGTGCGAGAATCCGCCGTGCACATGTTTTCATGAACATTGCAAGCAGCTTCCAGCTTGCGCTCAATCAGATTTACTGCGCACTCGATAAGCTGGAACGCGATCTGCCTGAGGATGCAAGAAGGCACCATGATACCGGTCTGATCTTTGCAGCATATGAGCGGCTTTCTGCTATGACTGCATGTACCAAGGACTTGCTGCTGCTGGAAAACAATCAGCTTCCGCTGCTCTGCGAGCCGACCAGTCTGCAAACACTGATGCAAAAAATGCGGCTGAACTCCAAAGACCTCTTTGAAAAGAAGAAAATCCGCTTCTACTCTTATACAACACATGTCACGGACGAGGTCATTCTCTGTGATTCCCGCAGGCTTTCATTCCTCGTTGAAAACATTTTCTTCAATATCATCCGTTCTCTGCCGGATGAATCCGAAATCATGATGCGTCTGGCGGAAACTCCGATTGAAGACAAAGAACAGGGTATGTATGAGTTCTCGCTGATGATGCAGGGCGACAGTGTTTCACTCGATATTCAGAGCGGCATTCTTTCGCCGATTCCGAAGAATGACCCGATGAAATCCGTCGAAGCTGCGTTCTTCCTGAATAATCCGGATTATCAGCAGTATAATATCTATCTGAGCAAGCGCCTGATCTCGATTATGGGCGGCACACTGGAATTCAAGCCGCTCCCCGATCATTCCAGTGCAGTCGTTCTGCGCGTACCGTTTACGTACCAGAAGAACAATGTCATCTTCCCGCTTCGCAGAACCTTCGGCAAACGGGCACTTGTTTGGGATTCCCAGCAGGCTGCTGCGCTTGCGACCATCGAAATGCTGCGCGAATCCGGCATGCAGTGCGAATGGCAGTCTGATCTGGAAGGTATTTATGCATATCTCAAGCTGGCTGAAACGCAGGAGTCTCCGTATGAACTGATCGTTCTGCGGCAGTCGGATATCAAATTTTCCAAAGAAAACTGCATCCCGAACATCCGAGAGGTCTCCCCTTCCATTGCAATCATCATCATTGACGATGTGCATACGGAACAGCAGATGCAGACAATCGAAGCGGAACGCATCTACGAAGTCAAAACGCCGGTCTTCCGGTCTGAGATGGCAAATGTGCTTCGTCAGGTTTACGGCGAGCCTTCTGCTGCGGATACTGTATAATTTCCTATATGCAAAACGGACACAGAATCACATGATCCTGTGTCCGTTTTTTTCAGATTTCTGTATCAATCAGTTCGAAGCGTTTCTGCAAGCTGACAGATCGAAGCTGCATCGAAATAATCCGAAAAACCGCAGCGCTGCATCACATCCCGAAATGCATATTCACCCGAAAGACAGGAATACCCGCTGAGTTCATCATAAACCGTGTGTGCCTGCTCCGGATCCTGCATGACTACCGTGTACATTTCAAGCGCAGGCAGTGCAGATACACCGTAGCTGATATAATATCCGGGCTGCTCAAACAAATGTGAGACCTCATAAAGCTCCAGATTGACACCGCATTCATCCATAATATCCGCAAACAGCTTTGCAGTATCAGAGGGAGAAAAATCATCAAGATGCTGCGTCACGCGGTATTCAAATTCCCCGACTGCAAAGCCGGAGATCGCAGCATCCAGCAGATCAAGCAGAACAAGCTGCTGCTTCTCTACAGCATCCGCCCCGAAAATCTCCTGATAATACGGCAGGAACAATGTTACCATACTCTGAGACCGTGCCTCAGCGATATCAAGGTTCATCCCCTGCATGCAAACCGGTGTGGTATCGCGCCAGTCCGAGTGAAAATGACCGAATTCATGCGTGACCGTGATAAAATCATACGCTGTATCGGTTAAATACGTATACATCAGTCCGATCTGCTCATTCGGAAGATTGAGCGTAAAGCTGCCGTCATAGCAGTTTAAGCCTTCCGCTGCCGTATAGAGATGTTCGGAAAACAGCTTGTCAGCCGATTCGGCAATCGACGGAGACAGCTTCGGCGCATACTGTTTCAGAAGATCATAGGGATCATCATGCAGCGGCTCGGACCAGATATCTTCTCCGGAATCATTCAGTCTGCGCTCTAACGCATCCCGCAGCGGAACAAGCTGTGCACGAATCTCCTGATATACCTCCGATGCTTCCGCCGCGGTATAGTCGCGGTCATAATAATTGAACAGTGCCTGAGAAACATCCAGCTCTTTCAGCGAATCCAGATAGATTTTTGCACAGCGCTTGTTCGTTTTATCGAGGTCCGGTTCATCGCCGTAAGCCAGATTATAATAGTCATTCAGCCGCTCCGAATCCGCCGAGGCATCGGATTTTGCATACGCAATGATGCGTGTCAGTGAATTACCTGTATAATACGGCAGATTTTCTTCTTCAATATACGGAGCAAACAAGCCGGAATCTGCGGATTTTTTGTAACCGTTTGCAAAGAACCAATCTGCGATATCCGCGGCAGCAAAATAGTCTTCGGTACACTCATGATTCAATGCGAAAAGATCATCATTATTCCAGTCTGCGTAGTAAGCGATCTGTGCACGGCAATGCTGCGCATATGCTTCATCGACAGCCTGAATCACCGTATCAATCTGCTCTTGCAGCACAGGCGTCTGCGCTGCATCATTCCAGCTTTGCTGAAAGCGCAGAACCTGCTGTTTCATTCCGTTGAGATCAAAACGCTGATCTGCATGATCTGCGGTATCCTGTTCCGATTCCTGCTGAAACAGCTCCGGTTCTGCACATCCGGCAACCGGCACACAAGCAGATAACACAAGCAGTATGGTCAGTTTCCGAAAACGCATGATCCGTTCCTTTCCGATCAGGTATCCTTCATCCGGATTGTCATAGTGGTCACGGCAGTACAAATCAAATGATAGAGCAGCAGAATACCGCCGCTGATTTCATTATAAGCACCGAGCAGAACAAAAATCAAAATAAACAGGAAGCCGAGGCAGGCAGTCACAGCCTGCAAAATCATACCGAGATTGGATGCAGAACGGATTCGTTTTGCACCGACCACAGTCTGAATGAAACCGGCGAGACGTCCGGCACAGAGCATCGACGGACTTGCCGTTTGGAGCGGCTTGGTCTCCTCAACAAAATCCGCCTCAAAACGTGCCGGAATAATCCTGACACGGTCCTCACGGATGCCGAACAGCTTGGAAATCCTGCGCTGTGAAAGCATTGCATCATTGCTGCGTACCAGCAAAATCAAATTTTCACGCTCCAGCTCCTTGAGCCAGAAACGGACAGATTTACTTGCTTCCAGACTGACAATAAACAGCGCAGCAACACTGCCTGCAATCGAAAGATACAGCACATCCTGTCCCTCCTGCACCATATCGCGTACCTTTGCAGTCGCGGGAATCCCCTCAACGCTGTGCTCGATCATCATATCGCGCGTTCCGAGCAGCACTCGCTTGTTGTCAATCCAACCGCTGACGCCTTTCCCCTCGTCATAGACATAATTTTCAACATACTGTGCAGAAGGATCATCGGTCAGGATCGCACCGGCAAAAATATCCTTTAAGATACTTCCTGCATGGTTTGTCAGACAGCCTGCATAGCGCAGTGCCTCCTCTGTATGGGCTTCTCCGACAACCTGAATCGACTCGAGCTTTGTCGTCCCCTGCGGAAACAATGCACTTGCATCCGTCATGATCGTATTGACATCATAGAAATCGTCAACGCTCTGATAGCCAAGCAGAATGCCGCTGTTGCGGACATAATCCTTCGCTCCGGTCAGCATCGGCAGATTAGAAATCAGTGTAATCGCCGTGCAGGCACAGGCAGAAAAGCACAGTGCAAAGACAGAAGTGCCGTAACAAACAGCGCTTTCCACATGGTCGCGGCGCAGCAATGCAATACCGACTGCAAACAGACCGCCGAGTAAACTAATCAGCGGAACGGCAGTACGGCAGAATTTGTCAGCGATATCAGTCGAGAAAGTATATTTCAGGAAATCCTGCGAATTCTCAATCGGCTGCATGACGGCAAGAATCGGAAACTCACCGGAAGTGCCGCGCGTCAGATTTTCAGAGCGTTTTTCATCCTCCACATAACGGATAGCATATTTCGGATTACCGTCCGTCAGGCGCTCAAAATTCTGAATCGCACGCGCTGCGATCATTTTTTTGCCGACTGAATTCATAACCAGCGTAAACAAGCCGATTGAAATATAAACAGACACAACGCCTGTCCGCAGCATATTCGGGCTCGGAAGAATCAGAAATGCAGCGATCTCAGCAGTCATCATCGACATCGCAGCAAGCGAATCACAGTCCGCTTTCAGCTTCAAAAGTTTCAGATATCCGTTTTTGAGCAGTCCGCCGACAAACGGCAGCGCCGCCATACCGAGCAGAAGCTGAATCGTCAGATACGCAATCGGTGCATCTTTGCTGCTTAAAAAAGAAGGCATCGAAAAAGACGGAAGCCAGTCAAGCAGCGTAATTGCGCCGCTGCAAAGCGCAAGAAATCCAAGAATAAAAATACGCAGCGAAAGATTGAGGTTCAGCTCATTGAGATCGTTTCGGATTGCTTCCTTATTTTCCGTCTGCTGCTTGGCTTCCTTCGGTAAATCAGTCCGCTCGCGGCGTTCATCCTGATAACGCACGTCGATATTGATATGCTTTCGCGCTTCGGAATTGCTCGCAGACAGATCAAGCTGCGTATGCTCCGCCTGACCGATATACCGAATCGGACGCGCTGCATCACGCGGATGCTGTTTCAGATTTTCGGGTATACGCTCCAATACCTCCGGTGCATCGGCAAGCTCGCGGCGCTTGCGCAGCTTGGAAGCAGGCAGCGTCTGCATGGATGCGACCGGCGAAACGCGCTGATACGGCTGACCGTTGGAAGAAACCTGACGGCGGCGCAGCTCTTTTGCTCTGGTCGAATCGTTCATCCGGCGGATTTTCGGTCTGTATTCGCCGTTTTCATCCTCCTTCACAAGCACAGCATGATCATATGCCTGCGAGGTTGCTGCAACATGCGTTTCGCGCTGCGCAAGTGATTCCGGCTCAACATGCGCAATCGAATTCATAAATGATACCTGCGGCTTTTTGATATCGGCAGGCGTTACCGTGCGGACAGGATCAGCCTTTCTGCGCTGTCCGGGTCTCGGGGGCGCCGGTTCCCGTTTGATCTCACGCGGCTTCGGCTGTTTGAGCGGCTGCAAAGAAGGCTCGCGTTTTGCTGGAGTCACAGCCGCCATTTCAATTTTCTGCGTCTTACTGTCTTTCAGCGTTTCCGCCTTATCTGCCTCTTCTGCCAGCTCCTGAAGCGACTGATTTGTCTTTTCTTCTTTTTTTGCATCAGTCTGTTCTGCATTTACGGCAGAAGCGGAAGGATTTGCCTGAGTTTGTTTCGTTTTGTGTTTTTTGGACGACATTCCGTATGCATCCTTTCTGTTTTTATCTTTCTTCACTGCGCTGACGGATCGCTTCATACATCAGAATTCCGGCAGCTACAGAAGCATTCAATGAGTTCACTTTTCCAAACATCGGCAGTGAGATGATTCCGTCACACTGCGCCTTGACCGGTTCACTGAGTCCGAAGCCCTCGGAGCCGATCACGAGCCCGATTGCGCCCTTCAAATCTGTCTTCGTCGCAGGTGCGCCGTTCATATCAGCACCGTAGAACCAAAGCCCCTGCTTTTTCAGCGCGATCATCTCTGTTGCAAGATTGCTGACACGAGCAACCGGCAGCCAGCTCGCGGCACCGGCAGATGTCTTGAAAACAGTCTGCGTCAGGGATGCACTTCTGCGCTTCGGCAGAATAATACCGTCTGCACCGGACGCTTCGGCTGTCCGTATAATCGCGCCGAGATTGTGCGGGTCTTCAATCCCGTCACACAGAATCAGAAAGGGTTTTGCCCCTTTTTTTTCGCTGACTGCAAGAATTTCAGCAACTGTCGCATACTGCGCACATGCGCCTTCGGCACAGACGCCCTGATGATTGCCGCCTGCCATACTGTCCAGCTTACGTGCATCCGTAACTTTGACCGGAATCCCCTGCTTCCTTGCGGCACTGCATATCGCTCCGAGGCTGCCGTTCATGGACGCAACAAAAATCTGATTGATCGGGCTGCCTGCTTTCAGTGCTTCGGTTACGGCATTTCTGCCTATAATATAACTTGTATCTTCCTGATTATAATTATTTTGCTTCATATACATCCCTCTATCGCATATCATTCCTATTTTACTATTATAGCATATTATAAAGAAAAATTCAATGCCCGCAAGTGAAAAATTGCTTGCAAAAATAAAGCAATTCTTAACAGATACTGCTAATACTCTGGATCAATGAAAATACGTCATATTTGTAATATCATTCATATGTTTCATGTGCAGAAACGATAGTGTGCATATGCGTTGTATACTTCGGCGCTCTGTATTTCAGGCAAATCGTGATGATCTCAGGAGATACGCGAATACACGATAAAACCCGCCGTACTGCTGTTTCTGATTCCGGTATTCCGTCATCTCTGCAAACCTGCCTTACCGCATCAAGCAATTCCGCACAGCAGACAGACGGTGCGTTGCAGGCTTGAAACCTTTTGCGCGTACTGCAAATTGCCCTGCCGCTGTCACCCGTTCCGGAAACATGCATTGGTGCGCCGCATACAGCGCAGAAAACCGATCCGGCAAGAAAATGTTTCGGATATACACGATATCCATGCAGTTTTAGCATTTCCTGCACATGATAAAACTGCTGATCAGATATAATCGGCGGAATCGGATATGTAATATACGCTGATGCCGGCAAATAATTTCTGCGATTGCTTTTGTAACTGGACTTTTCTGTTTTATGCAGCAAGAAACGACCTATATACGCAGTATTCATAAGCATCCGCCGGACTGCTGTATCACTCCATTTGCGCAGATTTGATGTATCTGTCCGGCTTTTCAGGTACTTTGCAATCTCACAGCAGGAATCGCCCGCTTCGTATTGTTGAAAAACCGATTGCACGATCAGTGCATGTGAAGAGTGAATCAGAATCATCCGATCATTCCGATAATAACCAAACGGAAGCGATGCACTGGTACAGAATCCGGCATGCTGTTTTGCATATATCGCCGCACGCACTTTTCGGGAAATGTCTCTTGCATACCAGTCATCCAGAACTGCACGAATTGCAAAAATATCATTGCTCGGCGATACCAATCCCGTATCAATACCATCATCAACCGAGATCAGACGAACACCCTTCTGCGGGAACCACTCCTCAATCAGACTTCCGGTGTGGATGAAATTCCGGCTCAATCTGGATAAATCCTTCACCAGAACTGTTCCGATGTAACCGTCTTCGATTGCACGATACATCCTTTGGAGCGATTTCCGATTCTGCGTGGTACCGGTTATACCGTCATCGGCGAATTCATACCTAACTGAAATATGATGTGCCTGCGCATATTGCAGCAGCATACTGCGCTGGTTCGCAATACTTTCAGATTCTGCTCCTGTTCGGTCTTCACGCGATAGCCGGAGATATATCGCACCTGCTTTATGAGAAAATATACGAAGACCACCTTTACTACAATAGTTATGCAAATGCATTGTTTTATGTGCACATTCACATTTTTGGATCAAGCACTTGACTTTTCATCGAAATTGTGATATAATAAATTTCGTTGAGAACGCGGAGTGGAGCAGTCCGGTAGCTCGTCGGGCTCATAACCCGAAGGTCGGTGGTTCAAATCCGCCCTCCGCAACCATATTAGCACCCTAATTTTGATACAAAGTTAGGGTGCATTTTCATGCCATAAAAAAGTAGATATTGCGTTGTTTTCGAGGGTATAAGAAAACGATTGGTCGGCTGACAGCCAGTTTTCACCCCCGAAATACCACTTTCAGATGCACTACCCTGCCAATAAAAAAACGATTACCTTGCTATCGTTTTTTTATTGGCTATTTCGTTAATCAGGGGGTGCATTTTGGATTTCGGTGCTATTTGAGCATCATCCGGGCATAAAAAAACGAGCCTGCGGAGCTGAAAAGTCTCCACAGGCTTATTGTATGCTGCGTGTTTATAATTCAGACCGACATCAAGAATCATCTTTTTCGTTAAGACTGTCTATGATCTTGATACGATGTTCAGCCGCATACGCGCGAACATACTGATTATCCTTCGATACAATGTTTTTTTTGTTCCGCTTTTTCCTGCCGAACAGATTTTCCCCGATATATTCCACGCTGTCCGGTATTTCAAGAACCCAGAGCTTGATGCAGTCCGCAAACGCGCCGTCTTCGATCCGTTTCAGTCCGGACGGCAGTGTTACTTTTTCAAGATGATAGCAATTTGCAAACGCATCTTTTTCGATCACAGTCACATCCTCGGGTATCACAATTTCCGTAAGCTGATGACAGTGCCGGAACATCCCGAGACTGATCTTTGTGATATGCGCTGGGAGCATCACGCTTTTCAGATTCACACATTTGTAAAATGCTTTCGATCCGATATATGTAACACTGTCCGGAATTTTCAGTTCGGTAAACGATTCGCATTTCCGGAACGCATCCGCACCGATATATAAGAGTCCTTCCGGCAGATCAATATTCTGAAGCTCCCAGCAGAAACGGAACGCCGCATCCTTGATATATTTCAGATTCTTAGAAAGCGTGACCTTTGTAAGCAGTCTGCTTCTTTCAATCGCACCTGTCCCGATCACAGTCACAGAGTCCGGCAGTGTCAGACTGACGATCAGATAATTGTCCGCAAGTGCGCTGTCTGCGATTGCATCTGTTCCCTTTCGGATCACAATGTCATAGCAATCCTTTTCCCAGTGCGGTTTTCGCGCTCTTCCGACACACTTGTTGAACAGATATACAACGCCGTATTGATCAGCGAGTGCGTCGAGCTCTTTTCTGTAAACATATCCGCCGCCGCATTTCAGATCATCTGGATTTCCTCCGGGGATCACATGATACACAGTTGTGTTTACATATTCACGGGAAACGAAGCTGATTTTATCCAGATCTTTGATTCTCGGATAATAGGAATTCACGACCTTTTCGCCTGTATCATGTTTCTGAAAATAAGGCATTCTGTCCGGATAATATGTTCCGAGTCCATGTTTTCTCCATACCTCTCTGCCGCGCTGTATCTCCTCATCGAACTGAGCTATTGCCCTTTTTACCTTGCCGGATGCTTTGAAACGGCAGAACGCCTCATAGGTGATCATCTGCATGATGTCACTGGGGATTTTTTGCATCTCGTTCTCCTGCATTTCCATATTGTTGCCCCCTTTCATGTTGTTAAATCGGTGATTTACTATAAATCTAGTATAGCACAAAAGAAGGCAAATTGCAATAACCTGACAGTTTACAGGCATAAAAAAACACGGCACCCCGCCGAAGCAGAGTGCCGTTAAATCTGTATTTTCTATACTTCAATCTCCATACCGTTCCGCAGCGTGAATACCAGCTTGCCATTCTCATCGACTTCCACGCTCTCAACCATCAGCCGCCACAGCTTCTCATCAAACTCTGAAACCGTCAGGTCGTTTTCTTCGATCTCCCGGATCATGCCTTCCAGCAGTTCCTTTCGGGCGATTTGGTCGGCTTTTTTCTGTCTCAGGCGCTGGATTTCTGCTTCGACAGTATTCATCTGTTCCTCGTACTCAGCGTACTTCTGGTTGTATAAATCCTGATCCTGCTCATGTTCGGCGTTTTCCCGGATGAATCCCTGCATAACCGCAGTCAGTTCGTCGGCTCGAACAAGCAGGCTCGCAATCTGCTTGTCAAGTGCTGCGCTGTCACACAAGGCTTCGGTGATCTCCCGGCAGGAGGCAAGGAAGTCATCCTTTTCCTCACCTACCATACCGCAGACCCTGATGAACTTCCGCTTGATCTCATCCTCGTACAAATGCGGAGTTGTGCATTTCTCACCATTCGTAAACTTGTGATTACACTGCCAGATCATACGGCGGTATTTGCTTGTACTGTGCCACACCTTTGAGCCGAAGTATCCGCCGCAGCAGCCGCAGATCAGTTTTGCCGAAAAAAGATTACTGCTGCTATACGCCTTGCCAAGAACCTTTCGCCGCATGACCTCAGCCTGCACAAGCTCGAATTCTTCCGGGTCTATGATCGCAGGATGGCTCTCTTCGACATAATACTGCGGTACCTCACCCTCATTGACTTTCTGCTTTTTCGTCAGAAAGTCCACAGTGAACTTTTTCTGAAGGATCGCCGAGCCTTTGTATTTTTCGTTCGTCAGAATACTATTTATAGTATGTGTATACCACTTATC
>JAFZPP010000001.1 GCA_017550285.1 Oscillospiraceae bacterium
CTCGCTCCGGATCGTCCCATCGTGCCAAAGCCTCGGCACCAAAGACCTTGCCGGAGATGGTACGGGTCAACGGTTGGAAGAATGCCTTAATATACCCGTTGTTCAGGGCTTCTTCAAATCTGTTTACAAAATCCATTCTATATCACCTCTAGTCGAGTTATCATCATGTAAGTCTGTATGTCCTGATAAAATCCTTTTCATTTGCGCCGTCAGCAATGTATCTGAGCAGTATCTCTGCACAGGCTCTACTATCGCTGTCTGCCTTGTGGTGATCCAGAGGGATCCCGTAGTAATCGCATAAGATATTCAGGTTGTGCTTCATCCCCGGCAGGAGCTTGCGCCCGGCTTGGACGGTACAGAGATAGCGCACTGACTTCTTCCATGTGATATTGTAGGCGGTTAAGCATGCTTTCAAAACAGAAAGGTCGAATACCGCATTGTGAGCAACAAGAACGCCGGACTCCATCCATGGTTTTATAGTTTCCCACAGTTCAGAAAATGTCGGAGCATCTGCCACAGTGAAGTCATCTATTCCTGTCAGCTCTATATTAAAGCTATCGAACGGCACTTCTGGGTTTACATAGGAAAAGAGACTATCCGTAATTACACCGTCAGATATTTTTGTAATTCCTATTGCGCTCATGCGATTGTTATAGCGGTTGGGTGTTTCTACATCAAATACTATGTAGGTGTGCATTGACGCGTCTCCTTTCATTCCAACAGCAACTCATGAACATAAATCATCGCAGTGTTTACATGCGATATAATCATATGCGGTTTAATAAGGGTAAAGTTTTTTGCAGACATTTGATCTTTATAAATTTATTATACCATGTTTGATTCACTAAGTCAATAATGATAGAGGGAACCTATGAATCGAAATCAACAGAAAATCCTTGCAATCATCGCAATGACGGTAGAGAGATTAACAGAGTAAAATGTTCCGCGTCTTCCACTCCATAAAAATAGCGTCACGAAATCCCCCGCCTGTCAAGCGGTTTCTTTCTTGACAATTTGTACTGCATGATATATAATAAGAAAACAGGCAGCTGTCTCGCCAAACAATCTGAAAATGAAGGAGAAAACGATATGGAAGCATCTTCAAAGAAGAAACTATGGATTTTTATTACTGTTGCCTACGGCGTCACCGCGATCATGAATCTGTTCATGATCGTCGGGCTGAAAAAAGGGTATGACCTCACCTGCTTTGTCAATGCGCAGATGATGTATCCCGCATGCGGCGTCATCCTGGGCAAGCTCATCTGCCGCAAGCAGAATGAACCGCTTCCGCTCACAGGTTATATCACCGTCCTGACAACAACCGCTGTCATGATTGTGATCAACTTCTGCTCGCTGTTCATCCATATGGATCCGCTGGTCGAAGGCGTACCGGGCTCGGATGTCTGGTCGATGCTTTCCAGCATTGCGGTCATGATCGGAAGTATTGTTGCATATATCTTCTTCTGGGTATGCGGCAAAGAAAAGCGGGAAAAAGCTGGCCTTGAGCGGAAAAACATTGTCTGGAGCATCATACTTGTCATCACCTTCATCCTGCTTCTCTCCGCAAAAATCCTGATCAGCGTCGTTACATCAGATGCTGCTGCCTCCACACATGAAGGCATGGATGAACTCAGAACGGCTCTGACATCCATGAAAACATGGCTCGGCTTTATGATCCTTCCGATCAACTTCTTCTTTGTGTGGATCGCCTTTTTCGGCGAGGAATACGGCTGGCGTTATTATTTGCAGCCGATCATGCAGAAGAAATGGGGTAAGCGCGGCGGCGTGCTGCTGCTCGGTCTGGTATGGGCCGTCTGGCATATCGGTGCTGACTTTATGTATTATACCACCGAATACGGCTTGCAGGCATTTGTCACCCAGATCATTACCTGCGTGGGTATCGCCATTTTCTTCGGATATGCATATTTGAAAACGCAGAATATCTGGGTTCCGGTTATCATGCATTATATCAATAACAATATGGCAGCCCTGCTGAACGGCGGCGAAGCGGATGCACTCCAGAATCAGGTGATTCCGTGGTCTGCGATCCCGTTCGCGGCGCTTTCGAGCATCGTGTTCCTGCTGTTCATTCTGATGCCGATTTATAATCAGTCGGTGAAAGACCCCGTAACCGAAAACAGCACAACAGAATAAATATGAAAAGAGGGATTCACCACAGCGGCGAATTCCTCTTTTCTTATCATCATCATAAATCAAGCCGCTCCGTCTAAGTATGCGTTAAATAGTAATCGTATGAGTGCGGAAACAGCAGACTGCTTTTCTGACGCTGTCCTTGCTATACTCTTCAACAGTTTCCGCGCATCAACACTTTCAACAAAGCACTGCTTTCAACTTTGGCTGTTTTGCCCATTGATTTTTCTTAGCAGGTTTTAGTGTGTCTATTCTATGGGGATTATATAATTTCACAGGCACAGCTTTTTTCTTTGGCAGGAGCCATCAGAATAAAACATATTTCAGCTTGTATATCAGCTGCCTGATATCAGCAAGAAGCCGCTCATTTCAGCGTAGCAGCCTGAATTGAGCGGCTTATCATTTTGACAATCGATAAACGGGATCTGGGGATTATATCCCCATTAGGACGAAGAGGTATACTTTAAGTACGCTTGCGGCAGCAAGCCGGTGCCGAACAGCGCATCGGCAGTGCCGATCTTTTTCTGCGCACCGGGGGAACAGAGCCGCAGCGTTCTGTCGGCACTGATTGTAAACAGCGTATCCTCAGAGAGCGGTGAGATCGGCCGCCACGCAGTTTCGTTCAGTAGCTCGTTGCTCAGCTTCTGCATATCCGCATCCCGGAAAATGGATACACTGCTGTCCTGCGCGGAATAGCAGAACAGGACGCCGTTTGAACGGCTGATACGGGTGATCGGACCGGTTGTTGTTTGCAGCAGCTGCATTGTACCGCTCTTCTGATCCAGGCGAAATAGCGACGACGCCAGACAGAAGATATCGGGCGCAGATGCATTCTTCGGCTGGTTTGCAAACCATGTTCCGTTTTCCGGTGCATCCTCCAGCTTTTGGAACGAGATCATCTGCTTTTCGTTCGGGATCGCATAATATATATTCGGATATGTCATATCTGTGTCGGTTTTAGATCCCATATCCTCCAGTGCTCTTTGCAGTCCTTGAGATAATTCATTTTCTGTTTCTGCTGCATACAGGATCGGAAACTGCGTATCGAACTGCAGCTTCAGATCGCCTGTCACTGTGACGGCATCGTCGAAGGACATGATCACCGCCTGACCGGAGTAATAAAGATATGGCTTGGAAGCTTCATTATTGCAAAACGTCAGATATGGCGCGGTGCGGCAGATATCCAGCTGCTCAAACAGATCTTCATGATTCAGTGTCTGCAGGGAAATGCAGTTTTGCTGTTCCGCATCATAATAGCAGACAGTGGAAAGCCGTGACGAGGACAGCCATGCGTTTGAATGCCACACATAATAGAAGCTTCCGTCCGGATAAGCACAGAGAAGCTCCAGTGTTTTCAACAGATCTTCCGAGTTTGTAACGGCGTAGTTGATAAGTCGCTGTTCTCCTTCTATCAGGTCAGTCTGTTTCAGAATAATCGCGCTTTCACTCACAATTGACCAGGAATAGAGATACCGGTCGCTGTCTAAATAGGGAACAGCCCATACAGAGATCGGATCCTTTGAAATAAGCTCCGGCGTCTCCCCGTCCCCGGCGCAGTAATACAAATTGCAGAACGGTTCCATTGTTTCCCAGACGCTCCAGGGCGTCTGGTTTGTTTCGACAGCAGCGGGTAAACGCATTCCGTGAAAATCATATGCATCTTTGTGCAGTGCGGTCAGAAAAAAGATCCCTTCCATGCCGGTGACCTTCCAGTAACGGACAACACTGTCGCTCAGCACTTCCTCTTCGCCGTCCGGCTGTTTCCGGCAGAGTGCATCATCATTGTTGATGTAATAGATCGTGTTACCGTCCAGGATATAGGGCGGGAGCATATCCGTGAACTGAAACGCTTCTGTTTCGTTCAGACGTCCGATCTCCTTGACAGCCGCAGTGACTTCCGGGTACATGAGGATATCTGCTAGATCCTGCGATGTCTTCGGCGAATCCAGATCGCGGTAAGCGATCGTGCAGGTATCCTCGGTAAAATTCTTTGGATAATAGATGCGACTGCCATCCGGGCTGATCTGTGTCAGCTTTTGCAGATAGGCGTCTGAGAGTTCGGACTTCGGTATGCCGTTCGGTGTCAGCCGGATCGTTTTGCCGGTATCATCCCGGTAAAAATACAGCGTATTGTCACGCCGGTAAAAGGCAAAGCTTTCGGTCTGCAGCGCATCGGACCGGAAACCGTCGCGCAGACTGAAGAAGGCGACTCCGCCCAGGGCGATGATCCCGACAGCGGCAAGCAGGATCGCTGCTTTGCTGTTCTTTTTCTGCTTGTCATCTGCTTCGGTGCGCTGTGCGGGTGATGTCTGCTCCTGCTGCTTTTCTGCCGAATCTTCTTCGGCTTCTTCAGTGGGCGCTTTCGCTTCCAGCTGAGGCTGCTGTACGGCCTTTTCACGGCGGAGCGTCAGATAGACCTCGCGCTGCTCCTCCTGCTGTTTGCGGGATTGCTGTTCCTGCAGAAGTGCAGCTGTAAACGGATCCGGTATGCTGTTTTCCGGCGTAAAATGTGTGCCGCACTGCGCACAGATATCGGGCTGGATCGTATATTTCGCGCCGCATTTTGGACATTTTGTCAAACTATCCACACCTCTTTTTCAGGTTCTGTATCTCCGAATGCAGTATCGGATGTCTATTCCTCTGCGATTGCATAGCGATCTTCACGACGTAAATTATGCTTAATCAGAAATTTCAGCTGCGGATCATGCCAATGCAGAAGCAGCATGTTTTCAAGCGCCTCATTGCCGGAATCCGTGCGAAACAGCAGCGGCTTTTCCGTCATCTGCTCTGCTGCTGTGATGGTTTCAGCGGGAAACTCCGGCGTGCCGCTCTGGCAATGCTGCTTGTCTTCACTCGGTGTAATCAGTCTTTCATCGCTTACAACATACTCAATTTTCCGCATTTTCGATTTCACTCTCCGGGTGCTGTTTCCGCAGCGTTTCTTGTATCTCTATTTTACCATATTTACGCTGCTTTGTATAGTACTTGGCGGGTTTAGTTTTTCGAAATCAGGAAATAGCCAATACGAAGGGACTCCTCTCTTTGTAGGCCTGTGCAATGCGGAGAATTTCAGAGACCCCTTAAAAAAGCCACCATTTATGCCGTTTTCGGCGGCTATATAATAGAGAGCTAATATTTTTTGCTGCAAAGGGGCTGTGAAAATGCCTTGCTTGTTCCATCTAAGTGGAAGGTCAAAATAGAATTCCATTAAATATCAAACCTATCATAAAGTGTTCGTGATTACAAACAATCAGCAGCAAACCCTCTATTCAATATGTTGTGTAATACGGAGAAATATGCAAGAAGGGGGGATACGAAACGACGTTCCCATTCCATATATGTGATGGGGCATTATTATACTTGGAAAAAAGGGAATCCAAATTGCCAATCTCTGTACTATATTATGGAGATCGTTCTAACGTTATCTGAAATCAAAGCCTCAAACCCGCTTCCTGAAAGCACCAGCAGTATTTACAATGGGCATTACACCCGCTGTTCCGTCAGTTATATAAAAAGCAGAATTTTGTTTGCGAGAAGAAAATAATCGAAAAAAGTTGAAAAAAGGGGGCGAAAAAACGGCTACTTCTGTCCATATATATGGAAGGGCATATTAAAAGCTGATACTACGGCATAAACAGGAAAAGGCTCTTCAGAGTCGAATTATCACTCGGAAAAGCCTTGGATTACTATTATTGGTTAGATTTCAATGAGAATTTCCCATTGCCCGTTCCGCTTACCGTTTTTACGGCGAAGGATACCTCTGTCCTGTAAATCCACTGTTCTCCGCTTGATTGTTCGTTCAGACATACCCGTAGAAACAGCAAGCTCTTTTTGCGTAACAGTAGGATTCTGAGCGATCGTACGCAAAAGCGCCAGTTCCTCCAAAGTGCAATTATGGCACTTTGAAACATCAGACTTGGCACTTTGAATGGCACTTTGGTCTGTCCTAGCATAGTCAATATGCATATATCTGTTCTTGAGGTTATGATTTGCGCCTGTAAGCAAGTTCTCCATAAACTGCTCCAGAAAGGCAGTCGTAGCATGAACATCTTTTTGCAGATCATTATAGTTCGCTCTGACCAGCGCATTTCGGAAATACCATGAATTGTCAGCGAAAACCTGATTGCTCACATGGAATCCGAATGTTTGCAGATACTTAATCATGAACACTGCAGTCGTGCGGGTATTGCCTTCACAGAAAGGATGAATCTGCCAGATACCGGAAATAAACTTGGCGATGTGCTTGATTGACTGTGCTGCATCCAGATCCGCAAAGGAAAATGCTTTTTCCTGGCTGAAATCATAGTCGAGCGTATCACGGATGCTGTCATATGCAGCATAGAAGACCGATGCTCCGTTCAGCACCCATTCTTTCTTGGAAATGTTATAGGTTCTATATTCTCCCGCTGACATGAAAACGCCTGTGAACAGTCTGCGGTGAATGGACTGCAACTCTGCCGGTGATAACTGAAACGTTTTCTCAGCTAACAGCTCGGCAATGCGTGAAGCGACAATATCAGCCTCTTTTGTATCCTGTTCAGCCGTCATACGTACATCGCGCTGTTCGTAGTAGCTGTAAATCCGCTTCTGCGCGGTCGCAATGTCGATTTTTCCTTCAATATGCTCCTTTGCGGTTTCAAGCAAATAATCAGAGGTTTGCAGGCCGTCAACATCCTGCAAACCAATTGCAGTCTGCCACGCAGCACTTTTCTCAGAACGGTCAGGCTCACCCTGACGAATATATTCCTCTAAATCATATTGCCAATCATGTTCATGAGCCATACCTTTCTTCGCCTCCTCATAGTGCTCTGTCCATAACACTAGTATACCACAATACCGACGAAAACGCAAGTAGGAGGATGCCTTGTTGATATTCAGAGAATGCTGTCAACTTTACCAAACTGCGACATTCCCTCTCTTTTGAAAGTTGTACATAAAACAGATTCTCACCAAAATGGGCTTACAATACCGCTTTTTCTGTGGTGTATAGTGAAGGGCATATCCAGAAATCAAATATTTTTGGAAAAAGTCGCAATAGGGGGCTGAAAAAGTGCTTCTAAACACCATAATAAGTGAGGGGATAAATCAGGCATTCAGCGACCTTGAAACGGCTTCTGAGCGCATAGAAAAACACCCGTGATAATAACCAATCAGCAGAAAGCCCTCTCTCCAAGGCACTGTGTATTTTAGAAGAATATTATTACAGTTTGGTAAAACATGCCCCATTTTGACCGTTCTCGCCGGCTATATTATAGAGAGACATGCAAAATACAAACGAAATCATGAGATGTGAATCGCAGAAAAATGCCTCTCAAAGTGGCATCCAAAGTGATATCCGAACTAGTATCATGCCTCACATAAGTACATCTGTCAACCACTGTAATTTTAACCAATCAGCAGCATACCCTCTCTTCGATGCGTTGTGCATAAAAAAGATTTTTCGTGAATTGATTGTAAAACAGAGGTTCTCGGCGGCTGTATTATAGAGGGGAAAAAGAATGCAGTCATGTAAATGAAATTACAGACCTTCGCACCGGCTAATGTGTTGTATTCACAAGCGATAAGATTGAAATTATATTGCGGTTGCGTTTATAGCATGAAACTCGTAATAATCACTAAAGAGCCGAACCCTGTCTTCACGAAGTGTTGTATAGATAAGAGATTTTTACTGAGTGATGCATAAAACAGGGGGTTCTCGGCGGCTCGTATATAGAGGGGCAAGAAAAAAGTCCCGGTACCTTGACAATTAAATAGCAATATACAGGCTACGTTTAACCTGCGGCTGGGCTAAACCTGGCAGCCACGGAATCTATACGCGATGACCATGCATATGGCATGAGAGCGATCAATATGACGATTCGAGACCGGAGCAGCGTCCGGAGGCGATGAAACGCAGGTGATCATGATACTTCCGCCGAAAGGCGGCCCCGCCCGATCAGCGGTTTGGAGCTTAGTGCTATGCGGCTGATACGCTGTCAGTCGGCCTGTGTATAAGAACACTCCGTATATTATTGGAAATGGGAGGAATGTAAATGAGCAATGAGATGATGATTTTCCGGAATGATGCGTTCAGCGATGTACGAACGGTGATGATCGACGGCGAGCCGTGGTTTGCGGCGACAGACGTCACAAGAATCCTCGGCTACAAGAATTGCAGCAAGGCAATCGCCGATCATGTGGACGAGGAGGACAAGGGTATAACGAAATGTTCCACTGCCGGCGGAATGCAAAATCTGACCGTTATCAACGAATCCGGTGTATTCAGTCTGATTATGCAGAGTAAGATGCCTGATGCAAGGCGATTCAAGCGCTGGGTAACGTCTGAGATTCTGCCGACGATCCGGAAAAACGGCGGTTATGTATTTGATGAGGAAGCCTATGCACGGCGGCTGCTTTCATCACAGAGCGAGGAAGTCATTATGAGTTTCACAGCGGCGCTCAAAGCGCTCAGCCGGGAAAGCGAAGAGAATAATACAGTTGAGTATATCATCCGGTGAAATATGGGACTACATACAAAGCAAAGATAATTGCCTGATGATAATAAAAAATGCCAAAGAGGACAAGTCCTCCATGGCAGATTAAACAGATACATTTTTACAGAACCTTTCCGGCAAGATAACACTCTTTGATATAATCCCGCGGCTGATAGTAAAAATCGGTATTGTAATTAGAAATTGCATCGCTGATCCACGATGAATAGATGGCTAGGATGTTTTCAGCCGTGATTTCATCGCATACATCCTCAATCAGTCTTGCATAGACAGCACCGATTGTCCAGTAATCGGGAATATTGTACTTGCAGGCGGCGACATTATCAAAGGTGCCTTCAGGAATCGAACGCATCTCAATAAACCGATCAGCTACGGAATCAATCACTTCACAATGAAAGACATCCGCATTCCGATAAATACGGGAAACGGTTTCCGCACCGAGCTTATCGGCAAGTTCACCGCGCTTCTGACGGCATTTTCTGCCGATAAATTCAATCAGGCTGCAAGTATAGAACAGCGCAGAGTCGTTTTTAGTCATGCACCTCATATCCTTTCAGAAATTTCAGAGTTGTGAGTGCTCTTACGGTATGAAAGCTGATTTGATGTGTAGGCTTTTTAAATTTAGCAAGCTCCCAGAAGGCAGCTCTTGAAATTTTGCCGTCAACAAAGTCCTGAACGAAATTGAATATCGTATCATTCGCCATCGGTCCTTCGACTATGTCAAAATCATGCGGCTTTCCCAAACGACAGGCGGCAATAAAGTCGAGCCATTCCTCGGTCATTTCGGAAAAGCGAAGAACTTTCAGACTATTATCCGGTTGATAGATGTATTCATTCAGAATCCCTGTTCCGGAAAAACGTGTTGCCCACCGAATTGCCTGTTCCGGAAGCAGCGTACAGTAAAAGCCAAAATAGAAGTCTTTATGATATTTTGCTGTTCGTATTTCAGGGAACTCAACAATTTGAGTGCTGCCGTGATACAGAATCATCTGTTCCATAATAATCTCCAATCAGCCTTGTGAATCCTATTTAATACAGTATAGCATATTTAGTTCAAAAAAGCAAGTCTAAAGAGAGGAGGATGCAGCTTTATGAAGGATGGAGTGAGTCTGACTCACTTCAAAAACGGATTGGAAGCGGAAGGAGAGGTTGCTTATGAAGAGAATGCCGAGAATTACCCTTTACAAGAAAGTCTGGTGCAAGATTCGATACTGGCAGAATCTGCGTGATATCACCGACTCTGAACTTGCTGCAGCCATGCAGGTCGGTGAGAGAACGCTGCATGAGTATGACAAGTGTGCCAAACATATCACGTTGGAAAAGGTAGACAACTTTCTGGAAGTAAACCATATGGAGCTGGATGAATTGCTTTCAATGTGAGCTCAATCACATCAGCCCTCTTTACAAAGTAAGCGGAATGTGGTATAATCTAATCAGGATGCTACTACATTTCGTTCTCGGAAAGGAACGAAATATGAGAAATCTGAAAGCAAAACAGCTCCCGTCCGGAAACTACCGGACACAGGTCATTGTTGGCTACGACGAAAATGGCAAACGCATCGTCCGCTCCTTCACAGCAGACACCGAACAGGAAGCACTCCGTCTCGCACTGGACTTCAAAACGGACAAGGCAATCGGCATTCTTCCAAAGTGTATGACCGTTGAACAGGCATTCACGCAATACATTGATGCGCGTGATCACATCCTCTCGCCCTCGACAATCCGAGGCTATGAGATCATCCGCGATACTCGTCTGCAAAGCATTATGCACACGAACATCATGCAGCTGACAATCAACGATATTCAGCGTGCAATCAACCTGGATGCAAAGCGTCTATCGCACAAGTCTCTGAAAGGTTCGCTCTCCCTGCTGAAGAGCGTTCTGGGTGTGCAGGGCATTGAGATCAATACAAAGCGAATCTCTTTGCCTCCGAAGCGGAAGAAGCAGGTTGTCCTGCCGGATGCCGCAGAAGTTTTGGGGCTGATTATCGGCACTGACATCGAGCTGCCCTGCCTGCTGGCGATGTGGATGAGCCTGCGTATCAGTGAGGTACGCGGTTTGCAGTTCCGCGATATTGCGAAAGACGGCAGTTCGCTTCAGGTATGCCGTGCGAAGATGTATTTCGACGGACACGATGTGGTGCGCGATGTCAACAAGACCTATGACAGTACCCGCAACAACTCCCTTCCGCCCTATCTGCTGGATATGATTCAGGCAGTGCCGCATGATCGTGACGACGAGTTTATCGTGAAGCAGTCCTATCCTTACATCTGGAAGCATTTTAAGAAGCTGATGACTGAACATGGATACGATATGACTTTCCATAAGCTGCGTCACGAATTTGCGACCACGCTGAACGATCTTGGTATTCCCTCTGATTACATCCAGAAGCTCGGCGGCTGGGCAACCGACAATGTGATGAAATCGGTTTACACGCATACGACCTCTGCAAAGGAAGTGGAATACCAGCGGAAGATCGACGACTTCTTCATGTCGCTGATCGAAAAAACGCGGGCAAAAAATCCGTAAGTCACACGAAGTCACACGGAAATCACACGAAATAGGGCGTAAGTCACACAAAAGTCACACGCCGGAAAATTTTGATAGTAGATACGTGCTTTTTAGGAGAAAATCTAGTTCTTCAAATCCCTCTTTCTCCGCCATTGTGAAACGTCCTAAACGCTTGATTTTAACGCATTTAGGACGTTTTTCGTTGCTTTCAACCGGAAAAGATTTTCTGAAATCAGAACCAAAAATCTGCATTTTGAACCCATTTTCAGGCAAAGCAGTCGGTACAAAAAAGCATCAATTTGCAGTCACACACCAATCAGGCGGGTTCATCCGGCATTTAACGAACAGAACCCTTGTGATACCAGTTCTGTCACCGTGAAGCAAACCGCTTTCTGACATAAACGCCGCAGTTACGGAAAACCTCTGTAACTGCGGCGTTTTTGCTCTGTTTTATTGATTATAATGCAGCAAGCGCATTTGTCTGGCGGATAATCTCGGCGTAAAGCGCCTTATAATCTCCCGGCGTTTGATTCCGAAGCAATTCCGTCAGCTCGCATAAAGGCACGGCGATCGGCGTGAGCGACAGATTGTTCACGCCGCCTTTCAGTTTGTGCGCGATATAGTACGCTTTCTCCAGATCGCCCGCTTCCAGCGCTTCACCGAGCGCACCGGAGGAAAGCTCCTGCACGGTGATACCCACGAGACGAAGATACAAAGCTTCGTTATCAGCGCAGCGCGACAGCCCCTGCTTTGCATCCGCACCGAATTTCTCAAGTTTTTCAACAGTCAGCATTGCTTTTCCTCCTTTTCCTTTGTCTGTATGATCAGCTTTTCAAACTCATCTGCGGGGAGCGGGCATGAGAAATAATAGCCCTGAATAATATTGCAGCCCATCGCTTTCAGCTCTGCATACTGCTCGGCAGTCTCCACGCCCTCGGCAATGGTCGGCACTTCAAAGGATTTTGCAAGCCCGATCATCGCTTCGAGGAGTCTGGTATCCTTCTGTTCCTTGAAGGCGCTGCGTATGAACTGGATATCCAGCTTCAGCGCGTCGATCGGCATATCAATCAGCATACTCAAAGAAGAATAACCGCATCCGAAATCATCCATTTCGATGTAAAAACCGAGCTTACGCAGATTCTTCACCGTTGTTATGATCTGATCGGTTTTCTCCGTATACGCCGATTCGGTTATCTCAAGCAACAGGTTTTCGGCTGGGATTCCGTTGTTTTTCGTGATGTTCAGAAGCTTGTCCGCTAGCTCCGAATCGTACAGATTGATGCGGGATACGTTTACCGAGACAGGCAGAGAAATGTTCAGGCGTTCCTTCCAGTCTTTGATCTGTGATGCAGTCTGCGACCAGACATAGTGATCGAGCTCCTGAATCAACCCGTTTTTCTCAAACAGCGGGATAAACACACCGGGGCTTACAAGTCCAAGCGTCGGATGCTTCCAGCGTACCAGTGCCTCAGCGCTGCTTAAAACCGGAACGTCCGCTCTGACGTCATATTTCGGCTGAAAGAAGACAACGAACTGCTTTTCGCGGAGCGCTGCCTGAAAGCCGTCTATCAGCTGTTCTTCCAGAATCTCCGCTTCCCGCATCGAATGATCGAAGAAGCCGATTGGAGCAGTCAGATGCGTCCTGGCGGTATCCGCCGCCATTTTCGCGCGGTCAAATCTGCGTTCTATATCAACGGTTTTATCGGCATTGACATAAACGCCCATTCTGAGGCGGACACGGTTTCCGCCGATGCTGTCATCTTCCAGACAGGCAGACAGCCGTGCGAGCAGTGCTTTGTAATCGTCAATGTGAATGCAGTACAGCACAAAGGTATCTGCACTGCTGCGGCAAACGATTCCGCCGGCTTCGTTCACATAAGCCATCGCGTTGTCTGCGATGCGCTTCAGAATCTCATCACCGCGGGCTTTTCCGTAGCGGTCGTTGTAAGTGTGAAAATGATTGACGTCAAATACAATCGCATCCGTCGGCGTGTCCTTGTGATACAGATCGAGCTGTGCGACATAGTGGTAGAAAAATTCCTTGTTATAGAGTCCTGTTAGCTGATCCCGCTCTGTCAGGCGGAGTGTCTCCCGATCTTCGGACAGTTCAATCGTGCGCAGGATACGGGCGAGGATCACTTTGGAAGCAGGGTACGGCTTCGGAATAAAGTCCATTGCGCCAAGCGTGAGGCATTCCACCTCTGCCTCATTATCTGATGTCATCACGATGACAGGAAGACGGGAATATTCAGGGGCATTTTTAATCCTGCTGAGTACGTCGATTCCCTTAATACCGGGAAGAATAAGATCGAGCAGAACGATACTGAGCGTTTCATGCTGCGCGTGAATGATTTCCAGCGCTTCCTCTCCTGTCTCCGCAATCACAATTTCATAGATATCACCGAGCAGTGTATCTGCCGAGATTGGCCGAGCCGTGTGCCGGTTTGGGTGCTTTTTTCCCGTGGTAATTCAGAACCAGTTTGCCGGAATAGTCCTCCGGAATGCCGGTATGGTCGTAGCCGATATTCAGCACGATCTGATCGGCAACAACGCGCTTCCGCACCATATCCAATACAAGCTGATCGGTCATTTCACGTACGATCAGCTTTGCTTTTTCAGCAGAGTAAGGCTTTGACAGTACTTGTCCCTGCGACAAGCTATGGTTCTCCGGACGGTACGCCTTGATCGCTGCAATCGTGCAAGGCTCCCAGCCCCATGCATGGTCGATAATCAGCTCCGCCTTTACACCGAATGTCTTATAGAGGATATCTTCGTTATATTCCGAGCATAGAGCAAGCTGCCCCATGTTCGTGATATGCAGCGCTTCCAGCCTTCGTGCAATGCCGCTGCCGATCTGCCAGAAATCAGTGATTGACTCATGTCCCCATAGCTTTTCACGGAAGCGCATCTCATCCAGTTCCGCGATACGCACGCCGTCCTTGTCGGGCGGCATTTTCTTTGCCACAATGTCCATTGCAACCTTTGCGAGAAACAGGTTTGTTCCGATGCCTGCGGTCGCTGTGATTCCGGTATTATTCAATACATCGCGGACCATGCGCATCACCAGATCATGTGCGGTGCATTGGTAGGTTTCCAGATAATTCGTAATGTCGATGAACACTTCATCGATCGAATAAACATGAATATCTTCCGGCGCGACATATTTCAGATATATCTTGTAGATGTTCGCGCTGACCTCCATATATCGACGCATCTGCGGCGAGGCGATTACATAGGTCAGCTTCTTAGGGCAACACCGCATAACAGCGGAATGAAGAAAGCATCTCCGGAAGAAGATGCAACTATCAAGATTTATCGCTCAATTCTGTTCGCAAGGCGCACTGAATCAAGCCTCAACAGAAAATCTGTCGGCCAGATACAGATTCGCCAATGCGAACATGATATTCAGTTGTCCCTTAAGCAGAAGTTTGAGGGCAGAGCCCTCAATTTGAATCTGCCGGAGGCACTTTATCTACAGTCTGGAACCGGCGGAAATCCGCCGGTTCCTTTTGTGAATCGAAGGGAAAGCTGCAATTTACAGCAGCCGTTTCAGCAAGGTCAGGTCGGTTGCATCCAGAACGCCGTCTTTGTTCAGATCACCGGACGGCGGAGACGGCAAAACCGTCTCCGGAATGCAGAGCAGCCATTTCTGCAGCAGGACGGCATCCGCTTTGCTACAGCAGCCATCCGAGTTGAGATCACCGCGTACTACCGCGAAAAAACACGCACCGAGCTCATTCTGCACGGTGTTCAGTTCTGTCAGCGGCAGGAACTGTGCGCCATCATAATAGTACAGATCATAGCTGCCGTTCCGCGTACTGCTGCAGATCATGCCGCCCGGAAGCGGACAGGCATCCGAACTGTCATACGCCGCCGAATCAAACGGCATCGCAGTCACTTCCGTGCCGTCATACTGCATGAGCTGGTCGCAGCGTTTCTCCGCGCTGTACCATTTTGTGAAATACAGCGTATCGCCGGAAGTGATCGGATAATACGCAGTTACGCCGGTTTCACTGTATACCGTTTCGGATCTGCGCGTCTGCATCTCCATACGGCATATCCTGCCGGTGCCGCCTTGGTATTCTGCATAGTACAGATATCTGCCGTCTGGGGAAAAGCACGGCATGGCCTGCTCCTCGGGATCGTCGGTCAGCATCGTGACGGTGCCGCTTTCCGGGTCAAGCAGCGCAAGATCATACACAAAATCGTCCGCGGCGCCGTCCCAGCGGCCGCGCTTGAACACGATCCCGCTGCCGTCCGGCGAAAAGCGCGGATCCTCGTTTCGGAAGCCGCTGTTCTGCGTCAGGTTCGTGATCCTGCCGCAGTCATACCGGTAAATATCCCATTCATCCACCGCTTCGTCGATTGCCATAAAAACGATCTGCTCCGGCGTTCTGCCGAAACTGCCGCTCATCGCGTGGACAAAACCGCCGCTGATCTCCTTCCTTTCACCGTCAGGAGACCGCAGAAACAGACGGCTGTCCCGCGCCGCATAATCGCTGTAACTGTGCCACAAAAGCCAGCCCGCCGGAAGCTCTGCAGCAGGCTGCGCCCAGCCGCTTCCGGAATATGTTTCATGCTGCGGCGTATCGCCCGGCTCATGGAACGGCGTGATCGTCACCCGGTCGATTTCGAACACGGCCGTATCAAAATCCGGCGTGCCAGCCCAGTCCTTCGGGAACCATAGCCCGAGCCAGAACCGTCCTGCATTCGTTGGGATAAATGTTTCGGCGGTGTGCAACAGTACGCCGTCAAAATAAAAGTCAACGCACGGTTTTTCGGTATCGCTGCCCGTGTGCCAGTCAAAGCGGTAGGTATGGAACTGCCCGTCTGCCTGCACACCGCAATCAACAGATCCGGTTTTGTAATCCTGCACGGTCTGCCATGTCGTGCAGAGCGCATGACGGAGGCTGAACATATCGTTTTCGTCACGCCCCGGAAACTCAATGTCGATCTCGTGATTCGTGACGGTCAGCGCATCCCCCTCATAATGCTCCTCATATTCAAATGTCCACATCGCGGAACAGCAGCCGAGCTCCGGCGCGATCTTTGCGCGGATCTCATAGCTGCCGGAACCGAAATATTCCTTCGTCGCGATCGCCGCGCCGCAGCGCCTGCCATCCGTGCGGCGGGTGCCGTCCCTTTTGATGCCGCGCACTGGGCCGTCATAGCGGTTGCCGTGACCGGTCAGGATCAGTTTGCCGTCTGCGACAGAAACATTCTCCGCGACAACGCCGCCGTTGTAATCTGCAGTTATGTCGTTTTCGGTGACTGTCCCGCCCCAGTTTTTCTCCGCGATCAGCCACTTGTCCGGATCAAGCCGCGTGCCGCTGAAATCGTCTAAAAAAACAGCAACGGGCTCCGCTGAGACCGGCACCGGCATCGCAGTGAGGCAGAGCACCGCTGCCGCAAGTGCTGCCAAAAGCTTCATGTGTCCTCCTGTTCGCGGAAGATCATCGGCGTGAACCGGATGCCGTCGATATGCTGCGGCGGATGCAGGCAGATTGTTCCGACGAGCATTTCGCCGTAAAAGGTCAGTTGGCGGATCTTTTCCTTGTCGTCCAGATAGCTGCGGAAGCTGCGCACGCCCTGCGCGGTATAATCCGGTGCTTCATACACCTTCCAGATCATATCAAGCGCAGTCTGTATTTCATCCACCCGCATACGGCGGATCGGGTGTTTGTCCATAAAAATGCTCCTTTCGCAGATACGCAAGTATTTGACTATTTTATTATAGCATATCATTCGGAAAAATTCAATGAAAGAAATGCATTTGTATTTGCAGCGGCAAAACGCGATCCATGATAACAGGTATAGATATGGCCGCTGTTCTTACTTACTTGACGCGGAAGGTGCGGTGTGGTATAATGGCATGGAAACGAAAAAAATGCCTAAAAAAATTTTTTCGGAATAAAGTGTAATGCGCCGGGTGCGGTTGGTGTCTGTCTGTATGAAGCCGCTTCAAACCCAAACCGAAAGGATGATGAACACTGTGGACGATAAAGAGCTGATCAAGCTGTACTTTGACCGAAATGAACTTGCAGTCACCGAAACACAGCGCAAATTCGGCGGATATCTCTATACGATTGCGCATAACATTCTCGGCAGCGTGCAGGACGCAGAGGAATGCGTCAATGATGTGCTGATGCGTCTGTGGGATCACATCCCGCCGGCCAACCCGGAGAATGTCTACGCGTATTTCGCATCGGTCACGCGATCCGTTGCGCGCAAACGCTATCAGAAAAATCACGCGCTCAAGAGAGGTGGCAATGAAACAGAACTCGTCCTGGACGAGCTCAGAGACTGCTGCACAGATCCTGACACTGTGGAACAGCAGATCGACGACCGCTCGCTCCGCGACGCGATCACCGAATTTCTTGAAACGCTGAAACCTGAACAGCAGACGATCTTCGTCCAGCGTTACTGGTACGTCTGCCCGATTGAAGATATTGCAGCCGACCTCGGCATCTCGAAATCGAAGGTCTCGGTCACGCTGATGCGTACACGCCAGAAGCTCCGGAAACATCTCGAACAGGAGGGATTCTTATGAAGCCGACCGATCTTTTCAACGCGATTGAAAATATCCCGGATAAATATATCGCTGCCGCAAAACCGTCGTCTGTCAAACGGCACGGAGAGTCCCGCTCTGTTGTACAAAAGAGCGTCCGTGACGCAGAGGCGGTCCGCAGTAAGCAAAGCAGCCTTTCTGACGCACGGGATACGCACAGCAGAAAGGACAATATCCGTATGAATACCAAACAATCGGTTTTGCAGCGTATTGCAACTGCATTTGCAGCAACGGCGGCCTGTGCCGTTTTTGCAGGCGGCGGCCTGATCATTGTACAGCAGGTCAGACAGAATCAGCAGGCCAGACAGAATCAGCAGGATTCCGATAACTACTGCGTTGAGACTGCACGGAACTTCCTCGGCGGCAGCGGCGACATCCGCACGACCGATGATATGTTCCTGATGTATGACGATCAGAAGTTCTATTTCCAGTATGCAGAGTATGCGGCGATGCGCTCCGGCAGCGAGATCGACACACTGCAGATGCGGGAGTATCTCGGCGATATCCTCTATGACGGCGAGCAGTTCTTCCGCAAAGAGGGCGCAGAGGGCACAGAGCTTTACCGCATTGATATGCAGGGAAAGCATATCGACGAAAAGCCGTTCTATACGATTGACACGGACGCGGTCTCCGCACAGCTCGGCAGCGCGGTCTCCGCACCGATGTATCATACTGTCAGAAAGCTGGCAGACGGTTACTATTATATCAGCTACTCGGTCGTGCTCAACAATGATGAGACCGCGTACTTGAATTCCAAGGATTACAACATCATCTACCAGCCCGCAACCGGACAGCAGGACGAGGTTCCGAACGGCACTGTGACAAACGCACAGATGAACGAAAACAACATCATTTTCAATATGCCGACGCCGCGGATGGTCACGGACGGCAAGGATATCATCTTTGCGGAGTTCGACGGCTCCATGTACCGCGTCACGCTCGACCCTGTAAAGATCGAGCGGTATGAACCGGTGCCGAAGGCCGGCAGCTATACGCATGACTGGATGATCGCTGACGGCAGCCTGTACTTTATGACCGGAACCGGCGATTCTGAAGGCATTGACGAGGACGATGCGCCGTACAGCTACGGCAAGATCGACCTTGCTTCGCACACCTACACCGAGATCCTGCACGAAGCAGATTTTAACCGGTTCTATCCCTGTGACGGCAAGATCTTCGCACTGACCGATGACAATACGAAACTCGTCTGCGCAGATCCCGACTGGAAGAATGTTGAAACTGTCTGCGATTTCCGCAGTGGTATGACAGATGCATTCACAAAGGCGCTGAACGAAACCTGCGGCGGCGATCTGACCAACGCGTATATCACCGCGGCTGACGAAAACTATATTCTGGTCTGCTTTGTGTTCGGCGATCCCGGCAAGACCTGCGCCGTCATTGACCGCAAGAACGGTTCCGTCCGCTTCTTCCGCTCGCCGGAAACCGGTGACGATACCACCGAGATCACCGTGGAGCAGAATCTCCTCGGCGGCACAGGCACGCTGCACACCGCAGGCAATAACTGGCTGATCTATGACGACAGCTATGTGTACCTGCCGTATTACACTGCACGCGGTTTGCGAAACCCCGGAGAGCAGATCTCCTATCTTGACCCGAACTGGGAATCGGCATATCCCGGCATGGAAAATCTCAATCTGATCAGCGACGGCAGGAGCATTTACAGAGTGGATACCTTCTGCGTGTATACCCTTGACGTCCTCCGCTGGCCGGAAGCCGTCCCGTTCTTCACCGTTCCCGAAAAGGAGATCGCGGCTTTCAAACAGGAACACGGCAATGCCTATGTGCAGAACATCTCGATCGACAGACTGACGGATCAGTATTATCATATCTTCGTGACACTGGAAGACAATCCTGTCTCGGAGGCAGCAGATGCGTTCCGGACTTACGGTTATCTCTACAACGCGGATACAACAGAATGCAAAGAGATTCCGGACCTCGGCAATGGGATTACATGGTTCCGCTCCTACCCGTACAGCGACGGTTTCTGCTGCGCACCGAACGGCACGGATTCACTTTACCGCTTTGATCTTGATTCGTATACGTTTGAACAGCTGCCGGCACCCGATCCCTATATCGTCTGGAATGAGTGCATCCTCGTACAGAACGATACGATCTACTACCTGACACCCGGCGAAAACGGCGGCTTCTCCGAACCGTATTACTGCAAATATGACCTGAAAACAAAGAAATCCGAAATCATCAGCAAAACGCCCGACTTCAAGCATTTCGTCCCGTTTGACGGCATGATCTATGCTTCCGACCTTGCGGGTACGCAGATCGTGTGTTACGACGCTGAGCTGAAAAACAAGACCGTCCTCGCGGATTTTGAACGCGATGTTCCGGCAGCACTGAATGAATCCGCACAGAATGCCGTCAGACAAAGCGACGGACCGATCGTCCCGATTGCTAGAGTTGACTGCGCGGATGAAAACTATGTCTGCGCACATCTCGCCGACGGCACGGACTTCCTGCTGAACTGTCAGACCGGTAAACTCACGTTCTATCCGTATACGGATTCCGTTCAGAACGATCCGCAGACTGCACAGAATACCGACGCAGAACAGAATCCGGGCGCAGAACCCGCAAACAGCGCTGATGAAAACGTGCTCGGCGGCTGGGGCAGACTGCATCCCGTGGACTGGGATGTCCGCGGCTCCGTTGCACTTCTCCGCGATGACATCAACTACTACTTCTTCAACAGTGACGGCAAATGGTACAGCTGCCCGCTCGCAGGCGGACAGAAAACACAGCTTCCCGCACGCATCGGCGGCGCACAGGCACCGCAGAATCCGTTCCTCTCTGACGGTGAACGTGTCTACACGAAGGACATGATCGTTGTCTCCGAGGGCACTGCCGTCAATTCGTTTGATACGGCAGCGATCCGGGCGTACCTCGATGAACTGAACGATGATGCGACCGACAACGGCTATTACTACGGCTGCGACAATATCTGGCATATCCGTAACCGGTATTTCCTTCACATCATCGGTGAAAAGCCGGGAAGCAATGATATCAGCATCGAACTCTGGACGGACGACAACGGCAAGATCATTTCCCACGAAACAGCACAGACCGGCACTTCCCGTTACTTCTGCAACGGATACCAGACAGAAATGTGCGCGATCCGTGACGGCATCCTTGATATCATCGACTGCCCCGGTGATGAGCCGGGCGACAAACCCGATCCGCTGGCTTACGGCAAAATCCTTGACCTGTACTATGATATGGACGGCTCGTACTTTCTGTCCGAGAACTGCGACCTCTATACCTTCGACAGTCAAGGTCAAAAGGCACTCATCACAAATGTGCCGTTCAATAATCCGCTTCTCATGACCGCGCCGGACGGCCGATTCTTCTATGTCAACATGGAACGGCTCAACTTCTCTCTGCGCGAGTGGAACGAGAACGGAACGGATGAGGAGATCTATGCGCCGGAAAACAGCCGCAGCCAGGAGCTCTGGATCTGCGGATATGAGCAGACCGGTAACAACAGCTACAATATCGTTCTGAAGCACACCTACAATGAGGGCGAAACAGGATTCGTCTTTGTGGATCCAACAACCGGCCAGATCGTGAAAGAGATCAAATGATCTGAGCGATCCGAACGCCGCGATATGGATCGAGAAGATGACAACAGATGAGGAACGCTCCCGCTTTTTCAGCGGGAGCGTTCCGATGTGTTCTGATTGGATTTTTCTGCTTTCTGTGCTACAATTCAAATGAAGAAATAGAATAATTTTTTGCCCATTACGAATTCAGGAGCGAATCATACTATGATAAAGATGATACTAACCGATTTAGATCACACACTGCTTCGTGAGAACGGCAGTATTTCTAACACTTAGTATTCTCTCAAAATGCAGAGAACGTGGCATATTGTTTGCAATTACGACAGCAAGATACTGGATTGGTGGAGAACGATATATTGAACAGTAAAACCTGACTATGAAATAACAACAGACGGTACACTTATTCAAAAGACGAGTGCTTTTAGGGTATTGAGATCAATACAAAGCGAAAGTATCCCGCATGCAGCGAGAAACAGCGCCGTTGCGATTGCAGTCCAGAACAGAATGCTTTTTGTCATAATATGCTGCCTCCTTATTGCAGATTGAGAACAAGAGCCGGATGAACGCAGTTTCTGCGGCCATTATATCATACCCACATACAAAAATCAAGCCAGATCATGAGAGAAACAGAATGCTCGTTTTTCAGTCCGGACGCAGCAATTTACTTGCATTATATGTAGAAATGTGATATAATAAGTCATGAAAACAGCAATATCGTCCTGTTTTACCCAATTCTCATGGAAGTGAACGCATGAAAATCAAAATTTTATTTGCTAATATATTCGCAGCCTTCTTCGCCGCCTTTCTGCTGACAGAAAGTGCAGATAAGCCGGCTGAACGCAGCGATACAGAAATCCTGCTTGAAGCAGTCACCACGGCTGCTTCCGCGGCTTCTGCGACAACCTCACGAACCACCGCAGCAACAACTGTCGTCACGACAACCACCGTCACGACAACGAAAAAAATAGATCCGCCTGCCAATCTCGTGATGAATTGCATGGATTCCGTCGAAGCGGGTGCGAATATTACACTCGAAGACTTCATTACCGACCGGAATGTTGAACTGAAAGACGGGTCCGCCCTGCTCGACACCTCTGAGCTCGGTGATTTTGAGACGGAAGTCCCGTATATTTACGAGGGAACAGAATTCCGTCAGACGCTCAGCTATCATGTCGCCGATACTACGGAACCGCTTATCATCAATCCCGGCTGGAATTCCAGCCACAAGGTCGAAACGGATTTTGATCTCAATGATTATATCGGATTTGCTGACAATTTCGACGATCATCCGGTGCTCACCTGTGAGGGCGAGGTCGATCCGGATACCGTCGGCGCATACCCGCTGGTCGCAACAGTCACCGACAGCTCCGGCAATTCCGTTTCGTGGGATATAACGATCAACGTGGTCGAGGAAGTACCGAAGTCCGTTGACACGATCCCGCGTGTGGATTACAGCGATTTTATTAGCCGTTACAATAGTGATGATGTGCAGTTCGGCATAGATGTATCCGCATGGCAGGCTGACGTTGACTACAATGCCGTGCGCGATGCCGGATGCAGCTTCGTGATCATTCGTGCAGGGTATTATTACAGCCAGATCACGCCGGACAGCTACTTCCGCCAGAACCTCAGAAATGCAAAGGCTGCCGGTCTGGATGCGGGCATATACTTCTACACAACCGACCGCACCGAGGATGGTGTACGGGAACATGTGCGCTGGCTCACTGAACAGCTGGAAGGTCAGAAGCTCGACCTGCCGATCGCCTTTGACTGGGAGGAATTCGCCCACTTCCAGAAGTACGGCATCAGCATCCGTCATCTGAACGATGTCTATGCCGCATTTGCGGATGAAGTGATCAAACAAGGCTACCAGCCGATGCTCTACAGCAGCAAGATTTTTCTGGAAACAATCTGGAGCGAAAGAATGAAGCAAACTGCACCGGTATGGCTGGCGCACTATGTCAATGAAACAAACTACGAGGGTGAATACGCGATCTGGCAGGCAAGCGCATACGGCCGTATTCCCGGCATCAACGGTGATGTGGATATGGATATCCGCTATCTGAATCAAAAGATCGAATAAGCCTGCATGCTTCTATCAAACAGCCTTGCAATAACGACGGCAGATTTCTTGACAAACGCTTCATCCTGTGCTATACTATAACTGTACTATTACATATAATACAGCTATAAGATGATAATATAAAGGTACAGGAGCTGATTTTGAAGTTGAATTGCAACAGAAAGGAGATGTTCTATGTTTGACATTGACCTGATGAGCCGCACACCCATTTATGAGCAGCTTTACCGCAAAGTGACGCAGCTCATCCACAAGGGCATACTCAAGGAAAAGGACAAGCTGCCATCTGTACGCAGCCTCGCAGGAGACCTCGGCGTGAATCCCAATACCGTCGCAAAAGCGTACACGCTGCTTGAACGGGACGGGATTATCTATTCCCTCGCCGGACGCGGCAGCTTCGTAGCAAAGTCGGATACCCCGCTTGCGCAGGAACATCTCCTCGGCGACTTCGATACTGCTGCAAGGCATGCACTTGACACCGGCATTGACAGCGCACAGCTATGCGACAGAATCATGGAAATCGAAAAACAGATACAACACGATAAGGGGGCTGCATCCACATGATGACACTGAAAGATACAGTCAAGCGATTTGACGATTTTACGGCGCTGGACGGCGTCAATCTGGAGATTCCGAAGGGAACGGCATTCGGTCTGCTTGGCTCCAACGGCGCAGGAAAATCGACCATTCTCCGTTTGTTCAGCGGCATCTATGCGCCGGAAAGCGGACAGGTGCTCATTAACGGGGAATCGGTTTACGACAATGTTTCCGCAAAACAGAAGGTCTTTTTCATCAATGACGAGACCATTCAGTTTTCATCCTTCAATCTGACGGAGTTAAAAAATTTCTATAAGCAGTTCTACCCGAACTTCTCCGAGGAGCTCTTTGAACGTCTGGAAAATGCCATTCAGCTTCCGCGCAAAAAGAAGCTCTCTGCCTTCTCCAAAGGCATGAAGCGGCAAGCGATCGTCATCATCGGTATTGCCTGCTGCACACCGTATCTGCTCCTTGACGAGGCGTTTGACGGACTCGATCCGACCATGCGCATCATTGTCAAGCGCATGCTGGTAGATGCCATGTGCGAACGCGAACTGACCGTTGTCATTTCCTCCCATAATCTCAAAGAGATCAACGAAATGTGTGACACTGCGGCACTCCTGCATCAAGGCAAGATTATCTTCAACCGCCAGCTCGATTCCCTCAAGGGCACCGTCCATAAAATTCAGGCTGCCTTTGCCGATACGCAGCGGGAATTCACTAAGGAGGATTTCAAAGAGATTCCGGAGATCCTGCATTTTTCCAGAACGCAAAGCATCTATCATATTATCGCAAAGGGCGAAGAAGCTGACATCCGTGCAGCACTGGAACCGTTCCATCCCATCGTTGCAGACATGATTCCGCTGACACTCGAAGAAATATTCATCTATGAACTGGAGGTGCTTGGATATGACAGTCAGGTTTTTGCATAATTTTCCTGCCCGCAATATGCTGCGTGTGGTCTGGCAGAATCGGAAAATGGCACTTGTCATGAGCATTCTGATGATTCTCAGCGGTCCGCTTATTATCGGTGCGAGGATGAACGAGCTTCTATACAGGAACTCCATCAACTACAATGATGCCAGCGAATTGTACCTGCTCATCGGTGCCGTCTGCCTGGTCGCAGCCGTCTTAATGGGCATGTTCTGTGCCATTTGCTCCTTTACGGAAACGCATAAAAAAGCGCGTGTGGATATGCTCTATTCCCTGCCGCTGACCGGCACACAACGATTCTTCACCGATTATCTCGGCGGCGCATTCATGTATATCCTCCCCTATCTCATCACCGTGATTCTCGGCTGGATCATCATCGGCATCGGATGCCCGTTCATAAATCCGATCAGAGATGAAACGCTCTGGTCCGTCGTCGGAGAAACTGTCCGGTTCTATGCAATGGGTTCCGTCGGTTTGTTTGTGCTGATGCTGTTCTATTATACGCTCTCCGTACTCATCACTGTATGCTGCGGAACGCTGTTTGAAAGCATCTGTACCAATATTCTGCTCAACGGTCTGATTCCCGGCACAGCAGCAGCCTTCCTGTTCCTGATCGACAATCATACGGATATGTCATTTGACTATCTGTGGCATATCCTCGGATTTTTTTCTCCGGTCGGCGGTCTGATCTACTGTGCCTATCTGATCGTTGAAAACAATGCAGTAGTCCCCGCCTATCTCCGCGACAGCTATTGGGATACACTCCGTGGTCAGGAGATACAAAGCCATAACCTCATGCCGAACTATTTTCGCTGGATCCTTGTGACTGTCCTCCTGACAATCATCCTTCTGACGGCTGCCTGGCGGCTCTATATCCGCAGAAAAGCAGAGCATGTCGGCAAGCCCTTTGTCTATGTCGGTGTTTACTATCTGACGATTACACTGCTGATCATGCTCCTGCTCTGCCTGCTCGAATTGGAAATCATCGGACCGGTACTGCTGATTACTTCCATCGTGTACTTCGTCTGCGAAGTCATCCGTAAGCGCGGCTTCAAACGCTTCTGGCTCTCAGTCGTCTCGTATGTTGTAACAGTAGTCATGACCGTGGGCTTCTTCTGGTTCACAGGCATAACCGGCTGCTTCGGACGTATAAGCTACGTTCCGGCTGCGGCAAACATCAAATCTGTCAAGGTGGAGTTTCTCCAAAAGCCAAGAATGCACCTAGAATTCAATGATCCTGCTGTCATTTCAAAGCTCGTAGAATTTCATAAGACTATTATCAGTCGTGCGAAAACAGACTCCGACGGTTGCAGAGTCCTTAATCAGAAGCTCCACGATGACTTCCCGTATGAAGTGCATTATAATGCCAATACCTATGACACGGAAAATCCCTATTACGCATTTCCAGTACATGTCGGTTCCGCTCCCGATTCCAGTCAGACAGCATACCATTCAGATTACAACTATTTTACCGCCCCATTCCAATTCCGGTTGACCTACTATACCAAGACAGGCACCGTAATTTACCGTGAACCGAGGTGCAATGCTGACGAGATGTGCGAGCTGGAGAACATTCTGCGGAGCAGCGATCTCTTCCGCCAAACCGTTGTATCAAATCTCAATCATCTCATGAAGCTTGAACTGAACAACGAATTCAACACCCAGTACAATACCCTTGTGAAAAGTAATTCAAGCAAAACGAAATCAAATACCCTCCAATTCACAATCCATAACGGAACTGCCGTACAGACGCGCACGATTTCCGCAAAGGACGATAATATCGAAAAGCTCTGCAATGCCTATGCGCACGATCTGGAGCGCATGTCTGAAGAGGAACGCATGACAGCACCGCTGTACTGCTCCTTTGAAACGACTGACTCTTTATACAAGGTCTATGAAAGCTATACCGAAACAATCAGCCTGCTTGAAACCTGGGGCTTTCACCGGTTTTCTGTTCCGGAACGCTATTCGTTCATCGACGCAAAAAATCCGAATAATGCAGTGGCAGAGAACAACAACCTGCTGGCAATCCGGATCTATGCACCGGAACAGTGGTCAACCGATTCGCTGAAATATCCGAATTCCTCTTTATCGCAATACAATAACACCTACGTCAAGGGCGATACCCAATCCTTGCATTATGCCTATGAAGATCAGATTCCACTGTTTGAATACAACCCGCTCTCGCTGAAGGCTTACTATCCGGAGCTGTATGCACTGCTGGATGCGGCACAGAAGGAATATATCTCTGAGGCGCCCTGCTACTGCATCTTTGTCAACGGTGTGCGCTATATCGTCCCGCCGGCGCACAACGACCTTGTCACGGCTGTGGTCAGCAAGCATAATTTCTACGGTGCAAATCATTTGAATGAATACTTTGAAGCCGAATATTAACATTGCACCGTCACCGACACAGTATGCATCAAAAATCCTGCCATAAGCAATCGGATCGGTCTCACTGTCCTGACGGTATCTGCGGATTGAACGCTTTCCGTGTTACGTTTTGTCGCTTTCCTGACAGTGAAATAATCAGTCTATTAAGCGGCCGACGGACAGTGGTTCCAGAATGTCCGGATGAGCAATCAGCTGCTCATAAAGATTGAAAAGATCGAAGCGGATAACGTGACGGTTTACTTTAACAGTGAGCGTGACGGTGCCAGCGGCGAAGAAACGCTGAGCATCGGAAAATCCTACACGGTCCCGTCTCATTATGGTGTTTTTGACGGCATCAACTATTTTTACAAAATATGCTTTGACCGCATCCAGCCGGATGATGCGGGATAATGCCAAGGATTCAATAAGGGGCAGCCATGTGCTGCCCCTTCATTCTGTTCTACGATTTGCCCTCCGCTGTCAACAGTGTCTGTTGTCGGGCTGATCGCCATACAGCAGCAGAGTATCGTGTATTGCCGGCAAACATACAGTGAGATACTGTAGACGTTACATATCTTGCAGATGATACTACATAAACCGATCACTGTGCGTGAATCCGCACGCCTCATAGAGCTTCACGCCCTGTTCCGATGCAGTAATATGGATCGTTCCGATTCCGTTTCGTTTTGCCCAGCGCAGGACATATCCCAGCAATGCTGATAGTATCTTTCATATTACAAAGAAAAGAAGAAGTCTCATTGCAAGGCTTCCTCTGTAGTTATACGAATCGCTCAATAATCTGAATATTAAGCAATATTGAAATAATAAATCATAAAAATCGACTGCTGCGCTATCAGCATATTACGTAATACTTGGTATAATAACCGCAAGCCCGAATCAGTTTTTGAAAGGAGTGCTTATCATGCGCACAGGAAACAATCAGAATCTGCGGCAGATTCCGGATTCGGATTGGCATACGGAGCTGACGGAGTATTTTGTCATTCACTGTCCGGATGAACAATCAGAGCAGACCGGTATGAACCGTTGACTTGTATTTATGAAATTTTAGAATTCTCTTGACAACTTGTATGTATTATGATAATATGGAATTATAGAAACATGCGCGGAAAATGTTTCTATGTACCGATTTTAATACTATTTTTCAAGACAGGAGGGGGTCACAATGTTCAATCTGAAACGCATCCTTACACTGGCTGTCACGGCAGCATCAGCGGGTACGCTGATCGTCACATCGTCCGTCTCTGCCTATGCTGAGGAAAATGACGAGCTGCTGTCAGAAGAGGAGCTGATCCGGCAGAAAGAGGATGAACGCTGGGCAGACATTGAGGCACACGAGAATGACTTTACAGAATTACCCGTGTACGACTACACCCAGCTTGATCCGGAGTTTGCAAAGATAGCAACGCTTTTCGGTGATGTCAATTCCGACCGGCTTGTCGGCATTGCCGATGCCGTTCAGCTGCAGCGCTATCTGCTCGGTGAGATTGATGAGCTCGGCAACTGGTTCAATGCTGATCTCAATCAGGACGGTGTCATCAATGCTGCTGACTTTACGATTCTGAAGCAGCAGATCTGCGGTGGGGTGACGAAGAAGGGCGGTTCCGCTGTTATCAATCTGGTTGACATGATGACCGGCGATCCGATTGACGGCGGTTATATGCAAATGTACTGCATCTATGACAATTCATGGTCATACGAAATTGCCAAATGGAAAAACAAAGCGGGCGAAGCTGCTTATTTCTCCGGTCTTCCGAACGATCCGAAGTACGTCTATTATATTGAGGCATACAATCTGCCAAGGTACTCCGGATATGATAACACATACGGCATCAGCGGTCAGCAGTTTTACTTCTCCTTCGGCGAGGGTGAAACCAGCAAGGCGGTCAGTGTAAGACTCGCTTCTGACGAAGATGAGAAGAATCCGAATGTCGTTCTCAGTCAGTATGACTGGGCAATGGAAATGGATATCCTGAATACAAGTTACAACTACGGCTGGATCACCATTTATGACAAGGACGGCAACATGTATTACCCGCGTCTGGATGAAAAAGGCTGTTCACTTCCGGACGGTGAATACCGTGCCGAGCTGCATCCGTATTCTGAAATCTGGGATGATTACAGTGTCATTCCGGTCGATCCGGAGAGCGACTTTGCAAAGCACATTCGGGAACTGCATCCGGAAGCCGAACTCAGCGATAAGTCCGAAGGAATCGAATTCACGGTTCAGAACGGCAAGGCAGATAAGGTTGTCTCCTTTGACTTCGGTCCGAGACCGGACATCAGCGATTCCATCAAAATCAACTGTTTCAACGGATCAAACGGGAAACCGCTCGAAGGCTTTGTATTTTCGCTGATTGAAGCTCCGGACACATCCGCAAGAAAAATTGAAACATGGGTTTCCGATGCAACCGGCACACACACCTTTGAAAATCTGCTCCGCTCCGGCTACGGTCCGGACAATCACGCATATAAGGTTTGTGTGGAAAGCGTACCCACCGGCTTTGAAGGCAGCTTCGACCAGTATTTCGGATCTATGCATATATCGGGCGCCACAATGGAATACACCTTTGATTTCTACGAAATCGACGGTCCGAAGCTCGTATCCGCAGACATCGTCAAGTACGGCGACAACACCGTGCTGAACGACGCAGCAGCATTTACGGTTTACCGCTTCAATCCGAACAACGCTGCTGATCTTACCAAAATTTATCACAATGTGCAGGCAGGCGAAGCGTTTGCACTCCGCGACGGAAAATATGCAGCTTGCCTGGACTTCGCAGCACTGAAAAATCAAGGCTACGAAGGCATTGATCTGTTTGATGCAGCCAATGCGGACATTCTTGCAGTATTAGATGAGAATGCTTTCTACGGAAACACGGCATTTATTCAGTTCACCGTCAAAGACGGCGCACCTGACAGAGAGCTGAAATTCTATGTCAGGGATTATGTTCCCGCTGAAACGTGATCCTTTTCAGAAAAATGCATCAGAAAAGCAGCTCCCCGACTGAGGAGCTGCTTTTTTTGCAGATATCTTTACTTTTTCATGATTGCAGGCAGAACTGATTCTTTATTCCTTGTGCGGAACCACATAATAGGTAATATCAGATTTTCCGTCCCAGTCACTGTTAACCAGTTTGGTGCATTCAGAATCTATGAACACATCCGCTTCCGGAATATCCTGTGCGTAGTATGTTACAATGCTGTATGGCGGCACCGCAACGGTCGCTGTGATTTATTATAATACAGATCGGCGCAGCCGTCAAGACAAATGCTCAAAAAAGAAAAGGATAAAACTGCTTTGCCGGAATTCATCATGTCCTGCAAAGAACCAAATAAACAACACCGGTTCGGAATCTTTGTTCCTTACCGGTGTTGTAATATATATGCGGTTATGGTCTGATTGCGGCAGACAGTTCGGTGCCGCCCCATTCCACAACTGCAAAACCCGTCCGTTCAAAGGTGCTGAGCTGCTGCGGCTCGATCTCGACCGCATGCTCAAGCGGCAGATACGCCATGAAAATCCGGCAGATGCTGTCCGGCTCCGGCGTGATGTGCAGCTTGGCAGAGTCGGTATAAGCCTCGCCCTGGAAGGCAACGAGATTGTACGGATTATGCTCCATTCTCGGCAGCCAGTATACAATAAACTCATTCATCTCCGATTCCGTCAGTCCCATTTCTGTCAGTGTGCGCCGGAGGAAGTTCTCAGTATCACTGCCTGCAACACAATATCCCTGCGAGAGATCGAAAACATTGTTCGCGTTCACGCTGTCCCAGAACAGATATCTGTGATGCGTGCCGTCTGCCTTGTTCAGCAGTGTGCCGTCCGGAGAAGCGGTCACATCCCAGCCGTTCTGATATTTCGGATAGGTTGTCGAAAGCTCAGAAGTCGTCAGCTCCAGCTCAATATGCACATCTGTCTCCTGCTCGGGATAAAGATAAATGACCGGTTTATCAAACATCAGATCAGTAAACAGAATATTCGGCGCATCGCTGTTGTCGCATTTTGTTTTGATCCAGCCAGCTCCGACATATACCCAGTCGTCATTGCCCTTGTTGTAGCCTTTTTCAAAGAAGAACGAGTCCTGCTTGAATGTATCAATCACCATATACTCGGTGCCGGGACCTGCGTAGAGGTTCAGATTATCGCCGATGACATGGAAGGAGTTGTAGTCGTCGCTCAGCGTATCCGGCTCCACGATTTTCGTATGCTTCAGGATATAAGCGCGCTTCATCAGGGAAAGATCAGCTGCATTGAGAATGTTATCGCGGCAGAAATCAGCAGCATTCCAATCCTTGATTGTGACTTCCATTCCGGAAAGCAATTTTGTCAGCAGGACAATATCTGCAATAGTAAACTCATCCTTACCGTTCAGATCACCGTTCGGATGCCATTTCATTTTACATGTTATGCAGGTTTGGTATGCATCAAACGCTGTAGTCTCAAATTCCGTTTTAGTGTAATAGCCGGAATTCGACTTCGGATAGAAGAAGTAGTCATCCGTCCGGACATAGAAGCGGTTGGAATCAAATGTGAAGGGATTTGATGTGATTTTGCATGTTTCAGTAACAATCGGATCCCTCGGATCACCGCTCCCCGATTGTCTCATCAGCACATCCCCGCCCGTCGAAGTATCCATCATCGCACCGGTATCCTGATCAACGAATTTCATGACAATGCTTTGCTGCTTATGCTCCGATTCATCGTAGAGAAGCGCACAGTTCTCTTTTACCACATATTTTCCGTCAGTCTTTTGGGATGCTTTCTCTGTGCCGACCGTCCAGTTGACATAGACAGTACCGTCTTTAATCGGCTGATACAGAATCACAGAAGAAACACCTCTGCCGTCCTCATCACACAGCCGGAATGCGGTGCAGTCAGATTCGAGCACCTGTTTGATCTCGCAGCCGTCATCGCTTTCCTGCGTCATCTTGAGTGTTTCGCCGATGCTGCCGTTCACATCTGCGCAATAGACAATGTAATTATCATAAACAGATGCTCTGCCGTAATGATTGAGATATGCTTTGTATTCCGCTTCGCAGTCCGGCACCCATCCCCAGAGGTCACTTTCATACATGTTGCCGTCTGCATTGCCGAAGCGGAACTTCTCTGTTGTCTTATATTCCTCGCCCTCTTTTTCCTGCCATGCAACCGTCAGCTCCAAACCGTCCAGCACGCGGAACAGCTCTACCTCCAATGCAGTCTGCGTCATGCAGCTCGCATAGTTTTCAAATACGCTGTAGTCATGCGTATAGTTTCCGACGCTGTCGCAGAAATCCTCATAGGCTTTGACCGCTTCTGCATCTTCCGGATCCGGCTTTTCGGGAATTTCCAGTTCATAGATTTTCGGCTGACTGCTTGCAGGCGTATTGACCGTTGTCATGCTGCCGTCAAGCACAAACCGATAATCTTCCGTTCTGAAATGCGCCATCGGACGCACAAGACAGATGATGCCGTCTGATACATAGGATTTTCCGTGTGTATTCAGGAACTGCATCGCTGATACAAAATCCTGCGGCACCCAGTCCGGCAGTGTTCCGAACAGCGGATCGGACGCCCCGCCGTCTGCATCGGCAGCCTGTGCCGGCAGCATCGGAACTGCCGATGTCAGCAGCAACCATGCACTCAGACATGCAAACATTTTCGCTTTCATAGTATTCCTCCGTTCTGTCAGAAATAGGTTGTGTGATATGATCTTGCGTATTTATGCTGTGATGCCTATACAGTTTCCTTTTGTGACTGCTCCGCCTGAAGATACCGTTTTTTAAGCTGCTGATTCATCAGCATGGTATGTTTTTTATCAATCAGATAGTGAACAAAACAGGTAAAGAGATAAATGAACACGACTGCAAAGAATGTCAGCAGTGCAGAAAGCGGCGTGATGCAGCACCAGCCGAACATATGGAGCATCAGCAGCGTGATTCCGTAGATCACAATAAAATGTATTATCCAGAGAACCCGCGAGCGTCGGACGCTTTTGGTATCCAGACAGATCAATACAGCCGAAGGCAGCGCGGTTATCAGTCCGCTCAGAAGAATCTGCCACAGAATCGCACTGTCGATCTGTCTTCCGGATACTGTCAGATAAATCGCTGCTGCAATCAGCACAGCGGTCGTGATATCAACAAAATAATGCAGCAGTGAGATCAGAAATTCCTTGATCACGGTTCTACCTCCTCAATTCCGAGTCTAACCTTCAGATGATGCACATACTGCCGCGAAATAATAATCTTTTCACCGTTTTTCAGATGCGCTTCCAGCCTGCCGCTGAACAGCGGCGACAGATATTCGATTTTCTCCATGTTGACAATCATGGATTTGGAACATCGAACAAAATCCAGCTGACCGAACATCTCCTCCAGCTCATAGAGCTTGTATTTGACTTCATAGACTTCGGAATGACAATAGGCAAACACGCGGCTTTCATTCGCTTCAAAATAGTATACATTCTGATAGTTCAGCCGTACGATTTTATCCTCCAGATAGCCGGTGAGCTCTGTATTGGCTGCCTGAAAGGAAAGAAGCATGGAAATCAGACGCTGATCCGGCGAAGCACACCGTACAATCACCACGTCCTCATCGCCCGGCTGCGGAGCTTCAATGATTATTTTCATGACCGGCCTCCGTTTTTTGCAGTTTCAGATTCAACGCGGCATTTTCCGTCAGATTCGAGGATCAGCGTGCCGCCGTGCCGCAGCTGACATACTGCTGTATGTTGTTTCATAGAAGCCGTAAATTCAGCGGTATCAACCTCTGTGCTGAACGGCGGGAAAGTATCGTCAAAATGTGTCAGCAAAATCGCGGCGGGTCTGAGCTGCCGGCAGATACCCGATGCGATTTGACAGAGCGAACCAAACCCCTGATACGGAAACAGCGCAAGATCGACACCTTCCGGATACGCCGTATCGGCTGCGAGCGCAAGGCTGCCGAGAATCAGAATCCGTCTGCCGTATACATCTATCAGATAGCACAATGATTCATGCTTTTCACGGCAGGATGCAATAGTCCTAATTTTCCTGATCAGTCCGTTCCGGTTTCGCAGCACACGTTCACTGCAAAGCGTTTTCAGGATATCGACGGTACCGAGCTTGCTGTGGTTTCCTTTGATCGCTGTGATCCGGAAATCACCTGACAGAAACGTATCACCGGCTGCGATGCGGTGCAGATGCGATTCCGCAACGCCCATTCTGCACAGACTGCGGTACGGCGCATTCGTGCAGGAGATCAGCGTATCGGGATGTACAAGGAAAGGAATACTGCCGATATGATCGAAATGTCCGTGTGAAACGAGAATCCGGCTGCATCCTGCAAAAGCATCCGCATCCACTTTGACGCGGCTTTCCGGAAATGGAAAAAAAGGATCAATCAAAAGCTGCGACTCCCCTGCCGTGATCCGAACCGAAGCGGTACCGTACCATGTGATTCTGATTCTGTTTTCCTGCATACGCGATCAACTCTTTCCAATGATATTTTCTCTATTATACCACAGAATCGCCTTGTGAATCAACCGACAGTTTGCTTTTCAGATTTTGCAAGAATGCTCTGCTTCTGTATTATATGATACCATAAACCGTAATTCGCTGTCAATGCAACTTACCCTCAAAAAAATACAACTTACTGCATCAAATGCGCAATTCAGCGGATGTCAGTGCGGCTCAACGAATACGAAATGTGTCCGTTAATGCTGTTCTGCTTCGTTTTTTGCATGAAGATTCACAAATTCAGCATTGTAAAACAAATAACAGGCGCAGCATGTAATGCACTGCGCCTGCTTAGCAGGAATATGTCCCCAGAGAACGCACGCGGCGTCCCAGCTCTGCTTCTCAAAACAAATGTTTGCGGTATTCTTTTCTGCCATGGTGATTTCCCCGCTTCTTTATGCCTTATTTCGGCATATACTATATCCTCAATACTTGACAACTGAAAGCATTCATAATATAATAGATGTATCTTATGAATAGAGGTTTTACCTATGCTACAGAAAAAGGAAACCGAAGCTGCGCCTGTTGCCGAAAACGAGGTTGAGGTGATAACTGAGCCGGTTGCGGAAGCAGTTGCAGAAGCTCCTGCTGAGACAAGCGTGCAAAATACAAACGAAACAATGAATGCAAACGTCAATTTACAAATTGTTTGCGGAGCTTTCATTGCAAACCGCGACGCGCTGAGAAAAGTCGTCAAGCTCGAAAACATGAAGATGCACATTCTGGCAGCCGATATCCTGACATCAGCCGGCGTGATTGCAGATATGGAGACCCCAGCCTCACGGCAGTAAACATCATGGCGGCAATCGTCGCGCTTGCAGCGGAGCAGGAGGCGGATGATGCCAGCACCGCAGCAATCATTGCAGCAGGCTGCTGATATAAATTAAAAAACACAGTGCCAAACAGAAAACCGATACGATCAACGTATCGGTTTTCAGCGTAATTACTTTTTCTTGGACTTCTTAGCAGGTTTGGTGTTGACCTTCTCTTTCAGCGCTGCGCCGGCCTTGAATTTGACGAGCGTAGAAGCCGCAATCTTGATGGATTCACCGTTTGCCGGATTGCGGCCGGTTCTTGCCGCTCTCTCCGAGGTCTCGAAGGTGCCGAAGCCGATGAGCTGCACCTTGTCCTTCTTTTGCAGCGTTTCGGACACGACAGTCACAAAAGACTTGAGTACAGCATCAACATCCTTCTTGGACATGCCGGTTTCGTTTGTGATCGCTTCGATCAGTTCAGCCTTGTTCATAATACTTCCTCCAAAAACAGTAGTTTCACGGGGATGTGCCCGTGTCCTCTCAATTATAGTACATTGCGGACAATTTGTCAAGAGTATAATCATAATAATTGCATCGGATCGGTTCTGTGCATCAGGGAAAAGCTGACCTTTCGGCATGCTTTGAATACGACAGACATTTCATGCGAAGCGGGATTGAGCTCTCTCCGTTCAAAATGCCGCTTCCGAAATTGGCAAAGTAGAAAAGCAGACTGCGTAATGAGTACGCAGCCTGCTTCATTTTTATTATGATTTTTGTATCACCGCGATCACGCAGGGCATTCTCCCCTCTACTACGCTGAATTCTGCATCCGTAAAACCTGCATTCGCAAAGAACTGCCTGTATGACGCAAAATCAAACTGCCGCTTGAAGCTCGCGCCCAGTTTTTCCAATAGTTTCACTGTTATTTTTTGTCCTGCCCGCTCATTGTTGATATAAGTCGGGATAATGACCATGCCGTCCGGCTTGCAGACGCGCAGAAGCTCTCTGATTGCCGCTTCCGGATCATCGAGCAAATGAATGACATTGCCCGCAACAACCTTGTCAAAGCGGTTATCTTTGCATTTTAAGTGTGTCAGATCGGCACGGCGCACTTTGACATTGCCGTATTTGCGGCATTTTTTATATGTCTGCCGCAGCATTCCGTCGGACATATCCGTCGCAATCAGCAGTCTGCACTTCTGCGCAATCGGCTCACTGATTGCACCCGTTCCGCAGGCGCATTCGAGAACGATGTCGTCCTCAGAAATGTATGCGGCGACACACTTTCCCGTATTAGTATAGACACGGCGGTTATAAACCGTTTCAAAGAAATCATACAGCGGTGAAACCTTATCCCAGAACATCACAATTCTCCTCTCACTCTCTGTTTTTCAAGATCTCTGCCGGTGAAATCCGGGTGATCTTACCGATCAGCAGACGGTTAATGACAAAATACACAAGAATAACCGCAGCAAAAATGAGCACATACAAATGCCACGGAAATGCAAGTTTCATCGAGCAGGCAACATTGCAGATAAAGCTCGGATAGATCGCATCCATGACTGCTTTTGCAAGCGGCACGGCAAGCAGTGCACCGACTGCGACAATCAGCAGATTGCCGTTCAGATACAGCGCCCTGATCTCTTTGGGACGGTAACCGAAAATTTTAATCAGCGAGATGCCCGATGCGGCGCGGTCAATCATGACGCCCATCATCAGATACATGACCACGCAGAAAATCACCGTACCTGCTGCAATCAGCGTTATGACCAGCGGGAACATCAGCTCAACAAACACACTGGAGCCTCGCGTGATGTCCTCTTTTGTAGTCACCGAATACACTCTGCCCTCTTCAATATTCAGCATTCTATCGGAATAGACTGCGTTGAAATAATCCTCATCCTGCCCGAACAGCTCGCGCATACTGTCAATATCCATAAAGATCGTAAATCCGACGGAATAATTGCTGATGCCGGTCACGGTAAAGCTGTAATCCGTATCGGCGGCGTAATCCGAGAAAATCACGTGGTCGCCTGTTTTGTAGCCAAACCGTTCCACCAAAGACGAGTTGATGACCGCTTTGTTCCGCCCCTTTTCCGGTTTCGCATCGAAAAATCTGTTGTCGCTGTCGATGCCGATGACCGTCACATCCAGCGTATAGCCCATGCAGTCGGTGCTGAGGGTTTCGATATAGGCAGCCTCTCCGCCCTGCGGCGGCGTTTTCTCCGGATATTTATAGAGATACTGATATTCGTATTTCGTATCGCTGACCGTATCCCGCTGCACCGCTTCGCACATGACATAGCAGTCCAGTCCCATGATGACAACCATAATTGACACGAACATACCGAGCATCATCGCAATGGCGGAGCGTGATTCGCGGACAAGCTGCCGGATTGCAAACAGCAGCGGAAAGCGCTTGGTTTTCAGCGAAAACTGCCGGTTGCTGCCTGCTGACTGCTCATTTTTCATCAGGGAAAGTGCCGTCCGCGAGAGCTTTTTGTTGATGACAACTGCATTGACAACAGCCGAAATCAGCGGCGGCAGAACCAGTGCGTAGATCACGAGATACGGCGGATAGATCACATCGAAAACCGGCAGTGAGAAATACGCATACGAATCCTGCGCCTGAGCGCTGACACCAAATGCAAAGCCAAGTACCGTGCCGATCAATGCGGCGAGAAATGCCACAAGCGTCGGCATGGTGATGTAGTGCAGCATGAGGTTCTTTTTCTTAACGCCGAGCGCATACAGCGCACCGATCACGCTCTGCTCCTGCTCAATCTGATGCACGACAAACACCGAAATCACATACGCAAACAGCGCCAGAACGATGATGCCCGCAACCAGACCTGCGTTTTTGTCCATGATGACATCGCCCGCCGCTGCGGCAATGCGGATATTGTCCTCCGCCTTCACAAACGAGGTCAGGTTTTCAATTTCGATCTCGAAGACTTCATCCAGCAGTTCATCGGTGTTGTCCTGCAATTCGGTCACGCCGTCTGCAAGCTCTGCCGAACCGTCAGCCGCCTCCGCTGTTCCGTCTGTATAATCATAGATGCCCTGCCGGAATTCAGCAAGTTCATCCAGACTGCTTTTCAGCTCTGCAAGCTCTGCGGAATGTGTTGCAGCAATGAGCGTTTCCAGCGCATCTGCATAAGTTTCCTCTGTCAGTTCGATATGCTGCTTGGCAAGATTTTGATTCGCCTGTGCAAGATACTGTGCAAACAGCGCATCCGCAGCGTCACGCAGTTTTTTGTTATTGCCGGTCAGTTTATCAAGCCCGTCAGAAAGTTCCTCTGCGCCGCCTTTCAGATCACGGATGCCGTTTTCAATATCACGGCGTTCCTGCAAAATGTCGTCAACCGTTTCGCGGACATATTTGTTTTCAACCTGTTCCGGTTCAATTTTGATTGCCTTGATTTTCTCTTTCAGCGCGTCGTCCGTTGTATTGCCGAGACGGTAGGCATAGGTATATTCCTCGGCATTCTGCGCGCCGTTCTCTTTGATTGCATCATACTGTTCTGCCGTCACAAACAGCAGACCGAATGTGCTCCGTTCCACTGCCGTATCGCTGAATTTCGCAATACACATATCGTAATCCGGCACAGAACCGATGCCCGTAATCCTGAAATCCGTGCCGCCCGCCGTAAGCATATCCCCGATATGAATACAATGCGCATCGGCATAACCCTTTTCAACCACTGCTTCGCCGTTTTTCGCTGCAAGTGTTCCCTCGTCAAGCTGAATCAGGTCAATTTTGTTCCGATTCGCAAACAGCCGCAGTGTCGCATGTTCGTCGGTTTTCAAATCCAATGAAAACATCGGCTCAATAATTGTACCCTCATCTGTCAATCCTGCAATGTCATCATCACTGAGCGGCAGAAAAACAGAAAACTGTCCGTCCTCGACCATGTTTTTCGCTTTCTGATGTTCCGTTCCCTGAATAATCATTTCCGAGGAACCGACAATCGAAACGACCAGATACAGCCCCATGACAAACAGCAGAAACAGCGCCAGATACCGCCCGAAATTCGCCCGCAGATCGCGCAGCAGCCGCTTTCTGAGTACCTTGTTCATCACAAATCCTCCAATTCGGCGGCGGGAATTCTGGTTTCATTCATATATTCCTTTTTCACCAGTCCGTCCTTAATGAGAATGACCTTATGCACCATGTTTTTGATTGAATTGTTATGCGTGACGATCAGCATGGTTGTGCCGTATTTTGCATTGATTTCTTCGAGCAGTACCAGAATATCGCGGCTTGTTTTGGAGTCCAGTGCGCCGGTCGGTTCATCGCAGAGCAGCAGCTTCGGATTCTTGATGAGTGCTCTTGCGATTGCCGTCCGCTGCTGCTGACCGCCTGAGAGCTGAGCCGGAAATTTATTCTGATGCTCCGTCAGTCCGAGTGTTTCAAGCAGTTCGTCCATGTCAAGCGGATGCTCCGCAATATGCTGACAAATCTGGATATTCTCGCGCACGGTCAGATTCGGCACGAGGTTGTAAAACTGAAAAATAAAACCGAGGTTGTCGCGGCGATAGTCCGACAGCGCAGCGGGCTTCAGCCCAAAAATCTCCTTTCCGTCCACGGTGATCGAGCCGGAATCCATCGTGTCCAGACCCCCGATGCAGTTGAGCAGCGTCGATTTTCCCGAACCGCTCGTCCCCTGAATCACGCACATCTGTCCGCGTTCCAGCCCTGTGCTGATGCCTTTGAGCACCTGCACATAACTCGTGTCTTTGCCGTAGCTTTTTTTCACATCTTTCACCTGTAAATACATCATTGCCCTCCTTGTTAGTCGCGCCTAACTAACGTGTATAAGGGAATGCAGATTCCCTTATACATCGTCCTCTAACATATGCGCCGTCCAGCCCTCGATCAGCATATCCATGACCGGCTTGATCTCTTTCCGTGCGCGTTCCCTGCTGTCCTCATGCGTCACCAGATGCACAAAGGCATTGATTGAAACATGAGAAAACCAGTGCAGGAAATACTGATTGATGCGCTTGCCCGGAAAGAGCACAGCATATTTCTGTGCAAGTGCAAGATTGTGCTGCTCGATCATCTCCACAAAGCGGTCGATGATGTTCACATAGCACGAGCCTGCGGACTTTTCAAGCAGAATCAGCAGTGCATCGCGGTCGGCATACAGCAGCGAAATCATCATATCTGCAAAGTCGTCATGGTCGCCGGTTTCATGCTGAAACGCAACGGGGTCAGCGTGCAGATCAGAAGAAAAATGCTGCGCAATCGCCTGTAAAATTCTTTGCAGCGGTTCATCGACAACCGCGCCGAACAGCCCGTTTTTATCCTTGCAGAAGAAATAGACCGCGCCGGTCGTCATGCCTGCCGCGGCACTGATCGACCGCAGAGATGCCTTTGCAAAGCCTTTCTCAAGAAACTCTTTTTTTGCACATTCAATCAGCCGCCCGCGGGCTTCATTTTCCTGTTCCATTGTATCACCTCTGTTCATAACAGTGTTACCTAACACCGTTATCATACCAAATGCAGAACCGATTGTCAATATATCTCTGCGATAATCGTCGTTTTATCCACATTTCCAGAAATTGTGTTCGATACATTCTACAGGCAGATCGCTCAGAAAATAACGGTTAGTCTTTCCTTATCATCTTGACAAAACAATCCGGCGTATGTTATAATATCGCCGTTAGCATCTGCTAACGAGAATAAATCATTGCAGACTCCTTTCGGTCAGGGCGGGAAGAAGTGCGAACTTTTCGTCCTGATGAGTCTGCGCCGTGCATAACACGAGTCATCGTGTTCATCATATCATTGCCGTATTTACGGCAGAAAAGGAGTTTTCATTATGGAATATTTGCAGATTGAAAAGGTCATCGGCAGAGAGATTCTGGATTCCCGCGGCAATCCGACTGTCGAGGCAGAGGTTTACCTCATGGACGGTACGGTCGGCAGAGGTACTGCCCCCTCCGGTGCATCGACCGGCGAATTTGAGGCACTGGAGCTGCGTGACGGCGACAAATCCCGTTATCTCGGCAAGGGTGTGCAGAAAGCTGTCGAGAACATCAATACACAAATCAATGAAGTGCTGACAGGCATGGATGCATCCGACATTTATGCGATTGATAAGGCGATGATTGAGGCGGACGGCACAAAGGACAAATCCAAGCTCGGTGCAAATGCAATTCTTGCTGTGTCGATTGCCACTGCAAGAGCCGCTGCAAATGCGCTCGGCATTCCGCTTTACCGTTTCCTCGGCGGCATTCAGGGTACAAAGCTGCCTGTTCCGATGATGAACATTCTGAACGGCGGCGCGCACGCTGACAGCGCAGTCGATACGCAGGAATTCATGATTATGCCGGTCGGCGCACCGTCCTTTAAGGAAGCACTCCGCTGGTGTGCAGAGGTGTTCCATACGCTGAAAAAGCTCATCAAGGATATGGGTGATGTGACGGCTGTCGGCGATGAGGGCGGCTTTGCACCGAACAAGCTGACCTCCGATGAAGAAGCCATTGAGAAGATTCTGGAAGCGATCAAGGCAGCAGGCTTCGAGCCGGGCAAGGATTTCATGATTGCAATGGATGCTGCATCTTCCGAATGGAAATCTGAAAAAGGCAAGGGCTTCTATAAGCAGCCGAAATCCGGTAAGGAATTTACTTCGGATGAACTGATCGCACACTGGGAATCGCTCGTGGACAAATATCCGATCATTTCCATTGAGGACGGTCTGGACGAGGAGGACTGGGAAGGCTGGCAGCGCATGACGGCAAAGATCGGCAGCAAGGTGCAGCTTGTCGGCGATGACCTGTTTGTGACCAATACCGAGCGTCTTTCCAAGGGCATTTCGCTCGGCGCAGGCAATTCCATTCTCATTAAGCTGAACCAGATCGGCTCGGTTTCCGAAACACTGGAAGCAATCAAAATGGCGCACGCTGCCGGTTACACCGCTATTTCCTCGCACCGTTCCGGCGAAACGGCAGACACGACCATTGCCGATCTTGCGGTTGCGCTGAACACCTGCCAAATTAAGACCGGTGCTCCTTCCCGCTCAGAGCGCGTTGCAAAGTATAATCAGCTTCTCCGCATTGAGGAAGAACTCGGCGCGTCCGCGTGCTATCCGGGTATGAACGCATTTCATATCAAAAAGTAACCACTCGTAACTGATATAAGCAAATCACCGGAATTCAGCACATAAATCACCGAAAAAAGCCGTTCAGGATTGGACGGCTTTTTTCGCACAAATATCTTGCAATTTGAGTTAGCATATGCTATAATATAGTTGCAGTATGCTAACCGATAATATAATAGGAGGACATTCTGTCATGGAACTGAAACTCGGAGATGTTCAGACGACCGCACTGATTCCGCTTGCAGTCAAAGCGAATGAGACGCTGCGGAAAAATGCACGTATCAAGGACAAAAAAGCTGTTGAGATCATCAAGGCTCTGCAAATTGATACAGCACAGTACGATAAATTCATGTCTCATGAGGGCGTGATTGCAAGAACAATCATGCTTGACCGTCAGCTCAGGGACATCATCAAAAAGCATGTGCAGGAATTTTTCAACAGCGTATACCGTGTGCTTCGTCCGAACGGCAGACTGATTCTGCGGGATATGACGATGAAATCACCCGTAAAGCGCTGGTTCTGCAATCATATTGAGATGCCGCTGGCGCATCTGTTCGGCAAAGGCGATGTTCGGATTTACGGCAGAGAGGATGTGCAGCAGCTATGCAGCAATGCAGGACTGCACATGGAACTCTTTGAAGTCAGACCTGTTTTTCGGCTGCATTGTGTTGCGAGAAAGCCAAAATAATCTGCGCAAAACCCTTGACAAATACACAAACAAGTGCTATAATAAAGCCACAGTTAGCATCGGCTAATTACCAGCAGATCGAAATCAGTTGCTGCTGTATCGTTTGGCCACAAGTTAGCATAGACTAATGCATTTCAAAACAGAAAAGAGGTCCGTATGAGCGTCGTAATCGTAGGCGGCAATGACCGCATGGCAACAAGGTATCAGGACATCTGCAAGCAGTATAAATGGAAATCCAAGGTTTTCACGCAGCTTCCGGCAGATTTTGAGAATAAAATCGGCGAGCCCGATCTGCTGGTCGTTTTCACAAGCACATGTTCGCATAAAATGCTTGCCGGTGTAAAGAATAGATCTGAAAAGCGCGGCATTCCCGTGAAGCATGTTCACAGCGCGAGTGTCCGTGCTTTGAAAAAGCTGCTTGAATGCTACGAGATGAAACAGGATGTCGGAACATGAACGACAGAGCTTTGAGCACACCCTTGCAGTCCATTCCGCGCCGACACTGCTCGGCATCAAATGTGCTAATTTGATTTCCGCTGCAATCAAGAAAAAAGGATTTCTTTCGTATCAGCGTGAATTTGAGAGTAACAGCGGAATAAAATTGCGCGTTCTTTGTAAATGCCGAGAACGTCAGCTTTTGTATGTCTATCATGAAACACTGCTTGCAATGCAGCTTGGTCAGCCGGATATCCGTGCATTTCTATCACAGTTCGGATATACAGATAATATGGATTTGCAGCAGATGCTCATGCAGCTTGCAAAGAGGATGCAGTGCGGGAATTTCCCGCATGAGATCGGCATTTTCCTCGGTTATCCGCTGGCGGATGTAAAAGGATTCATTGCAAATCACGGCAAAAACTGTCTGCTGTGCGGCTGTTGGAAGGTCTACAGCGATCCGGAATCTGCGCAGCGGACATTTGCAAATTATGATCGGTGCAGAGACATTCTGTGTGATAAATTACAGCAGGGCTGCGATTTTTTCCGCGCTCTGGAACTATCTAAGGAGGAACTTTGATGAAAACAGCGGTGATTTATTGGAGCGGCACGGGCAATACCGAGGCAATGGCAAATGCGGTCGCGGAGGGCGCCGGCGTCGATGCCGTGAGCGTATCGGATTTTTCCGGAAATATTGAGGATTTTGATGCGCTTGCATTTGGCTGCCCTGCAATGGGTGCAGAGGTGCTGGAGGAAGACGAATTTGAGCCGTTCTTCACCGGAATTGAGGGCAAACTCAGCGGCAAAAAGATTTTTCTGTTCGGTTCTTACGGCTGGGGTGACGGAGAATGGATGCGGAACTGGCAGGAGCGTGTGAAGGCGGCAGGCGCTGAGCTGGTCGGCGATGAGGGCTATACCGTCAATGAAGCGCCGTCCGATGAGGACCTTGCAAAGCTGAAAGCAATCGGTACGGAACTGGTGTAAGAAACAAGCGGCTGTATCTGAGTGCAGCCGCTTTGGTATGAGAATATGGTAATTTTATATTTTGCTGCGCTGGCAGCAATTATCGCGCTGATCGTTCTCTATATGGTGCATCATCTGCGCACCGGCGGCGGATGCTGCGGATCACATGAAGCACCTGCAAAACGTATCCGTGCAGCAGACCGGAATCCGTCGCATTATCCGTATCATTATACCGCACAAATTGAGGGTATGGTCTGCGGAAATTGTGCGCGTCGCGTGGAAAATCTGTTCAATGAATCCGGAGACTGCTTTGCGTCTGTAAACCTCAAAGAAAGATGCGCGGAAATCTATACAAATCGAAAGACTGAACGCACGGAATGTGCGAAAAAGCTGGAAAATATCGGCTATACGCTGATTGAATGGGAGGAACATCATGAGTCTGAATGAAGTTCGTGAAAATACGGATGCAATCATCAATGAACTGAAAGGCGATGCACGGTTTATCAGCCGCATCACCTCAATCGGACTGACGCCGGGATGCCGTGTCAGCATCATCAAAAACGATAAAAACCGTCCGGTACTGCTTTATTCGCGCGATACAATGATCGCGGTCAACCGCAAGGAATGTGCGGGAATACTTGTATCGGAGGTGAAAGCATGAGCGCCGCAACAATCGCACTGCTCGGACAGCCGAATTCCGGCAAATCCACGCTGTTCAATGCGCTGACCGGTCTGCGTCAGCATGTCGGCAACTGGCCCGGAAAGACCGTTGAAAAAAAAGAAGGCTCGTTTTCCTATCAGGGCAAGGAATATGATGTAGCCGATCTGCCCGGCTCCTACAGTATGTCCGCAAACTCCGACGAGGAGGTTATCACGCGGGATTTCATTGCATCCGGCAAAGCAGATGTCGTCTGTATTCTCGCGGACAGCTCGCAGCTTGAACGCTCACTGTTCATGCTCGCGGATTATGCCGGCATTTCCGTTCCCTGTTTTCTGATTCTGAATATGGCGGATGTCGCAAAGGATCAGGGCAAGAAAATCGACGCACCTGCGATTGAATAGAAGCTCGGCATTCCGGTCATGCTTTTTTCCGCGACGGATAAAAACGCATACGATCAGTTTTACAAAACAATGGAGCGGGCAATCAAAGAAAAATCTATGCTCAATGTGTCGGCATTGGAGCAGTAATTTTTCCGCGTTGTCAAGGTTGTCCTGCTCGTCAGTATCATTTTCTGGCTGCTCAGCTATTCGGCAACCGGTACGGAAAACAGCATTCTCTATAAAGTCGGCATAGCAATCGAGCCGTTCACGAAAGTCTTTGGTCTGCCGTGGCAGCTGTTTGTCGCGCTTATCGCTTCCTCGTTTGGCAAGGAGGGCGCAGTCGGCGTCATCGGTGCGCTGTTCACCGGCGGCGGTTCGATTTATCAAATCACCACAAGCAGCGCAGTTGCAGAAAACATCAATCAGATTCTGCTTGCAAATGTTTCCCGTCCGGAAGCACTGGCATTTATCTTTGCCATTACATTCAACCTGCCGTGCATCGTGGCACTTGCGGCAACCTATCAGGAGATTCATTCTGTGAAATGGACCTTCAGAATTGCTGCTTATTATACTGTCACAGCGCTTCTGCTGTCCTGCATTGCATACCATGTCGGTTTGCTGATCTGGTGAGCATTATGGACGAATTACTGCGATTATTGAAGGACGGAAACACCCGCACAATCGAACAGCTTGCGGCTGAATTGCATACATCTGATGCGGATATCCGGCGGCAGCTCGAATTTCTGGAGCATATCGGCGCAATCCGAAGACTCACCGCACAGGAATCCGGATGCGGTCATTGCGGCGGCTGTTCCGGCGGTGCGTGCAAGGGTTGTATGCCGCAAAATGCCAAACAGAATATGGGTGAGATGTGGGAGGTCGTTTCTGTGTAGTCCCCTTCCCTAAAAAGAATATTGATGAAACAACGGGCATGATTCCATTGCAAAGAATCATGCCCGTTTTCTGCATAATGCAAATGCTCTGCTGTGAATACATTGATCAAGCTATACTGAAAGAGAAGGATTCGTACTACGGCGAAAATGTGACAAAGAACAAAAGGTATCACAAAACAGAACTGTCCCTTGCAATTCCGGACAAAACATGGTATACTGAGAATAATCTCAGGAAAGGAGCTTCATGATGAGGCGGTAATATACTATGCTAACAAGTATTCTGTTCTGGACAGTCGTCATATGTGCAGTATTTCTCACTGTTCGCCGGATTCTCTCAAAACATGGTCTTCGGTTCCGAACATGGATTCGTGAGCCTGTCACACTGCTGATCGCGGCGGGCGCTGCGGCAGGTCTTCTCCAGTTGATTCTGTGCATTTCAGTCAAGCCGTTGAAAATTGCTTTAATTGTGCTGTGGGCGGCGGCTCTGACCGCATTCTGTTATTTTGGCTTCTGGATGTTTGCGCTGTCCCACCGATCTGAGATTTCAGGCAATACCGATTTTAACGGCACACGCTGCATCGTTGAGCATGAGCCCGTCATGTGGGAAAGCCGCAGACGGTATTATGCCTATCGCGGATGGTTTGTCCGCGGCAAGAAACTGCTGCACAAGGAAGGATATGCGTGCGGCACAGGCGAGCCGGGAGATGATGAAGAATGAAAACAGCATTATGTCAGTTTCAAATCGAATTTGAAGAAAAAGAAAAGAATCTGCAACGTGCAGCACACTTGATTGCATCGGCGTCAGCAGCGCATGCGCAGATCATATTCTTTCCCGAAATGTCATTCACCGGTTTTTCGATGAATGTGTCAGCAACCGGAGAATTGGGCGGCGAGACGATTCGTGTCATGCAGGAATATGCACGAAAATATCAGATTGCGATCGGTTTCGGATGGGTGAAAAAGAATCGTGAGAAAGGTGAGAATCATTATACCGTTCTGGACAAAACCGGCACAGTCCTCGCGGACTATATCAAGATTCATCCGTTTTCCTACAGCGGCGAGAACAGTTTTTTTGATGCCGGCAGTCAGACAGCTGTTTTCAGCTTTGCAGGGTTCCGATTCGGCTTATTCATCTGCTATGACCTGCGCTTTCCGGAAATCTTCCGCGCAGTTGCAGCAGATGCGGATATCATGGTCATTGCCGCAAACTGGCCGGAAAAGCGAGTCACACACTGGAATAAGCTGCTCGAAGCCCGCGCACTCGAAAATCAATGCTGGGTGCTCGGCATCAACTGTGTCGGCAATCAGGAGAATCTGCACTATAACGGCAGCAGCAGAGCCGTGAATCCGGAGGGTGAAACCGTCGAATGCCTGCTTGACCGCGAAGGCATCATCTTCTGCGAGATTCAGGATGAAGCTGCAATCTTCCGGAACATCTTTCCGGCATTGCAGGATCGCAGAACAGCGCTGTATAAAAAACTGATGTGAAATTTGGAGGAACCCCCAATAAACCGGATGACAGAATTTCTTTCACGCTTTTGGGACGAAACTTATACAGTAAAAACAGTTCTGATTCTCAGATATGCTGTCTATCCGATCCAGCCCTGTGAATTGACTGTTTTGTTTCAAAAATGATGCAATAGAAAGAGGGCGCACCCGACGTCCTCTTTTTCATATGATGTCAACGAGCAGAATCGAAATTCGATGCAGGATAGAGAAAGCATGCACAAGGATTAACAAACATACTGGACATTTTGCCCAGTATATGCTATAATAAAGTACGGCGTAATCATACGTTCAATCTAACGCCGGCAAGCGAGGAAACAAATGAAAAGACTTGTAACCAGAAGTGATTTTGACGTTCTTGTCTGTGCGATTGTATCATGAAAAGGAGAATCCTGCTATGAATCCGGTTATCACAATCAATACGCAAAGCAGCATCCGCATCGAATCCGCTGAGGCGGTGATCCGGTTTGATCCGTTCAAAATCACGGACGAACCGCATGACGCAGATTTGATTCTGATTACACATGACCACTATGATCATTTTTCGCCGGAGGATATCCGGAAGGTCAGCAAACCCACCGCACTGCTGATTGCACCGAAATGCATGGAAAGAGCCCTTGCAAAACACGGATTCTCAAATCATATGCTGATGTCACCCGCTGAGGAAGAAACGGTACTCGGAATCCGAGTCGAGGCTGTCGCTTCGTATAACATTCTGAAACCGTTTCATCCGAAATCAAACGGGAATCTCGGCTATGTGATTACTGCCGGCGGAAAGCGGATTTACGTCGCCGGTGATACGGATGCGGTCAAGGAAGCAAAGGCTGTCCGGAGCGATATCGCGCTTGTCCCGATTGGCGGTACATACACCATGAACGCAAAGGATGCAGCCGCGCTGATCAATACTATCAAGCCGCAGATTGCAATTCCGACGCACTACGGCTCGATTGTCGGCAGACTGAGCGACGGCGAAATGTTCCGCAGTCTGGTCAATGATGAAATCGAAACAAGGCTGCTTCTGACAGAATAACTGCCTGTCTCGTCAACAGCATCAATAAACACAAAATGAGGGAGCCGTTTGACTCCCTCATTCTTTTCATATAAAAGCGATTATTGCACAGCTTCCAGCAGAATTCTCTTTGCAATCGTGAAATCCGCTGCATTGTTCACGCCGTCGCCGTTGAAATCCGCACGGTCCGGCGCATAAATCGCCTTGGAATAGATACCGAACAGCATTTCATGCATCAGATAAATATCTGTTTTATCGAATACACCGTCGTTATTGACATCACCGCGCGGGTCCTTCTTTTCCTGCGCAAATACGGCATATTCCACCGCACCGGTCTGTCCGCCGTTTGTACCAAGTTTGACGGTCTGACCCGAAATGCAGGACAATTCGTAGAGATCAAAGATTACCTCATTGGATGAGGCGGCTGTCAGACCGGTCTTCTTCCAGCTCCGCTCATTGATCCATGCGGGTACATCGACACGCTGATCCAGTGCGATATAGAGCGTCACATCGCCGAAAACAGTCAGGACTGCATTGTCATCCGGATAAGTCTTGGAATCACATGCCGTAACAATGCGTTCGGCACCCTTGAGCTGATCCGGCAGCTCCGTATAGGTAAAGTCACGGTCACCGAAGATCGTATCTCCGACCTTTGCATCATAGGCAATACTCCATGCACTGCGATGCTCGGAATCGAGAACCGAGAGACTTTCAATCAGCTTGCCCTTGACCGGAATCGCAGCAGGCTCCAGCGTCCAGAGCTGGGATTTTGCATCGCGCAGCTCCCATTCCTGAATATTGCCGAAGCTGCTTGTGCTGCTTTCTGCGACTTCAACCGCGGATTTGCATTCAGAAACCTTCGTGCAGATCTGATAATTTCCGTCGCCGGTTTCAAGGAACATAAATTTCTGATTGTCGCCGCCGTTATTCTGATACAGGTCAATGTTTGTACCGTTGTCAGCCTTTTTGCCTGCAACATCAAGAACAAAATTCTCATCTGCCGCCGATGCAACATAATAATACCCGTCGCCCGCATCCTTCAGCATCCAGATCGCCGCAAGGTTCGTTTCATTGATGCCCTGCTGATAGATATTCGCGCCGTTTTCCGCCTTGCCGTCCGCAATCTGCATATAGAGATCGGAATTGACATTCTTGATGCGGAAGACTGCACCGTCCTCAAAAGATGCAGAGACCGGACCGGACGGACCGCTCGGTGCTTCGGTAAAGCCCGCGCTCGGAATGCCCTTATTCTTCATGCGCAGATACATATAGTTGCCGCCGGAATTCTGGCAGCCGGTATAGCTCATGCAGTAATTCTTTGCATCACCGGCGCTCAGCGAGACATAGCTGTAATTGGTATTCGGTCTCCATGAACAGCCGGTTGCAGTGCTGTTGGTGTCGCCGCCCTGCTTTGTACGCTTGCAGTTGGAGAAAACAGAGCCGCTTTCTGCATACTGACCGACAATCGGGACGCTGTCCCAGTCGCAGATGACGTTGCCGCCGTTCTCATAAGTGCAGTTCTCCGCGAAGATATGGCAGTCGGAGATTACGGTATATGCCATATTAAACTGATTGACATAGTTATTCAGCGAGTGAAAATAGCCCCAGCGCATCAGTCCCGGACCGCGCGTATTCGTATCGTTAAAACGGTTAGAGATCAGTGACATGCGCGGAAAACCGCCGTATTTGCTGAGATTGCCTGCATTGTCGTCCGGATAGCCGAGGATCAGACCGTATTTGTGCGCGCCGAAGGAACAGTCGGAAATCGTGCAGTAATCTGCATCATAGCAGCAGGCAAGGAACTTGTCCTCATCGACCTGACCGGTCTGCGGCGCCTTGCCGTAGCCGTTATGCCCCGTAAAGGTCACATGATCGACCCAGATATTCTGACCGGAACCGAAATAGCAGACGATTGAGTCATTGTGATTGGACTCCGCATCATGCTGCATATCAAAATTCTTGATGATAATATTATTGCCGACGCCGGAATTGGTGCTCGTGCAGAACTGTACATTATACAATGTATGTGCGCCGTAGCTGCCGATGATTGTCTTATTGTTGTGGACATAAATTCTGCCGGCGGTGCACATATATCTGGCACCGTTCATATTCAGCTGGTTGACGCTGATGTTTTTCGTCACGATGATCGTATACGGCACATCGGCTGTCGCGTATTTTTTCAGCTGATCGAAGGAAGTCGCTTCGACAACCTCACCGAACAGTCCGCCGAGATCGGCAGCCTTGTTTTTGCCGGTATTATCATTCGCGCAATAGCCTGCAAAGCCCTGCAAGCCGTCGCTGTCCAGCAGGAAGGTCTGGTTTTCCGCGCCCGAGAAATTCGACAGCGTCATGCCGTTCTCCCCCTGCGTCAGCGCCAGCGAAGTGTTCTCATAATTGACAATCTTATAGTAGAGATTGTTGCCGAGACGGTCCTTGCCGGTCGGAACCACATACCAGTGCTGCGATTTCGCAGATTCGCTGCCGAATACCACAACATTCGCATTCTGATTTACCTTGTAATTCTGCGGCGTCAGCATTCTGCCGGACTGCGCATTGCAGATTTTGAAGAAGGAACCGTTTGCATCATTACCGACATAATCAAAACGCCATGAGCCGGACAAATCTCCGCCGAGCGCCTTCATTGTAACTGCGGAACCGTCAGCCGTACCGGATTCAGTCAGCACGGCGCTGTGATTCTTTGCCGCAATGTTGATTAGCTGCGGCGGATAATCTGCGGAAACGGCGGAAACGATGCGCGAGAAACAGCTTCCGAATTGCGGCACAATACAACAAAGTGTCATGACCGCAGCAATCAATACAGATTGCAGGATACGAGAGCCTTGTTTCATATGGATACCCCTTTCGACCGGTGAACCGGCATGTCTTGTCTTTTGGCAAAACAATTTATTTTTATCTGTATTATAGCATGATTTCACACACAGGTCAATAATGTATCGTAGCTTGGATGTGCAGATTTGCATACTGTTATTCTGCATAAAAACGCAGTCAGGCTCACCGGACAAGCGGTGAGCCTGAAAATTGAAAAATCATTGTTTCAGCGCACTTTCAAAACGCGAAAGAACAGCGAGTATATCTTCCGGCAGACGGTTTCTGCCCTCTGCTGCAAGCGCCTCCGGTACGCCGTAATACGCTTCTGCAATGCTGCCGGTAATGCAGGCAATCGTATCCGTATCACCGCCGAGCGAGACCGCATTCCGGATTGCGTCCTCATAATCCGTGCTCTCCAAAAATGCCGCAAATACAAGCGGCATTGTCACCTGACAGGTTTCGTCGTGACGGTTCTTGTATCTGAGTGATGCACAGGTCTGCGACAGATCATATCCGAATTCGCGCGCAATATATGCTTTGATCTCCTCCGTACTGCTGCCGGTTCTTGCAAGATAAATTGCCGCTGCGGTCGATTCCGCACCCTTGATTCCCTCGGGATGATTGTGCGAGACAGCCGCCGTCAGCGCTGCGATGTGCCGTGTTGTATCGAGATCATCAAACAGCCAGCCTGCCGCAGATACACGCATCGCAGAGCCGTTTCCGTAGCTGCCGTAGGGCTTCGGGTTCTCTGTCAGCAGCAGCCAGCGGATGAACATGCCGCCGTAGCCTGCGTTCGGATAGCGCCTGCCCCACTTCTGCATCGAACGGACTAACGTCTCCCTGATCTCCTCAGCGGATTTGCCGCGCGCATCCAGAAGCGCCTCCGCAACCGCGACGGTCATCACGGAATCATCCGTAAACCGCGATTCCCTGCCAAACAGCGGGAAATCCTTTGTTTTTCCGCCCCTGTCAAACTCATAGGGCGCGCCGATCATATCGCCTAAAATTGCTCCGATCATATCGGATCCCTCCTTTTCTTTGATGATTCCAGTATATCACAAATTCAAAGAAAAGTGGTCGCCTGTCAGGCGACAAATGACCGCTATAATCAATGACTGCCTGCGTACCGTTTCCGGAAGAATACAACACATGCGGCAACCGGAACAGCAAGCAGAATCCAGTATACACGGTCACCGGTTTTCGGTGCATCCGCTTTCTGCGCAGACACCGCTGCAGATGTCGTTGTCAGTCGCGCTGCCGTTCCGGATGAAACAGTAGTTTCCGGTACAGCAGGCGCTTCATACGGATGCTTTGCCCTGATCTCAGTATGGCGGACACTGTCGTCTGCGGTATTCAGCAGATCAAAGCAGAATTTGCTGCCGTCGCGGTAAATAAACGAGAAATTGAAATCCGCGCAGCCGATGACTGAGGAAAGATAACCTGCATGTGCATAGGTGAAATGCAGCGTCTGCGAGGCGGTGCTCTTGTCAGCATAATGCTTCGTGCTGACCAGCGTATCATTGTCTGTCAGGATCATTTCGGCTTCGTTTCTCGAGTGATCGTGCCCGAAAATATACATGATATCCATGTTATACTGCTCGGCATAGCGGTTGATTGTCTCCGCGAGCTCATAGGACATATCGACATTGTACTGATTCTCGCCGACCCATGCATAAATCGGCATCTGTATCGGGTTGAGCGATTCCGGCTGCATGCCGAGCGTATGCAGACCCGAATGCGCCGAAATGATAATCAGCTCACCGTGATACTGCGCCGCTGCGGATTGCAGGAAGCTGTCAACCTCGCCGATGATATCGGAATAGGAATACTGCACAATATCACCGGTTTTCTTTGTTGCCGCATCAAAATTGATGCCGTATACGATGATGCTTTCTGCTTTGCGGCTGCTCCTGCCGTTCTGCGCAACAGCCAGTGATTCGCCGTCAAAGATCAAGCCGCCCTGAAAAGGGAGATCCTTTGCAGCACCGAGCCCTGCGGCTGCCGACATCACCGAAGCGGCTTCCGAGGAATCGTGATTTCCGGCAACATAAACCGCGTCAATTCCGCCGAGCTGAGAAACAATCTGCGGAAAATACCGGCTGAGCTCCGTATCCTTCGCCGCGGTCGGACCGTAAACAAAATCGCCGGTGCAGACAATCAGTGCCGGAATATATCCGCCTGTTTTCTGCATGACCTTCGCAATCGCTTCTCCGATCTGCCCGTATTCCTCATGAATATCGGAAAACGTCATGATCGAATCCGGCTTGACACCCTTTGCGATTACAAATGTCGCCTCGGCGGATGTTTCACGGTAATGCATGCCGGTTTCATCATGCGCTTCGACCAGACAGCTGACCCGATGCACACCGACCGGCTGATTCGCAAGGATATCCGCAGTATACGTAAGCTCTGTACAGTCCTGTGCTTCACCGTCCGTAAACCATTTGACACGGTCAACGGTGACATCGGATACACCGACCGTAAATACCGGTGCCGGATAGCCGCTGCCTTCGATGACATGGGATGCAGCGACCGGCTGCTGCGTAATACACCGCGCCAGAATGTCACCGCAGGTATAGAGCAGTATCTCCGAGGCTTCCGATTTGTTTCGGGTAAACGAAAAATCCACACCGCTGCCTGCATTGTATTTCAGATAGAAAACCGTTCCTACGCCGTGATAACAGAGCGCGGAATCAGCATATTCCCAATCGCTGTCGCCGCCGGAATAATGCGAATCATTGACGGTAAGTCTGCTGTCGGTGAAGGTCAGCGAATACCGTCCGGCGGAAAGCGTGGAGATGCGCGGTGCCGTACTCGTGGTCATATTGCTGCGGTAATAGCTCCAGATATACTGCGGCACATCATCGGCAGCGGCAAGCATCAGCTGCTCCCCTGCTGCATGTTTCACAGTCATGATATAGCTTTGATTATCCTCGAAACGGTTGACACGGTACCATTTCTGACCGTTATCCAGTGTCAGCACGCCGTCCTTCGCAGTCTGTGCCGCAATCAGTGCAAAGCCTGCCGCAGAAACGGGTTCTGCCGCAAAATGCAGACAAACGGCACACAGAATAAACAGAGATGACAGCATAATCAGCACTTTTGCTTTATTCATGAATATGACTCCTTTACATGCCGGATCATTCGCCCAGAATCGGCTGCCCGTACTGAAACAGCACCGCATTGATTTCGTAGATGTCATAGATGCCGTTCTGTACACAGTAGGATATAATCAGATCAAACTGATCAGACGGTGAGAGTGCTATGCCCGCGCACCGGAGCAGATCAATCATCTCCGGCATCGGCAGGCGCAGCGCAACTGCAAATGCAACCGCCGTTTTCTTTGTCGGTTTATAATCCGGCTTACAGCGAATGCGCGAAAACAGCTTGCGGTCGATATTCGCCTTTTTATAAACGGTGACATCGTCCATGCCGCTTGCATCACTCAGCCGGAACAGACGCTGCTGAAATGTATCGCCGGATTCCCTGAGAATCTGATCGAGCGGCTTTTCGCAGCAGTTCAGCGAACCGTGAAACGCTGCACTGCTGTTCGGGAACTGCTGCGCGGCTCGGCGTCTGCGGTATTCTGCGAGAATTTTTCCGTCTGCATACTCTGCATGCTCCAGCACAGTGACCTGATGCTCGTCGAGAAATGCATCAATCGAACCGACCAGCTTTTCTGAAAGCGCAAACGCCTCCCTGCCCAGCACAACAAGAATCACTCGCATTTCATGTGTCAGCAGGAATTTACCGATCTCCGAAAGCGCAATGTTCAGCGCTTCATCCTTCGGAAAGCCGTATACACCTGTAGCAATCAGCGGAAACGCAATGCTCTCGGCGTGCAGTTCAGCTGCCAGCGCAAGTGCATTCTCATAGCATGCGCGCAGAATATCCTTCTCGCCGTGCTGCCCGTCCAGCCACGCAGGTCCGACCGTATGAATAATATACTTCGCAGGAAGATTGAATGCAGGCGTCACGGCAGCCTTTCCTGCTTCAATCACGCCGATTTTCTGCCGTTCAGCAAGAAGCTGCTCCGTACCGGCTGCGGCGTAGACTGCACTGTCCGTGCCGCTGCCGACCGTCGGCTTCGGATTCGCAGTATTGACGATCACATCAGCATGAACCTTTGTGATATCATTCCGGATAATCTGAAACGGCATAGGCACCTCCTGTTATGCATTGATATATATAGTATAGCATATTTGACGACGGGATGCAAGCGGGAACATGATTCCGATTCATCATTATTTGCGTAAATTATACAGCAATGCCCCCTTCCGACCCTGCATCGGATGCAGGAATCGGAAAGGGGCATCATCTTTCACCCATTTTACATATCTATTTTCAGATGCGGCATTCGATGTCATTGCCGCAGCGTGTAGAATCAGTCTGTGCCTTCACCCCAGAGTGCCTCATACTTTGCAAGCTCCTCGGGCGTATAGTATTCTTCATCCTCCAGCGGATCAATCTTTTTGACATAGAAGGTCAGTTCCTTGTCCTGTTTTCCGCCCTGAACATTAAATTCCATGATACCTGCATCAGCCATATAATCTTCCGCTTTGAAGAACTTTTTAAGCTGCTGCCCTCTGCGCGTCAGGAAGGTGACGCTGATATATCCCTTTTCACCAGCCTCTCTGTTATGCAGCGCTGCAAAGTATTTGCCGTCTGCAAGATAGACCTTCGTGCCCGGATGTACTGCCGCATAGACCTTATCTGCTTTTGCATCATCATTCGGATCGAGGCGCCAGATTTCGTAGGTTGCAACGTCATTAAACTGCGACTTATCCTCAAAATTGATCACGTTTGCGGAAACTGTCTCCGGATACATATCCTCTGCAAACACATAATTCACTTCCTGATTCTCGCCGCACACATAGCCGAATGAAACATTCTGATCAAAGCCGCCGCGCCAGCCCTCCGGCACTTCCTCGACACAAATTCTATAAGCATGATTATCGAGGTCATAGCCGGTATGCACCAGACCATCGAAGACATGCGTACCGGTGGAATCGGATGTCCATTCCGCGACCTTGCGCGCATACTTCTCCGGCGCCTCAATCAATGCGAGCTTCACACCCTCAACCGGTTCGCCCGTTGTGCCGTCCTTGCAGGTTACGGTAATGGAATTGCTTGTTCCGGCATGCGGTCCCAGATCAAAGGTCAGATCACGGTCCGGCTTGCCGTCCTTCACTGTAAAGTCAATGCCGTTCCGCTGATCGGTGAATTCGACCTCCGGATGATTTTCCTTCACATACTTTGCAAAATCGCTTTCCGGATCAATCAGCACCTCCGGACACGGATGCATCAATGCATCCAGATGATATTCGCCGTCCGGCAGTGCAAAGGTATTCCACGGCGTAATGCCGTAAACGGGAACACCGTCCTTTGTTTCGACGCGGAGATTGGCATACGGCAGGATGACACCGTTTGCGCTCTCTTTGTCCATTGCCCAGTCATACATATTGACCTTGATATTGCATTCTTCGTCCTTACGAATCAGACGGACATTGACCGCAGCATCCGTTTTGCCGTTCAAGGAAAAACGCATCTGTGAATACCAGTTTCTGCTGAGCTCACCGCAGAGATAGTCTTCGGGAAGATTCGTTGCGTCAATGATATACTCGTATTTATCGTCAGTCGGCAGACCGGAGAAGTACATCACCTGATTCGGTTCGCTCAGCCACTCGCCGAGATCATAGCCGTGTTCCCCATATAAAACCCAGAGATGCACCGTGACGCCCGCAACAGATTCACCCGTCATCATATCGACAACGCCGACTGCAAGCGATGCGCCCTGCCGCTTATGACCTGTAATCTGCTGCTTGAGCATCGTAAAGTCTACAACATCAATCTCGCCGTTTTCGTTGAGATCGGCATTTTTCCAGTTGCCGAGCGTTTCAATCTGACCGAGCAGAAAACGCTGTAGCTGCACGGCATCTGCAATACCGACAATCCGATCACTATTGACATCGCCGAACTGTGTACAGATTCCTGCATAAACCGGATCAACAAACTCCGGTTCCTCTTCCCCGTCCGCCGGAAACATCTCTTCCGTGAACGCAGCATCCTCAGAACCCGCATCCTCAGCCGAAACATTAGATGCCGGTACCGCTGCAAGTGCTGCGGCTGATACGATTGCTGTCAGCAATGCCGTAAACCGTTTTGAACTGAACATCATAAAACCTCCTGACATTTGTAATTTGATTGTGCGAAGCCTGATTCCCCTTTTACATGAACATACTGCCATGTCACTGAACAATGATCACCACCTGTGCTGTCATTTGCGATCGCGTATTCCGGATATTGCACGATATTTGTTATCTGCTATATACTAAGACAAGAAAAAGATACGTTTGGTTACATGGTGTTTTGAAAAAATATTCAGCGCTGTTTTTATTCAAAATGATACTTGACGCTGCATATATTATATGGTATGATAGACACAGAAACAGAACGAAACAATCACAGAAATAGAATGATTACCGGATTGAAACAGGGGATTTTTCTTATGAACCAAGAAAAGGATGATGCTATTGTCAGGATGCTGCTGGAACGGGATGAAGCGGCATTACAGCAGATTCAGTCAGCTTACGGCAAGCTCTGCTATAAGCTGGCGAATGATATCCTGAATAACCGCGAGGATTCTGAGGAATGCGTCAACGACATGCTGCTCAAGGTCTGGCGGACCGTTCCGCCGAAGCATCCGGACAGCCTGCTCGCCTATGTCATTACAATTATACGAAATGCGGCAGTCAACAAATATCTTGCCATGAAAACGGAAAAGCGCGGCGGAAAACAGTTTGAAGCCGCATGGGAGGAACTCGAAACGACACTGGAATCCAAAGAGGACCTGAACGAAACGGTCGATCTGCACGAACTGACGCATGAGATCGAGCGCTTTCTGAATACACTTTCACCGCAGACACGCAATGTGTTTTTGCGGCGCTATTACATGTCCGAGTCAGTCAGCGAAATCGCAGAGAACTGCAATATGAGCGTCAGTGCAGTTAAAATATCGCTGATGCGAACAAGAGACAAGCTGGAAAAATATTTGCGGGAGGAGGGTTTGCTGTGAAAACAAAAGACTTTATGTCTGCGCTCAGTCAGATAGATGAAAAATATGTGCAGGGCATGCTGACAGAACAGGATGCCGCAGGCGCTGATGCTGCGGTATCTGCGCAGGACGGATCAGCCGCACAGACGGAATCCGCTGCCGTTCAGAAAAAGACAGCCGTCCGCTCCTTCAGGAATAATGACTCCGAACAGCTCGGCTCCCGTATGTTCCGTTATCTCGTGCTGCTGGCAAGTGCAGCTGCATGTATCTTCGGTATTTCCCGCCTGATGCTTCTGGGGCACACAACGCCTGAGAATATTGTCAAAGATACACTGTCCGCCACAACAGCAACCACGCAGACAACCGGACCCGCACAGACCGAAGCCGCAGTCCATAATACCGTAAAGCAGGTCACTGCCACAACAGCAAAAGCATCCACAGATACCAACATACAGGATACGGCAGATACAACCGCACAGACGGCTTCCGCAGAAACGGAACAGGCATCCCGCGCTGATACACAGACAGCGGCAAAAACACAGACAAACACAACGACCCTGCCGGTGACCACAACTGCTGCCAAGCAGACAACCCTTGCACAGTTTGTCTGCGAAACACCGCCCGATTCCTTCTTTGAACAGCATCTCGACGCTTCGCAGAAAGGCACGGTTGTGCGAATGGATTACACGGGTACACACGGTCTGGACAAGCTGTTCGTCTATCTCCCGCCCGGATATGATGATGACAATGATACAAAATACAATATTCTGTATATGATTCAGCCGGGATATGAATATGTCAGCGAGGATACCCAGTTCTGCTTTGATGACAGCGAGGGCAATTTCGATGTTCTGCTCGACAATATGATTGCAAATCAGGAAATTGAACCGATGATTGTGGTGTGCATGCGCTATTACAACAACGGAGAAATCAAGGACGAATTCTGGAATGAGCTGCGCTACGCCGCGATTCCGATGGTGGAAAGCCAGTACATGACATACGCAGAAAAGACGCTTGATCCGACACATCTGGAAGCATCCAGATATCACCGCGCATTCGGCGGATTCTCCGTATGCGGCAAACTCGTCTGGAGCAATATGATGCATAATCTGGATATGTTCGCCTATCATCTGTCGATGTCGGGTGAATATGAGGGTACGCCGGAGGAATTCATTTATGCTGTTGACAGCTTCAATCTGACAAATGATCCGTACTATGTCTTTGCGGCGACCGGAACAGATGACATTGCACAAACAAATATGTCTGCATGGATTGACACGCTGCGCAGTGACCCGCATTTCAAGGTGACCGATGATTTTGCAAACGGCAACCTGATCTATACAGAATATGAGGGCGGTATGCACTGGTGGAACAGCGCGCGCATCTATGCCTACAATGCACTGAAACTGTTTTTCAGGCATGACCCGTAATCAGAAAATACAAAAACCGGTTCGGAGCAAACGCTCTGAACCGGTTTCGTTTTCGGTATGCAAGCGATCAAACACTTGCATTGAAAGGGTGATGCAGGCTATCCCGTGACAAACATACTTCGGGCAAACTCATCGAACCGTCTTTCAACGGAAAAAGGAAGTCACGTACAGCTAGACGCTGCATCCCGAAGCAACGCCTGCATCTTGCAGCAAGCAATCTGACAGCATGCAAAACCTGCACAATGAACGTTCCCACGGGGAGCGTTTAAAGTCATTAAAAGGAAGCTGCCGTGAGCGTGCAGGCACACGCTTGCTGCATCTTCAGTATATCACGGAATGACAGCTTTGTCAACCCTCAGAGATCATATTCTTTTCAATAAACATACAAAAAACCGGTTCGGAGCAAAACTCCGAACCGGTTATATTTTAGGTATGCAAGCAATCGGATGACAGAATCAGGCATCGGAAGCCGTGTGGGTCATGGTGGATAAAAGGAAGTCATCTCAGCCCCTCCCGGGGCATGTTCCTCCGCCTGAACGCTTGCATATAAGGATTGAAGCAGGCTATCCTGTGACAAGCTGATCATCGGGCAGATCATAGTGACAGTATGAGTGTTAAAAGGAAGTCACGTACAGCCTGAGGGCTGTATCCCGATGCAACGCCTGCTTCTTGCAGCAAGCAATCTGACAGCATACAAAACCTGCACAATGAACTATCCCCGATCGGGGGTAGTTTAGAATCATTAAAAGGAAGCTGCCGTGAACGTACAGGCACACGCCTGCTGCATATTCAGTATATCATGAAATGTTCCGCCTGTCAAGCCTCCAGGAAGAAATTATTGTCAATCAGGCTCTGCTCCTTTTCGGATGCAGGCTTGCCCATGACGAGAACAATATCCGCCTCATCACGCGATGCGGCAAATTCCGTCTCCTGCGATGCAAACAGAATATCGAGATAATTGCGCAGACTGAACGAATTGCTCCGCGGCGCCTGCTGATAGATACTGCGGTCTATCACCTGTCTGCCGTCAAAAATCAGAACGCGGTTCTGAATGTCGATCCAGCCATAGTTCATTGTGCGGTATTTACCGGTCAGATAATGCGTAAAGAAGCAGTTTTTCGGGTCATACAGCTTCACATCCGCTTTCGTATTTGCAACAGCCATGATACCGACAAAGCACTCGCCGATCTCACCGAAGGTCTCGTATCCTGCGTACAGATTGAGATTCATGCTGACGCTGCGGAGCGAGCTTTTGGCTTTCTCAAAATCCAGATCAATGTACTCTGCGGCATCGGAATGCGTAATATCGCCGCTGAACACCAGCTCATTCGACTTAAACCGCGCATTCCAGCCGACACGGATCGGCTCGCCGTCCAGCGAAAATGCGGCACCGTGCAGATCAACGTCCACGCGATTTTCGTCATTCCAATAGACAAAGAACCGGATGCATTTTACATTCTCCGGAATCTTATATGCAATACCGGAGCGGATATAGCCGCCCTCAGACGATTTATCCGTGATGCGAAGCGTCGAAAGATCAAGGTCATAATCCGGCATATCCAGATACACCTTTTTGCCGCGCAGTACAGTCTCATTTGCAGCAAGTCTCGCTTGCAGCAGGTGCTGCACCATGATCTTGAGAAGCAGCGTCTCCTGATAACGATCCTCCTCAAGCTCATTCGCCTCCGGACGCGAGAAGAATCCTGCAAGGCTCGCAAGCGTCTGCGGACTCATTTCGGCAGCATGCGGCATCAGTTTGTCGAAGATATCCTTCGCCTGATAGCCGTTCCGGAGCAGGTAGGTCAGGTGGCGGAGCATCATACCCGGACGCTCTGCATAGGCATCCAGCGCCTCCGGCACTTTGCGGCTGACCATTGCCTTGACCTCTGCCTCCCAGGAATGCAACTTATTCGCGCGCAGATCGGCAACCGCCTTCCGAAACTCCGGATTGCGCGAGTATGCGTTAAAATCAATGAATTTCAGCATCAGCAGTGTCCGCTCTCGCTTCTTTGCAGAGTGAATCAGATTTGCACGGAAATCCCAGAGCGGATAGCTTTCAAGCAGCTTCACAATCAGACGCTTCTGCGATGTTTTCAGGTGGAAACGGCATCTCGTCAGCGCATAGTCCATGCATTTCCAGACATCGCCCGTATGCTGGCAGAGCGCATGAAGAAAGCTGGATTTCTCCCCGGAAGTCAGCGAAGCATCCGCAAATACCGTATAGAACACGATCAGCAGATTCTGCTTGAATGTAATGCGGACACCGGTCATTTCCTCTGCGGTCAGATGCTTTGCGCATTCCGCAATCATCGTGCATTCCTTATCGGTCATGCGCTCGGTCTTGCCGAGAATTTTGCGGAACGGAACAGTATACTGTTCATCACTGCCGATCAATGCAACCGTCTTCGCGGCAAGCAGTTTTTCATCGGATTCGTTTTTTTCCGTTTCCTGCGATTCCGGCAGCCAGCCCTTTGTCACGGGAATACCGGAAATCTCCTCGATGCCGTATGTAGATGCATAATGCAGAAGCTGATGAAACCGGAAGACCGCCTCGTCCATTTCCATAACCTGCGACGGAAAATCCGGATACATCGGCTTTGCCTTGACATCGCCGAGATACGAACGGACGCGCGCGACGAAACTGCTCAGGTCTGCGGATTTTGCAAGTGTCAGGATATCCTTCGGTGCAAGCGTACAGCCAAGCGACAGCAGCTCTTCATTCGCTGTCATTGCTTTGACAAGATTTTCTTCGGTCAGCGGCTCCGTATCAGCAGAAACAGCAATCAGACGGAGCTCGAAAAAAAGCAGTTGATCGTAATTCATAACGCGCCTCCTTATACTTTCGTTTTATGCGTCATAATCTGGAAAGTATTATATTATAGCACAGCAATCTGCGTTTGTCAAGTAGTTTTGAAAAATTATATATAGAAACAAAATCAGAGCTGTGATTACACCTCTGATCAGTTCACGGTTCAAAATTCAAATCCTTTGCGCGCCTTTTGTCCGTTCTGATACGGGTGTGCGATGCAGTTGAATTCTGTGATGTAATCCGCACACTGCATAAACTGCTCCGAGCGTTTATGACCTGTCACGATAATTTCAGTCTGCGGCAAAGCCAAAACAGCCCTGATCAGTTCCAGATCGGCAGCCTGCTTTTCAGCGGCATCGCCCAGCTCATCCAGAATCAGCATCTGATAACCGCCGGACAGCACGCGCCGCAGATTCTCATTGTGCGTACCGATGACCGCTTCCCGTTCTGCCTCAGACATTTTGCTGAAAAAGCGGATGCCTTCAAACGTACATGCAAAGACATCAACGCCAAGCCTGCGCAGCGGTTCGATTTCGCTGCTGGAACCGTTTTTCAGAAACTGCACAACAGCACATCGCAGACCGCTTCCGGCAGCACGGACACAAGCGCCGACCGCCGCAGAGGTTTTCCCTTTTCCGCTGCCGAAATAATAATGAATCATCGTATCACCGCCCGTCCGAATGAAAATCTTGTTTTATATTATATCACAGGATTGTTCAAAATGCAAGTTTCACGCGCTTTGTACTGTCATCAGCCGCAGCATTATATGAAACATATGCCGCGGATGTATAACTTTCAGAATTCCGCCAATACTAAACCCGAAAGCGGCAGAAGTGCCGTTCAGACCGGATTCCGGCAATCCGCACCGTTCCGGTCTGCATCCGATGCGGAATCAGGTGAAATCTATGAAAGATCAGAATGCTCCGATGTGGCGAAACGGTCAGACACCGTCCTCGCAGGGACAGTCCGGTTCTCAGAATGATGCCGAGAGACAGGCACAGCAGCAGAATCAGAAAAGCGAACAGAATAAGCGCAGCCACTGAAAAAAAGCAAGCACACGCAGATTTTGCGTGTGCTTGTTTTATCATGTAAATGTACGGGATCAGCCGATCACGCGAATGCGGATCACGCCGTCAATCGACTTCATCTTCTCCGCGATTGCAGCAGCATCCGCGCCGGTGACGTCGATCATGGTGTAAGCATAATCCTTGCGGCTTGCATTGACCATGTTCTCGATGTTGCCGCCTGCCTCACTGATTGCAGCGGTCAGCGGAGCAATCACGCCCGGATTATTCTTGTGCAGAATGCAGATCTTCTTGCCGACTGCATTCATCTCAGCATTCGGGAAGTTGACGCTGTTCTTGATGTTGCCGTTCTCGATGTAGTCCACGAGTTCCTTGGCAGCCATTGCAGCGCAGTTATCCTCAGCCTCTTCGGTAGAAGCGCCGAGATGCGGAATTGCGATTACGCCTTCCATACCCGCAGTCTTTGCATTCGGGAAATCGGTGACATACTTGCGAACCTTGCCGGACTTCAGAGCAGCTTCCATTGCCTCATCATCGACCAGCAGATCACGCGCAAAGTTCAGAATAATCACGCCGTCCTTCATCATAGCGATGGTCTCAGCATTGATCATCTTCTCGGTTGCGATTGCCGGATCCGGATTCTTCACGAGCGGCGTATGCACACTGATGATATCGCAGTTCTTGAAGATTTCCTCACGAGTCTTTACGTGATGAATCGCACGGGACAGATTCCATGCAGCCTCAACAGAGATGTACGGGTCGCAGCCGTAAACCTCCATGCCGAGGTGAATTGCAGCATTGCCGAGCGGTCCGCCGATTGCGCCCAGACCGATGATACCGAGCTTCTTGCCCTTGATTTCGGTACCGGCGAACTTGGACTTGCCTTTCTCGACCAGCTTTGCAACATTCTCGTCATCCTTGACAGTCTGAACCCAGTTGATACCGCCGACGATATCACGGGAAGCAAGCAGCATGCCTGCCAGTGCAAGCTCCTTGACGCCGTTTGCATTTGCACCGGGCGTATTGAAGACAACGATACCCTGCTCAGCAGCACGGTCAAGCGGAATATTGTTGACGCCTGCGCCTGCTCTTGCGATTGCGAGCAGATTGCTGCCGAACTCCATTTCATGCATCACAGCGGAGCGAACAAGAATCGCATCCGGATTTTCAACGGTGTCTGCGACCTGATAGTTCTCGCCGAGCTCGGCAAGACCGACAGGAGAAATCTTATTCAGTGTCTGAATCTGAAACATCGGAAATCATCCTTTCAATAAAATAATCAAAAGATACTGAGAAAATTAAGCGTTCTCAGCCTCAAACTTCTTCATGAACTCGACGAGCTTCTCAACGCCTTCGATCGGCATTGCATTGTAAATGGAAGCACGCATACCGCCGACCGTTCTGTGACCCTTAAGGTTCTCGAAGCCGGTTGCCTTTGCCTCAGCAACGAACTTCTTGTCGAGCTCCTCGTTGCCGGTAACAAACGGAACATTCATGAGGGAGCGATCCTTCTTCTCAACGGTGCCCTTGAACATCTTGCTCTGATCGAGGAAATCGTAAAGAATCTTTGCCTTCTTCTCATTGTGCGCCTTCATTGCCTCAAGACCGCCCATCTTCTTGATCCACTTGAAGACCTTGCCGCAGATGTAGATGCCGTAGCAAGGCGGCGTGTTGTAGAGGGAATCATTCTCAGCCTGAATCTTCCAGTCGCACATGGTCGGGCAAGCCTTGAATGCCGGACCGTCAGCGATCAGGTCCTCGCGGACAATCACGATCTGCACACCGGCAGGACCGACGTTCTTCTGAACACCGCCGTAAACAACGCCGTACTTGGAAACGTCAATCGGCTCGGAAAGGAAGCAGGAGGAAACGTCCGAAACAAGGATTTTGCCCTTGGTGTTCGGGAGCTGCCAGAACTTTGTACCGTAAATCGTGTTGTTCTCGCAGATATAAACGTAGTCAGCATCCTCCGGAATATCGAGATCGGAGCAATCCGGAATGTAGGAGAAGGTCTTGTCGGCAGAGGAAGCAACCTTGACGACCTCGCCGTACTTCTCAGCTTCCTGTGCAGCCTTCTTTGCCCACTGACCGGTGATGATATAAGCAGCTTTGCCGTTCTTCATCAGGTTCATCGGAACCTCTGCAAATACCAGCGAAGCACCGCCCTGAAGGAAGATAACCTTGTAGTTATCCGGAATGTTCATCAGGTCGCGGAGATCCTGCTCAGCTTCCTTAATGATCTGATCGTATGCCTTGGAACGGTGGGACATCTCCATAACGGACATGCCGGTGCCGCGGTAATCCATCATTTCGTCTGCGGCTTCCTTCAGAACTTCTTCCGGCAGAACAGCCGGACCTGCGCTGAAATTGTAAACTCTGCTCATTGTAATAGCCTCCATAAAATCATATTCGGAAAGATTGTCTGCCGACCTTACAAAAATTCCACAGTATCAATCCTGTATATAGTATACTATATTTTGTTTGCAGTGTCAAGTGCAAAACACCAAGATTGTGAAAAAAATAACGATTTTATGAAGTTTGACCGGAATCATTCGTCTTTTGTCAACACTTTCTTATGATAGCAGCGCTTGCCGCAGTGCGGACAGGTCATTTTTCTGTTCCAGCCGATATGCGGTGAAAAAAGTACCTGCGTATAATCCGGAACCCACTGTTCTCCGCAGTTTTTGCACATGTAGTACCCTGTCTTCTGCTCAATCTTGATTGAAAACAGATGCACGGGATCAGCTGCAAGAAACTGACAATCACGAGAAGCACACGCACCCAGTCAGGCATTTCCGCATACTTCGCAAAAATGTTCAGTACCAGCAAAAGAGCGACAGACAAACTGCACATCAGTATTTCTGTGTGCAGCAGCATTCTGTCATTCTGTTCTTTGACTTGCCGCATTTCGAGCATGGTCTTCTCCGCAATTTTCTTATAATTATCCATTGCGATTCTCCTTCCGTTCAGCAGATCGTTGACGGAAATGCCCAGTTCAGAACAGAGATCAAGCATAATCGAGGAATCCGGCATATTCTTGCCGGTCTCCCATTTCGAGACAGCGCGGTCGGATACGCCCATTTTCTCCGCGAGCTGCGCCTGCGTCATGCCCTTCTCCCTGCGGCATGCTGCAATAAATTTGCCGATCTGAATCTGATCCATTTCCGTCACTCCTTTCGTTATTTCGGAACGGCTCGCTTCCGCCGTTCCTGAGAACAGGATAACATATTCCGCTGAAAAAGTACAGGGACCGCTGGTTGAGTAACGTATTTACGTCGATTTCGATTGAGACTCGCGTGCTGCTCGGCGTTCCTCCGCCTCCCGCAGAGACATCGGACAGCCGCAGTAATCCTGCCGGTAAAGACCGTATTCTGCCGAGAGTGCAACCGACCGTGCATATCCGCCGCGCTTTTTGAAATCCGACGGCAGATATTTTACCGTCTGCCCTGCTGCAAGTGCCTCTCCGCAGGCATTGATATACGGCGCATTCTTATGCGGACTGACCGACAGCGTCGTTGTGAAGAAGTCGCATTTGTATTTTATTGCGGCGGAAAGCGACTCCCGCATCCGCTGCGCAATGCATTTTTCGCAGCGTTCGCCCATTTCCGGCGTATCCTCAACGCCCTTCACCGCTTCCCAGAACGGCGCATCGTCATACGGAGGTGCGACCAGCGTGACCGGATACGGATGCGCAAGCTGCCCGAGCAGCTGCTTCTGCGTTTCCAGTCTGCGGTCATATTCAGATTCCGGCGCAATATTCGGATTATAATAGAACAGCACAATCTCAAAATACGGTGTCAACTGCTCCAGTACCGCCGTACTGCACGGACCGCAGCAGCTATGCAGAAGCAGCTTCGGAACGGTGCCCTCCGGTATACCGGCGATGATCTGCGCCATTTCCCTGTGATACTGTCGTTTCTCCATTTCGCTCCCCCGCTTTCAGATTCCGCCGTCCAGCTTTTCAGCATCATATTCCCAGTGAGAAGGATTGGTGCGGTAAAGCGCTGTGACGCTGTATCCGCTGCTGTCATAGCCGGCACCGGCATTGATCCGCAGCGTCATGAGCTCCTCACCGGATGTAAACTGGAAATCTGTCACCCGAATCAGCTTTTTGAGTTCGTCAATCTCCGGTAAGCCTTCCGTTTTGTCAAACTGTATTTCACGCAGCAGCATTTCCGCCATTTTCGTCAGAATCTCATCGGTGCGGTCATATGCTCTGTTCAGTATCCGCAGAATCTCATCACGATCCTGTTCGCGGTAATCATCGACAATAATCTGACTGGGCTTTCCGCTGCCGAATTGCGGGAGATTCGCCTTCTCAGCGCGCAGCATGCCGGTGCGGTCATCATATTCCGCTTCGATTGTACCGAAGAACATCGGGTCTGTCAGCGTAACCTGCTTCACATGTATTTCTTTTTCGTAACGATCTGTCTGCTGCTTCTCTTTTTTCTTAACCTGACTGCGAATCGTCCCATACACAATCGCAAATATCATAAAGGTAAAAAAAGCAACAACGCAGACTGTCAGAATTGTCTCCGGCAGCGAAGTATTGTCTGTTGCATAGTATCCCATGCGCATATTCCCTTTCTGCAAACAAAAAGGGCGGTAAGCCGCCCTTTTTCAGATTATTCAACTGAGATCAGATAGTAATACACAGGCTGACCGCCGTGCAGCAGCGTAATTTCGATCTTGTCCTTGAACTTCATGCAAAGCTGATCGTAAAGCATCTGTGCCTTATCCTCGGTCACATCCGCGCCGTAAATCACAGTCACATAGCTGGAATCGCCCTTGACCATTTTCTTTGTCAGCTTGTAGGCAGCCTTGTTGACATCCTTTTCTGTGAATGCGAGCTTGCCGTTATCAAGTGCCAGAACCTCATTCTTCTTGATCTTCTGACCGTCGAGCTCGGAATCACGGGCTGCAAATGTAATCGAACCGGACGAAACGCGCTCAAATGCCTTGGTCATCTGCGTGCGGTTCTCGTTCGCATCCACAGATTCGTCATATGCCAGCATCGCGGCGATGCCCTGCGGGATTGTTCTGGTCTGCAATACGATGACATTGCGGTTTGCAAGGTTGATCGCCTGCTCCGCTGCCATGATAATATTCTTATTATTCGGCAGAACGAAAACTGTTCTTGCCGGTGTCGCGTGAATCGCTTTCAGGATATCATCCGTCGAGGGATTCATGGTCTGACCGCCCTTGACGACCTGATCGACGCCGAGATCAAGGAATGTACGCTCAAGACCCCCGCCCGCTGCAACCGCCACAAAGCCGAAATCCTTTGTCGGTTCAACCGGAACGAAATCCTGCTGCTTGACAATCTTTGCTTCCTTGACCTTTCCTGCATGCTGAATGCGCATGTTCTCGATTTTCGGCTTCGGCTCGTTGATGAAGTGACCGAATTCGAGTGCCTTTGTCAGTGCCATGCCCGGTGCATCGGTATGGACATGCACCTTGATAATCTCGTCATCCTCGACAACAACAACGCAGTCGCCGATTGTTTCAAGATATGCACGCAGCTTCGCGCCGTCAACGGATGCATCATTCTTCTCAATGATATATTCCGTGCAGTATGTGAAGTTGATCTCTTCGTCATACTGCGCAACCGCTGCATTGAAATCGAGCTTCGGGTCCGGTGCAGCAGCTTTGGTCTCAGAAGATGCTTCCTCCGGCAGCGGCTCGCCGCGGAAGGAATCCAGCATACCGCCGATGATGATACAGAAGCCCTGTCCGCCTGCATCCACAACATTTGCCTTTTTCAGTGCAGGCAGCATCTCCGTCGTCTGCTTCAGAACAGCATTTGCCTCATCGAGCACACCCTGCCAGAACGTAACAGCGTCAAGATCAGCTTTTGCAAGCTCCTGCGCTTTATTCGCAGCCATGCGCGAAACAGTCAGGATCGTGCCCTCTGTCGGTTTCATGACAGCCTTATATGCACCGGCAACACCGAGCTCCAGTGCATTTGCAAAATCAGAATTCTCCGCCGTTGTCAGTCCAGCAAGTCCCTTGGAAAAGCCGCGGAACAGCAGCGATGTAATGACGCCGGAATTGCCTCTTGCGCCGCGCAGCATCGAGGATGCTGTCACATCCGCGACCTCGGAGACAGTTGCATCATCCGGCAGCAGCTCCAGCTCACGCTTTGCCGCACTGATTGTCATGGACATATTGGTTCCGGTATCGCCGTCCGGCACCGGATATACATTCAGCTCATCCACTGAGCGTCTCTGGTTTGTAATCAAGATCGCAGCATGAATGATTGCTGCTTTCAGTTGTTTACCGGTAATCAAAATCTGCTCCTCCAATTCTCAGGCGCGAATGCCGTCAATATATACGTTAATCGCAGCCGGCTGAAATCCGGTTGCCTGCTCGATCGCATAACGGACCTTATTGCGGATGCTGTCCGTGATCGCTGTCATATTTGCGCCGATACCGGTGACAATATGCAGATCAACAACCAGCTGATTCTGACGGGTGCGCAGACGGATTCCCCTACGGATATCACTCGGGAACAGCTTGGTTTTCAGCGTCTCTAACGGAGAAGAATCATTCAGGTCGGCAACGCCAAAGCAGTTCGTGACAGTGTGCTCTATCAGAGAATAGAGATACGTCTTCGTCACGCGAATACTGCCAATATGGTTTTCAATCACGATCATATTGGGCACTCCTTTCACAAAGTCATATTATATTATAACACAAAGCGAAAAAAAATACAAGGGGGAATGTTCACTTTTTCAAAGTTTTCAGGTTTTTCTAAGATTTCACAGAGAAACGCCGCGAAACAGCGTCATTTCGCGGCGTTTGCATCATATCAGTCAAGTATTGCGACATCAACATTCGGGAAGCAGAGCTTCGCTTCCTTTGCCAGATGCGACGGCACAGCAACCATGCTGAGTGCATCGCAGTCCTCGAACGCATCCTCCTCCAGCACCGTGACGCTCGCCGGAATATCCAGCACACGCAGCGATGTACACTCAGAGAACGCACCGGAGCAAATCTTTTGCAGCGTGCTCGGGAACCGAACCTCTGTGATCGAGTCCAGACCGGCACAAGCACCCGGACGTATCTCCGTAAAGCCTTCCGGAATCTCCAGCACCGGCTCCCCGTGATAGATTTCGCGGCGGACATGTCTGGTAAATCTGCCGTCACCGACATCCACAGATGCGGCTTCTTCCTTCTGCTCTTCCAGCCACGTAATTGCGACATTTTCACCGAACAGTTCACCGGCAAGCCATTCCAGCTCACGCGGCATCGTGACGGTTTCCAGCGCATCGCAGCCCTCGAATGCATCGGAAGCGATTTCCTTGACAGAAAGCGGAATCACAATATTCTTCAGCAGCATCGAATCAGAGAAGGCTCCGCTGCCGATCTTGACAATCGTATTCGGCAGGATCGCGGATTCCAGATTCTCCAGTCCGGCGCATGCTCCGGCACGGATTTCAAGGTAACCGGCAGGAATTTCAAGCACCGGTTCACCATGATAACACTTATTCCGTTCCTTCGCAGTGAATTTGCCGTCCTTCGGTATTTCACCGGCAGGCTTCGCAGCGGCTGCCGAACTGACAGTTGCAGCAGACGTCTGCGCAGGCACAACGTCATCGCTGTCAGAAAGCACACCGAGTGCGGAAAGCGCAGCAGTGTCGAAATTGTGACGACGCCACGCAGAAACCTTCGGCGCAGACGAGAAATCATCGTCAAATGCAGAAAGCACAGGCAGTGTATCCTCACCGAGCGCCGCCATGCCTTCCAGCGGCGGGAGCTCCGCAGGTGCAGCCGGTTCAGGCTTTTCAGCAGGCAATTCAGGCAGTGCCGGAATCTCAAGCTCCGGAACAGAAGGTTCCGCGAAGGATTCTGCATGCGGCTCAGCAAACAATGCATCTGCAAGCGCGGACAAATCCGCGATATGCTCTTCCGCAGCCGCTTCAGCAGGTTCCTCGGTTTCATCAAGCATCGGCTCAGCAGCTTCTTCGACAGTTTCTTCGATTTCGTCAAGTACCGGTTCCGCAGCTTCTTCGACGGTCTCTTCGATTTCGTCAAGTACCGGTTCCGCAGCTTCTTCGACAGTTTCCTCAATTTCATCAAGCACCGGCTCAGCAGCTTCTTCGACAGTTTCCTCGATTTCGTCAAGTACCGGTTCAGCAGCCTTTTCGACGGTTTCCTCAATTTCATCAAGCACCGGCTCAGCAGCTTCTTCGACAGTTTCCTCGATTTCATCAAGCACCGGTTCCGCAGCTTCTTCAACGGTTCCCTTGATTTCGTCAAGCACCGGTTCAGCAGCTTCTTCAACAGTTTCCTCGATTTCGTCAAATACCGGTTCCGCAGCTTCTTCAACGATTTCCTTGATTTCGTCAAGCACCGGCTCAGCAGCTTCTTCGACGGTTTCCTCGATTTCGTCAAGCACCGGTTCCGCAGCTTCTTCAATGGTTTCCTCAACTGTCTCAGCAACAGGCTCCTCACCTGTCATCTCACTGATCGCGCTGTCGATTTCATCAAGCACCGGCTCAGCAACTTCTTCGACGGTTTCTTCGATTTCGCCAAGTACCGGTTCAGCAGCCTTTTCGACGGTTTCCTCGATTTCGTCAAGCACCGGTTCAGCAGCTTCTTCGACAGTTTCCTTGATTTCGTCAAGCACCGGTTCAGCAGCCTTTTCGACGGTTTCCTCAATTTCATCAAGCACCGGCTCAGCAGCTTCTTCGACAGTTTCCTCGATTTCATCAAGCACCGGTTCCGCAGCTTCTTCGACGGTTTCCTCGATTTCGTCAAGCACCGGCTCAGCAGCCTTTTCGACGGTTTCCTCGATTTCGTCAAGCACCGGTTCAGCAGCTTCTTCAACAGTTTCCTCGATTTCGTCAAATACCGGTTCCGCAGCTTCTTCAACGGTTTCCTCGACCGTCTCAGCAGCAGGCGTCTCACCTGTCATCTCGCTGATTGCACTGTCGATTTCATCAAGCACAGGCTCTGCCGTCTGCTCGACGGTTTCCTCGACCGTTTCAGCAGCAGGCTGCTCGCCCGTCATCTCACTGATCGCACTGTCGATTTCATCAAGCACAGGCTCGGCGGTCTGTTCAACGATTTCCTCAGCCGTTTCAGCAGCAGGTGCCTCGCCTGTCATCTCACTGATTGCGCTGTCGATTTCATCAAGCACAGGCTCTGCGGTCTGCTCAACGGTTTCCTCGACCGTTTCAGCGGCAGGTGCAGCCTGTTCAGCTGTCTCGGGAGTCTGTTCGGCAGCCGGAATCTCCGCAGCAGGCGTCTCGTCCGCAGGCGGATCAAAGAACGACAGCTTCACTCTCGGACACTCGCGCACGATCTCCGCCGCACGGTCTGCAAATCTGCTCGGAATCACAATCTCCTGCAAATTCTGGCAGCCGACAAACGCACGCACGCCAAGGAAACGCAGCGAATTCGGCAGAACAATGCGCGTCAGACTCGAGCACTCAACAAATGCCGCAGGTTCAACAGCCAGCAGACCTTCCGGACAAATAACCTCTTCGAGCTGCTGCATTCTGACAAATGCGCTTGTTCCGATCAGGCGAACAGACGGTGCAAGGACAAACCGCTTCATTTCGTTTTTGCCGAGCACGCCGTGATACATATAGGATGCAATCACCAGATATCCGTTCGGAACAGTCACTGTGCCGTCAACCGGATCCAGCTCCGCAGCATCACTGGATGTCAGAATCCACGGACAATCCGCAGTCAGCTGACGCACGCGGACAGGTCTTGCATTGCCGAAATACATCAGAATGGAAGGCTCGCGCATGAACAGCACGGCTGCTGCATCACGGTCAAATTCCTCCGGCAGGAAGATATCACGCAGGCGCTCACAATCATAAAACGCCGCATAATCAAACTCCGTCAGCGCTTTCGGTACCGTCAGTGTCATCAGGCGCTGATTATAACCGAAGGCATAGCTGCAAAGCCGGATCACACCGAGCGGAATCTCAAATTTTGTCTGGTTCGACATTTCGGAAAGTGCAAGCGGTGCAATCACCGGATGCATCCGCATCTCTTTCAGACGGTCATTGAAATTCGTGCAGGCGCGGCTCAGTTCCAGCGTAAACATCCGCTGTTCGCTGACAGGCTGGAGACGCGGTGCAACCACATTCAAGATGCCGACGCTGGGCTCCTGCTCATAATGCTTCATCTGTCCGGACAGCCAGTTCACGATGATTTTCACCGGACCGTCGAGAATTGCCGGCAGCTGCTCCTCAAAGCGCTGCGAAAGCGTAATCGAATTGAGATTCGTACAGCCGGAAAGCGCACAGTCTCCGATTTTTTCAACCGATTCCGGAATCCGCAGACTGACAAGCGTATTGCAATTCGAGAATGTATTTTCATTGATCGTGCGCAGCGTCTTCGGCAGACGAATCTGCTCATACTGACAGGGCGCTGCAAATGCATACGGTCCGATATAAGAAACAGAATCCGGCAGAACCAGACGGAACGGTCCGGTACAGCCCGTAAATGCGTTCATTTCAATAATCTGAAGGCCTTCCGGAATAATGATATGACGCGCTGCTTCCAGTCCTGCAAACGCATACGCGGTCACACGGCGCACACTCTTCGGCAGGATCACGGTTGTCAGCATATGTTCCGGTTCCTCCGCACGAAGATCAAGCTCCTTCGCACAATACGGTGCAATCGCGGTATAACCCTCCGGAATCTCAAGAATATGGTTCCGGACAGTCAGCTTCTTCATTTTCTGCGCTGTCAGGATATCGTCATACTGCTCCATAAGGTCCGCAACCGTCTCAATCCGCGGTCTGGCAAGAATCTTCTTCTTCGGCCAGTGCAGGCGAATCTCCGGACGGAACAGGAACAGATCAACCGCTTTTCTGTCGGGATAATCGGCAGGCAGATAAACATCCGTCAGTCTGGTGCATCCGGAGAACGCATCCGGTTCGATCTCGGTCAGCGAATTCGGGATTTCCAGTGCCATGAGACGCGGGCAGTCCCAGAACGCCTGCGATTCCACGCGGCGGACACCCTCCGGAATCTCGAACCGCTCGCCGCCGTCCGCTCCGCAAAAGGCACGGTACGTAATCACGGTGTAATTTTTCAGCGCATTGCTGCGTTCCACCGGACCGGCAAGCCCCTTGGAAACCTCATGCGAAAAGACTTTTTCTGCACTGTCATATTCGCCGCTGTGCACGGATGCAAACGGAATCGACTGGTCAAAAGCTGCCGGATAGGATACAGCCGGCTGAACCGGTGCAAAACTGACAGCCTGCTGCACTGCCGGAGCCGGAGTTGTAAATTCATTCGCCGGCTGCGCAGCTTCGGCATGCACAGCCTGTACTGAATGCGGCACCGCAGCAGCCTGCGGCGGAATACTGCCGTCTGCAAATACAGCGGCATTTGCAGTTTCATTCCGGCTCAGAGACATCTGTGCCTCTGTCGGCGGCAGACCGTCTGCATGCAGACCGGTTCCGCCGGAAAGCGCATCCACCTTCTGCTGGAGCTCCGGAATGGCATCGAGCTTTTCCTGCGCATTCATCAGTGCGTCCGCCATTTCACGGAGCTGGCTGACATCACTCACCTGCTCCGTCAGATTCTCCACCTTCTGCTGAATGTCGGAAATCTCCTCAACCTTCTGCTGAAGCTCAGGAATCACACTGACCTGCTCCTGCACGGCAGAGATTGCCTCCACCGTATCGCTGACATCATTGATAGCCTGAATCTTATCCTGCACACTGTCAATCGCTTCGATCTTTTCCTGCACATGCTCAATCTTTTCCTGTGCATGGTCAATCGCATCAATTTTCTCCTGTACATGATCCAGCGCACTGATCTTCTCCTGTGCGCTGTCGATCGCCTCGATCTTTTCCTGCACGCCGTCGATCACAGAAACCTTCTCCTGAATATCGGAAATCGTGCCTGCCATTTCCTTGAGACTGCCGACCGTCTCGACAGATGCCTTCAAATCAGACAGCTCATCGACCTTTTCACGAATATCCTGAATCGAGCCGACAGCTTCCTTGATTTCAGAAATCGAATCAACCTGCTCCTTTACCTCAGAGAGCTCGGAAGCAATCTGCGAGACATCACCGATCTGTTCCACCTTGTTTTCCAGATCGGAAAGATTGCGGACCTTCTCTTCAACGGTTTCCTGAATATCGGAAATCTGCTGCATTTTCGACTGCATATCAGCGAATTCGTCGATCTGCTTCTGAAGATTTTCAAGCGTCTCGGCAGAATTTTGCAGTGACTGCACTGCATCGTAATTCTGCTGCATCTTGGAAAGATTGCTCTGGAGCTGTTCCAGCATAGTCTGATCCACCGGCACACTGCCCTCCGGCATGCCGGCACCGGCAGCGAGATTTTTCAGCTGCGACTGCATATTTGCAATCGAAATCTCGATCTGACGGACAGATTCCGGATCAATCTTCTTTTTGCGTCCGTCCGAAAACGCAGACTGGATACGGATATCAGAAGGCACAGGTGTCTCTTCCGCCGGTGCAGCTTCCTCTTCGATTTCGTCATCGTCAAAGGCAAGCTCAGGCAGATTTTCGTCGTCATGCCAGTCCGGACGCGGCATACCCGGCTCCATCCACGTAATCGAAGGATTCGTCAGGTCGCCGAAAATACGCTTCGTCTCATTCTGATCGTGCACGATGCGCGGCATATAGAGAATCTCAAGTGCCGGACAGTTGCCGAGCGTCGATTGCTTGAGCTTTTCGCATCCCGCAGGAATATAGAGTCTTTGCAGAGAACGGCAGTTCCAGAAGGCGCTGTGCTCGATCACCTTGACGGTTTCCGGCAGCTTGATGCTGCGGATCGCCGTACAGTCAGAGAACGCACCTGCACCGATCTTCGTGACATTTTTGCCGAATTTCACTCTGCGCAGCGCAAAGCAGTTGCTCAGCAGTTCATCCGCAACCACTTCGAGATGCGGCGGCAGCTTAATCTTCTCCAGCTTCGGCAGATTCATGAACGCACCGGCACCGATCTCACGGATTGTCTCCGGCAGCGTAATTTTTTTCAGGAAACGGCAGTTGGAAAAAGCGCATGGGTCGATATATTCCGTTCCCGGCAGCACCTCGATCTCCTCGAGCGTCTGCATGCAGGCGAATACACCCGGCGCGATCTTTTTAATCGTGCTCGGAATCACGATCTTTTTGATACCTCTGGTCGCAATGCCCTTCATCGAATTCGGAAGGATCGTATGATAGTTTGCAGGGATTACAAGCGTACCGTCCGCCTCGATCTGGAACATGGATGCGCCGCCGAGCGTCAGGAAGCCCGAGCGCTCATCCATAATCTCCTGCACGGTCTTTCTCTTGGCAAACGGCACAACTCTTTTTCCGATCGAGAAGGTCTTGCCGAAAAACAGCGTCGCAGTCGGACAGTGCGAGAACAGTTCCAGCGCCAGCTCTTCATTGAAATCTGACGGAACTGTAATGGATTTCAGATTATTGCAGTCATAGAAACACCAGCGGTCAAACTGCTTCAGCGAGGAAGGGAGCGTCAGAACCTCGATCTGACAGGTATTCTTGAAGCTCCTTGTGTAGAAAGCGTAACTTGCAATACGGGTAATGCCCTCCGGTATCACGAGTGATTTCACCTGTGAAAAGCCTGCCAGCGCACCGCTCGCAATTTCCGTAAAATCGAACGGAAGAGTTACCTTTTCCGAATTTGTGCGGATCAGCCCCTTCGCATCCTCGCGTGTAAAAACACGTTGTGCCATGTGTCTCTGCCTCCTTTTCAGCAAAAAAATTGATAAAACATATTCTGCGAAAACAGCAAGATTATCAATTAGAATTATTATACCATTTTTCGGAAACAATTTCAAGTCTATTTTGTGATTTTCTACATTTTTTTGAAAAGAATAAAAAGAGACGCACGGAAATACCGTGCGTCTCTGGATAAATCATACAAAATCAGTCCAAATGTGCAATTCTGCGCAGAATGACAAGGACGTCCTCACCGGTACGTTCACCGTCGCCGTTGGTATCTGCACGCGAAAGGCCGACTGCGGTCATATTTGCGCCTGCATCCTCGGCAACGAACCGTGCCAGCAGCACAGCATCCGATACATCGACAGCACCGTCATTGTTGATATCGAGCGGATCACCCTCTGTATTCTCAACCACAGCCTTGCTGACAACACCGTCAACCTTGGTCAGTGCAGCGCTCAGCGTCAGCTCGGCAGGCTCTGCCTTGACACCGCCGATATACAGATCATATTTCGTGCCGACCGTAAGCTCCGGCGCGGAAATCAGAACATAGTCATACTTCTTATTCGGATTCTTGGAGAAGACTGCCGTCTCCGTTCCGGACGTTTTTAGTTCAATGCGCTGATCCTTGACAAGCTGCTCCTTTGCAGTCAGCAGGAATGCGGGCTGTGTGGAATCCGCAGAAACCTTGATCGAATTATCCTTGACATCCGCCGCAGTCTGACCTTCCTTGGCAACATCCTTCGTTGCTGTCGCAAAGACGGTGCCTCCGCTGATCTTGACCTCGCCCGCAACATTTGTAATGCCGCGGTCGCCGTTTGCCTTCAGGTCGCCGCCGGAAATCTCAACCGCGGTTTCGCCCTGCACGGCATCATTGCCCGCTTTGATCTCTGTATCACCGCCGGAAATCAGAACATCGCCCTTTGTGGACTTGATGCCGTCGCCGTTTGCATTGATATCGAGCTTACCGCCTTTGACGGTAACGGATTTCTTGCCGCGGATGCCGTCGGCTGCTTCGGATTTGACCTTGATATTGCCTCCGGTAATCTTGACATCGTCATTGCAGTGCAGACCGTGCTGATACGTCGCCTCAATGCGGAGCTTGCCGTCGCCGACAGTACCGCCCTTGATCGTGAGATCATCCTTGGAATAAATCACCGCATTGGTATCCTCGGTATAGTTCTCGCCGTCATAGAGGAAATTCTCCGTGCCGTCCACGAGATTGATCGAGGTATTCTTCGCATTGATAATATAGACCGGCGCTGCCGTCAGACCGGTGATATTTACGCCGTTGAAGAAGAGCTTGACGGTTTCGGCATCTGCGGTTGTATCGGCAATATTCACAATGATCTGACCGTCATTCAGCTTGCCGGTGAATTCATATGCGCCGGAAGCGGAAATCGTGATTTTCGTGCCGTCAACGGTCACATTCTTGCCCTCGGCAGTCGCCTTGGTTTCGCTCAGCGTAATCTTCGCCGTCATTTCAACGGCTTCCTCTGTCTGAGCGGCTTCCTCCGCAGCACAGACCGGAAGAACCGGCATTGCACTCAGGAGGACTCCGGCGCTGAGAATTACTGCGCGCATTTTTCTGATTTTTTTCATATCTGATCATCCTTTCAAGTAAGAGTAGTGAGAGTCGGCGTTCCCCCTTCGCCATACAAGTTCAGTTTAACATAAATTGCGTCCATTGTCAATCAGATAAAAGCAATTCCGCAAAAAATAGCATCATTTTTCTGCAATTATTAAAGAATCTTTCAGATTATCCGCTCCATGCACCGCAGCACGGATTTATTTTCCGAAATCTGCATTTTACATCTTGCAATCTGCTGCATAAATCGTTATAATAATAAAGTATGCAAACTGCATCCGGAAAGGAGAATCGTCTTGATTCTGAAACATCTCAAAAAGTACTGGCATTTTGCACTGCTGGCATCCGTTTTCATGATTCTGGAGGTCTATGTCGATCTGCGGCAGCCGCGCCTCATGGCGGAAATCGTCGATCAGGGCATCCTCGGTCTCGGAAACGGCGGCGTTTCGGATATCGGTATCGTCACGAACACCGGTATCCGCATGATTCTGATTGTCATATTCGGCGGCATCTGCGGCATTCTCAGCAATGTCTGCACAAATCTTTGCAGCCAGAATTTCGGAAACGATATCCGGAAATCCGCATTCCGCCGCATCATGCATTTTTCTTTTTCGCAGACCGATGATTTCTCGGTCGGTTCGCTGATCACGCGCACGACAAGCGACGTTACGCAGGTGCAGAATATGGTCGCGCAGCTGATTCGCGGCTGTGTGCGCTGTGCGATGTTCTTCGTCGCCGGCAGCATTGCGCTTGTCTCGCTGGCTGCGGATTTCGGCACCGTCATTCTGATTGCCATGCCGATTCTGCTGCTGGAGGTCGGGTTCGTCCTCTGGAAGACAAATCCCCTGTTCCGGCTGCTCCAGAACCGGCTCGACCGGATGAATACTGTCATTCAGGAAAATGTTGCCGGTGCCCGCGTTGTTAAGGCATTTGTACAGGAGCAGCGCGAATCCGAGCGCTTTGCCAAGAGCAATGACGATCTTGTCAGCACGCAGTTCCGCGTACTGATTCTGATGTCATATATGCGTCCGGTCATGAACATTATTCTCAATATCGCAACCATTGCAATCATCCGCATCGGCGGACTGCGCGTCGAGGACGGCAGCATTGCGCCCGGTACGGTCATGGCGGCGATTACGTATCTTTCGCAGATTCTCAACGGCATGATGATGCTGGCGATGATTTTCCAGACCGTCACCAGAGGCATTACTTCATCCAGGCGCCTGCGCGAAATTCTCGATGCAGAGCCGCCGGTTCAGGACGGCGCCAGAGAGGATATCCCTGCAAAATTCGGCAGCATCTGCTTCAAAAATGTCAGCTTCTCCTATCCCGACAATGACGCAGCCGTGCTCAGAAATATCAGTCTTGATATCCGCGGCGGCGAGACGCTGGCGATCATCGGCGAGACGGGATGCGGCAAGAGTTCGCTCGTCAATCTGATTCCGCGGTTCTATGACGCAACATCCGGCACGGTCGAGGTTGACGGCGTCGATGTACGCGAATTCAAGCTGCATGATCTCCGCGACAGAATTGCGGTTGTGCTGCAAAAATCAGAGCTCTTTACATCGACAATCCGCGAGAACATCAGAATCGGCAATCCGGAGGCGACGGATGCGGAGATCGAAGCCGCCGCTGCCGCCGCACAGGCAGATGAATTCATCCGGCAGCAGCCCGACGGCTATGATACACCGGTCGCGGAATCCGGCATGAGCCTCTCCGGCGGACAGCGTCAGCGCATCGCAATTACGCGCGCACTGATCCGGAAGGCGGAAATCCTGATTCTCGATGATTCAACCAGTGCGCTGGATTTCCGCACAGAAGCGGCGCTGCAATCCGCGCTGCGTGAGCAGTACCGCGATGTGACAAAGATCATCATTGCACAGCGCATCTCGTCGGTACAGAATGCAGACCGCATCGCCGTGCTCGAAAACGGCAGCATTGCAGCCTGCGACACACATGAAAATCTGCTGAAATCCTGCAAAATCTATCAGGATATCTACGCTTCGCAGATGCGGAAGGAGGCTTGAGCATGGCAGAAAAATATGAAGCAAAAAGCGTCCAGCAGGGTTTCCGGCGTGGTCCGGGCAATTTCGGCGCGCCGGTCGAAAAGCCGCAGAATGCCAAAAAGACAATCCGCCGCCTGCTCGGCTATTTCCGCGCGGAGATGCCGGTTGTAGCGGTGATGTCCGTGACCGTGCTGATCAGCGTGCTCGCGTCCGTTTTTGCACCGAGCTTCCAGAGTCAGGCAATCGACAAGATCGTTTCGGCGGAATATGGGCTGCTGCCCCGTCTGCTCGGCATCATGCTCGTGCTTTACATCATTCACGGCGTTGCAACGCTGATTCAGGGCTACATCAGTGCCTCGCTCAGTCAGCGGATCGTCAGCCGCCTGCGCAAGGAGCTGTTTGACCGCATCGTGCATCTGCCGATTTCCTATATCGACTCGCATTCGCACGGCGACCTCATCAGCCGCATGACAAATGATGCAGACAATATCTCGAATATTGTCTCCTCCTCGCTCAGCTCGCTGTTCTCCGGTGTCCTGATGCTGATCGGAACACTGGCGATGATGCTGCATTACAGTATCCCGCTCGGTCTGCTCTCCTGCTCGACAGTCATTCTCACCGTGTTGTTCACGAGCTTCATTTCCAAGCATATGCGGCGTTTCTTCGTGAAGCGGCAGGCTCTGCTCGGCAAGCTGAACGGCAATGTGGAAGAAATGGTCACAAACTACAAGACGATTACGGCATACAACCGGCAGGAGCAGGTCATTGACGACTTCACCGAAACCGCCGATCAGCTGACCAGAACCGGCATCATCGCCGAGATCATCTCAAACTGCATGGGTCCTGTGATGAATATGCTCAGCAATGTCTCGTTTGTCATTGTCTCCGTATTCGGCGCGTATTTTGCGCTGAAAGGCTATATCACGGTCGGCGTGATTTCCGCGTTCATCATCTACTCCAAACAGTTCTCGCGTCCGATCAATGAGCTTGCGCAGCTCTACGGGCAGATTCAGACGGCGATTGCCGGAGCAGAGCGCGTCTTTTCGATTCTCGATACGGAAACCGAGCATTTTGAAGGCGATGCGCTGACGGATGTCAAAGGCGTGATCGAATTCAGACACATCAATTTCTCGTATGTACCGGAGAAGCGTATTATTACCGATTTCTCGCTGAAAATCGAATCCGGCAAGCGCATCGCACTGGTCGGATCGACCGGCAGCGGCAAGACAACGATCATCAATCTGCTGATGCGCTTCTATGATCCGGACAGCGGCGAGATTCTGCTCGACGGCAAAAACATTCGGGATATCGCGCTCGGCGATCTCCGCGACAGCGTCGGCATCGTCCTACAGGATACAAAGCTCTTTTCCGATACAATCCGCGCCAATCTGACCTATGCAATGTCCGATTACACGGAGGACGAGCTTGCCGCAGCGGCAAAATCCAGCCACTGCGACAAAATCGCCGCAAAGCTGCCTGACGGTTTCGATACGATGCTCTCGCAGACGAGCGTCAGTCTCTCGCAGGGTGAACAGCAGCTCATTGCAATCGGACGCGCGTTTCTCTCCTATCCGCGCATTCTGATTCTCGACGAGGCAACATCCAGCGTCGATACGAGAACCGAGCTGAGCATTCAGAATGCAATGAACGAACTGATGAAGGACCGCACAAGTCTCATCATTGCGCACCGGCTCTCCACGATTCAGGATGCCGATCAGATCATTGTCATGGATCAGGGCAGAATCGCGGAAATCGGCACGCACACCGAGCTTCTGAAACAGGGCGGCAAATACTACGATCTCTATATGACCCAATTCGCCGGACAGGCAATCTGATACAAAAAAGAGTGAGGGCATCTGCTCTCACTCTTTTTGTATTATTCTTTCGGTGCCTTTGGATTTCCGGTAATATCCGCCCATGTCACGGAGCCGCCGGAAATATGGTTTTCCACATAATAGGTCAGAATAAACTGCGCATCCTCGACAGAAACACTGTTATCCAGATTGACGTCAATCTGCGAAAAACCTGCGTAGGTCACGCCCTCGCCGTAAATGCTCTTGAATGCCATTTGATCCGTATACAGATTCAGAACCGCCTGCGCATCGTCAATCAGAATCTGATTGTCACTGTTCGCATCGCCGAATTTACCGGTCAGCTGACCCTCGGTATAGTTCATCAGCGAAGTGCGGGATTTGGAATTCATGCGGAGATAATCCGAATAATCAATCTGTCCGAGCAGCGGAAGAATCGTCGGGAACGTCTTTTTCACGCCGCTGAGCTTATCCATAATCACTGCGCCGATCAGGGCATGTCCGAGCGCATTCGGATGCACATCCTGTTCGGAGAGAATCTTGCAGAATACCCAGCCGTCACCGGCAAACGCAGCAGAAACATCTGCAACCTCAAAGCTCTCGAGCTTGCCCATTGCCTTGTTCAGCTGCGCAAGATTACCGGCTACATATTTCGTGAACAGCGTGTAATCCTGATAATCCGAATCATCATGATGATTCGCGTAAAAATAACGCAGCGGCAGCTCATACGGATTGTAAATCGTCTGCATCATGATGCGTGCATTTGGATTCAGCTTGCGCAGCTTTTCCGCAATCACGGGATAATTATCGACCGCCTGATTGCGCGGTTCACGCAGGACGCCTGTCAGACCGGAAATAAACTTCTCCGCCTTATGCTCCGATGCAAGGCGCTGCAAAAGCTGCATTGCCGTTTCGCCTTCCTCACGCATGTCATTGAAATAATCGCGCGTCGGTTTCAGCAGATCGTTCGCGCCGATGCTGATGCAGATGATATCCGCCGATTTGATGGCTTCGGCATTCTTTGCATCGTCAAGCTGACTGATCAGGTCAAAGGTCGTATAGCCGGGTACGGCAAGATTTGTCACCGTTCCGCCGGTAAACTCCCTGAGATAATCCGCATAGCTCATCTCATCATTTTTCAAGCCGTAACCACTGGCAATACTGTCGCCCATAATCAACAGCGATGACTGCTCCGCAGCAGATGCCGTTTCGGCAGGGAGCGCAGCAGCCGTCAGGCTGCCCGCCGCCATTGCAGCAAGCAGTGCAAAGCACCGTTTGATCGGATATTTCATATTCAAAATCAAATCCTTCCGTATAAAAAACTGTACTCATGCAGCCTTGCGCCGCATGAGTACAGTTTAACAGATTTCGGTTCATTTGTCAATGCCGGAATCGAAATTTCCACAAAATCGCAGGTTTTTACTCGATGACCGCGATGCCGTAAAGAACGAACTTGCCGTTGCCTGCCAGCGAGAAATTGATCTCTCCGGACTCCGGCTGATAGTAACCGACGTCGCCGTCCTGACCGCCCCATGTCCACTGGAGATTTGCATCGACCTTATTGGTCTTGCCGTTTGCAGAGACATTCACGGAGCCCATACCGCTGGAGTTGGACTGGAACAGCAGCAGGATGCCCTTGCCGTTGATCTTGAAGGTCATCGGCTGACCGCCGTTCGGGCTGTAGCTGCCGTCGTTATTGCGCTTCCAACCGCCTGCGTTGAAGCCGTCGAGCTGGTTGAAGTCAACAAGATGATTGTTTGCATACTCTGCACCGAAGACTTCCTTGGACGGAATCTCGTAGCTGTCCGAAGCATTTTCGCTGCGGAGCGCCTGACGGTAGTAGTAGCCGATCCAGTCCGCGATCATCTGGTGACCGCCGTTGCCCGGGTGGATTGTATCGCCGCTGCCATACTGGGAATCCCAGTTGACGCTGCCGCCCTGAATTGCGCCCTTGCCGCTGATTACCGGCAGATCGTAGTTTTCGCCGACCTTGACCATCCAGTCCTCATTCGTGCTGAGGGACTTCTGGCAAAGGGTAATCAGAACAACTGCCGGTGCATTTTCCTGCATCAGGCACTTCTTGACGAGAGACTCATAAGATTTCTGGAAACGGTCGCCGCCCTGGTCGTTGACCGCGAATTCGATGAAGATGATATCGCAGTTCTTCGAGAAAATATCCTTGTCAACACGCATGTTGCCGACGACGGACGAGGTACCTGCCTTACCGGCATTGACGAAGGAAACATTATTGCCGGTGCCGAAGGTGTTTTTGAAGTAGTTGCCGGAGATATTGACAAAGCTCTTATCCGGCGAGGTTGAGGAACCGCCCTCTGTGATCGAACCGCCGATATAGCCGATCGTGACCTTTTCGCCTGCCTGTGCCTTGGCGATTTTCTCACGGATACGGTAGGTATTGCCGAGGCGGCGGATGCTGCCCTGAAGCGCTTTCAGGGCATTGCCGGTCGCCTGCTCCTGATAGTTGTCCCAGTCGCCGCTGACAGCCGGTCCCTCCGGAATCTCCGGCTCAGGCGGGAACAGGATGAAATTCTTGAGCAGCGAGAGATCGACCGCATTGATGACCTGATCCTCGTTCATATCTGCGCCGATTTCGATTTCCTCCTCCTCGGACAGCAGATACTTGGAAAGCGCGACGGCATCCGCAACATCCACGGTCAGGTCGCCGTTTGCATCGCCCTTCTTGATCTTTGCAGGTGCGCCGTTGACAGCAAATGTATCGACATAAAAGTCTGTCAGCGAGGAACTTGTCTCAACATAAATAGACATATCGCTTGCATCTTCCGGCACTTTGAACGCATCGTTGGAAAGCACAGTCCATTCGCCGTCCTGTGCGGTTGCAAGTGCGATCTCCGGATACTCCGTACCGGCAGCGGTCTTGCACTGCATGGACATTTTCATTTCGACAGCCTCGCCGCTCTTCTGGAGCACCGCGCAGGATACCTTATAGGTCTGACCCGGCTTCATCAGATCGGAAACATCGCGGCTGGCACCGTGCCATGTTTCACCGCGCTCAGAAACGAACAGGCTGCAATTCGTTGTATTCGCCTCATCGGATGTCCACTGGACGGAAGCACCGCCTCTGCCGGAGAAGCTGTCATTCGTTGTCTCGAAATCCGCACCGATGATCTTTGCGGCAGATGCCTGCATCGCCGGAAGCATCGAAATGCAGGACAGCGCCGAAACAAAGCCTGTCAGGAACGCCGCTCCCTTTAGAGTTCTGTGTTTTCTCATAATCAAATCCTCCCTGTTTTCTGCGGAATTCATATCAAATCGAATCCCTCTAAAAAACCAATCCGCATACTGCGGTATTTTGTTCCATTATACCAGATTGCATACAATTTGTAAAGTATCAATTACGCATATTTACTGTCAAATATTCACCAAACGGCTAAGTTGTACGGTTGATTTGCAGATAAGATCATGCTATAATACAGATACAAGCATACAAGTTTAATGTTAAAACATAAATATTTTTATCCTATGCACAAAAAAGTTCTCCGCTACTGTGTAGCATAGTGAAAGGGCATACAAAGCCTGAAAAGATAACAGGAGGTACGCGGCAATGCTCAGTGAATCGAATATCGCGCTGTATGCATTTCAGAAATACGGCGATACCGCATTGCAGGCAGCGTTCTGCTGTCTCGGCAGCCGCGCCGACGCAGAAGATGTCGCACAGGAGGTCTTCTTCGCACTGCACAGAAAGCCCCGCGCATTCAATGACGACGAGCATCTGAAAGCATATATTCTGCGCGCGGTCATAAACCGTTGCAGGAATCTGCGCAGATCACTCCGGCGGCGAATCCGCATCAGCCTTGAGGATGTCAATGAATCAGAGCTGGCAGAGCAGCCTGATTCGCTCAGGGAAATCATCGAAACGGTCAGAGTGCTGCCGCCGCCCTACAATGCCGTTGTGTATCTGCATGACTGCGAGGGCTATACAATCCGTGAGATTGCGGATATGCTCGGTAAAAAGGAAAACACAATCGGAGCACAGCTGCGCAGAGGCAGAGAAAAGCTCCGCATAGAGCTCAAAGATTCGGGGGTGTTGGAATGAAACAGCAGGATTACCGCCGCGCAGTCGGGAGCATTCGCTGGAGTGCTGCCAGACGCCGTGATATCGAGGCGAAGCTGCGTCAGACTGCCGCAGTGCAGGCGGTACAGGATGATGATGAAGATGAACCGATCCGTATTCCGCACATTATGAAGGTATACGAGGAACAGGAGGCGCGTATGAAAATGGAACGCAGACAGGCAAGAATGTATCTGCTGGTGCTTGCAGCAGCCATGCTGACCATCGGCGGAACCGTCGCGGCAGTCGCTTACAGCAGCCGCAGACAAATCAGCGATATCAGTCAGAATGAGGAGATCAAACCGGAAAAGAAAACGGACAGCAATGAGAATTCGATCACACCGGATGATCTTGCAACACCGGTCATTGCGCCGGCGCTGACCGACCAGCAGGATGAACCCGACTGCCACGGCATCGCAAAAACCGGCTCCGGTTTCTTCTTCATCGGTTACGAAAATGCAACCCGTAATCCGGAAGAAGGCTACAACGGCACTGCGCTGCGCTATTATGATGAAGCATCCGGCGAATCGGTTTATCTCTGTGCAAAGCCGAACTGTCAGCACAACGGCAGTGAATTCTGCACTGCAACCACGCAAATCTACAGCTTCGTTTCAAAGCCGGTCTATCTGGACGGTTATCTCTATGTCATCGCTTCCGATCAACGGGAAATGATCTGGAAGAAGGACAAATGGGAAAAGCTGCCGACCGTCCTGCTGCGCTATCAGCCGGACGGCACCGAGATCACGCAGGTTGCCGAACTGAATGCCGATGAACAAACAAAAGCATATCCCTGCGATCTCATCGCGCACCGCGGTCAGCTCTGGATGATCTGCACCTACGGGCGTGAAATAGTCAACTTTGACGATAACTTCGGTATGCTCTCAAATGCAAGCGGCGGAAAATATGATATCTTCTGCTATGAACCGGCAAAGCAGAAGATCACCAAGCTCTATACCTCCGGCGAGCTGCAAAAGAACTTTTCACCGTTCAGCGTGTTCGGTCCGGCGATGAAGGGTGCCGGCGATTATGTATACTTTTACAGTTATGACAATCAATGGCGCGATCCGTATACGCATCCCGGTATCTGCCGGATTGACTGCCGCAGCGGCGAAATCGAAAAGACCGTTGAACTGAAAGCGAATAAATCTGCATATTATACCGTCACAGATGATGCCGTTTACTATACATCCGGAACCAGCATAAATGACGATCAGGTGATTCACAGATACGATCTGCAAACCGGAGAAGACAGTGTCATTGTCTCATTGACAGCACTTACACAGGAGCAGGCACCGTGGTATACAAGCGAGCTTGCCGAGGAGCAGAAAGCCGCCGTCTATATGCACGCAATGGTCGCGGATGACACACATATCTATCTGTTCTGGCAGCTTGAGGATCGCTACACGGAGAACAAGGAGGACAACGGGCGCCTCCTGCACTTTGTCACCGAGATCGACACAAAGAACGGCAAAACGCGCACCGCCGGAGTAGACAGCGTGAAAAACATCGAATGCCCCGAGGAACTGATCCGCAAGGAGCTGTATAGGAACGGCTATTATGATCGGACGCAAAACAAGCTGATCACGGGTGATCAGCTCACCGAAGCTGATTATCAGAACGCAATCGAAAACAAACGGAAAGAAACCCTCGAGCCGTATTATGACAATACTTTCTATGACGGAAAGGATTTCTATATCCATACCTCTGCCGTACAGTACCGTATCTCACGCGATGAACTGTTCGGCAATCAGAATGCAGAGCAGCTCTGCTATCTTCAGCATTATGCAGACTGACAAATCTGCCTGAATCTTCTGAAAGACTGTCTCCGAACCCAATGTCCGGAGACAGTCTTTTTGCAAAATCAAATTGCAGAACACGCAGGATCGACAAAAAAACTGTCAGGAATGCCCAAAAGTGTAGCCGTCTTTTCCGTAATGCACAAAAAACTAAATAAAATTTTCGCTATCTTCGCAAAAGTGTTGACTTTTTTTCAGAAGTGTAGTATAATGGTAAGAGCAGAAAAATAAACCCCAGCGGAGGTAATGATCATATGCACGTTGATTTGTTAGCAAACACAAAGGGAACGCCGAAAGTCATCCACGGTACCGAGAACGGCAAGAAGACTGCCTGCGGCATCAACCTCGTCAAGCCGGAAAACATCGGCATGTTTACCAATGCCGGTACAATGACTGACGTGATCCAGATGACCTGTGAAAAGTGTAAGACAGTGATTGCCAAGAAGCTGATCCGTGAGTCCAATAAGGAAATGGCGGCGCAGCTCAAGGAAGAGCAGAAGATGCTCAAGCGCGAGCGCGCAGCTTCCAAGCATCATCACGCTGCTCCTGCGGTACCGCCTCCGCCGGCACCTTCGTCCTCGTCTTCTGGCTACGGCAGCAGCAGCAGCAGCGGAAGCAGCGGCGGCGGATATATTCCGCCTTCGATGAGAAAGGCAATGCAGACGCCACAGAAGCCGATTGACACACCGCCTCCGGCACCGCCCGTTCCGACGCCGATGCCTGCTCCGACACCGATGCCGAAACCGGTTGCACAGAGCGCTGAGGATGTTCTTGCACAGTTTGCCGTGCCGACCGTCCCGAGCTCTCTGCCGGGCATGACGCCGCCTCCGGCTCCGACACCCGTTCAGACGCCGGTTGCACAGAGCGCTGAGGATGTTCTTGCACAGTTTGCCGTGCCGACCGTCCCGACTTCTCTGCCGGGTATGACGCCGCCTCCGGCTCCGACACCCGTTCAGACGCCGGTCGCACAGAGCGCTGAGGATGTTCTCGCACAGTTTGCAATTCCGACTGTCCCGACTTCTCTGCCGAATACAGCACCGCCTGCACCGACACCGGTTCAGACGCCGGCTGCACAGAGTGCGGATGATGTCCTCGCACAGTTTGCAATTCCGACTGTCCCGACTTCTCTGCCGAATACAGCACCGCCTGCACAGAGCGCAGATGATGTCCTTGCACAGTTTGCAATTCCGACCGTCCCGACAGCTCCGGCTGCACCGGTTGTTCCGGATATTCCGGCAGCCGCACCGGTCGTCGATTCCGTCGATGATGTTCTCGCACAGTTCACGGTTCCGACTGCTCCGCAGAGACCGGTTGTATCCGATTCTGCACATGTCAGCGGAAGCTCCGTCAATCAGGATGATATTCTGGCGCAGTTTGCACTCAAGCAGCCCGGTGCACATCAGTATACAGATGAAGCACTTCCGGATGAGATTCCGTCAGTTCCTTCCGTCAGCGAAGATCCGCTTGCAGATCTGCTGCTGATGCCGAAGGGTCAGGAAGCACCGGCATCGCTCGATGCACTGCCGGATATTGCGAATGTTCCCTCGAGCATTCTGACCGTTCCGACGGCACCGCCTGTTGTTCCTTCGCTGAATGTTCCGCAGGCTCCGCCCGCACCGCCTGTTCCTGCAATGCCGGTTCCGCCGATGCCGCAGGAATTTGCAGTACCGACCGTGCCGCAGGGCTACGGTCAGGCGCCTGCCGCAAATCCGAATCCGGATTTCAATCCGTTTGCTGTTCCGTCCGCGCCGAAGCAGACCGATCCTGCCGCTCCGATGCCGCTGTTTATCGGATACAGTGCAGACGGCCGTCAGGTATTCCAGAAGTACGATGCAGCCGGCAATCCGATTCCGATTACCGAGCCGGTCTACAGCGCACCGCCTGAGCAGAAGAACAACAACATTGCCGTTCAGGTCGCTGCTATGGCTTCCAATGCTGCATTGCACGGCAATGCACCGATTCTGGATATGGATCAGATCATGGCTTCCATGGGTATTCAGGATCCGAGAAAGCCGAAAAAAGATGAAGGCAAAGCGATTAACTTTACGGAATATAAGATTCCGGAGAAAAAGCAGTCGCGCAAAAAGCCGGCTTCTGCAAGACCCGCTTCAGCTATGCCGGATGCTGTTCCGGACGGACCTGTTTCTGCTGCGGAGGCAAAGCGCAGAAAGAAAGTTGACAAAATCAACAAGGAATTTGAAAAGCAGCTTCGTTCGCGCGGTATTGATCCGAAAACCGGCGGTATCATGATTGATCCCAGAAAGTAAGGTAAATTAGGAAAGCAGCGACAGTTTTGCCGCTGCTTTCTTTCACGAAAGGATTTTTTATGCAAAACGAAGAACAACACACCGCACCGTCTGCGGAAAACCTGTCAGCGGAATCTCCTGCACCGGATGCGACGGTCTCTGACAACATCAAACCGGCACGCCAAGCCTTTTCGCGTGCGCAGCTCAATCTTGCACTTTTCTATGTAATCTACTTTGTTGTTGCGATCATTGTCGTACACTTCCTTCCGGAAAACTATTCGGAAAGAGTCGAGTATCTTGCACATTATATCCCGATGTACCTGATCGCATTTCCGCTTTATCTGCTGATCTCCAAGCCGCTCGAAACGGCAAAGCCCGAAAAGCACAAAATGACCTTCTTCCAGTTATTCAAAGCATTTCTGGTCTCTGAGTTTGTCGGCATCGCGGGCAATTTTATCGGCATGTTCGTCAATCTGGTTCTCTCTCTGCTGATGAAAAAGAACACCTCATCGACCATGCTTGTAGACGGCATTTTCGGCGAAAATGCTCTGCTGTTCCTGTTTCTCGCGGTCATCTGTGCACCGTTCGTCGAGGAGATGCTCTTCCGCAAGGTGCTCATAGACCGCATCCGGAAATACGGCAACGGCATCGCAATCCTGATTTCCGGCATCATGTTCGGACTGTTCCACGGGAACTTCACGCAGGTATTCTATGCATCCTTCCTCGGTATGCTCTTTGCCTTCATCTATATCCGTACAGGCAAGATTCAGTATACAATCGGACTGCATATGTCGGTCAATTTCTGGGGCACCGCAATGCCCTATCTTGCAATGCGCAATCAGGATTTCAACGAGATTCTCAATACGGTTACATCAATGGATGTTGCGAAGATCGTGGAGCTGCTCCCCAAACTGAAATGGCTGCTGACGGTCACTGCCGGAACCTATATGTTTGCTCTCGCCGGTCTGGTTATTTTCATCCTGCATCGCAAGGATCTGAAAATTGATCCGCCGATTGCACCGCTTCCGAAGGGCAAGCGATTTGTGACAGCCTGCTGCAATCTCGGCTGTCTTGCACTGCTGGCGGTCTGCGGCGTCCGCTTCTTGCAGCAGCTCGGCATCCTGTAAAAAAAGAATCCCGTGAAATCTCAGCTTCTGCTTTGATTTCACGGGATTTTCCGATTCTGTGATTATTTGCCGTAGCTTTCGGCGAGCTTCTTGAATGCAGGCAGGCTGCGCTCGATCATCTCCGTTGTGACGCAGTATGCGATACGGATAAAGCCTTCACAGCCGAACGAATCAGACGGAACAAGCAGCAGCTCATAATCGCGTGCCTTCTTGCAGAATGCATTTGCATCCGGCTCCAGCGCCTGCACCCACAGATAGAATGCGCCGTCCGGATAGATGCAGCGATAGCCGTATTCGGTCAGCGATTTGTAGAGCAGATCGCGGTTTCTGCGGTAGACCGAAAGGTCGCCGGTCTTGCCGAGATTATCCGCCACAACGCGCTGCGCCAGACTCGGTGCACAGACAAAGCCGAGTGCTCTGCCCGAGCCGCAGACCGCAGCATACACATTGCGGTTATCTGCCATTTTCGGGGATACGACGATATAACCGATACGCTCGCCCGGCAGCGACAGTGATTTGCTGTAGGAATAGCAGACAAATGCATTGTCATAGAGATTCGGCAGATACGGCACGACGGTCGTATCATCGTAAACGAGCTCGCGGTAGGGCTCATCCGCCAGCAGATAAATCGGGTGACCGTATTCCTTCTCCTTGGCACGCAGCAGATCACAGAATGCTCTGAGATTCTCCTCGGTATACACAACGCCGGTCGGATTGTTCGGCGTGTTGATGATGACAGCCTTGGTCTCCGGCGAAACAAGTTCCGCAAATGCTTTCAGATTTATCTGGAAATTCTCGAGGTCTGCCGGTACAGCAACCAGCTTTGCCGCTGCTGCCTCGACAAACACGCGGTACTCAGGGAAGAACGGCGCAAAGGTCATGCAGGTATCGCCCGGGCAGAGAATGGCATGCAGTGTGACAGTCAGCGAAGCAGCCGCACCGCAGGTCATGTAAATATCCTGTGCAGAAATGCCTGCATTGAAACGCTTGTTGATATCCGCTGCGATTGCAGTACGCACCGGCTCTGCACCGACCGCAGAGGTATAGCCGTGAAGCTGAACGGAATCGGTTGTATCCATGAGTCTGCGCATTGTATCATGCACGGATTCCGGTGCCGGAACGCTCGGATTGCCGAGGCTGAAATCAAAAACATTTTCCTTGCCGATCTCTTTTGCACGCGCAAGACCGTATTCAAAAGTCTCACGGATCACAGACGGCGCCTTGCCGAGTGCCAGCATAGATGTCTGATAGGGCTGAAATGCCATAGGAATTCCTCTTTTCTTGTTGCGAATTGAAACAATCCTCATGCGGACTGCACTGTATATATGATACCAGAAAATGCCGGATTTGTCAACCGGAGGTCAGTCGCGTTTTTCAAGTGTCGTGACGCGCAGCACAAGATATTCCAGCTGTTCGCCGTGATAGGTTCCGGATTCCCGCTCGAGCTTGCCTTCGACCATAATCTTGTCATGCTCCTGAACGCTGCTGAAATCCGACCAGTCCAGCTCCAGACCGAGCCCGTGATCACTGTTCGGCTCCTGTGCATAAACAGAATAGATTTCCGTTCCGTCATCATCCTTTGATAAAAACAGCGTTCCGACGATGTGATAGTTCTTCCCGAGATACTGATTCGGATTTTCATACATATCCGACAGCGTATCATAGAGGACAGCAGTTTTGATATACTGCATATCCTGTGCAGATTCGTTCTTTTCGCCGCATGCACAAAGCAGCATCGCCGAAGCTGCGGCGGCAATCATTCGCTTTTTCATGTTCATCACCTGTATCCGATCATTTGCATCATACGAAATATGCATTTGCAGAAAACCGCAAATGAATTTCGCAATTCACATATTGAAAAAATTGACAAAATATGCTATAATAGCTATATACGATCAAAAAAGAATGGAGGTCAGCCGTTTGACGAAATCCAGACTGGGTAATTATTTGCTGAACTGCATCCGGATTCTGATGCTGATTCTGCTGAGTCTTGCACTGGGCTACGGACTGCTGCTGACGATTCTCGGCACCGGTGCAGAGCGTGAGCTGGACAGTGCAAAATCAAAATATGCCGCGATTACGGTTCAGATTACGGAACTGCGGCAGTCTCCGAATCTTTCGCATTCGATGATTGTCGTACTGAAGCCGGAGGATAACGGCGCAAAGCTGCCGGAACAGCTCGGACAGACAATCGCCACAACCTCAAATCAGAAGCTCGCAATCGGCGACCGGCTGACGATGTATTATGACCCGAATGACCCGCAGGCGCGCGTCATTGACTTTCAGACCGCAAAACCGATGCAGCATGCCGGTTTGCTGCTGACAGGCTCTGCCCTGCTGCTTCTTTTGCTGCTGCTTGCCGTGCGGCTCATCCGACGGAAAAGGCAGCCGCAGCCGACCGTAATCAAAGCGGAATAATCAGCTTCTGCAATTCTCAGTATACCACATTTTCATCAGAATTGCAAGACTTTTCCCGCGAGCAAATGACAGCACCTTATTCATTCCGGATAGGGTGCTTTTTTGCATATTTTTTTCTGTTTGATCCGACATTTCAGGCGGTTCGGTTGTATTCTATATGAAAGGGGGCGGTGCTTATGGCTGCACCGGACATCGCAGCAATCTATGAACGGCACAGCAAAACCGTTTACCGCGTCTGCTATGCCTATATGAAAAATCCGGCGGACACGGAGGACGCTGTACAGGAGACATTTTTCCGGCTTATCCGCAGTCAGCCAAGGCTCGAAAATCAGGAGCATGAAAAGGCATGGCTCATCCGGACAGCTTCCAATATCTGCAAAAATGAGCTGAAGCAAAAGCGGCGGAAAGATACCAGTCTGGACGAGCAAACCGATCTGGCTGCTCCGGAAACACATCAAAGCAGCGAAATCATGGAGGCAGTCACGGCGCTGCCGGAAAAATACAAAACCGTCATTTACCTCTATTACTACGAAGGCTATCAAACTGCTGAAATCGCGCAGATACTCAAAAAACCGCACTCGACAATCCGGAATCATCTCCGTGAGGCGCGGCTTCTGCTGAAAGAAAGGCTCGGTGATATCATATGACGAAAACCAATATCATGCAGGCTTGGGACGGCATTCTGCCGGATGCGGCTGCCGATCAGCGGATGCTGCATGCAATCCTTGCGTATCAGAATGCATATCAGAGAAAGCGCAGAATCAGGCAGCGGCTCATGACAGCGGTTCCGGCTGCCGGCTGTCTGCTGCTCGGCGCAGGATTCGGTCTGCACCATTATCATATGACGAGACCGCTGACGATGACGCTCAGCAGCGGTGAACAAATCGTCTACCGCGCACTGCACGGCAGCGTCGGCGATGCAGTGTACGTCTATCCGGAGGACGGCGGCAGCCGTGCACTGACAGCAGAAGAGCTGCATATGCTGCTCCCCTGCGCCGCACAGCCCGATCCCTGTGTCGCCGTATTCCATACCGGAACCGGAGATTTTATCCATGCGGAGACAAAAATCGGCGATGTGCATGTGCATCTGTCAAAGGACGGATTTCCCGTCACGGATGTGATTGTCACCGGAACGCAGACATATACGGATATCTGCGGCGTGCCCGTCACATTCGGTTATTTCCTGACAGACCCGAACAGCCGCGGCATTCGCACGGCGATTCTGTATGCATCCTACACGCGCGCAGATTTGCAGATTTATCTCGAGACCGGCTGTAAGGAAGCCGACAGCGAAGCGATCGGCACCGCACTCGGCGAGCTGGTATATGAGATGCTGGAAGCCGATGCACCTGATCTCTCTGCAATCAAATATCAGGGATAAAATCAAGCACCTTCGGTTCAATGTTCCGAAGGTGCTTTCATTCATCCAATCGCTTTCAGAATCTCGGCGGTCATCTCCGTGCAGGAACAGGCCGCTGCACCGCTGTCCCCGATAATATCTGCGGTGCGGAATCCGGCAGCGAGCACTGCATCCACAGCGTCTTCGATGCATGCAGCCTCAGACGATAATCCGAAGGCATACCGCAGCATCATTGCAGCAGAGAGAATCATCGCAATCGGATTTGCCTTGTTCTGTCCGGCAATATCCGGTGCAGAGCCGTGAATCGGCTCATACATACCGCGCGTTGTCTCACCGAGCGATGCAGATGCCAGCATGCCGATTGAGCCGGTCAGCTGCGATGCTTCATCCGAGAGAATATCACCGAACATATTGGACGTCACGATGACATCAAACTGCTGCGGATTGCGCACAAGCTGCATCGCTGCATTGTCCACGAACAAATCCTGATATGCGACCGCGGGATACTCCGCCGCAAGACGGTGCATGGTTTTCCGCCAGAGGCGCGAGGTCTCGAGCACATTCGCCTTATCGACACTCGTCAGACGTCTGCTACGTTTCATCGCCGTTTCAAATGCCGCTCTGCCGATTCGTTCAATCTCGAATTCGCTGTAGGCTTCCGTATCATAGGCTTCCTCGCCGAATCTGCCCTGCCGGTAACCGCGCTCGCCGAAATAAATACCGCCGGTCAGCTCGCGGACGATCATGATATCAAATCCGGCATCGACCAGATCACGCCGCAGCGGCGATGCCCCCCTGAGCGCCGGAAACAGCTTCGCCGGACGCAGATTCGTATAAAGCCCGAGTGCCGCACGGATTCCGAGCAGTGCCTTCTCCGGACGCTGCTCGCCGGAGAGATGATCCCACTTCGGACCGCCGACCGCTCCGAGCAGCACACTGTCACTCGCAAGACAGCCGTCAACGGTTTCCTGCGGCAGCGGCACACCGACTGCGTCAATCGCACAGCCGCCGATCAGATACGGCGCAAAACAGAACGCATGCCCGAATTTTCTGCCGATGCGATCCAGCACTTTGACGGCGCTCTCTGTGATTTCCGGTCCGATGCCGTCGCCTTTCAGCAGCGCGATGTTATATTGCATATGCTCCTCCTATTCTCCGTGATCTCCCCTGTACCACTAACCGGCGCCGTTTTGTCAGTCAGTTTCATAATGCGCCGTCCCGAACCGCCTGCATCAGTCCGCCGTGCGAAATAATCGTCTGAATAAACGGCGGGAACGGCTCGGTATGGTATTCCGCACCCGTCGTCAGATTGCGGATAATCCCCTGGTCGAGATCGGCTTCGATGCTGTCCCCCTCGCTGACTGCATCCGCAGCCGCCGGACATTCAACTATCGCAAGCCCGATATTGATTGCATTGCGGTAGAAAATCCGTGCAAAGCTCCTGGCAATCACAAGCGATACCCCGCTCGCCTGAATTGCAATCGGTGCATGCTCGCGCGAGGAACCACAGCCGAAATTCTGCCCTGCAACGAGAATAGTCCCCTGCTGTACTCTGCCGGCAAATGTCGGATCGAGATCCTCCATGCAGTGCTTTGCGAGCTCTGCGCGGTCGCTCGTATTGAGATAGCGCGCCGGAATAATCACATCCGTATCGACATTGTCGCCGAAGCGGATCACCTGACCTGTGTATTTCATTGCATGACCTCCCACGGACTTGTGATAAAGCCTGTCACGGCGCTTGCTGCTGCCGTCGCCGGACTTGCAAGATAGACTTCGGATTCCGGATGTCCCATTCTGCCGACAAAATTGCGGTTTGTGGTTGTGATCGCGCGTTCGCCCTTCGCAAGAATGCCCATATATCCGCCGAGACACGGACCGCAGGTCGGCGTCGAAACAACCGCACCGCTTTCCACAAAAATTTTCAGCAAGCCCTCTGCCATGGCATCAAGATAGACCTGCTGCGTCGCCGGAATCACAATCACGCGGACGCCCTCTGCACACTGTCTGCCTGCAAGGATTTCCGCAGCAGCACGCAGATCATCAAGTCTGCCGTTCGTGCAGGAACCGATCACAACCTGATCAACCGGAATTTTCCCGATTGCATCAAATGTTTTCGTATTCTCCGGCAGATGCGGAAATGCAACGGTCGGTTCGATCTGTGCAAGGTCAATCTCAATCGTCTTTTCATATTCTGCATCTGCATCCGCAGCAAAGATGTTCGGTTCCGCAGCGCCGTGCGATTGAAGATAGGCAAGCGTCAGATCATCGACCTCAAATATACCGTTCTTCGCACCGGCTTCAATCGCCATATTTGCAATGCAGAGCCGGTCGCTGACAGACAGCGCATGCAGCCCCTCACCGGTAAATTCCAGAGACCGGTACAGTGCGCCGTCCACGCCGATCTGCCCGATCAGATGCAGAATCACATCCTTGCCGGAAACATATTTCCGCAGACTGCCGTGCAGCACAATCCGGATTGCCGCCGGAACCTTGAACCATGCCTTGCCGGTCGCCATACCGCAAGCCATGTCCGTCGAGCCGACGCCGGTCGAGAACGCGCCGAGTGCACCGTAGGTGCAGGTATGCGAATCCGCACCAATCACCAGATCGCCTGCCGTGACAAGTCCCTGCTCCGGCAGAAGCGCATGCTCAATGCCCATTTTGCCGGCATCGTAAAAATGCGTCACATGCTGGGCGCTGCAAAAATCCCTGCACATTTTACATTGCTCCGCTGCCTTGATATCCTTATTCGGCACAAAATGATCCATCACCATAACAATTTTGTCACGGTCATATACCTGCTCTGCGCCGAGTGCTTCAAATGCGCGGATTGCAACCGGTGAAGTGATATCATTACCGAGGACACGGTCAACATCTGCAAGCAAAAGCTGTCCGGCACTGACGGACGAAAGTCCTGCGTGTGCCGCAAGAATCTTTTGTGTCATGGTCATGCCCATAGAAAGGCTCCTTTCTGATTCGGCTTACGCCTGCTGCGCATCTGCCGCAGTCAGCATATTATTCACTGCACTGACAAATGCCTTGATCGAGGATGTGATGATATCGTTGTCGATGCCGACACCCCAGAAGCTCTCACCGCTGCCGCTGAGAATCTCCACATAGGAAACCGCCTTCGAGGACGAGCCGACCTCCAATGCATGTTCGGTGTAGGTATTGATCATATAATCGAGACCGGTATAGGAGCGCACCGCATTGCTGACAGCATCCAGACGGCCGTTGCCGTTGTTCGTTGCGGATGCAGTCTGACCGTGATACTCAATATCAATCGTCGCTTCGATGCCGCAATGCTGCACGAAGTGGACTTCTGTCAGGTGCAGCGGCGATGTGATATCCACATAATGCTCCTTGAAAATCAGATAGACCTCGTCCGGCAGAAGCTCCTTGTGCTTCCGGTCGGATACGCGCTTGACCAGATAGCCGAAATGCTCACGCATCCGCTTCGGAAGATTATAGCCGAAGCGTGTTTCGAGGATATAGCCGATGCCGCCCTTGCCGGATTGGCTGTTGATCCGGATGACATCCGCTTCATATTCGCGTCCGATATCCTCGGGGTCAAGCGGCAGATACGGTACAGACCAAAAATCATTCTGATGCGCTTCACGCCATTTGAGTCCCTTTGCGATTGCGTCCTGATGCGAACCGCTGAATGCCGCAAATACGAGCTTTCCGGTATACGGCTGCCGGTCGCTGACATCCATATGTGTGACGCGGCTGTAAAGCTCCGTAATCGCAGGAATATCACTGAAATCCAGATTCGGCTCAATGCCCTGCGAATACATATTCAGTGCCAGCGTGATGATATCGACATTGCCTGTGCGTTCACCGTTGCCGAACAGCGTGCCCTCGACACGCTCTGCGCCAGCAAGCAGACCCATTTCGGTATCCGCGACGGCACATCCTCTGTCATTGTGCGGATGCAGTGAAACGATCACATTTTCGCGGTATTTCAGATTCTCGCACATATACTCAATCTGATTTGCATAGACATGCGGCATCGAAAGCTGCACCGTCACCGGCAGATTGATGATGACCTTGTCCTCCGGAGTCGGCTGCCAGACATCCAGCACCGCATTGCAGACCTCCAGTGCAAATTCCGGCTCGGTGCCCGTGAAGCTCTCCGGCGAATACTCAAAACGGTAACTGCCCTCATATTTCTCGCGGTATTCCTTACAGAGCCTTGCGCCATATACTGCGATCTCCCTGATCTCCTCACGGCTCTTGCAGAACACCTGCTCCCGCTGCGCAGCAGATGTTGAATTGTAAAGATGCACAATCGCATGCTTGCAGCCGCGCAGTGCTTCAAATGTCTTTTGAATGATATGCTCCCGCGACTGCGTCAGCACCTGAATCGTCACATCATCCGGAATCAGATTCTGCTCGATCAGCGTGCGGCAGAAGTCATATTCGGTATCGGATGCCGCCGGAAAGCCGATCTCGATTTCCTTGAAGCCGATGCGCACGAGCTCCGCGAAAAATTCCAGCTTTTCGCCGAGACTCATCGGCGTCACAAGCGCCTGATTGCCGTCGCGCAGATCAACGCTGCACCACTGCGGCGCACGGTCAATATACGATTTCTGCATCCATTTGCCGGATGCCTTCGGTGCTTCAAAAAACTGCCGTGTATATTTTCCGGCATTGTTCATCTTATGTACCTCCTGCGTGTCTAATTATAATATCAAATTACGTTAAATCAGAATTTGTCGGGGCGGTCGGGGGACATTGTGGGGACGCTGTCCCCACACCCCTGCCTAGGGGATACTATCCCCTAGGAACCCCGCTGATGCGGAGCAGAAATGGAATTCTCAAGGGACAGTGTCCCTTGAGCGGGAGTCTGAGGGCAGAGCCCTCAGAACATCTCTCAATCATCCCGACAAATTCCGATTTATCTTAGCAACACATTCCTGAAAAAGTGTTCATAAAAAAGCGCCTCTCTCCCTGCATACGGAAAGAGGCGGTTCAGTCAGTTTCATAGCAAAAGGGTGCTTCCCTTTCTCGCATCTATGAAAAAATTATAGCACATTTTTGATTGCGTGTCAAGCTGTTTCCGGCGTAAAGGGCGCCAGATTCCGGCGCACGGCAAAACCCTGCACGGCACCACAGACCGGACAGTTCTGCGGCGGTTCGGTGCCTTCGTGGATGTGTCCGCAGTTGAGGCAGAGCCAGACCGCAGGCTGATCTTCGCGGAACAGCTTTCCCTGCTCCATGAGGCTGCCGAACAGCGTAAAGCGGTTCGCGTGTGTCTGCTCAATCTCTGCAATCATCCGGAACAACGACGCAGCTTCGGGCTGCTCCTCACGGGCTGCGGTTTCTGCAAATGACGGATAGACGCCCTCTGCTTCATTCCGCTCAAACTGTGCCGATGAGAGCAGCGCGTGCATCAGATCATCCGGCGCATCCAGCGGATATTCCGCGGCGATCCGGATGCCGCTGACACCGTTTTTCGTCAGCATCTCGGCAAACTGCTGCGCATGGATCAGTTCCTGCTTTGCAGTAAACTCAAACACCTGCCGGATCACATGCAGCTGCTGTGCGGCGGCGGCCTTCGCCGCAAGCAGATACCGGACATGCGACTGACATTCTCCTGCATAGGCACACATCAGCAGCGTACAGGTCTCTGTTTCCTGAAAATTCATACGGATTCCTCCTTCGGTTTGATTCTGTATCGTCATACAGCAATCAAAGTATGCCCCGAAAAGGAAGAATTATCAGAATCTGTACACGATTGCGTATCTTCAAAATCCGACAAAAAAGCCGCAGCATTTCTGACAGTATGCTCAGGAACGCTGCGGCTCATCGGTATTTCAGATTATAAACGGTCGAGATATCTGCATGCGGCAAGTGCTGCCGATGCGCCGTCTGCCGTTGCGGTCACAACCTGACGGATCGCCTTTGTGCGGCAGTCGCCGGCAACAAATACGCCGTCCGTATCGGTTTTACAATTCTCATCCGAAATGATATATCCGGTCTGATCGAGCGCGGAAAGTCCGGCAAATGCTTCATTCTCCGGCTGCTGACCGATTGCGACAAACATACCCGTGACAGCCAGAACTTCCGGCGTTTTGTCTGCGCCCCTGAGAATCCGGATGCCCGTCAGCTTCGTATCGCCGAGCAGCGCATCAACGGTCGCCTCACAGATCACGGATACATTTTCGAGCTTTGCGATCTTTTCCTGCAAGACCGGATCGCCGGTCAAAAACGGCAAATTCTGCACAACCGTCACCGAAGTACAGATTTCCGAGAGGAAAACGGCATCCTGCAATGCGGTATTGCCGCCGCCGATCACCGCGACATCCTGCTCCCGGAAGAATGCTCCGTCGCAGACAGCACAGTAGCAGACACCGTGTCCGGTGAGCTCCGCTTCATGTGCAATGCCGAGCGTGCGGTGCTTTGAGCCGGTCGCAAGAATCACGGATTTCGCATGATAGCTGCCGTATTCGCCGGTCAGCACGAATCCCTCTGCATTCTTTTCAACCGCTGTGATATTGTCCATTTCCAGCACGGTGCCGTGCGCTTCCGCCTGCTCCATAAGTTTCTCGGCAAACTCTGCGCCGCTGATTGCCAAAGCCGTCGGATAGTTTTCGAGCTTCGGGGAAAATGTGATCTGACCGCCGAAATTTTCCTTCTCGATCACGACCACGGATTTTCCGGCGCGCCGTGCATAGAGCGCGGCTGTCAGTCCGGCAGGTCCGGCGCCGACAACCGCGATATCATATACATCCGCCATATTATTCTGCTTGCTTGACCGCAGTCTCAGTGAACTTGCGGATATTCGAGACATTCACAATCTTTTCAAAGCCGCCGCCGTTCGGGACAACGAGCGTCGGTGCCTGATGAATGTCATAGAACTCGACCATTGCAGGCTCCTCGTCTGCAATCACCTTTTTGTATGCGATGCCTGCATCACTCAGGAAACGCTCTGCCATTTTGCAGTTCGGGCAGGTTCTCGTCGCAAAGAGCAGAATCTCCTGCTCCGTTGCGCCGGACTTCACCGCACCGACCGATTCCGGCACATTAACAGCGCCCTTGCGCTTCAGGATGCTGCGCTCGATAACATATTCCTTGCGATCCTTGAACTCCTGCGCCTTGCCGTCGTTGAAGTTCTTGACCGGACGGTAATAGCCGGTGATGCGGCTGTAGACTTCGGTCTCACATCCGCACTCAGGGCATACATACTGCTCGCCGACAAGATAGCCGTGGTTGCGGCATACCGAATAGGTCGGCGACATCGTGTAGTAAGGCAGCTTGTAGTTCTCTGCAATCTTGCGGACCAGATTTGCAGCGGACTTCCAGTCAGGCAGCTTTTCGCCGAGGAATGCGTGGAAGACGGTACCGGAGGTATAGCGTGTCTGGAGATCATCCTGAATATCCAGCGCCGAGAAAATATCCTCGGAGTAGCCGACCGGCAGATGCGAGCTGTTTGTATAATACGGGGTCTTGCCCGGCTCTGCTGCGGTGATGATCTCGGGATACTTTGCAACGTCATGCTTTGCAAGACGGTAGGTTGTGGACTCAGCCGGCGTCGCTTCGAGGTTATAAAGATCGCCGTACTGCTCCTGATAATCCATGAGACGGTTGCGCATATGGTCGAGCACCTCTTTGGTGAACTCCTGCGTCTCGGTATGCGTCAGATCCTTGCGAAGCCACTTTGCATTCAAACCGACCTCATTCATGCCGATCAGACCGATCGTCGAGAAGTGATTGTCGAGCGTGCCGAGATAGCGCTTCGTATAAGGATAGAGACCCTCATTCAGCAGCTTGGTGATGATCGTGCGCTTGATTTTCAGGCTGCGCGCTGCGATATCCATGAGCTTGTCGAGACGGCGGTAGAAATCGTCGATATCCTCTGCAAGATAGGCAATACGCGGCATATTCAGCGTGACAACACCGACAGAACCGGTGCTCTCGCCGCTGCCGAAGAAGCCGCCGCTCTTTTTGCGCAGTTCGCGGAGATCAAGACGCAGACGGCAGCACATGCTGCGGATATCGCTCGGCTCCATATCGCTGTTGATATAGTTCGAGAAGTACGGCGTACCGTATTTCGCGGTCATTTCAAAGAGAAGCTGGTTGTTCTCGGTCTCGGACCAGTCAAAATCTCTGGTAATGGAATAGGTCGGGATCGGATACTGGAAGCCTCTGCCCTGTGCATCGCCCTCGATCATGGTCTCGATAAACGCCTTGTTGACCATGTCCATTTCCTTTTTGCAGTCCTTATACTTGAAGGGCATTTCCTTGCCGCCGACGATGCAGTTGAGCTCTGCGAGGTCATTCGGAACCGTCCAGTCCAGCGTAATATTGGAGAACGGTGCCTGTGTGCCCCAGCGGGACGGCGTATTCACACCGAATACGAAAGATTCGATGCACTTCTTGACCTGATCGTAGGGCAGATTATCCGCCTTGACAAACGGTGCGAGGTAGGTATCAAACGAGGAGAATGCCTGTGCACCTGCCCACTCATTCTGCATGATGCCGAGGAAATTCACCATCTGATTGCAGAGCGTAGCAAGATGCTTTGCCGGTGCAGAGGTGATCTTGCCCTCGACGCCGCCGAGACCCTCCTGAATGAGCTGCTTGAGCGACCAGCCCGCGCAGTAACCGGTGAGCATCGAAAGATCATGGATATGCATATCGCCGGAGCGGTGTGCATTGGCGATCTCCTCGTCATAGATTTCGGAGAGCCAGTAGTTCGCGGTAATTGCGCCGGAGTTATTGAGAATCAGACCGCCGACCGAATAGGTCACCGTCGAATTCTCCTTGACACGCCAGTCGGTCACCTTGACATAGCTGTCAACCGTATCTTTATAATCAAGGATCGTGGATTTCATATTGCGGAGCTTTTCACGCTGCTTGCGGTAGAGGATATATGCCTTTGCAACATCGCTGTAGCCTGCTTCTGCAAGCACATGCTCGACGCTGTCCTGAATATCCTCAACGGCGATCATATCGTCCTTGATCTTGCTTTCAAAATCAGCGGTCACGCGCAGTGCGAGAAAATCAATCACAGACGGATGATACTGTCTGTTCTGCGCATCAAAAGCCTTGCGGATTGCTTCTGCGATTTTCGTGATCTCGAATTCGACCACTTTGCCGTCACGTTTTGTAACCTGATACATGAGAGACCTCCTGTGATAATATTTTACACCGAGAAATCAAATCCCGCGCAGCGCGGCATTCGGCACATCCCTGCGGACAATCTCTAAAAACTGCCGCATCTCGGAAGGCGTGCATCCGGAAACCGAATTGTCAATCAGTCTGCCGGAATTCTGAAAATTCTGCAAAAAATAGGCTTCGGCGCCGCGAATCCATTTTCCGATTGCGGAAAAGTCTTCGGCAGTATGATACTGCTTTACGACCGTCGTGCGGAACTCATACGGGATGTTCCCCTGCTGCATAAGGTAACGGACACTCTGATGCACTGCATCTACGCTGAACCGCTCAGTGCCGGCGGTCACGGCGTATTTCTCAGGGCTGTTCTTAATGTCCATTGCGACCATGCTGATGAGTCCGCTCTCGCAGATTTCACGGAGCTTTTCAGGCTGGGTGCCGTTCGTATCGAGCTTCACGGCAAATCCCATTTCGCAGATCGGATGCAAAAACGAAATCAAATCGGGCTGAAGAAGCGGCTCGCCGCCGGTCACGCATACACCGTCGAGCAAGCCGATGCGCTTTTTCAGAAACGTGTACAGCTCGTCCGCTGTCAGCGCCTCCTCATACGCTCCCGTGACCAGTCCCGCATTGTGGCAGAACGGGCAGCGGAAATTGCATCCCCATGTGAAGACCGTGCAGGCGGTTTTTCCCGGATAATCCAGCAGCGTCAGCTTCTGTAAGCCTGCAATTTTCACGATGACACCCCATTTTCATTTCGTTAAAGCATTCAACCTATAAGATACCCGCCTGTTTTCACAGGTTTTATAGCGAAGAGCCGAAACACAAGATATAGTGTTGCATTTTCAAAATCATCACAATACCTCGTGCTGATTTCTATTATATATTCTTTTCGCCGGTTTGTCAATAGCAATTTTGCTATTTTGAATATTTTATTTTGATTTAACAGATATGTATTTCAGGCAGTTATTCCACAGATGAAGCATTTTTCGCGCACACGCATGAAAAACAAATAATCAGATATATTACCATTATAAGACGCGGCTCATTTTCGATAAAAGATGCAGTATTTTCATACGGTTTTTTTACGTCGCCAAACAGAGCGCCGTACTTGACATTCCGGCATTTATATGGTATAATGGTCATATCACAAAAACAACTGTCCTTCTAGGACGGAAGGCATTATGAGGTACGCATACCATGTCTGAATATGAAAAAAACTGGGTGGTCGTAGATTCCTCCGTTCTGCCCGAGGTCATTCTGAAAACACTGACAGTCAAACGGATGCTTGCGAACCGTGAGGAAAAAAGCTCCTCCGCTGCATGCCGCGCGGTCGGAATCTCGCGCAGTGCATTCTATAAATACCGCGATTCCGTCTTCATCTATGAGGAACAGATGCGCGATCAGATTTTCACGGTCTATCTGATTCTTCATGATGAAGCAGGCATTCTATCCGGCGTGCTGCATACGCTTTCCGATGCAAACGCCAATGTCCTGACACTGAATCAGAGCATTCCGGTGGACGGCGCCGCTGCGGTGACAATCACCTTCCGGCTCCAGGAATCCGCGAATGTCTCCGCACTCTGCAATGCGCTGAGCGAACGAAGAGGCGTTGTTGAGGTGCGTCTGCTCTCCGGAAGCTGAGCGCAGACCGCACATACAAAATCAAATGAAATGAGGTCAAAAGCGCCGGACGATGCGGCGCGAGCAAACACATGAAGAAATTTGCAGTTCTGGGATTTGGTACGGTCGGCTCCGGTGTTGTGGAGCTGTTCTACAAAAACCGCAATAAAATCGAACAAAAAGCAGGCACGGATTTTGAGCTCGCATATATTCTCGATCTCCGTGATTTTCCGGATTCGCCCTATGCCGGCAAATTCACCAAGAGCATGGATGCAATTCTCGCAGATCAGGATGTCACGGTCGTCGCGGAATGCATGGGCGGCGTCGAGCCTGCATTCACCTATCTGAAGCAGTGCCTTGAGCGCGGCATCAGCGTTGTCACCTCCAATAAGGAGCTCATCGCAAAGAAGGGTGCCGAGCTGCTGGCAAAGGCAAAGGAACATGCCTGCAACTGCTTCTTTGAAGCGAGCGTCGGCGGCGCAATCCCGATCATCCGTCCGCTGCACCGCTGCCTGGCCGCAAATGAGATTTCCGCAATCTACGGCATTCTCAACGGCACAACGAACTATATCCTCAATAAAATGCTGACCGACGGCATGACCTTTGCCGATGCGCTCGAAAAAGCACAGAAGCACGGCTATGCAGAGCGTGAACCGAGCGCCGATGTGGACGGTCACGATGCATGCCGCAAAATCTGCATTCTCTCCTCGCTGGCATTCGGTAAGCATGTCTATCCGGAGAGCGTCTATACAAAGGGCATCCGCGAGATCTCGCTGGACGATGCATCCTCTGCCGATGCGCTGGACGGTGCTGTCAAGCTGATCGCATTTGTAAAGAAGCTCGAAGACGGCAGAATCCTTCCGGCTGTCATGCCGATGTTTGTGCCGCATGAGAATATGATCTCCCGCGTGGACGGCGTATTCAACTGCGTTGAGGTCTGCGGCGACGCAATCGACCGTGCATATTTCTGCGGCAGAGGTGCCGGCAAGTTCCCGACGGCAAGTGCTGTCATGGGCGACGTGATCGAAGCCGTCAAGCATCACAAGACCGTCTTCTCACAGGATTGGGTCGATGCCGGAACACAGGATTTCATCGCCGGAATCGACGAGCTGACATGCGGCATGTTCATTCGCTTCGACAGCAACTATGACGCGGCTGCACTGAGCGAATTCGCTGCAAACTATCTTGCTGCAAACGGTCATGCAGATGAAGCAGTCAGCGCAGTCAACAACGCCTGCCTCATCACCGTTCCGCTGAATCAATCCGAGCGCGAGGCGCTGCTCGACGCCTTCCGTGCAAACGGTATGCCGGTTTCGCACTGGATGCCTGCCATGGAAGCATAATTCACAAAGAAAAGAGGAATCCGGATAATGATGTCCGGATTCCGTTTTTTTCTCATCTGATTCATTCGGCTGCCTTTTGTTCCGCATCAAACGGAATCCCCAGCGCCTTGCTGATCTGCTCCGCGGCGAGATAAGCGTTTTTCTCATGCGTCACAGGCGACGGATGCCAGTCAGCACCGAGACCGTCTGCCATATTCTGCGACGGCGATTCATAGCAGCTTGTCTTCGCATCACCGAATTCCTTGACGGCTGCCTCAAGATACGGATACAGCTCCTGACAGCCCATGATGCCGAGTGTGCAGACGATTGCCGCATCCGGATTGCATTGACGCACCTGTTTCAGGAAAGCAAGATAATTCGCCTGATACTCCTTCGCGCGTGTCGCAAGCGCATGCTTTGCATAGGAATCATCATTCGTACCGAGATTGATAAACACCACATCGACAGGATGCGATGCAAAATCCCATGGCACTGCATAGTCACCGAACTTGGCAACATTTTCATAGACCGGCGGTACCAGCGATCCTGCGTTTATATTACCGTCTCCCGTATAGCCGGAAATCACACCGTATCCGCTGTAGCTGACCGCGCTGTAATCCGCGTCGAGCATCTGTGCCGCAAGATATGCATAGGACTTTGAAAAATCCTCCGTACCGGTCTCGAAGCCCTCATTCTGCGAAGCTGCACCGACACCGTATGCACAGGTGATCGAATCACCGACGAACTCGATCATCAGGTCTTTTTTCGCTGTCGGCTGCACCGGCTTCGCGGCGGAAGACGTCACATCAAACTGTTTTACGCCGATTGCGCCGTTATTCGCCTCGGAAAGATGCATGACCTTGACGGTCGCAGTACGCTTCTCCGTACCGGAGAACAGCTTGACAATCTGCTCCTTCTCGCCCATGACCACATCCTTGATCAGCGTTCCGTCTACATAGACGCCGTAGCGCGGACGGTATTTCGCGCTGGAATTGATGCTGTTGTCGCCCGCAATCGTCACACTTGCCTCGGTACCCGTCACGGTACATTCGACCGCAGAGCCGCTGTGTACAAGCCATGTGACACCGTTCTTCGTCAGCGTTCTGCCGATCAGCTTTGTCTGCTCGGTGATTGCGGTGACGGTTTGCGTTCTGAGCTCTCCGGTATCTGAGTGTGCTTCTGCAATCACCGCCCGCTTCATCAGTGTGAGATCGACTGCGTTGATGATACCGTCCCCGTTGAAGTCATCTGCTGTTGTCATTGCGCCGTTCGTCGTCAGTGTTTTCACCAGATGCTGCACATCATTTACATTTGCTGCCGCCGCATTCAGCGGCAAAACAGCCTGCACTGCGAGCATCACTGCGGCGATTGCGGCAATTCTCTTTGTTTGCATGGCAAACCCTCCTTCCTAAAGCAATTATAAAGGAAACAATATTGTATGTCAATGACAAATTGTACCACATACGTAACAAAAAATCCCGCACAGTCTCCTGTACGGGATTTTTTCATCTTCAATTACGCGGATTCTTCCGCCTGTGTCATATCCTGCGGTGTCATGACGGAATCTGCACCGTTTTCTGCATTCGCATCCGCAGCAGCAGTAAATGTCTCTGCTGCCGAGCCGCCGGGCTGATACACAAATTCAAACTTCGGAGACTTCAAACCAAGTACGCTGCGGAGGTCATTGCCCTTCACGCGAACTTGCCCGCCGATGACTGCGCAGGCTACATAGCCGCCGTCACCGTACTCAAGTTGAATCCAATCATATGGGTTGCCTGAGAGCGATACATGGTAAGTGTTTTCGAGCTTGGATTTGAGCACTGCGGAATTAAACACCTTCGTGCTGTTAAAATGCGGATCGGAAGATTCGTCGTGTCTGACGGGCACGCTCTGCAAATACGGAATGTCTGCATAGAAGACATCCTTGCAGGAAGCCGTTGCACCGCCGCTGGATGCATAGAACGATGTGAGTGCCGGCGCATTCTCGTAATAAACTACAATACCGAGAACCGAACGAACGGCATCCACGATTTTCTGGGACGGATTCGCTTTGCAGATCATGCCTGCACCGTAACCGTTATAGAGGTAATAGGTGTAAGCTGCAACTGCCTGTGCCTTAATGGCTTCGACAGAGAAAGAATCGCCCATTTCATTGTTGACAATCTGAGAAAGAATCGAAACGACGTTATCGGTCTTTCCGCCGACTGTCATGGTTTCCCATTCCGAAGTACCGGTCTGAACCAGCACCGTTCCGGGATAGTAAAGATTCAGAATCTGGTCATACGTCCAGCCGTCATACATTGCATAGAAGTTTGCGCCGTTCTGGCTCATGCCGACGCCGTGACCGAAACCGGAGGAGTAAAATACAACGCTGTCCGGATCGGCTGCGATTGTCTCACGAGTGGTAGCAACAGGTTCTTCATAGGTCGTTACGGCAGACGTAACAGTGGTTATATCGGTTTCGCTGTCATTTGTGACAGCAGTTGTCGTTGCAGTAGTAGTCGTTGGCGTTTCGTCCGGCTCAGATTCAACTGCCTCATACCGAACAAGCATAAGGCTGTCATCATATTCATAAAGATCAGCCTTCCGCAAATCGGCAACTTCATATGCGTTTGCACCCGACTGAAGGCTGCTGCGCGAGTCGGCAGGTCCCAAAACGGCTTGTACGTCCGTAATGTTCTCAAAGCCTCCTGTTGTAGCGGCAAACGCAATATTGGCAGCTCCTGAGCGCAGCATGGCGTCTCTGTCGCTCTGCATTGCACATGTACTGGTGAAACACAGAGCCATTGCAACCAGAATCGCCACGCGGTTTCTTCGCGTTCGAGCTTGCATAGTTTCTCTCCAATATATCAATCTCACCGGGTATATCCCGGCTTTATTTCCCCAAGATTGCTGTGGGGATTTTGTCTAAACGTTTGTGTCCTCCCTTCGCCGTCCGACCGATCCCAATACGGTCTTTCAGCGCGCGCCATCCGGGAACGACGCGTTGTTCTGCGTCGCAGTTTACCTGCGTACATCTCTCTGTTAAGCTATTAGATCACATACTGCGGAGATGTGCGCCGCAGCTCCCGCCGCGGGTGAGGGCGGCTGTTCGCTCGCCGCTCAGATACAGTATGAGAAAGCATAACCGAAAGAAAACAGTCCGCACAAAGCGGAAACAAGTTCGTTTACCTCCTTGACATCCCATTTCCCTTCAGCTTGATTTCGGTGAAATCAAAACCTGAATTACGTTTTCGGACCATACGGTACGAACTTCTTGGGATCGTAATTAACAGGGCGGCCTCCTTTGTAGTAGGCCTTAGGGTACAGCACATTGTCATTCAATGTGGCATTCTCTGTTCCCTCTTTTGGGTCCTCGCCTTCTTCGACGCGGACTTCTCGACACATCAATATCAGCTTGGCATTGGCGACCAGTCCGTTGCACGTGTACAGCGACAAGAGTTGATCTCCATACCGCACATCAACATTTGTGTTGATCATGGTGCGTTTCTTTGCTTCGTTCACATAATCATAGAACGATTCCTCATCAGGGAAATCGAGCGTATTCCAGCAGTCAAAGGCATATTCCGAATCATAATCCTCACCGTCAACGATAAAGACGGCAAAAATCTTGAACTGATAGTCCTTGTAGAGCGAGGAATAGTTGACGATCGGGTGAGCGCTGTAGAATGACGGATTGTTGATATAGTCGCGCAGACTTCCGAACATCGTTCTATTATTCATGTTATGTCCGTAAATGAAAACATTTCCGGAATTGTCGTAAACACGACGGTGATCGACTACTTCATCAAAGTGGTTCCGGAAATCCATAAAGATGCAGCCAGCTTTGCTCTGCTCCTGCATGAAAGTCCGGTAGAGATAGTAGTCATTTGGATTTTTGTTGGGATCACTCAGCTTTTGCTTCTGTACGACAGGATAGCTGACCTCTGTCCCCTCGATGTTGACATAGCCGACAGCATCAGGATTCAAAGGAAGCAGCGTATTCCCGTAGTAGTTATAATCGAGCCACTCGATCATTTCACCGGTCGCGGGGTCTTCCTTATAATTATCATTCGAGAAATGTCGGTTCGCCCTTGCTGCATCAATCCGCGCCTGAAGCTCCCTGTAACTCTTTTTGGCCTCGTACAGGTCGATATAGTAGTTACCGATCAGGAACGTGCAGACGCCGACAACAATCAGCGCAAGCGAAAAGATAATTTTCCGGAATGACTCAAACATGGAGTCGCCCTTCCACGGGACAAAAAACCTGAGGATCTCAGTCAAAGTATATTGGTTGCGCTTTTTCTTACCGTTTCCCTTCCGCTGCCGCGGTACCGCCTCCGGAATAACCTTCTCCCGAGTCACCGTGTGTGTCTCAGGTCTCGGCGCTCCCGTCTGCCGTACAGCAGCCTTCGGTCTTTCTGCCGGAGCAGGTCTGACCTCCTCCCGCCGGACGCGCGGTCTGGCGGACGCTTCCGTTCTGCCGGAAGAATATTCGACATGCGGCTCTGCATTTTCTGTGGAGTGACGTTTTGCTTCGACTTCTTCTAAAATTGCCGTAATGTCGTCCCGATTATGATTCTGCCTTCTTTCCGTTTCCCGAAGAACATCTCTCAGCCGATCCTCCGCCGAAATCTCCGCATGTCCCGCGGCACCCTTCAGCATCCGATGAGCACTGTATGTTCTTCCGGTCCCGTTCCGACTGACATCCGCCCGAAGCGGGGAATCATTCCCGGGTACTGCATTCTGCGCACCGGCAGTTTCCTGCGGTGCATCAGGGCAGCTAGGTTCTTGATAGGGATTTTGCCTGATATCCATTTGAACGCCTCCATCATTTGCTTCAAGCATCCGCTTGCAGGACGGCATAGGAACAGCACGCCCGTTCAGCGAAGCATCCGCACAGGTTTTGCAGGTGAGAGTCTGTACATCTCTCAATCCGCAAGTCATTCTCCGAAAACGGAGATCACATTTCATGAAATTTCGCCGGACGCCGCCGGATTGCTCCGACGACAGCATGTGCATCTAACCGGCAGAAACCGTGTCAGCGGTGCGGTCGGAAGTTCCGCCGTTCCGCTCCGGATTCCAGCCGTTCCGGTTCCTTCGCGGTTTGCCAAACTGTGATACGACTGCTGAACGCAGTCACCGGTGATGCCGGCAGATCACAGTCCGGAAATCCGAGATTTCACCGGACAGGACATGAAGCGAGTTTCGCTTCATCCGGTCAGAGCAGCCGCAGCTCCGGTTTCGTAACACGGGATGCGCCTGACACTGATGTATTCGTTCAGAGAACAGTGTTCCGCATTTGCAGCAGATGCCGCAGTCCGCAGTTCACCTATTCTCATTGAACATTGTACTACATCAGAAGGCATATTGTCAAGTCAGAAGCCGTGTTTTTGTCATCTTCTGCCAAATCGGAGCCGGATAGCCTGTTGAAATTCATCATCCGGTCTAAATCATTATTTTATATCATTGAAGCATTTCCTTGCATATCGTTCCGGCGGATATCCTCCGTCAGAATGCGGATATGCAGTGTTCAATCGTAAAATGTTCCACATGAAACATCAAATTTCAAACATCAGTCAGAGCATCTGCTCCTCGGAGACATGCTGTGCAAAGACTTTTTTCATCGCGCCGGCAATCGCAGCCTCAACAAGCGGCGCAAAATCGACCTCAGCCTGTGCCGCAGCTACTTCGTCGAGATGCGGACGCAGCTTCGGATGCCGCGGCGTAAAGACCGTGCAGCAGTCCTCATATGGCTGAATCGAAATATCAAATGTATCAATCTTGCGTGATATCTCGACGATCTCCGTCTTATCCATGCCGATCAGCGGGCGGAGCACCGGCATCGTCGCAACAGCATCGGTGCATTGCAGTGCCGGAAGTGTCTGGCTTGCGACCTGACCGAGACTCTCACCGGTGATGATCGCACCGCAGTCCTCGCGCTCCGCAAGGCGGCAGGCAATTTCCATCATCAGGCGGCGCATCAGAATCGTGAAATACTCCTCGGGGCAGTTCCGCTGGAGCTGCTCCTGAATCTCCGTGAACGGCACGCAGTAGAATGCCATGCTGCCGCACCACGGCGTCAGCTTTTCGCAGAGCTGTTCGACCTTCAGCAGCGCACGCTCGGATGTATACGGCGGCGATGCAAAATGGCATGCCGTCACGCGCAGCCCGCGCTTTGCCATCATATATGCGGCGACCGGACTGTCAATACCGCCGGAAAGCAGCAGCATCGCATTGCCCGCCGTACCGACCGGCAGACCGCCTGCACCGCGCTCCCGTGCCGCATGAACATATGCATTGAGATCACGGATTTCAACGGTGACCGTCACATCCGGCTGATTGACATCGACCTTCAAATGCGGATAATGCTCGAGCAGAATGCCGCCCAGCTCTGCACAGATCTGCGGCGATTTCATCGGGAATGCCTTATCCGCACGCTTCGCCTCCACCTTGAAGGTCTTTGCGGCATTCAGCGCATCGGCAAGATACGGCACCGAACGCGCCGAAATATCTGCGAAGGATTTTTCGCAGGTCAGCGCACGCGCCAGTGCTGCAATGCCGAACACCTTTTTCAGACGCGGCAATGCCTCTGCAAGCAGCTCGCCGCAGGCTTCATCGGTCTCCGCTTCCGGCACAACATAAATCGTAGACTGCGCCTTGGAATACGAAAATTTGCCGATTTTCTTGAGCCGGTAGCGGATATTCCGCAGCAGCACATCTTCAAAGGAACTGCGGTTCAGCCCCTTGAGCGCCATTTCGCCGTATTTTACCAGAATGATCTCTCTCATGTCACAAACCTCATATATTATAATAGTATAGAACCGGAATGCATCCGGAAAATGTGCAGTTAATCCGCCAGCATGCGGAACATCGTAATCATATCCGGACTGCGCTGAAATCCGTTTTTCAGATAGAAGCGCTCACTCGGATAGCCGCGCGTAGTTTGCAGGACGATGCTCACGCAGCCTTCTGCCTGCATCTCAGCCGCAATCTGCTGCATCATCTCAGAGCCGATTCCTTTGCCCTGTGTTTCCGCGGATACACAGAATTCGTCGATCACATATTCTCTGCCATGGAGATAGGTACAGACCCTTCCGGCGGCAAGCGCAAGGATTTTTCCTTCCTGCTCATAAACAAATCCGCGTGAAAACGGTGTTCCCGTCAGCTCAGAGATGCGCGTTTCAGCAAGTGAAGCCGTCCAGCTTTCATTCCACGGTGCCGCTGAAAACGCGCTGCAAAAAACGGCTGCACATGCCGTCAGATCGCGCGGCTCATATTTACGTATCATATTTTCTCCTGTTATGTTATCGTTTATGCACAAGCTGCTCCTGCGCTGCTTTCAGTGCAGTACAGAGCGCCGTGATGTCCTCCGGCGTATTTTCTGCGCAGAAGCTGACACGCAGCGTACTGTCCGCGAGGTCCTGCCTGATACCGAACTGCTGCAAAACGCCGCTCTGTTTTCCTTTGGAGCAGGCGGAACCGCTCGATACGTAAATCTCACGGTCAGAGAGAAAATGCAGCATTGTCTCCGAACGCAGTCCCTTTACCGAAAAGCTCAGGATATACGGGCTGCCGTCCGCAGGCGAATTGACCGTAACGCCTTCCAGTTCAGAAAGCTGCCGGATACATTCGCTGCGCAGACCGGAAGCATATTCCGCACGCACTGCAATCGTACCGCGCAATTCCCCGACCGCAGCGCCGAAGCCTGCAATCAGCGGTACGGACTCTGTACCCGGACGCATCGCGCCCTCCTGCTCGCCGCCCTTCATCAGCGGAATCAGACGGACTCCCTTTTTATGATACAGTGCGCCGACGCCCTTGCAGGCATGTACCTTGTGTCCGCTGACCGTCAGCAAATCGGCGCTCAGCTTCGCCGGATTCACCGGCAGCTTCATGAAGCCCTGCACCGCATCGCAATGCGTGATCGTCTGCGGATATTCGCGCTTGATCTGTGCAAATGCCTGCTGTACCGGCAAAACCGCACCGGTTTCGTTATTGACAAGCATCATGCTGACAAGACAGGTCTCCTCATTGACCGCGGATACGATTGATTCAGCGCGCAGGATGCCGTCCGCATCCGGTGCCACACGAATCACCTCATAGCCTTCTGCTTCCAGCATATCAAAGGCACCCTTCACGGATGCATGCTCAACCGTTGTCGTCACAACACGCCGCTTTCGTCTGCCGTATGCATACGCCGCACCGCTAATCGCAAGATGATTGCTCTCCGTTGCACCGGATGTAAACATCACAGAAGCTGCCTCGCATCCGAGTGCTGCCGCAATCTGCTTACGCGCCTGTTCCATGCAGAGCTGCGCCTCCAATCCAAAACGGTGCAGCGAGGACGGATTTCCGTAGGTTTCGCGCATCATGCCGCACATGGCATTCAGGCATGCCTCCCCCGGACGCGACGTTGCGGCGGAATCCAGATAAATCGTCATTTTTGTGAGAATCCACTCCCTCATTTTAACACTGAGTCCATTATAACACACTTATGAGAAAATTACAAAAAAAGTTTTTGAAAAATTTGCGAAAACCCCTTGACAAAACATTCGGATTATGATATAATAACAAAGTCGCAGGAAAACAGCGGCAAGGATGTGCGGATATGGCGGAATTGGCAGACGCGCATGGTTCAGGTCCATGTGATAGCAATATCATGGAGGTTCAAGTCCTCTTATCCGCATCCAAAGCCCTCATACAAACCGTATGAGGGTTTTTTTCATTCCGGTTGCAGGCGTAGTTTAATGGTAAAACATCAGCTTCCCAAGCTGAGGTCGGGGGTTCGATTCCCCTCGCCTGCTTATATGTAATTATCACGCATGTACGTTATTTTAACGTATGTGCGTGATTTTTTCGCCGCTCGTACTAATATGTCTCTCACAAGATATTGTGAAAAATCACACCATCTAGTGACAAAATATGACACGAAATATGACACGTTATTCCTGATCGTCGTTCAAAATGGACTCGTAGTAATCTTGTACGACCTGATCAGCTCGCTCCCTGTCTGGAGAAAAAGAGTGCTGGTACACATTTCGCATCGTGTTCGTGGTAGCCCAACCGCCTCTATCAGCAGCAACTCTGTCAGAGATTCCGAGTCGGTTCATATCCGACGCGGCGATATGTCTCAGGTCGTGGAATCTAACGTGGTCAAATCCGTGCTTTTTCATCAATCTTGTGAACCGCGAGTATATCGCCTTGGCCGTCATTGTCGTGGCATACATCTCGTCTCTATCTAAAATCATGCGTTTCAATCTCTCAGAAATCCTAATAACCCGTCTCGACGAATCAGTTTTCGCAAGCTCCTTCTCAACGCTCTTACCACCGACCGTTATCATGACGTTCTCTATATATAGTAGATCGCCACTGATAGCGGTCTTTTTTATCCCTCGAACCTCGGACATTCTCAGGCACAAACAGAGTGCTAAAAGTACAGGAAGTTCTATCGGCGTACCACGAACCGCTCTAACGACGTCCTCTGCCGTTGGAAGATTCTGCTTTAACTGCTTTGTGCGCCGTGGCAATCTTACGTTTGGTACGTAGTCTGGACGCAACAATGACAGCGTTGAGTGAAGCAATCCATACATATTGGATATGTTAGATGGAAGACGAGCGTAACGCAATATGAAGTAAACGGGCTGAAAAATACAGCCAAAATAATAATAGACATTCAAAACTCTAAGTACCGCATTAGCGAGTACCAAGTTTTCGAGATTTTTGAACCAAAGCGCAGAACAATTACTGCAACGCGAATAAAGGACAGACAATTACAAAGAAGCTTATGTGATAACTATTTATATGACGCTCTGACAAAATCGTTTATATACGACAACTGCGCGTGTCAAATTGGCAAAGGAACATACTTCGCTATAAATAGGCTTAAAACGCATCTTCATAAATACTATCACAAAAATAGGACAAATGATGGGTACTTCTTGAAATGTGATATATCTCACTTTTTTGATTCCATAAATCACGAAATAGCAAAGGAAGTTATTAAAAAGCGTGTGAAAAATAACGACGCATTTCGCTTAGTGTGCGATATAATAGACAGCTTTGGCGGAGACGTTGGAATTGGTCTTGGCAGTCAGGTTAGTCAACTAATAGCACTCACATTATTAGATGACATGGATCACATGATTAAAGAACGTTTGCACGTAAAACATTATGTTAGATATATGGACGACTTTATACTTATTCATAAAGATAAAGAATATCTAAAATACTGTCTGCAAGAAATATCAAGCCATCTTTGCAGCATAGGTCTGAAACTAAATAAAAAGACATCGTTGCAGACGATACATAATGGAGTTCCGTTCTTAAATTGGAGATATGTGTTGACAAATACTGGAGCCGTGAAAATGTTTCAAAACAAAAGACGTTTTCGTGCCAAAATATCAAAACTTAAAAAGATGCGCAATCTTTACGAGGCCGGAAGACTAACTCTTGATGAGCTTTCGCAATCTTTAGACGGCATGGTTGCGCACGTCATGCATTGCTCTTGCGACGTACCAATTCGTAAGCTAGAGTCTGCCTCTGGAATTATTAGCAGTATAAAGTTAAGGTGATTGATATGATTAAGACATATCAGTATAATGACAACATCCAACTTTCAGAACATTTCAACTCAAAGGAGTTTAGATGTAAGTGTGGAAAGCCACACGAGTACAAGGTTTCTGAGACGCTCGTAAACAATCTTGAAGTATTGTTTGGCAAGCTTGATTGCTCAAAGATCATTGTAACAAGCGGATATCGGTGCGTGCAGCACGACAAGAATGTTGGTGGCAGCGGTTCTGGTCAGCATGTAGAAGGAACTGCCAGCGATATCTGCTGCTACGATAAAGACGGAAAGCCTATCGACAGTAGGCTGGTATGTTGCAAGGCTCAGGACATAGGTTTCAAAGGCATAGCGAACATCAATATGTCGTATCAATATACACACGTAGATATGAGACAAAACGGTAAGTGGTATGGCGACGAGGTTGTTAGCTACAGCACCGTCACTGACGATTTCTACAAATATTTCCATATCGAAAGAGACGAAGAAAAGGAGGACGATGATATGAGCGGTGCTTTGAACGGAATCGACATTTCGTACTGTCAGACAAAGGTTGACTGGAATAAAGTGACTTCCGACTTCGTAATCGCAAGAGCAGGCTACGGTAAGGTAGCATCTCAGAAGGATAATATGTTTGAGAGCCACTATGCAGGAGCCAAGTCTCGTGGTATACCGATTGGCGCGTACTGGTATAGCTACGCTACAAGCGAAGCAGAGGCAGAGCAGGAAGCAGACGTCTGTCTCGAAATCCTCAAAGGCAAGCAGTTTGAATATCCTATCTTCTATGACGTAGAGGAAAAGCGGCAGTTCGACCTCGGTAAGGAAAAGGTGTCTGCGATTATCCGTGCGTTCCTGAGCAAGGTAGAAGCTGCTGGATACTGGGTTGGTCTGTATATGTCCGCAAGTCCTCTCAAGGACTTTGTTGAAGATGACATCAGAAACCGCTATGCTATCTGGGTGGCTAATACAGGTGTGTCCAAGCCGTCGTACTCTGGTGCGTATGGTGTGTGGCAGTACAAGGTAGGAACTGCGCCCGGAGTGACCGGAGATGTAGACCTTGACTATTGCTATGTAGACTACCCGTCTGCAATCAAGGCAAATGGATTGAACGGATTTAGCAAAGATGACACAAAGCCAGCGCCGACCACAGATAAAGACACTATTGACGTTGAGATAAAATTCAACGGTAAGACATACAAGGGAACTCTTGAAGCATAAATAAAAGATTCGCACATATGCCACATTTGAAAATATATGCCACAATATATGACACAGTACTTTCAAACGCACGTATCTACGAACCTTCTGAGCGTTTGAGCGGGGGTTCGATTCCCCTCGCCTGCTTACGAGTAAAGCATCGCATTTGCGTGGATTCCGCGCAGGTGCGATGCTTTTCTTTTGATACCGTATTCAATAATAAGGTTGGTCAAATAATCCCGCACGGTCTGCCTCAAGAATCCGCTCCGTGGAAAGCAGAGACATCAGATAGAAATTCCGGTCTGTCACAGTCTTCCGCAGCAGCTCCTTCAAATTCAACACTCTTTCAGCCGCGAACAGCTCATCCAGCTGCCGCAGCGAATAAGTCGATGTATAAAACTCCTGCAATTCCACAGCCGATCTGTCCAGACGCGCATATCGAAGCGCTTCGGCGGCGTCAACCGTCTCCGGATCACCCTCCAGTGCCAGTACGCGCAGCTCCAGTCTGCCGTCCATATATTTCCGGCCATACGGGCAGGACGTCCCGATCCGGATCATTACACATTTCATACAATCCCCCCTGTCAGCTTTATGATACAATCTGTGATGATTTTTATCAGGCAAACGCCTGTGCATCCGCTGCGGAACGCACAGGCGTTACTGTTTTTATGCAGGAGAAACTGCAAGATAATCAATATTCGGTCCGCCCTGATCGGTATCCGAGGTCAGACGAATCGTGTTCATACCCGCATTCAGTGTCAGCGAGAGCTTGACATCTGCCCATGTTGTCCATGCGCCTGTCGCATTGAAATCAATCGACTGTGCAGCACCGCCGTTGACGGACATCTTCATTAGCCGGTTTGCCTCACTGCCGTTTGCCACGCGGAGTGTGCCGTTATAGCTGCCGGATTTCGCAGCATATACGCGGAATTCCACATAGCTTCCGGTGACATTGTCCAGATTCAGATATGCCGCATCCTTGAAGCCTGCATTGCTGGATTCCTCGATGCCCTGTCCATAGCATGCATCAATCGCATAGTAGAAACCGCCTGCATACTCGCCGGAGCCGAGCAGATACTTTTGCAGTGCAACCGCATCCGCGATTGTCACATCGCCGTCGCCGTTGACGTCCGCAGCTCTCTTTTCCACACGCGAACGCGCAGGCTTGAGAATTTCCTGCTTCATCAAAGAGAGGTCTGCTGCATTGACAACGCCGTTGTCATCGAGATCGCCGGAAATGAAATCCGGTGCTGCCGGATGGAACGAAATCGCATCCAGCGACCAGACCTGACACTTTTCGCCGTTTCGCTCCCATTCCTGCACATTTGCACCGGCATCCGTAGACGCAGATGCAACCTCGATGCACTTCTCAAATTCGCTTGTCTTGGTAACGAGAACATAGCCGCCGGATGCACGGAACACCTGAACCGTCTGTGTATCGGCATTCGCCCCCTTCTGCACAACAGCATTGCCGCTGTCGATTGTCAGGGTCTGACCTGCAAGATTCGTCAGTGTATAGCCGTCATCGGTTGAATCCTTGAAGTACCAGATTGCGTTGCTGTCCTCTGCGTTTTTCTGCTGAACAGCGTTGCCGTCGCTGCCGGTCAGATAGAGACCGCTGCTGACATTTCTCAGCACATATGCCTTTGCAGTATCAATCACTGCCGGAGAATCCGAAGCACTCGCCTGCCCGTTGATCGTGACCGCCGGACGATCCGGCAGCGGCTGATCGGAACCGAGATAGAAGCTCGGATGCGGCGGCTGATTGTAACAGTTCTGCTCAGATGCGACCTGCATTCTGTACTGCATATCGTGCATCAACGTCGTGATGCGGGATTTTGTCTCATACGGCGTGCAGAAAATGCGGAGTGTTTTGCTGTCAGAGGAATGCAGGATCAGCTCCTCACGCCAGTCGCCGAAGAGATCGCAGGAGAGGTTCGGCGTCGCCTTCGTGCCGTTGCAGGAATCAAAGCCGTTCGCCGTGAACAATGTATCAATGCCGCCGGACTGGTTGACCTTTGTGATTGTATTGCCGTCAAGCAGCTCACGTTCAAGATCGCCGTCCCACCAGATCAGGAAGTTCATTGCCGGACAGGACATGTTGATTGTCTGTCCCGCACTGTTAAATACGGCATCGGAAAGCGATCCCCAGTATTCACCGCCCGGATTACCTGCCCAGACATTGCCCGCGCAGCATCTTCCGGTATCCTTGCGGCGGTCTTCATGTACCAGAATCTTACCGTTCGCCGCGTCAATCAGAGAAACGCCCCACGGCTCATGCTCATGGCAGACCCAGAGCTCCTGTCCCGGTCGGCTCGGATCCAGATCGCTCAGATGCATTGCATCACCGTGACCTAAATTCGTACACCACAGCACCTTGCCGTTATCGTCAAATGCGACCGCACCGACTACGATTTCATCCTTGCCGTCGCCGTCTACGTCAGCAGGCATGCAGTTATGGTTGCCGTTGCCCCAGCCGGAGCCGTTCTGCTGATTCCAGCCGGAATCATAGCCCCAGCGCTTGACGAGCTTCTTATTCACAACATCATATGCAACCGCAGTCATTCTCGTATAGTAGCCGCGGATCGAAACCGCACTCGGATGCACACCGTCGAGGTATGCAACGGTACCGAGGAACCGGTCACAGCGGTTGCCGTAATCATCGCCCCATGTGGACTTGGAAACCGTGCCGCGCGGATATTCGTAGCTGACAGTATCGAGCAGCGTACCGGTTTCACCGTCAAAGAGCGAATAGTATTCCGGTCCTGAGAGCACGTAACCGCCGGAGTTCCGGTAATCCTTGGAGCCGTCGCCGATTACAGTACCCTTGGCATCGACGGTGCCGTCTGCGGTCTTGCAGGTCATTTCGCATTTGCCGTCGCAGTCAAAGTCTGCAACGAGGAACTGCGTATAGTGCGCACCGGCGCGGATATTCCTTCCGAGATCAATGCGCCAGAGCTTTTCGCCTGTCAGCTTGTAGCAGTCAATATAGACATTGCCCGTATAGCCGCTCTGCGAATTATCATGCGCATTGGTCGGATCCCATTTCAGGAAAATTTCATATACGCCGTCACCGTCTACGTCACCGACGGAGCAGTCATTCGCCACATAGGAATACGCAACACCGTCAGGCGCTGTTCCTCCGCGCGGAACATCCAGCGGAATATCAAAATAGGACTGACCGGAGATCATCGAACAGACATCCGAGCTGACCTTTTTGCCGCTGACAAACGTATCCAGACGGTATTTCGAGGAAGCACTGCCTGTTTTATCAAGAAAGCTGGTCGCATTTCCTGCTTCACTTGTATAGATCAGTGCATCGTCGCGGTAAAGCTGAAACTCCGCTCTGTCATTGTCATTTGCGAGAAAACGCCAGCTGATCATCATACCGGAGCCGGTATTGTATGCAATCAGACCGCGGTCAAGCATTTCTGCAATATTCTGTCCGGAGCCGTACGCTGCGGATGCCGGAATCGCGGCACCTGCCGGAAGCATCCCTGCTGCAAGAACAACTGCGGCTAAAACCGTACAACTTTTTCTGAATCTCATCAAATCCACCCTTTCAAACTGAAAAAAGCCACAAACAAACAGACATTTCAAGCCCATTTTTCTATATTATAGCATAAGCAAAGTGAAAAAGATAGGGACAATTCTCGTGAATAACTGGATAAAATGCAGATTTGTGCCGGATGATCCGAAACTTGTACGGTAACATTACATACATGTGAAAGCACCGGATCATCCGATGACCCGGTGCTTTCCGCTCCTCTCGTCCTATCCCCCTATGGCATAAGCGATGTTATTCTCATGAACATAAACTTTCCGGAAGCCTCATTCAGCAGTGCACGATCTTTCGTTCATGACTGCGGCACTGCCGCCGGCGGTGCAGGAATGTCGTGGCTTACTTCCACATTCCATTCAAAGACGTCGGACTGATAATTCTGCGGCTCGCCCGGCTTTCCTGCGGTAAGCTCCGTAATTGTCACGACCGTATAATAGGAACGCTTTTCCGAATCCACAATCTCCATATTGACCGTCATATCGAAACGGTTTTCCTTGCCGGTACCCTTCACGCTTTCATACTTGATTTCCTCATCGTTCTCTGCATTGAACAGCTTGAATTCGATTTTGCATCTGCCCTGCGTAAACTCCGTCGGAACTGTAATATAAAAATGATACGGAAATTCAATCGTCGAATTGCTCTGGAAGGTGTACCAGCTGTGTTCCTGCTCCCCTTTGAACTGGAGCTTCGGTGCTTCGTCCTGCTCCAGAACCGATGCCCTCAGCTTCCGCTTCATCAGGCTGAGGTCTGCCGCATTGACGACATTATCCTCATCGAGATCGGCAAGCGTCCAGAAATACAGCTCACCGCTGCCGAGCAGATACTTGTTCAGCATGACCGCATCCGCGATCGTGAATTCGCCGTCGCCGTTGCAGTCGCCTGCGACCGGCTCCGTAAACTGTCCCGGATCAATAATGCCGATCTTCTCCGGCGTCTCGACACCAAAATACTCTGCTTCTTCCTTCTTCTCCTGCTCCTCCGGCGATGCGCCGAATTTACGCATCGTCACAGCAGACAGCTTCACCAGTCCGTTATTGAGTGCGCGGTAAACCCGAATCAGACGGTCTGCGCTTCCGGTCGGCATTTCCAGCTCCTCCACCTGAATATTATCCGAATAGATGCATTGCAGTCTTGCAGTACCGGTGATTGAAATATCAAGACTCAATCCGGTACTGAAATTGACGCTGTCGCAGTATACGATATAATTATCGTGCAGGCTGACCGCGTTGGTCGTTTTCTCAAAGTCTGTATACTCCGCAATACAGTCCGGCACCCAGCTCAGCAAATCATCCTCTGTGATCTTTCCTTCGCCGTCTTTGGAGAATTCAAATACCACCCCGTCACGCTCCTGATCATCCTTTTTCAGTTTCTGCGTGATTGTCAGCGTCGTATTCGGCTGCATCTCATATACTGTCACATGATACTGCCAGCCTGGGATATAGCAGTCATTCTTCTCATCATACATGAGGTTTTTCACGCCTCTGTACTGACTTTCGTATTCAAAATATTCCTTGGTGCCCTCCGCCGGCTGCTCCGGCAGCTTGATTGTATCATAGATTACATCACGGTACTTTCCGTAAGGTGCATCCATTTCGCCGGTCGAGGTGATCTCCTCGGAATAGGTATAACCTTCCCGCGTTTCCTGCCGCTCAACGATGCAGATTCTGTCATCTGCGATATGCGTTGCACCGTATGTGTTGCGGAATTCCATTGCACTCAGAAAATCTGTCGGTACCCAGTCCGGTACCGGCGCATCCGGCGAAATCGCCTCTGCAAATGCGGATAATCCGTTCAGCGGCAGCATTGCAAGCATCAGTACAGATGCACATGCTGCATACAGTCTGCGTTTCATAAGACGTCCTCCTTTATGTTGCCGGCTGCATCATCTCAGCAATCTGAATCATTGTCTCTGCATATTTCTGATAGCCGGAAATCTGGCAGACGGTATTGCCGTCAAACCATGTGATCATGCAGCCCCACTTGGAATCCTGCTTCCGTGTATCCTGCCGGATTGCCTGTCTGCCGCCGATCTCCGTTTCGGATACATCATATCCCGATGCCGAATACTGGAACGGTACCAGCGGATTCCGGTAGTATACAAAGAAGCGGAAGCTCCGGTGTTCTTCGGTATCCGTCACTTTATACGCGATACCCTCCATGCTGCCGTCATCCGTATCCTCTGTCACGGTAAACCGCGGATTCACAGATACATAACTGTAAACAGCAGGTGCAAGATCATTTGCATAGGAAAATTTCAGAACCGAACCGGTTTCATTCTCCGTCACCTGAAATCTGCTTCCGGCACCCTCCTGCATCTTGACCGGTTTGTCGGGGGGGGAAGTTGTTTCCGCCGTTTCCTGTTCCGTTGCAGCAGCATCCGGCTGTGCAGTTGTTTCCGTTACGGCAGACGCAGTCTCAACAGCGAGTGTCACAGCAGGCGGCTGTGATTCCGTATCCGTCTGCGTCGGCAGTGCTGTCTGTGCTTCTTCCGTCACAGTCTGCTGTTCCGAAGGGGAAGGAACAGTCGTCTGCGCCGGTTCTGCTTCAGGCAGCGAAACTGCCGTAGTAACGGTCCCGATCACGTTTGCCTGCGTGATTTCAGTCTGCGAAGCTGTTGTCTCCACAACGATTGCAAGGTCATCCGAAGTCTGCACCGGCTGTGCAAGATTCTGTTTGGATGCGGACAGCAGTCCGTAACCGACCAGACCGGCAATACCGGCGGTCAGCACCAGACAGGCTGCCGTTGCATAGCGGCTTGCATACATCCGGATCGGCTTCTTCGGCTGATACACCGCCTGAAAATCAGGCGCATCTGCCGCAGTACCGGCAGTCTCCGAAGCCTGCTCCGGACGCGCTGCAAGATACTTCTGATAGCTGCGGCGGAACACATGCTCCATGTCCCAGTCTGCGGGATACTGTTCCGCGATTTTCTGTGCTGTTGCCGCATCAGCCTGACGCAGCACATGCAGATCATGCTTTCGTTTCATAGTACCCCTTCCTTCATAAAGTAATGCCTTTGTCCTCGAGACGCTTCCGCAGACGCTTCAGCGCTCTGCTCAGCCGCACTCTGACATTGATCGTCTGGAGATTGACTGCCGCAGCAATCTCTTCGGATTTCCGGTTATAAAAGTATTTCTGTATGATGATCGTCGCATCGGGCTCACCGAGCGCGCGGATCTCCGCAAGAAGCGTCTCGGAGACCGCTGCCGCTTCCGTCTCAGCCTCAACATCCTCCGGAGAAACAGGCTCCGGCAGATTCTCGTCCGAGAGGGAAAACGTATCCTTTCGGGATGCCTGCTTGCGGAAACGGTCAATCGCAGCCCGTTTCGCAGTCACGCCGATGTATCCCTGCAGGGCGCCCTCCGCGATGTGATCAAAATGCAGGAAAACGCTTGCAAATACATCACTGACACATTCCTCTGCGTCCTCTTTTGTACAGACCTTGCAGAGCCTGCCCCAGACGATCGCATAGACATATGCCTGATACTGCCGGAAGAGTGCGCGGAAGCCCTCCTCCTGTGACTGCCCGATCAGAACGCGGAGTTCGTGTTCGGTCATATCGGTATACCTCAAAATTGAAAACATATTTTGCGCAAAACTGCTTTCATCTAATACAATCGTATACGAAACAGAAAGTGTTACGTGAAAATCGTATTTTTTTCAGTTTTACATTTTTAGTATACAACAGTTCGCAGAAATTGTCAACGGGCAGGGCTTGAACTGATAAAACGGCATGCCCGTGCTTACTTGATATTTCAGGTTCCGTATGGTATAATATATAGGATATGAAACCGGATAAGGGAGGTCGCTATGGCTCAGATACTCGTTGTAGACGATGATAAAGATATCGGCAATCTGCTCGAAGAAGCACTCACAAAAAACGGATATCACATTCTGCGCGCATTCTCCGGCACGGATGTACTCGCAGTTTTGCAGCAGCATACACCCGATCTGATTTTGCTTGATCTGATGTTACCGGGGCTCTCCGGCGAGCAGCTTCTTCCGCTGATCAGAGAGATTCCCGTGATCGTCGTCAGCGCGAAAATTGATCTGGATAATAAGGTATCGGTGCTGCTCAGCGGTGCCGCGGATTACATCACAAAGCCGTTTGAAATGAAGGAGCTGCTTGCAAGAGTTGCCGTGCAGCTAAGGAAAGCACGAGGTTCGGAGCATTCGGCTGCACTTTCTTATGACGCGATTGTGCTCGGAACCGATATGTATTCCGCTTCCGTTTCCGGCTCTGAACTCCGATTGACGCGCACCGAATACGCAATTCTCAAAATGCTGATGCAGAATCCGGAGCAGGTCGTCACAAAATCCGCCATTCTCGAACAGATTGCCGCGGATACCCCCGACTGCACCGAGCTCTCGCTGAAACAGCATATCAGCAATCTGCGCAAAAAGCTCCGGCAGCTGAGCGGCAAAGACTATATCGAAGCCGTCTGGGGCATCGGATTCCGCCTGATTGCAAAGCCGGAAAAATCTTGACGAAATCTTTACGGTTCCTTGACCGCTTTCTTTACGGTTTTCTGCTATCATGAAAGCAGAAGGAGGGATACATATGGACTATATCCTCACAACAAATGCCGTATCCAAAAAATACTGGAAAGCAAAGGCGCTTGACGGCGTCACGATGCATATTCCGCGCGGTGCAATCTACGGATTCGTCGGACGGAACGGCGCCGGCAAAACCACGCTGATTCGTCTGATCTGCGGCTTGCAGGATCCGTCCGAGGGCGATTATACGCTCTGCGGCATCAATTCCGCATCGGGCGATATCGCATCAGCACGCCGCAAAATGAGCGCTGTGGTCGAAAAGCCCGCATTCTACAGCGATATGACCGCAAGGCAGAATCTCGAAATGCAGTACACGCTGCTCGGCATGCCTGCGGATGACGGCATCGACGAACTGCTCAAACTCGTCGGGCTTTCCGATACCGGCAGCAAAAAGGCAAAGAATTTCTCGCTCGGCATGAAGCAGCGCCTCGGCATCGCAATCGCGCTCTGCGGCAGACCGGATTTCCTTGTCCTCGATGAGCCGACAAACGGGCTCGATCCGCAGGGCATCATCGAAATCCGCGAGCTGATTCTCAGGCTCAACCGTGAACGGCAGATGACCGTTCTGATTTCAAGCCATATTCTCGATGAGCTTGCCCGTCTGGCGACAGATTACGGCTTCATCGAAAAAGGTAAGATCGTGCAGGAAATCAGCGCGCAGGCGCTTGAAGCAAAATGCCGCAAGTATCTGCATGTCAAGGTCAGCGATATCAAGCGCTTTACGAATGTCATGGAGGAGAATCACTGGGATTATGAGATTCTCACGGATTCCGAAGCAAATATCTACGAGAAGATCATGATTCGTCACCTCTCTGATGCACTCGCTGCGGCAGACTGCGAGCTGATGAGCGTGTCCGAGCACGAGGAAAGCCTCGAAAACTATTTTATCAATCTCATCGGCGGCACCGGCACAGAGGGAGGTGCGGCAAAATGAGAACGCTTTACCGCACGTTGATGAAGCGCCTGTGCCGTGACCGGATTCTGCGGTTCGGCGCTGTACTCGCACTGCTGCTCGGCATTTTTACCGCGGTCGAATCCGTCCTGTTAGGCGGATATCAGTATCTTTATGTACAGGATTTCAATTTCTATTCGGGCGAAGCCTTTATGGCAGCGCTGCTGGCATTCGGTCTCGGGCGCGAATTCTCCGACGGCACCGTCCGGAACAAGCTGATTGCCGGATACACGAAAACGCAGTATTATCTGGCAACGATGCTCTGTGCGGTGACTGTCGCAACGGTCTATTATCTGCTGACTGCCGGTCCGCTTGCGCTGGCACTGATTCCGGAATACAAGCGGTTGACTGCGCAGCCCGTCGCAGAAGCATTCCTCTGCATTTTCCTGAGCAATCTGTTCGCTGCGGTAACGGCAGCAGCGGTCTGCAATCTCACACGCAGTCAGATTGCCGGCGTACTCGGTACCTTTGCAGCGATCTTCGGGCTGTATACACTCGGCGAGCTCACAGAACAGGCGGACAGCGGTCAGGCATACCATGACGTAACCGTAACCGATGCACGCGGGCAGATCGTCTTTGCACAGAACGGCACGCCGCTGGTCATCCGGAAGAAAAAACTGATCTACACCGAGCCGCTGCATTCCGTGCTCATGGTATTGCATCACGGCAATCCGATCACAACAATGGGCGGGCTCTCCTGCGTCTTTCAGGACAGCCGTGACTGGTCCGATGCAGAGCAGAAAAAGCAGCGTGCCGAGCTGGATGCCTATGCACTGGAGGACATGCATCCGCGCTATCCGGTGACAATTCCGGTGATGATTCTGATTCCGGCGCTCGGACTGCTCTCTTTCCGGAAGAAGGCGATCACATGAAGGCACTGCTGCATACCGTTCTGCGGCGGTATTTCCGCAGTAGACTGACGTTTTGCCTGACCGCTGCCATGCCGGTACTCGGCATCATCAGCGGACTGGTCTCATTTCAAACCCGAAATGCACGGGAAATGTATTTTCAGGCAGAATTCTATATGTATCTGCTGCTTGCAGTCATGTTTCTTCTGACGGCAGGCATCATCCTGACAATCGGCAGCGCATTCTCAGACGGCATCATCCGGCTGCAATGCATCCACGGCAATCCCAAGGCACAGATTGCGCTTGCCCATATCATCAGTGCGCTGCTCTGGTCTGCGGTCTGCGGCATACTGTTCCTGCTGCCGATGCGCATCCTCGGCAATGCATATTTTGCGGCGCATCTGACCGGCAAGATGATGCAGGTCATTCCGCCGCTGCTGCTGATGTTTCCTGTCTTCGGCGTGCTGATTGCCGTGCTGACGCTGCTCATCCGGCATAAGGCATTCTCATCCATTGCCGGCATCGCGCTGCTGCTCGGGCTGTTTATCGGCTGTATGCGGGTGAACTTCATGCTCGATGAACCGAAATACCGGACAGAATATGCAACGGATTACAATTACAGCGAAATCAATCCGGAACCGGATGTTGAAATAAAATACATTTATCTTCCCAATGAATGGTATATTCCGAAGCCGAAGCGCGACTATCTGGAATTTGCGTACCTATGCGATCCGATGACGCCGATTTCAGAGGTCGGCTCCTTCCTTGCAAATGCGGCGGACGATTACCGGTCCGCAGACCAGTTTAATAAGGAAATCCGCAGCATACACCGCGCAAGGCGCAAATTTCTTCCGTGGTTTCAGTGTTTCACGATTCTGGCACTTTCCGCCGTCGGCACATGTTGCTTTAAGAGGAGGAATCTGTCATGAGAAATCTGATGCGCGTCAATTTCCTGCGCTGGAAGAATAAGCTGAGCACTGTATACTGTCTCATCGGGATCATCTGCTTATCTGCCATAAACTGCGTGACGGTTTACACGCAGAAAACTATCGGCGGCGACACTGTATGTAATCTGACCGTCTATCCGATCCTGATGATTGCAGCACTGCTCGTCACCGGTGCTGCCGTGCTGCTCAACCGCGGCGAAGGCGATCCGATACGCAACGCCGTCATTGCAGGCTATTCCAAAACGAAGATTCTGCTTGCCGAGCTTCCGCCTGCGCTCGTGTTTGCGTGTATTGCGTCGCTGATTATGCTGCTGCCGATGCTGCGCGCACCGTCCGTTCTGATGCGGTTTCCGGCAGCTTATATCCTGCTCGGTGCGCTCGGTATTTTACTGATGTTCTGCTTGGCGGCAGTTCTGTGCGTAATTCTCTCAATGAACTGCACAACCCGAACAGTTGCGATCATCGGAAGCGCGGCAGTTCTGCTCGGCGGCTACTTCTGTACGACCCCGCTCTGCGAAGCACTTATGGAGCCGCAAACAATACCTGTTGTCCAGGAAACATTTGATAAAACCGAAGGACGTCATCTTGTCAAGGAAAGCAGTCGCTTGAATCCCGAATACATTGCACCGCCCAATCGCACCAGAGTCACGGCAATCACAATGATGCTGCCGCAAACGGCGGTTTCGCTGTCAGCGATCTATCTGGACATCAGTATTATCCCGACGGATGAATATGCGATTTATGAAAGAGAAGAATTAGAGTGGAGCCGGAATCAGTGTGAATCCATGATGCGCATGCTGCCGCTCTGCGAGACCGGCATGCTGCTGCTGATTACGGTGCTCGGGCTGCTCCGGTTCCGGCGCACCGATATGAACTGAGAAACTGTAGGAAAGGATGTGATACATGTTGCTGCTGTGGATTCTCTGTATACTTCTCGCTGCTGCACTTGCTGCGGCGCTTATCAAAATCTGCCTGATGCGGCATGATATCCGCCAAATCTCAGATCAGTTTGATAAACGGCTGACCGAAAATACCAATGAGCTCATTACGACCGGAAGCGGCGATCCTGCAATCCGTGCGGTCGCCGCCAAGCTCAATGCACAGCTACAGACATTCCGGCAGCAGCAGCTCAAATATATCAACGGCGATCTCGAACTGCGCAATGCCGTCACGAATATCTCGCATGATCTCCGTACCCCGCTGACTGCAATCAGGGGCTATCTCGATCTGTTGCAGGATGAACCGCAGTCCCCTGCCGCGGCACGTTATTTCGATGTGATTTCCGAGCGAACCGCACAGATGCAGCTTCTCACTGAGGAGCTCTTCCGTTATTCGCTGATTCTTTCCGAGGAGCCGTACAGTCCGGCAGAGAATGTCTGCGTCAATGCCGTACTGGAGGAGAGCATCGCAGGATTCTACGGTGCATTCATGAGCAGCGGCATTCAGCCGGAGATCACAATGCCCGAACAGCAGATTTTCTGCAAATGCAGCCGCATGGCGCTGACTCGGATTTTCTCGAACCTGCTGCAAAATGCGCGCAAATACAGCAAAGGCGACCTGCAAATCTCACTCTCTGCGGAAGGAAGACTGTGCTTTTCCAATCTGACAAATGCCGTTGAGTATACACATATTGAGCATCTCTTTGACCGCTTCTATACAGTGGAATCCGCACAGCATTCGACCGGTCTCGGGCTTGCAATCGCGCGTACCCTGACCGAGCAAATGGGCGGAAACATCTATGCAGAATGCGATGATGACCGTCTTCGCGTGATTGTTGAGCTGCCTGTGACAGCGATGTCTTCGGAAAAATAATGTGCAAAGAGAATGCCGTTCCGTTCAGGCTGTAATGCTGAACGGAACGGCTTTTCATTTTTCCATATAAAGCCAGCGCGGAGAAAATATCCACACGCTTATTTGAAGCAGCCCGCCTCATTGGTCATGGCGCTGAACTCGCGCTCGACCCTGCGAACCTCATCCTCGGCACCGACAAATGCCTCGACAACGAGCGGATCAAAATGCTTGCCTGAGCCGTCGGTGATAATCTTCATCGCCTCCTCAAAGCTGAACGGCTTTTTGTAGCTACGCTTGGAAACAAGTGCATCAAATACATCTGCAACTGCCATGACACGCGCAGAGAGCGGAATATCCTCGCCGGCGATCCCGTCCGGATAGCCGCTGCCGTCCCATTTTTCATGATGATATCCGGCAAGGTTGCGTGCTTCGTAGAGATAGCCCGAAGCCGGAACCAATGCAATCGCCTGCGAAATAATATCTCTGCCGGCAGTTGTGTGCGTCTTCATAACCTGAAATTCTGCATCATCCAGTCTGCCCGGCTTATTCAGAATCGCATCCGGAACCTGAATCTTTCCGACGTCATGCAGCGGTGCGGAGTACACAACATCTGAAATAAATGCATCGGTCAGCTGGTCTGCATAATAGCCTCTGTTCCGCATTTCCTTCAGGATAATCTCAGCATATGCTGCCGTTTTGCGGACATGCGCGCCGGTATTCTTATCTCGGCTCTCCACAATATCGGCAAGCACCATAATCAGCGCACGCTGCATCATGGCAAGCTGCTCCGTCTTTTCCTGTACATCAGCAACATAGCGCATGCTGTCGTCAGAGGTCTTTGTGATTGCATGATACAGATTCTCAACCTCATCGCCGGTATGGATATTCAGCTCATGGATACGCTCAATACTGTTCTCACGCGCCGTTTCCGAATCGTAGGCAAAGGTTCCGGTGCTCATCGCAATCGAGTTGACCGGCAGAATGATATGGTATTCAACCAGCCAGCGGATCAGAACAAAGATCAGAATAAAGATTCCAAGGAACAATGAGAGCATTTCAGCAAAGAAGCTGCGCTCTGTCTGACGAATCTGATTCATAGAGACATCCGCCGCAATGTAGCAGGCACAGTTTCCGTCCGCATCGCTGACAGGAGTGTAAACCGTCAGCAGCCAGCCGAAAGCGCTTTCGGTGATGATCGGCTCATTCGGTTTTCCTGCAAGCATATCGGAAATCTGCGGTGCATATTCCGCATCAAAGCCGAAAACCTCGCCGCATTTCAGCGCCGGTGTTTCTTCTGTATCCAGATCGAAAATAATATGTCCGCCGTCCTGCTCCATCCGGTATACATAAAGATACACAATATCCGGTGAACTGTCACGGATCGAGTAAAGAAGCTGCTCTGTTTGTTTATACTCCTCGGAAGCGCCGCCTTCGGCGAGATATGTGTCAATTTTGCTGATATCAACAACATTGGCTGCAATATTCACCGTACTCTCCGCGAGTTTGATATAATCCTTAATCAGCGCAGAGCGGTAAAGCAGCATACTGATGCCGGTTGCCGCTGCCGAAACGCCGACAAGCGACAGACTCATTACAAGCATGATTTTCGTGCGCAGTGACATGACACGGAAATTCATCTTTTTGGCTGCTGCGGAATCCTCAGAAGAAAGCGGCTTCTGCATCCAGCCGAAAAAAAGGAACATGCTGTGTATCTTTTGCGGAAGCAGCCAAACAAGAACCACAGCAATGATAACCGAAATTGCTTTATCCGCAAAATCAGCTATCAGATTGGCTAACAGCAGAGCAAGCAACGGATTTGCAACGCCTGCGAGCTGCAATTTTGCCGCCAGTGAAGCACTGTCAAACGAAACGCCTTCCAGATACCACGGAATCAGCGTTCCCATTCCGCCGCCGATCAGTGAAAACAGAACGATTGCCAGCAGAATCTTCTGCCACTTCCGGAGCTTTTTCTGCTGCGCAATCATGGATGCCGTCAGTGCAATCAGAACATTCAGAAACGCATAGTATCGTGCAGACGGCTCCGAAATACTTCGCAGCATATTGGTTACAAACCCGACAATGACACCCGGAAGGTAACCGCCCATGACCGCAACACCGATGGTTCCGACCGTATCCAGATAGATCGGAAACTGGAATCTGCTGACAATATCTGACAGCAGCAGATTCAGTGCAACACCTGCAATACAAAGCAATATTGTAATATAATTATGCTTAATCAGTTTATTCGCAGCCGGAGATTTCTCGTTCCTTGACATATGGTACCCTGCCTTTCATTGGATCTCTATGTGTAATCCAGTCAGCTATATCTTACCAAATATAGTATATTATAGCACATTTCTTCTTGATTTTCAACAGTTTTCTGAATATTTTTATCAAGAAATTGTCCTGCATACCGTTTTTTAACCGCACAGCTTGCATAATCCTTCTCAGAAACCGCAATTCCTGCATAGACAAAAAGCGCATTTTTTTGTACAATAAAAATGGAACAGAATGCACTGCAATCATAACGGGAAAGGATGAGTTCATGAAAAGAAAAAGACTGCCGGCTTTACTGCTTGCATTTGCGGCGCTCTGCGGGTCCGCATCCATGCCAGCAGAAGCAACGGCACTGCCGAACAAGGCGGATTACGAGGAAGCAGAAACAAACTTCGCAAAGCTGCTCCAGTATTCGCTCTATTTTTATGATGCAAATATGTGCGGCACAGGCGTCACAAAAGAAAGCAGGCTGCCGTGGCGCGGCGACTGCCATATCTATGACGCGAAGGTCCCGCTCCAGCCCTATGACGAGAAAACTGGCGGCACGAATCTTTCGGCTGCATTCATGAAGCAGTACGCCGAGATACTCGATCCGGACGGCGACGGGACAGTCGATGTCTCCGGCGGCTATCATGACGCGGGCGACCATGTCAAATTCGGTCTGCCGGAAGCCTATGCAGCATCCGTGGTATCATGGGGCTACTATGAATTCCGCGAAGCATATGAGGCAATCGGCGAGGCAGCGCACACGGAAACGATCCTGCGCCATTTCTGCGATTATTTCCTGCGCAGCACCTTCCGCGATGACAAGGGCGATGTCATTGCCTTCTGCTATCAGGTCGGCGACGGCGCGGTTGATCACAAATACTGGCAGTCACCGGAGATTGACGCAATGGTGCGTCCGGCATTCTTCGCAACAAAGGAGCTGCCGACAACCGACGATGTCTCCGAAGCGGCGGCAGCGCTTGCAATCAACTATTATAATTTTAAGGATACCGATAAAAAATACGCAGAACAATGCCTCGACTGCGCAAAGGCGCTGTTCAAATTTGCTGCCGAAAATGAAAAGGGCGTCGGCAAGGGTGCGGACGGTCCTGCGTCATTCTATACTTCGAGCAAATGGGAGGATGACTTCTGCTTTGCCGCCGGCTGGCTTTATCTGATTACCGAGGATCACTGGTATCTTGAGCAGTCGCTGAAATATGACGATTACTATGCGCCGCCCGGCTATGTCCTCTGCTGGAACGATATGTGGAACGGCGTTTCAATCGTCTTCGGCAGAATTCAGGATCAGTATCCGGATATCTGCGAGGAAACCAGAGTCGCAATCGGACGCGGACAGTATGAGAAGCTCAATTTCTGGGAAATGACTGCGAAGGCGCTCAACGGCTACATTACCGGAGAGGTCGGCAAGAATACGCCTGCCGGTTACTTCTGGCTCGATGAATGGGGCTCCGCGCGCTACAATACCGCAGCCCAGTTCACCGCGCTCGTCTATGACAAATACAAAAAGGGCAAGGATGTCTACGATACAAAGCAGAAGGATTACCACTTCTCGGACTGGGCGCTCGGACAAATGGAATATCTGCTCGGCGACAATCCGATCAGCCGCTGCTATGTTGTCGGCTATAATGAACACTCCGCAAAGTTCCCGCATCACCGCGCGGCATCCGGTCTGACCATGGCAGAGGATGAAGCCGAACATAAGCATGTGCTCTGGGGTGCACTGGTCGGCGGACCGCGTTCCAATGATCAGCACAGCGACACGACCGCAGACTGGGTTGACAATGAGGTCACGATTGATTATAATGCAGCTTTTGTCGGCGCGGCGGCAGGTCTCTATCTGCGATACGGCGACGACAGCATGCAGCCGGTGCCGGACTTCCCCCCTGCCGAAAAAGAGGATGATACCGCACTCTTCTCCGGCAACGATTTCTGGGTCTCGGGATACTATGCCGATTCGCCTGAATCAACCGGCGCAGGCGTCACAAAGCTGACATTCTTCGTCAACACCGATTCGCTCGAGCCGCATACCGATCTCTCGATCCGCTATTATTTCAGCATCAAGGAATTTGAGAACAATACCGGCATTCCGGCGAGCTTTGTGCAGGAAAAGACCTACGATCAGGTGCAGACCGAGGTCGATGACCGCGAGGCTGTCTGCTCAAAGCCGAAGCAGTACAGGGATGATATCTACTATGTTGAGATTGCATGGCCGGATTACGCGATTGCAAATTCCAATAAGAAATATCAGTTCATTCTCGGCATGTACTACGGCGACAAATGGGACCCGTCCAATGACTGGAGCTTGCAGGGCATGGAGGACATCGGCGAAGACTATGACAATATCGTCGGCGGTGTCGAGCTCGCAAAGCGCTGCCCCTATGTCTGCGTCTATGCGGACGGCAAACTCGTCGGCGGAACCGAGCCGGACGGCACACAGCCCGATAAGGTCTATACCGCAGCACAGCTCAAACGGCTCTATCAGCATCTGCTGACACAAAAGCCGTTTGAATCCGACGAGGTCGCCGCACAGTTTGATTTCAACGGTGACAAGAGCATCGACATCCGCGATGCAACACTGCTCAAACGGCTGATTCTCAAATAACACAAACGGCAGGGCGCTTAAACCCTGCCGTTTCTTTTATTTTTCGTATTTGGCAACTGCATGGATGCCGTTTTTCTGCGTATCTGCAATCACGGAACGAAGTTCATCCGATGCAGACAGTCTGCCCTGATCAACCGCAGCCTGCAATGCATCCCCGATTTCCAGAATCGGATGCAGCCGCATCGCTTCGGTCACCGCGCGGATATCATCCGGAGATTCCGCCTTGGCGATCTGATCCAGCATCAGCCGGTAATTCCGTTCAATCACGGACACTTTCAGCGTATCATCTATCTTCTCATTTTCGATCAGCCATGTAAACAGCTCATAATCGCAGATGCGCGCCATTGCATACACAGCCTGATCCTTGACAAGGGATGACGGATTCTGTGCGTAAATCTGTTTGAGCATCGGAATATACACCGTATGCATCGTTTCGATATCTTCGGACGTCTGATGCTCCTCATAATACTGTGCGATACCGAGACAGACGGAACTGTATTTCTCATCGGAAACATCGCCGGATTTCACGAATTCATCGACGAGCTGCATTGCAGCAGCCGAATCGGTAACCGCAATCTTCTTCATCACCGTCGCAGCAGTCAGTCCGTCAGCATCGCGGAATATCCCGCACAGCTCATCCGCCGAAAAATCGCAGTTTGATACGATACACGCTTTTGTATTCTCCTCCAGCGCCGGATCATCCAGCAGCGGGCGTATCTTTGCACTGTCATAGCCGTCCGCGGCATACATCTCGACCAGTACCGTTTCGATTCCGGCGCGCGTATCCTTATCCTGAATCAGTGCGATCAGCTGCTCCTCGGAAAAATCCCCTGCCTTCTCCATAAGCGCAGCATAAAACGGCAGCAGCGCGGTTTTATCCGGCATCGACGGCAGTTTCTTCTCATAGCGGTTGATGATTTTCACCAGCTTCTCAGAAGAAACTTTTTTCATCTGCGCATAAATCTCATCCTCGGATTTGCTGAACAACCGCCGGTCGGATATGATGCGCCCGACCGGTAAAGAACCGCTTGCAGCAGCAATCACCAATGCTGCGATGATGATTTTCTTTTTCAGCTTCATGCTGCATCACCCCGTTCATTCATACAGCAGTTTACTGCATCTGCTGTGTCTGCTGCGGCTCGTTCATCTCCGGCGGCAGCATCACGGATTCCGTCACGGACTGCATAATTTCAAGCTCTTCGAGCTCGTCAGCGACCGTGCCGTCAATGACAGCCTGCTGCCGCGCAACCAGACCCTTCATACCCGCCAGCGCCTTTTGCAGCACCGGATATGCCGGCAGCTTGTCATAATTATAGACATCGACCTTTTTCCAGTCGATTGTATCCGCAGAAAGATAAAACTGCTTCTGAAAGCCCTCAAACAGTTCATCATACTGCTTGAAAACAGGTCCAAGCTCCGGATGCTTTGATTTCAGTGCGGGTCGATGCCGCTTTTGCGCATTGTAGGTCTCGATGCAGGATTTCATGCCGGTAAACAGTGCATCCAGACCGGAGCCGGTCATTTCGTAGGAGCTGAGCATGCCGGTGCGCAGTTTGGCATCCTTTTTGTTGTCTGCCTTTCCGATCATCCGGTTCAGCTTGAGCTTATACCGCAATGACGGTATACATAAACCGATCAGGTTCACAATGATCCAGCGGAGAATCTTAAAAATTGCGGCAATCAAAAAGCCGATGCCGATAAAGATACCTCCAATGATTCCGAGTATAATTGAAAAGAATCCTTCAATGTATTCGATACGGCATTCTCCTCTCTGAAAGTATATTGTCATTGTACCATAGAATACCGGATTTGTCAACAGAATCAAAAAAGAGCAGCCCCGTCATCGGGACTGCTCTCATTCGCACGAAAGAAATTACTTCTTCATAGCCTCTTCAACAGCAACTGCACATGCGACAGTCGCACCAACCATCGGGTTGTTGCCCATGCCGATCAGACCCATCATCTCAACGTGAGCCGGAACGGAGGAGGAACCTGCGAACTGTGCATCGGAGTGCATTCTGCCCATGGTATCGGTCATGCCGTAGGAAGCCGGACCTGCTGCCATGTTATCCGGATGCAGGGTACGGCCTGTGCCGCCGCCGGATGCAACCGAGAAATACTTCTTGCCTGCATCGGTGCGCTCCTTCTTGTAGGTGCCTGCGACCGGATGCTGGAAACGGGTCGGGTTCGTGGAGTTACCGGTGATCGAAACGTCAACGTTCTCCTTCCACATGATTGCAACACCCTCACGGACATCGTTTGCGCCGTAGCAGTTGACCTTTGCGCGGAGACCTTCAGAATATGCCTTGCGGAATACTTCCTTGACCTCGCCCGTTGCATAGTCCATCTCCGTCTCAATGTAGGTAAAGCCGTTGATTCTTGCGATGATCTGTGCAGCATCCTTGCCGAGACCGTTCAGAATAACACGGAGCGGCTTCTGACGAACCTTGTTTGCCTTCTCAGCAATACCGATTGCGCCCTCAGCAGCAGCGAAGGACTCGTGACCTGCGAGGAATGCGAAGCACTCGGTATCCTCCTCGAGCAGCATCTTGCCGAGGTTGCCGTGACCGAGACCGACCTTGCGCTGATCTGCAACGGAACCCGGAATGCAGAATGCCTGAAGGCCCTCGCCGATTGCAGCAGCAGCGTCAGCAGCTCTAGTGCAGCCCTTCTTGATTGCGATTGCGCAGCCGACAGTGTATGCCCACTTTGCGTTCTCGAAGCAGATCGGCTGAATGCCCTCGACCAGCTTGTAGATATCCAGACCCTTTGCCTTGCAGACATCTGCACACTCCTCAATGGAGTTAATGCCGTACTGCTTGATCACAGCGAGAATCTGCTTCTCGCGTCTTTCATAAGATTCAAACAATGCCATTGTTACAAGTCCTCCTTAGTCTTTTCTCGGATCAACGATCTTCACAGCATCGGCAACTCTGCCGTACTGACCCTGTGCCTTCTCGAATGCAGTATTTGCATCATCACCAGCCTTGATGAAGTCCATCATCTTGCCGAAGTTCACGAACTTGTAGCCGATGATCTCATCATCCTCATTCAGGGCGAGACCTGTAATATAGCCGTCGGTCAGCTCCAGATAGCGCGGACCCTTCTTGAGCGTACCGTAAGTGGTACCGATCTGGGAACGGAGTCCCTTGCCGAGGTCCTCAAGACCTGCGCCGATAACCAGACCGCCCTCGGAGAAGGCAGACTGCGAACGGCCGTATACGATCTGGAGGAACAGCTCTCTCATTGCAGTATTGATAGCGTCACAGACGAGGTCGGTGTTCAGAGCCTCGAGAACAGTTCTGCCCGGCAGAATCTCAGCAGCCATTGCCGCAGAGTGAGTCATACCGGAGCAGCCGATCGTCTCGACCAGTGCTTCCTGAATGACGCCTTCCTTCACATTCAGTGTCAGCTTACATGTACCCTGCTGCGGTGCGCACCAGCCAATGCCGTGCGTAAAGCCGGAAATATCCTTGATCTCCTTAGCCTTTACCCATTTTGCTTCCTCCGGAATCGGAGCAGCGCCGTGAGCAACGCCCTGTGCGATCGGGCACATTGTTTCAACTTCGTGCGAATAAATCATTATGAAAACTCCTTTCGGTTTTTAGGCAGTCTTTTCACTTACCTTCTTCCTATTATACAACTTTTCCTCCCGAAAATCAAGCCCTTTTCTCATAATTCTGGTCTCTGCACACTCCCCTCTTGATTTTTTTTGGCATTTCATATATAATAGTGAATATCACAAGGAAAGGAATTTCACTATGGAATATAATCATATTGCGCAGGCTGAAAAGTATTTTGCGGAGGGCATGAATTGCGCACAGGCTGTGCTCGCGGCATTCTCCGATGTGACCGTATTTGACAAAGAGACCTCGATGCGCCTTGCATCGTCCTTCGGCGGCGGCATGGGCAGGATGCGTGAGGTCTGCGGCACCTGCTCTGCGATGTTTATGGTTGCAGGTCTGCTCTACGGCTACGGTACGGGCTCGGACGATACGGAAAAGAAAGCGCATTATGCCCGCATTCAACAGCTTGCTGCCGAATTTAAGGCGGAACACGATACGATCATCTGCCGTGAGCTGCTGAAAGGTCTTTCCGTCACCAGTACGCCGGAGCCGGACAAGCGCACGGAACAGTATTACAAGGTGCGCCCGTGCATCCGGTTTGTGCACACTGCCGCAGAAATTCTCGACCGTTATCTGGCGGAACATCCGGTACCGTGCAGGGAGGATGCTGCATGTACGGAATAAAGGTTCGCATCCGCTGCATTATTGATGAGTCCTTCCCGCGTTTTGCGGAAGCCGTCCTGACAGATTTCGACGGCATGACGCATATCTTCCGCGATAAGCTGCCGGTCTTTACTTCGGAATATGAACCGATGATCCCGGGCGACGGCATCATCCGCTGTTCGGTAATTCGTGAGACAGCGCAGTATGCAGAGGTCGATACGACACTGCCCGATGATGTGGAATCTATCATGGGAGAAACCAGATTCCGCATCGCGCCCGCCGATCTCACGGAAAACGCCTGACCGGAAGGAGCAAATCATGGAAAAAGTCAGAAAGCATTTTATTTTTCAGGGATATGTGCAGGGTGTCGGTTTCCGTTACCGTGCATACCGCGCCGCGGAAAGCCGCGGTATTACGGGCTGGGTGCGCAACTGCTGGGACGGCTCCGTCGAAATGGAGGCGGAGGGCAATCCGCTCGATATTGAGGATATGCTCGTCGCACTCGAGAAAAATCAGTGGGCATCCATTGAGTCCATCAGCGAAAAAGAGATTCCGCTGAAAAATTCCAGCTCATTCAGCATTCGGGATTATTGAGAATGACGGAATCAATCCGGAGCGAATGATATGCTCTGTGAAAAAAACGTTCAGCCATAAACAAAGGAAAACAGCCCTGCGGTGAACAAAGCCGCAGGGCTGTCGAATTCATACTGTGTCAGCAGCATGAAGGAGGACCGATATCATTATCTGCCGTAAATCACATCACCGAGCATCAGATCGCGCTCCAGTGCGGCAGGTGTGGTATCTGCGTTGATGCAGACAAGCTCAATGCCCATGATACGGGCGAAATCACGGATCGTTTCATCCGAAATATCATAGGAAAGCACGGTATGATGCGCGCCGCCTGCGATAATCCAGCACTCAAGTCCGCGGAGGAAATCCGGCGCAGGCTTCCACATGGTACGTGCGACCGGCAGATTCGGCATGGACTGGAACGGCTTTTCGCAGACAATATCCTGCACGATCAGCCGCAGTCTGCCGCCGGCGTCGATCATCGACAGCACCTTTGCGGCACCTGCCTTGCCCTCGAATACGATACGGGCAGGGTCTTCCTTGCCGCCGATGCCGAGCGGATGCACCTCGATGTGCGGACGCTCCGCTGCAATCGTCGGGCAGACCTCAAGCATATGCGAGCCGAGAATCAGCTCATGCGGATAATCGTAGGTGTAATCCTCCATGAAGGATGTACAGCCGTCCGGATACATCGCCTTGACAATCGCGGTCAGACCGGCAGTCTTCCAGTCGCCCTCTGCGCCGAAGCCGTAGCCCTTTGCCATGAGGTGCTGTGTTGCCAGACCCGGCAGCTGCTTCATGCCGTAGAGGTCTTCAAATGTATTCGAGAATGCCTTTGCGCCGACACGAACCAGAATCCGCTCGATTGCGATTTCCTCGCGTGCCTGATAACAAATCGCATCCATATTGTCGGTTGCGATATCATATGCTGCCTCGTATTCCTTCACGAGTGCGTCGATTTCCGCATCCGTCACCTGATCCATTTCCTTGACCAGATCGCCGACTGCCCATGTATTCACCTGCCAGCCGAGCTTGATCTGCACTTCGACCTTATCGCCCTCAGTGACAGCAACCTCGCGCATATTGTCACCGAAACGGACAATTTTCAGATCCTTGCTGAACTGTACGCCGATTGCGGCGCGCTGCCAGTCAGCGATCTTTGCCTGCACCTGCGGATCCTTCCAATAGCCCGCAACGATTGCTCTCGGCAGCCGCATGCGTGCACCGATGAAGCCGTGCTCACGGTCACCGTGCGCAGATTGGTGCAGATTCATGTAATCCATGTCGATCTCTTCATTCGGAATCGACTCATTGAACTGTGTGTGGAAATGCAGCCACGGCTTTTGCAGCATGCCGAGACCGTTAATCCACATCTTCGACGGCGAGAATGTGTGGCAGAATGTAATAATGCCTGCACAATCCGCATCATAATTTGCCTCTTTGACCAGCTCACGGATTTCCGCATTCGATTTTGCGGTCATCTTGTAAACAACCGGGAAAGGAACCTTCAGACCTGCTGCAATTTCCTTCGCATCCGCTTCGACGCGGCGCAGTGTCTCTTCACCGTACATAGCCTGTGAACCGGCAACAAACCAAAATTTCATTTTCATTCACCTCTGTTAGATTGTGCAACTGCTGCATGCTCTGCGGCAAGTCCCTCGCTGTATTTTTTCATATAGACGTTCAGACCTTCGCTGTCTGCCTGCTTCGGGGAAACGGTCTGCTGCTGCTGATCCGCAAAGACACGGTTCTGCAAATAAGCACGCAGCGATTCGCTCCGATCAGATCTGTTCAGGTACGCGGCAAGCAGAGCAATACCCCATGCTCCGCCTTCTCCTGCCGACTGCATCAACGTGACATCTGTACCGAGTACGGCGGCAAGCGTCGGCTGCGTGATGAGCGGCGTTTTGAAAAGACCGCCGTGTGCATAGATCCGGTCAAGCCCGACCGATTCCTCTGCAAGAATGTCCATTCCGATCTTCAGCGTCGCCATGCAGGAATACACAAGACTCCGCATCAGATTTTGAACCGTAAACTGTGATTCCGGATCCCGCATCAGCATCGGCTTGCCAGCCTGCAAATGCGTAATCTCCTCACCGGAATAATAGTTGTAGCTGATGATGCCGCTGCAATCCGGATCGCCCTCTGCGGCAAGACCGTAAAGCAGATCATAAAGCTGCGGCTTTGTCAGCTCCGCACCGGCAGCTTTCAGCAAGCCGCCGAACATTTTGACCCATGCATCGAGATCACTCGAGCAGTTATTGCAGTGCACCATTGCGACCGGCGCGCCTTCCGGCGTTGTCACAATGTCAATCTCACGGTGCAGTGCTTTCAGATTCCGCTCCAATACCGCCATTGCAAATATAGAGGTACCGGCAGAAACATTGCCCGTACGCGGCGTGATGCTGTTTGTCGCTGCCATACCGGTCTGCGCATCGCCCTCCGGCGCACAGAACGGCACACCGGCTGTAAATGTTCCGGTCGGATCAAGCAGCTTTGCGCCTGCTTCCGTCAGCGTACCGGCGTTCTCACCGGCAGGAACGATCTCCGGCAGCAGTTCAAGGAGCTTTGCATTCAGTGCCGAATCCTGCGTCAGTGCATCAAACTTTGCACACATGCCTGCGTCATAGGATTTCGTATCCGGATCAATCGGAAACATACCCGAAGCATCACCGATGCCGAGCACCTTTTTACCGGTCAGAAGCCAGTGTACGAAGCCTGCAAGTGTCGTGAAATGCCGGATGCTGCCGACATGCGCCTCTTTGTTCAGAATTGCCTGATACAGATGCGCAATGCTCCAGCGCTGCGGAATATTGAACGAAAATGCATCCGTCAGCTGTTCTGCGGCATCCTTTGTAATCGTATTGCGCCATGTACGGAACGGAACCAGCAGGTTCATATCCGCATCAAACGCAAGATAACCGTGCATCATCGCAGAAATACCGATGCTGCCTGCGGTTGTCAGTTTCACGCCGTACTGCTGCTCTGTATTGCGCATCAGATCAGCGAAGCAGGACTGCAAGCCGCTGCGGATCTCCGCTTCGGAATATGTCCAGATTCCGTTTTCGAGCTGATTGCTCCAATCATGAACACCGGATGCAATCGGGGCAAAATCCGAACCGATCAGAACCGCCTTGATCCGCGTAGAACCGAATTCAATGCCGATTGCTGTCTGTCCGCTGACAATCTGCTCCCTGACTTGCATGGAATCACCTCGTTTCAAATCATTTCTCAGATCTCATTCTTTCAGCGCTGCGCGCTGGCATTTGCTTTCTTTCTGCGTGCAATGATGATACTCTGAACAACAAGGAACAGGCAGAGCATTGCAGCAATCGTAATACCGGTCCACCATGCCTGATCAAGACCGACCGAGGAAACAATCGTCTGAATCAGCGCAAGGGACATCACGCCGAACAGCGTGCCGATGATATTGCCGACACCGCCGGTCAGCATCGTTCCGCCGATGATTGAGGATGCAATGGCGTTCATTTCTGCGCCCATTGCATGGGATGCGGAGCCGGAACCGACATGCATGAAGTAGACAAATCCGCCGATACCTGCGAGAATGCCGCAGAGCAGATGCGAAAGGAAGGTTACGCGCTTGACATTGATACCGAGCATCAGTGCGCTCTGACGGTTGCCGCCGACTGCGTAGAAGCTGCGTCCGGTCTTGCCCCACTTGAGGAAGATGTACAGTGCAGCGACGATCAGCAGTGCGACTATGACACCGATCTCCACATACGCATCGACATAAACACCGTGCTTGTTGACAGAGCCGAGGAACGGTACGATGATACGTGCATCCTTCAGCTTGACAAACGCCTCATTCTGAACGTTGAACGGGTTGGTATGTACGATTGTCGTCATACCGCGCGCAAAGAACATTCCGGCGAGGGTCACGATAAACGGCTGGATTTCCAGATAGGCAACCAGATAGCCCTGCACGAGTCCGAATGCCAGACCGATTGCAAGGGAAATCAGGATTGCGCCGATGATATTTCCGCCGTGATAATCGAGATACACCGCACAGCTCATACTGACAAGCGCTGCGACACCGCCGACGGAAATATCAATGCCGCCTGTGATCATGACGAGCGTCATGCCGCAGGACATAATAATCAGTGCTGCATTCGCGTTCATGATATTGAACAGCGTCTGTGGCTTCAGAAAGCCCTTTTGCAGAAAGATAATCGCGCCCAGATACATTACAATGAACACGATAATCGTAATGGACATCAGCAGATTGGTGTCCGTCATTTTACGCAGTCTGCCGCCCAGACCGCCGCGATTTGAACCAGAATTTGACATGAACCATACCTCCTTCTGATCAAGCCGCCGCGCTGCCTGCACGCAGTCTGCGGAACAGAGAAGAAATCTTCTCACGGAAGACCGGCGCGCTCATCACGACCAGCAGGATAACAACCACAGCCTTGTATGCAGAAAGTGCATCCGACTGAACATCGAACTTATAGAGCGTCGTGGTCAGGAACTGAATGACGTATGCACCGAGAATGGACGCACCCATATTAAACTTGCCGCCGCTCAGCGCATTGCCGCCGAGTGCAACTGCCAGAATCGCATCCATTTCGATATCCTTTGCGATAACGGAATAGTTGATCGTAGACAGACGGCTGACCTTGATCAGACCGCAGACTGCAACGCAGACGCCGAGCAGAATGTAAACCGCAAACTTGATCAGCTCCGGATTCAGACCGTTCAGACGGGAGGTCTTCTCGTTGATGCCGACTGCCTGAACATACAAGCCGAGGTTTGTAAATTTCAGAACAGCCCATGTCACCGCAAAGCAGAGCAGTGCGATAAAGAACGGCGTCGGAATCGGAATGCCCGGCAGATAGCCGCCGTAATAGGTAAAGGATTTCTCGCTGATGATCGGCAGCTCGTTATTGTTGACCCATGCAGCAATGGAACGTCCTGCCGTAAAGAGAATCAGTGTCGCAACCATAGGCTGAATGCGGAAGAATGCAACCAGCGCACCGTTGAATGCACCGGCAATCATCGCGCAGAGGCAGCAGATAATAAATGCAACAAAGACCGGAGTCTGGAGCGTCTCGGGACGGGATTCCGTACCGCAGAGCACGCGCAGCAGAACCGAGCCTGCTATCGCAATGCCGGCGCCGACGGAAATATCCTGTCCGCCGGATGCGGCTGTGACCAGCGTCATGCCGATTGCAAGAATCGCCAGCTCAGAGCCGTAGTCAATAATTGTAATCAGATAGCCGGAAAGAACCGGATTGCCGTCACTGTTTGTACCGAGCGTAATTTTGAAGAAAGAAGGATCCACGATCAGGTTGAATACCGTCAGAAGCAGAAGCGCCGCAATCGGGATCAACAGCTGATTGTGCAGCAATCCGGAAAGGAATGAAGGTTTCTTGTTCGCTATCATTCTCTCGCACCTCCTGCAATCGTATTCATAACAGTTGTCTGGTTGAGATCATCACCGGTCAGCTCACCGACCAGCTTGCGGTCACGCATGACGAGAAGTCTTGAACATGTACGCAGCATCTCGTCCGTTTCCGAAGAGATGAACGTCACACTCATGCCCTCGGATGCGAGCTTGAGCACCAGCTTCTGAATATCGACCTTCGTGCCGACGTCAATACCGCGCGTCGGCTCATCCAGAATCAGATAGGTCGGCTCCGTCAGCAGCCAGCGTCCGAGAATAACCTTCTGCTGATTTCCGCCGGACAGCGACTTGATCGGTGTATCAACCGACGCAGTCTTGATATCGAGCATGTCGATATATTTCTTTGCAAATTTCGTCGCCTTCGCCTTCGAGAACGGCTTGAAGAAGCCTGTCTTGACCTGTAATGCCAGAATGATATTATCCTTGACGGAAAGATCACCGATGATGCCGTCGCGCTTGCGGTCCTCCGGCAGATAGGCAATACCCTGCTTCATCGCTTCGAGCGGCTTTGTGATCTTAACCGGAATGCCGTTGACCTTCACACTGCCGCTTGTAACCTTATCCGCACCGAAAATCGCACGGACAGATTCGCTTCTGCCCGAACCGAGCAGTCCTGTAAAGCCGTTGACCTCACCCTTTCGGATATAGAAATTGAACGGCTGAATGCCCTCCGTCGAGCAGAGATTTGTTGCCTCATAGACCGGAGCAGACGGTCTGCCCTGATAGCTTTCCGCATCATTCTTGATATCTGCCATGTCATCGAGCTCTTTGCCGAGCATCTTTGAGACAAGCTGTACGCGCGGCAGCTCCTCGCAGGTGTATTCACCGACGAGCTTACTGTCACGCAGAATCGTGATCTTATCGCAGACCTCGTAAACCTGATCGAGGAAGTGCGTAACAAAGATGATGCCGACGCCGCGGTCCCGAAGCTGACGCATCAAACCGAACAGCTTTTCGACCTCGGATTCATCGAGCGAAGAGGTCGGCTCATCAAGAATCAGAACGCTGCACTCCATATCTACTGCACGCGCAATCGCAACCATTTGCTGTACGGCAATCGAGCAGCTTGCGAGCTGCTGTGTCGCCTTGACATTGATTCCGAGCGAATTCAGAAGCATCTGTGCATCCGCGTTCATTTTTTTCCAGCTGATAAATTTACCTTCCGCTCTGCCGATAAAAATATTCTCGGCGACGGAAAGATTCGGACAGAGGGAGATTTCCTGATACACCGTGCTGATTCCGGCACGCTGTGCCTCCTGCGGCGAATGAAACACCACTTTTTCTTCCCTGTTGTCTTTTTTAATATAAATATCTCCGGCATCCTTGGAATATACGCCGGTCAAAACCTTAATCAGTGTAGACTTGCCTGCACCGTTTTCCCCCATGAGTGCATGGATTTCCCCTTTACGGAGCGTAAAATCCACATTTTGCAGCGCTTTCACACCGGGAAAAGACTTAAAAATTCCGCGCAGTTCGAGAACGGAATCCTTTTGCATAACGATCCCTCCATGAAGCTGATATAATTATAGCGGGACGACATACAGAAATAAACTATATGCCGCCCCGCTAAGGTTTTCTATACAAATCCCCCTACGGCAGCGCTGGCATTAGATGCCGTACTTGTCAACATCCTCCTGCGTGATCGTCGCAGCATCAAAGCCCTTCTCGTCCATAATAATGGTCTTCTCGGAGAGCTTCTCGCCTGCTTCGAGCTTCTTGATGATATCGGTAATGTACGAAGACTGGAACGGGTTGCACTGACCGTCATAGTTCCAGTTGCCTGCCTTCAGCTCTTCCAGAGCCCACTTGTTGCAGTCAAAGCCCATAACGATAACGTCCTTGCCGACGCCGTGAGCAATGTTTGCCTTATCGAGCGCAGCGACAGCGCCCTTTGCCATATCGTCATTCTCTGCATAAATGACGTTGAACTCCTTGCCGGCATCAATCGCAGACTGAACAATCTGCTGTGCCTTTTCAGCGTTCCACTCAGCAGTCTGCTCGGTGACGATCTCCCACTTGCTGGAATCAGCCTCAGCAGCCTCAGTCAGCGCAGCAGAACGACCCTTCTGTGCAGCAGAGCCCATAACGCCCTGGAGGTGGATCACCTGATACTTGTCAAGATTCTGGCTCTTGAGCCAGTCAACAGCGGTCTTGCCTTCCTTCGCCATATCGGAAACGATCGAAGCCTCATAGAGGTCCTCGGATGCGTCAATGGTACGGTCGAACAGAATAACCTTTACGCCTGCTGCCTTTGCATCCTGAAGCACGCCGTCCCAACCGGCGGTATCCGCTGCGGAGAGGAGCAGATAGTCAACCTCATCCTGAATGTACTTCTGAGCATAAGAAATCTGCTCATCGTTCTTCAGAGAATAGGAGAACTGTGCATCATAGCCGTTTGCCTCGGTGAAGGTAGCCTTCAGATCGTTGACGTTTGCGGTACGGTAGCCGGATTCGTTCGGATCATTGTTGATGATGCCGACGCGGATCAGATCGGACTTGCCGTTGGATGCAGGCTTCGAGTCACCCGTGCTGCCGGTGCTTGTGCTGCCTGTGTCGCCGCAAGCTGCGAGCATGCTTGTGCACATTGCCGCAGTGAGGATAATCCCCAGCATTTTCTTCAGTTTCATAACAATTCACTCCTTTTTTCCATGTCGTTAACGGTTCGTTAACTTGTACTTACATTATATTCCAAAAGTACGCACAAATATACCAACTTTTTTATCCGAAATGTTTGTTTTTTTACGAACTTGCAAATTTCAGACAACTTATTCCGTTCTGTATAATTCATTCGTACTGTTCTGGAACTGCCTCGGGGTCATACCGGTCTGCTTTTTGAAAATCTGACTGAAATACCGGTAATCGCGGAATCCGACCTCATATGCGATCTCCGAAATCAGTTTTTTCGTGCAGCAGAGCAGCTCTTTTGCACGGGTAATCCGGAGCGTTGTCACATAATCGGTAAAATTCTGTCCGCTTTCTTTTTTGAACAAAGCACTGAGATAAGTCGGCGTCAGCCCGACATTCTCGGCAACCTTATTCAGTGAAATGTCTTCATCCGTGTAGTTGCTGTCAATATATTCCTTCGCCTTGCGAATGATGCCGTTTCCGTTTTCCGACACAGACGCAATCCGCCAGCGGATGCACTGCGCAACCATTTCCTGCAAATAGGATGCAGTTGTTTCAACGGTCTGCATTTTTGCAGAGATATCATCAATCGAGCCGAAAGAGTGTGTGAATTCTTCATTTGATACGCCGAATCCGCGTGCGACATTCTGCGCGGCAAGATATACATCCATACCGATATACAGCCGCAGCATCAGTGATTCCATGCTAAAGAACTTGACTTTGTCGAGATACGATTCAAATGTATCCGCACAGGATTCAAGGTCTCCGAACTGCATCAGCGCCGTGAGCTGCCTGTGATCAAGCATCTGCACATCGGATGCGGTTCCCTGTTTCATATTATTCTGCATTCTGACTGCTCACCACCTTACTGAAGCGCAGGTCCGGTCAATGATTTTCAGCAATCTTCTTGACCGAATCGCGGATGATCAGCTCGGGCATATAGACAACATCCTCAATCGTCTTCTGCGGCATGTTCATCTGATCCATGAGCATTTTTGCGGCGGTTTCACCGAGAATCTGATGCGGGTGGCGAACTGTCGTCAGCGCGACATCGCAGAGCACCGAGATTTTGGAATCGTCGATGCCGATAATCGAGATATCATCCGGCACACGGATATTATGCTCGCGGCAGAACCGCAGGAAGTTGATCGCAAGCTCATCGTTGTAGCAGACAATCGCCGTAGAATCGCGGATAATCGCCATGAGCTTCTTCTGCGCATAATAGAACAGCTCGCTCTTGTCGCCGGTTGCGAACCAGAGTACATTTTTCTCAGCGGTGCGGACATTGTGACCGATGCAGCTGCGCATGAAGCCGCTGTAACGCTTATGTCCCTGAATATCATCCAGTGCGAAGATGCCGGAGATTTTCGTATGACCGCATTCAAACAGATAATCTGTTGCAATTTTGCCGGCAAGCTCATCGTTCATCGCGGTGAACGGGAAATCCGCCCACGGATACTTTGCATTGAAGAATACAAGCGGTACGTGATTGCGCTTGATCTCCTGATAAAGCTCAGTATTCGGATTCGGCAGTGCACTCTTCGACGGCTCAACGATCAGACCCTGTACGCCGTTTGCGATCATTGTTTTCAGCGCTTCGGATTCCTCGAGCACCTGGTTATGCGTGATCGCAAGCTGCATCGCAATGCCTGCCTTGTTCAGCACGCTCTCGATACCGGTCACGATCTGCGGAAAAATATAATCGCTGAAATAAGTGGAAATGACGCCGACGCTTTTCAGTGCTGCCGGCTTCTCGAGCTTCGCATCCTCAGTCTTCTTGACGAATGTACCGCTGCCGCGTACACGGCAGATGATATCATCCCCTTCCAGACACTTGAGTGCCTGCCGGACAGTCTGTCTGCTGACACCGTGAATCGAGCAAAGCTCATTCTCCGAGAGAAAGCGATCATTCGGGTGCAGATTCTTGGATGCGATATATTTCTTGCTCCATTCGACAATCGCCATGTATTTGTATCCGTCCATATAACCCTCCTAATTATCTCTTTTTTGAAGTAAAATCATGCTGTTTTTCAGACACGGTACAAGTTACATACATCTTAATTATATTATACGTGCATGTCACATAAAAATCAACAGATAAAACGCAGAAATAATGGACAATCCACATGTATTTACAAATACATGTGGATATTTGTCCGCTTTGATACAAGTAAAGAGATAATTTCGGCGTTTCAGGAGCCCGTTCCGCTGTATTTCAAGGCGCCGAACATCCAGAATTTATAGCTCAGGAAGAAGAACAGTATACCGATCAGCGGCGAAATCCACGAGAGCAGCGGCACCGCATCCGGTCTCAGAATCACAAGGCTCGGGTAATATGCGATAAAGGCGATCGGCATAATAAATGTGAAAATGAAGCGGAATCCCTTATTGAAAATCGTAACCGGATACTTTGCATAATCGCGGAAACGATTGACAAAATCCATGACGTAAAACGAGTTCTGAATCCAGAAACATGTCGCAGCTGCTGCATTTTGCAGCGATATCATAATCAGGGATGCAGTCAGCAGAAAGACGATCATTTTCAGAATCATCAGCACCGAGCAGCCGAGCCCGAGCTTCACCCATGCAAAAATCAGTGTGCCGAGTCCGAAGGCAAGCTGTCCTAAGCCCTTGACGTCAAAAACCTCGGACTGGAAATAGAAAAACAGATTGATCGGGCGGAAGCAGTATTTGATAAAATCTCCGGAGTAGACATATTGCCGCAGGCTCCAGTTGTTATCAAAAAAGCACTGTACAGGTGTCAGAGAGACCAGCGAAAAACCATACAGGAAGAGGATTTCGTAGTATCCCCAGCCGTTGATCGACGGAAAGCGCCTGAACAGAATCCAGAAGCTGATAAATCCTGCTATATTCGTACAGATCATGCCGATTGTGGAAATAATGAAATCCGCGCGGTAGCTCATCTTGCTTTTGAGGTCCTGTGCAAGAATTTTCAAGTAAATACGGAAATAGAAGCCGAATCCTTTTTGTTTCATTTCATCAGCCTCCATTCACTGTAATCTGCCGCAGCGAGCGGTTCCAGAATGCTGTGCTGATCAGTGTCAGCGCAAACGCCCAGAAAGCCTGCAAGCCGAGCGTCGTGCAGACAGTCTGCATATCCGGATCTGCATGCAGCAGCAGGGAGAGCGGCGCATTGTAAATCGCCTGAAACGGCAGATAAGATACAACCGTCCGCAGCCCGTCGGGAAAGAATGCCAGCGGAATCGTCGCACCGGAAAGCAGCAGGATGACAACCTGCTTCATGATATTGATACCCCAGATCGACTCCGTATAGAGACAGACCGTTCCGATGATGAAATCTATGCTGTAATTGATGACGATTGCCAGTACAACCGAAAGCACAAACCAGAGCAGATTGATGCCGAGCGGGATCGCGCCGTGCGTCACAACGGATACTATAATAAATGTCGGCAGGAAGGTAAATAAAAACTGCGTGGCAAATGAACCGGAATAGGACCAGAACAGATACCGCCGGTAAGGCATCGGTTTCAGCAGGTCAAGCACGATCTTGCCGGACTGGATGCTCCGCCCGATATCCCAGACAAGATACATTTCCAGAAATCCGTTGAGCGCCGTCGCAAGCACCAGATAAATCAGCGTATCCGTAAAGGTCATGCCGTTGACGACATCGGTATCGACAGACGCATAAATCGCCTTCCACAGGAAATAAGTCACAGTCAGATACAGCAGATTGCCGATCACCATGATCAGGAATGACATGCGGAACTGCAATGACTCGATGATGCCTGCGCGCGTGAGGGTAACATACTTTTTCAGCTTCACTTGACACCCTCCTCGTAGATTTTCTTGATGACCTCCTCCGTCGAGATTTCCTCGAGCTGCATATCGCGGATTTTGTAATCCTTTTGCAGCTTGTCCAGTACATGCATGACGGTCGATTTGGATTCATCGACGAGAATCGAAACCCATTCATCATCGGCAGAAACGGAACATTCCGGCAGCTTTCCCGTAATCTCCTCCGCATACTGCTTCAGATCGCCCTTGATGCGGATTTTCAGCGTGCGGTAGGAGCCGAAAAACTGTTTCAGATGCGAGATATCGTTATCATAGAGCATCTTGCCCTTGTCGATGATCACGATGCGCCGGCAGAGTGCATCCACATCACCCATATCGTGCGTTGTCAGAATGACAGTTGTATGCTTCTGCTCATTGAGCGCGTGAATCAGCGTCCGGATTTTTGCCTTCATCGAAACATCCAGACCGATTGTCGGTTCATCCAGAAAGACAATCTTCGGATTGTGCAGGAATGCCGCAAGAATATCACTCAGGGTTCGCTGTCCGAGTGACATCTGCCGGACAGGCTTGTGCAGCAGCGGTTCGATGTCAACAAGCGACTGATAAAAATTGAGCATCGCATCATAATCCGCATCGGGAATCTGATAAATGTCCTTGAGAATTTTGAAGGATTCAATCAGCGGCAGTGCCCACCAGAGCTGCGAACGCTGCCCGAAGACAACGCCGATCTCCTGCGCATTTTTTGTCCGGTTCCTGTACGGCACATTGCCGCCGACCAGTATCTCACCGGAGGTCGGCTCCAGTACGCCGGTCATCATTTTGATCGTCGTGGATTTTCCGGCGCCGTTCGGTCCGAGATAGCCGACGATCTCGCCCTGTCCGATCTGCATGGAGATATTGTCCACGGCGCGCACAATCTTATAATCACGCGAAAACAGATCGCGGATGCTGCCCTTTAAGCCCTCGTGCCGGTTGAGCACCTTGAATTCCTTGACGACGTTTTTAATCTCAATAATCGGTTCCATTTTTTCTTCTCTCTTTCTGATTTACAGCAATATCTTTTCGTTTTTCTGCAATATACTATATTATAGTTGTATTATACCATAAATAGAAATAAAATGCAATATACCAAAGGTATACAAAATGATTGCAGGGCAGGAAACCGCGGAAGCATCAGCTCCGCGGTTCCATATTATAACAGAATATGCTTGAGTCCTGTCAGATCGGCAGCATTCAGGATGCCGTCATCATTCATGTCGCCCTGCTTCCACTGTTTCAGCGTACCGGCAGTCAGCAGATATTTTTGCAGCATGACTGCATCGGCAATACTGACCGCACCGTCCCCGTTGACATCACCCTTTTTCGGTTCTGTCTGCGCATCACCGGCGATTTCCTTCTGCGTCAGTGCGCAGCGGTAGATTCGGATATTATCGAGTAATCCGCTGAATCCGACATCATCCGCATAAAACGATTTGCCGAAATACACATGCAGCTTGCTGCCCATATCCGCCGGAACTGTCGTTAAGTCGGTTGTCTGCTGCACAAGCGCACCGTTTTTATAAAGCCGCGCCGTCGAACCGTTGACGGACAGCGCATAGCTGTTCCAGCCGGTGTTATCCGAATCATAACGCATACCGGTTTCGCCGCGCCATGTATCGACCGTTGTCTGGAAGCGGAAATGATCGTCGGCAACCTTGAAAAATGCATATTTATCTTCATTTTGTCCAAGTGCAAAGGTGAAGAAATCGCCGGTCGAATCCGATTTTACATCCATGCAGATCGTATAATCGCGGCAGCCGTCCAGCAGACCGTCCGGCAGAGCAGCATAATTTGCAGCATCGCCGTCGAAGAACAGTGCTTTGCCGGTTTTGCCGTCCGTCACGACCGGCAGCTGACCGGTCAGCTTCATGTCATTGCCGTTTCCGGTCAGATCGGGAACCGTCCCCTGCCCGCCGGATTCAAAATCATACGCCGCAGCCGGTTTCGGCATCTCCGCATCCTGCACCGGCTTGCCGTAAATCTTCATCTCGTAGACTGTCGGCGTATACCAGTTGTTGTTCGGATTGTTTTGCAGCGTCGCATTTTTCACATTCAGACGGACATACCGTGCCTTGCCGGAAAGCAGATCACTGTTGAAGCCATAGGTATTGGTAATCGAATCATCGTTTTTATCCGTGCGGTCAAGCAGCTTTGTCCAGTTGTCGCCATCCAGACTGCCCTCAACCGTATAGGTGTAGTACCCTTCCGAGCCCTTGCAAATATACCATGAGGTCTGAATGTTGCCGAGCTCGCAGACCTGCTGCAAATCAACCTGCAAATAGAAGGGCCATTTCTTGGAATCCCCGATTGCAGCAAACGCAGACTGATAGGAGCCGTCCACCGCCTTTGCAGCGGAATCACCGGATTTTGCAGCGATTGACGCCGTCGCGGGCTGATCCTGTGAAAGCAGCTTTCCCTGCTGTACCGGATACAGATCGCCTGTTTTTGTATTATATTTGAAATAAGGATAGTAATCATAAAATGCGAAGCCGTTGTCAAAATACAGCGGACACAGCGTCGTGCCGCTCGTCGAACTGCCGCGCAGCCAGCGATAGGCATGCATCAGATAATTGCGGTCCTGCAAATTGACAATCCAGCCGGACTGAGAGGAGAAGGTCGAGCTGTTGCCGATGCTGCGCAGACCGCTCCATTTGCCTTCGAGGTTGTCTGTCACGGCATAGGCGCCGCTGCTCGGATACCAGCCCGCCGCCTGCGAGGTAAACAGGAAATAATATCCGTTTTTCTTGATGAGATTCGGAAACTCGCGGTACTGATCGTCAAACAGTGTCGTGACAACCTTCGTGACATCGCTGTAGTCGGCATTCATCCGGAAGATGTACATTGTTTTATTCGCACCTTCGCCGCTTTTATTCGCCGCAGCAATCAGATAGCCGGTGCCGTCATCATCAAAGAAGACCGCCATATCGCGCACCTGAATATCCAGCGGATTATAAACATGGTGCACGGTAAAGCTGCCGCCCGGCGTACCGGTAATGACAAGTGCCTTGCCGTCCTTATAGCCGTCTGGCTGTTCCCAGTGTGCCCAAACTACCACCTTATTCGCTGACTCGACATACTCAATATGCACGGATTCAATCTTGCAGCTTTCGAGTGCAGAATTCTGCGAACTGTCTGCAACATTGCGCTCATTGCCGAAGTGTATGCCGTCCGGAGATGTTGTTTCCGCGAGATAGATATCATTCTTGCCTGCGTGTTTTTTCAGCGCATAGCTGTAATAGGTATTGCCGACCTTATAACCGCTTGTTTCATAGACCAGACTGCTCCCCTTCTGATTGTCATAGGTATTCAGTCCGGACGGCAGTGCGCAGGGCTCCAGTGTCTTGACCGAGGAATATTGTGTCCCCTTGTCTGTTTCGACTGCAAGCTGATAATAATATGTTTTACCTGTCTGCAAATCCGGATCGGAGCAGGATTTTCCGGTTCCGCTGTATACCGGAATATAGCCCGTTTCCGCATCCTCGGAGCGGTAAAGCACATAGGATTTTGCAGAAAGCGTCGTATCCCATTGCAGCGCGCCCTGATCCGCCTGACTGCTGCCGTTGATACAGTACAGGTTTCCGACGAGTCCGATCTCCTTTGAAACTGTCTCCGACGCCTGCCGCGGCGCATCTGCCGCAAAGCTCAGAACCGGCAGCAGCCAGCCCGCCGTCAGAATCCCGCTGAGCCATGCACAGAGCACGGTGTTCCGCTGATTTGTATTTCTCATTGTATCGCCGCCTTTTCTCATTGATTCAGTCATCCCCCTACCATACTATTATATATGAAATGATACCGATTTGCAATAGCTTATTCTATCTTTTTTCATGCATTTCCCAAGCAGCAGACCGCGCAGACAATACAGATTCGGGCGATAAAACATACATCATATTTCAATCGCCGCAGAAAGTTATCACATTTTCCGTCAGATGTCTGTTAGATGTATTTCCAAAGCGCAAGAAATGAGGAAAAGTTGTCCGAGTCCACAATACATGCAAAGAACTGTAATTCTTACACAATATCTATACTTTTTACATTGATGAACCTATGAAAATCAATTATAATTAAGATGTAAATTGGTGTATTATAAACAAATCACATCAAAACGCATTGGAAAGGCTAGGGGATTTTATGAAATTATGGAAAAGAACCGGTGCGATGATACTGGCACTCAGTATGATCGCGTCAGCCGTTCCGGGGCAGCATTTGTCTGCACATGCGGCTGCATCCGAAGTACAGCTTGGCATGGAGCCGCTGTACAGGGCAAACGTGAATGAAGCAAAGTTCAATCACAAGGAATGGACCGGCAGGGACGGTACTGAGGATGTGTTTGCGGTCAACCGTGAACCGGCATCTCTGACGCTCATCCCGTTCCAGGATACGGCAACTGCCGCAGAATCGGTCTGGGAGTACAATGCCCGTACAAAATCCGACTACATGCAGATGCTCACCGGACCAAATGAAAAATGGGATCTGACTGTTGTACAGAATTCCGGCAGCGCAGATCAGCTGATGAATGCAGGCGCAATGAAGCCCGGCTACTCTGCAACCGGCAACGGCTGGAAGTCCGTGACACTGCCGGACAGCTGGACATGTCAGGGCTTTGACTTCCCGATCTATGCGAACGTCACAATGCCGTTCCAGAACCGGTACGATCCGGGCGTCGGCTGTCCGAATGCGCCGACCAACTACAACCCGGTCGGTCTCTACCGCAAGACCTTCAAAGTCTCATCCGATATGCTGAAGGACAACCGCCGCATTGAGGTGCATTTTGAAGGCGTTGAATCCGCATACTATGTATATGTCAACGGCAAGGAAGCCGGTTACAGCGAGGACACGTTCAGTCCGCACCGCTTTGATATCACCGACTACCTGACCGAAGGCGAAAACCTTATCGCCGTGGAAGTTCACAAATTCTGCGACGGTACATGGTTTGAGGATCAGGACATGATCTACGACGGCGGTATTTTCCGTGACGTCTACCTGACCAGCACTCCGCTTGTCAAAATCTCGGATTACACCGTACAGACCGATCTGGATGACAACTATAAAAATGCTTCTCTGAATCTGTCGGTCAATATCCACAACAAGGCTTCTGCAAATGTCAGCGACCTGAATGTGGATGTTGCCGTGCTCGATGAACAAGGCAATAATCTCACCGAGGGCACTTCGATTCCTGTTTCGTCCGTTGAAGCAGGCAAGGTCACTACCGTAAAGCTCTCGAAGGAAGTTCTTTCCCCGAAGCTCTGGTCCGCAGAGCATCCGAATCTTTATGCACTCGTCCTGACGCTGAAGAACAGCAAGGGTACGATTGAAACGGTCTCTGCGCAGCTCGGTTTCCGCGAGATCGGCTTCACCCGCACCGAGGTTGACGGCTCCTACCGCGTTACCACGCAGCGCTGGCAGCCGATCACCATTAACGGCAAGCGTCTGCTGCTCAAGGGCGTTGACCGTCACGACACGGACCCCTTCCACGGCAAGGCTGTTCCGCAGGAAACAATGGAAGAAGATATCCGTCAGATGCAGCAGCATAATATCAACGCAATCCGCACCTCGCACTACAGCAACGACTCCTATCTCTACTGGCTCTGCAACAAATACGGCATGTATATGATGGCAGAGACCAACATGGAATGCCACGCGCTGATGTACGGCGACAACAATAGGCAGACCGGCTGGTTCTATGAGCTCGGTCTTGACCGCACAAATACAACATTCCAGCGCCTGAAAAACCATCCGGCAATCGTTGCATGGTCGATCGGCAACGAAATGAAGTATACGAGCGATCCGAACTTCGGTAACGGCATCTTCCGTGACATGATCTGGTTCTTCAAAAAGAACGATCCGACCAGACCGGTTCACAGTGAAGGTCAGGGCGGCAGCATGGGTACCGATATGGACAGCCAGATGTATCCGGGCTCCGGCGGTCTGGCATCCTTCCACGGCGGCAACGGCAAAATGCCCTATGTCATGTGCGAATATGACCACGCAATGGGCAACTCTCTCGGCGCACTCAAGGAATACTGGGATGAAATCCGCAGCCAGCAGAATATGATGGGCGGCTTCATCTGGGACTGGTGCGACCAATCCCGTGCCAAGAATATCCCCGGCGGCTATGACTACTATTCACAGCCCTATGCGCGCAAGAACCTCTATGCAGAACTGTCACCCGGCAAGTTCTTTGCCTACGGCGGCGACTGGGGCGACAATCCGAATGACGGCAGCTTCTGCGAAAACGGCATCGTCAGCCCTGACAGAACCCCGCAGCCGGAATGCGAAGAAGTCAAGTTCCAGTATCAGAATTTCTGGTTCAGCGCTGAAGGCGACCAGATCTCTGAAAGAAAGATCTCCGTTTACAACGAAAATAATTTTGCAAACCTCAATGAATTCGATGTGAAGTGGACACTTCTGAAAAACGGCATCGCTGTCAAGAGCGGCGACTGCGAAGATATCGACGTCGCACCGCTGACACGCGGTACGATCACTGCACCGTTCCCGACACCGAATGCAGGTGCAGGCGACGAATTCCAGCTGAACATTTCTGTCCTGAAGAAGGACGGCACGATCATGGTTCCCGCAGGCACAGAGCTCTCATGGGCACAGTTCTCTGTTCCCGCCGCTTGTCCGGCATATGTCAGACCGGCTTCTGAAAAGCCTTCTGTCTCCCCTTCCGGCGACGGCTATGAGATCTCCGGCAAGGATTTCAAGGTTTCGATTTCACGCTCTACCGGTCTGATTACATCCTATACCTACGGCGGCGAAACGCTCCTTACCGCAGGTCCGACTCCGAACTTCTGGCGCGGCATGGTCGAAAATGACGGCGGCAGCCAGAATCAGAAGAAGTTTGACGGCGCATGGAGAGGCGCAATGAAAGACTTCCGCTGCAACGGTGTTGAAACCTCCGAATCCGGCGACACGATTGTTGTCAAATCCAGCCTCAGTCTGCCGAGTGCAGGCGGCACATCCGTTGGTATCGTATATACAATCGACGGTACCGGTGCTGTCAATGTTGCACTGCGCGTGGATGCAACCCGTGCAAACATCGGTAAATTCATCCGTGTCGGCTCTGTCATGACGCTGCCGAAGGGCTTTGAGGAAGTGACATGGTACGGCAACGGTCCGGTTGAGACCATGCTTGACCGTATGACAAACGGCCGTCTCGGCGTATGGCACAACACGGTTTCCGGTCTCTTCTACCCCTACATGAAGGCTGACGACTGCGGCACGATGACCAAGACCAAGTGGATGGCAGTTCAGAATCCGAACAGCAAAACATCGGTTCTTGTCGCAGCAGAATCCTCTGTCGAGGCATGCGCACTGCATATGACCGCAGAAGACCTCCAGGGCGCAAATCACACCTATCAGGTCAAAACGCACGATGAAACCTATCTCAGCATGAACTACGGCTCCATGGGTACCGGCTCCGCAACCTGCGGACAGGCAACACTTGATCAGTATACACTTTCAAAAGACCGCATCTACGAATGGGCATACACGATCATCCCGATCCCGACCGGCAGCGATGACGAAGCAATGAACGAAGCTGCAAAGCCGTACCGCCGTCTCCCGCAGAGCGTACAGGATCAGAGCAGCAATCATTTCGTGATCCCGATTCCGGAAACCGCAAAGCTGGAAACCTCCGGCAATCAGGTTCTGATGAGCGGTGCCGTTCCGGTTCCGTTCGGCAGCACAATCGCTCCGATCGTCGAGGGCAAGAATTCCTTTACAGTTGAAGTCAATGTAATCCCGACCGGTACGCAGGAATATAACCAGTTCGTTGGTAAGGGTGATACGACATTCACGCTCCGCTGCACAAATAAATCCGTTGATTTCTTCATCTATGACGGCGGCTGGCAGGTTGCAAGCTGCGATATTCCGTCCGACTGGCTGAACAAGATGCACCAGGTTGCCGGAATCTATGACGCATCGAAGAATACGGTCTCCATTTACGTAGACGGAAAGATTCAGGGTTCCAAGCAGCTGACAGGCGGAAACGGAACCAACCGTTCCGGCTATAACCTGACAATCGGCGCATGCCCGGATACCGGCCGTAACTCGCAGGCGAAATTCTCCGCTGTCCGCCTCTACAGCAAGGCACTGAGCGAAGCGGAGCTTGCATCGCAGAACACTGCTTCTCCGGCATATGCACCGGAAGACAAGGCAGTCACTCTGTGGATTGATTTCAGCAAGCAGCCGGAAATTCCGGAAGTGACGGAACCCGAGACAACAACTACAACGACAGAAACTACTCAGACAACACCTGAAAAGGGGCTCCGCGGCGACGTAAACATTGACGGAAAGGTCGATGTCTCCGACGCAGTTCTGCTTGCAAGATTTGTTGCCGAAGATACCGGCGCAAATGTCACTGCAAAGGGCAAGGCAAATGCTGATGTCAACAGCGATGCTCTGCTGGACGGCGACGATGTCATCGGTATTCTCCGTATTATCGCAAAGCTCGATGAATAAAGAAAAAAAGCAAAAACAAAAAATCAGAAATGGGGGAATTTTATGATTTATCATTCCGGAAAAAAAAGTATGCTTCGTGTGACGGCAGCACTCAGCGCAGTTCTCTGCGCTGCTGCCGCCCTCAGCGCAGCGGCTGACTTCTCTTTGCAGACTGCCGCCGCATCATCCGGCGCCGAGCTGTTCGTCTCACCGGACGGCGATGACAGCAATGCCGGAACGATTGATGCACCGCTCAAAACACTTGCAGGTGCCAGAGACGCCGTCCGCAAGATCAACGGCAGCGTCAGCGGTGATATCGTCGTCAATTTCCGCGGCGGTACATACCGTCAGACCGAGCCGGTCAAATTCGATACGAAGGACTCCGGCAAAGGCGATTCACGCATCATCTATCAGGCATATCAGGATGAGGTTCCGGTCATCAGCGGCGCAGTAGCCGTTACCGGCTGGGAAAAATACAACGACAAGCTGTATGTTGCATCGCTCGACCGAGACTACAAGCTCCGCAACTTTTACGTCAACGACCATCGCGCCAATATGGGCAGCAAGGGCGTCAGCGCACAGGGCGGCTGGGGTACCTACAGCATCACTGCCGGTCAGGCTGACTGGGCATGGGACTCCGGACAGAAGAGCGACGGCATCAAGTACAAGGAAAGCGATCTGCCGCGTATCACCAAGAATACAGACGATCTCGAATGTGTCAACGGTACGACATGGAACGAGAATATCGTGTGCTCGCGTGATATCAAATATGAAAACGGCACATTCGTATTCCTGATGCAGCAGCCTTACGGCGCGATTGCCCAGACACCGGGCTGGGGCGCAGGCTTCTCGACCGGCGGATGGCATACGCTCTATAATGCGTTTGAATTTGTCAACTCCCCCGGTCAGTTCTACTTCGACAAGACCGATCACAAGGTCTATTACTACCCGCTTCAGGGCGAGGATATGTCCAGCGCGGATGCAGAAGCACCGATTGCGGAATCGCTGATTATCATTTCCGGCGAATCAACCAGCAACCGCGTCAAGAACCTGTCCTTCCGCGGCATCACCTTCGCACATACCGATTATCAGCTGACCAATGTTGCAGGCTCTCACGGCAAGACAACCTGTCAGGCAGCGCAGACCTACACCGCATTTGCGGATTCCAACTGGCACAGCAAGCGGTATGAAATGGTTGATACCCTGCCCGCGATGATCAAGGTAGAATCGAGTGATTCGATCGAATTTACCGGCAATGTGATCAAGCACTGCGGTGCCGACGGCATACAGATGACAAACGACGTCATCAACAGCAAGATCAACGGCAACTATGTGACCGATATCACATCCTCCGGTATCACAATCTCGCATCCGCAGCACATCTACATCGGCGACAAGACCAACAGCAACCGCGAAAAGTATCCCGTCGGCGTAGAAGGCGTCTGCAAGAACATTGAAATCTGCGATAACCTGCTCTATAATATCTCTGTTGTTCACGGCTTCGGCGGCTGTGCTGCGATTACCGTTTACTTCGGTGATACAGTCAAGGTGCTCCGCAATCAGGTTGAAAATACCGCATACAACGGCATTCACCTCGGCTGGGGCTGGTGCAACTTCAAGGATTCCAAGACCTGCCGCGACAACCAGATCTGCTACAACCGTGTCATCAACTGCCTGAACCGTCTGCACGACAGCGGCGGCATTTACACGATCGGTCAGATGCCCGGCACGATTATCAATGAGAACTATATTCAGGGCATTCCGGCAGGCGGTCCCGGCGCACCGACCTACGGTCTCCACAACGACGAAGGTACCGCATACATCGAGGAGAACGACAATGTCCTCGAAATCGACAAGAACGTCACCTACACGATCAACTGTGAGGAATACGGCGACAAGCACGACCTCACAATCCTCCGCACCTATGCAACCGTCAACAAGATGGGCAAGAATCCGCCCAGCAGCCGCATTGACACGCCGATTGTCATTTCGGATAATGTCTGGCCGGCAAGACAGTATGAAGTCTGCCTGAATTCCGGCTTGCAGGATGATTTCCGTTATCTGATGCCCGAACACATGCGCACCGATGCAGACTATATCTTCCCTGCAAGCTGCGCAACCAAGGGCGACGGCAATCTCCCGATCCGCAAGGCAGGCTCCGGCAAGACTGTCTGGATCGCTCCGGACAATACCACTTCGTTTAAGGTCGGCGCTGCGATGACCAAGGGCTCCGGTACGGCGACGAAGATCAAGACCCCGTCCGAAGCAGGTGAATACCGTGTCTATGTGACCGACAGTACCGGCAAGGTCCTCAGCAAATCCTCACATATCGTCCGCATCAGCGGCTCTGCATCAACTGTCGATGCAAGCTCCTTCTCTGTTCAGTCCGGCGTTGATCTTGAAAACTGTCAGGAAGGCGGACAGGATGTCGCTTACATCGAAAACGGCGATTACATCGGCTTCAAGGATGTAGATTTCGGCAGCGGTGCCGATAAGATTGATATCCGTGTCGCAGCAAACAGCGGCGGTTCTTCCATCGAGGTTCGCCTTGACGGCGCAGACGGCAAGCTGATCGGTACTGTGGATGTTGGTTCGACCGGCGGCTGGCAGGAATGGAAGACCCTGTCTGCGACGCTTGAAAAGACCTCCGGTATCCACGATCTGTATCTCGTCTTCAAGGGCGGCGAAGGTTATCTCTTTAATGTACAGTGGTGGAAGCTCAATGTTCCGGCAGGCAGCACTACCCAGAAGGAATTTATCTACGGCGATCTCAACGACGACAAGTCCGTCGATGCACGCGATCTGACGATCCTCAAGCGTGTCATCCTCAACCAGGGTGAGATTGACGACATGGAACCCGCCGATCTCGACGGCGACGGTGAGCTCACGGCTGACGATGTCAAGCTGCATATTGAGTATCTCACCGGTAAAATCAGCGTTTTCCCCATTATGGCATGAACATGCACGAAGCCCCCTGTCTGCGGACGGGGGTTTCGTGCGTCTGTCGGTATGCAACGCAAAGCAAATGCACCCTGCTCAATCTGAACAGGGTGCATTCTTATGTATTCCTTGGAGGGATTACGCTTTGAAAACATAACGGAAGAAGTTGTAGAAGAGCGGTGTGCCGACGCTCGCGTCGTGACCTGCGCCCGGGAACTCCATCCAGAGGTTCATCGTGCCGTTCTTGTCAAACAGCTCATGATACTGCTTCGGGAACGTACCGACAACCTGGTCAGCCGTGCCGCCGCCGATCATCAGGATATACGGCAAATCAGAATCGGAGAACTTGAAATCGCTTTCTTTCATGCGGTCATTGCTGTTGAGCTTCTTGCTTCCGAGATGATTGGAGATGAACATATCACTTGCCGGAACGATACCGGGAGCCGGAGAAGAAGCGCAG
>JAFZPP010000029.1 GCA_017550285.1 Oscillospiraceae bacterium
AATGCAAAACCTTCGCCGTTCCCTCTGCGGGGATATCCATTGCAAGCGCAACGCCTTCGGTACAGTTATTACGAATCAAAATCGGCTCATTTTCTGAAAGCTGTTCTGCGACAGATGTCCCGCCGCTCATACCGACCTGCAACTGTTTATCCAAACTGATGATTCCTCCTCCAATGGAAGCCGCAATCACTGCACAGGCAGTTACAGCTGCACCAATACCGATTTTCCACGGATTCATCTGCGCTGAGGGCGCTTTTGTTTTTGCTTTCTGTTTCATAGTTCCTCGCCTCCTTGCTGCGAAAACAGGCTTATCGGCAGTCTGCGTAATGCGATTTTTATTCGCAGGCGCTTCGCCGGTGATCGGCGTTTTTGCATTCTGCCATTTCGCAAGCGCATCCAGTTTCTCCTGTGAGACACCTCCGAGTGCTTCCATAAAATCCTGCGGTTTCATAGTAACCCCTCCTCTTCGAGATAAGCACGGAGCTTTTCCTTTGTTCGTTTCAAAATCATCTGTACGCGCCCCACGGTCGAGGAATGCTCCGCAGCAATCTCTTTGATCGGCTGCATGGAATAATACCGCGCAAGAAAAATCATGCACGTTTCTTCCGGCAATCCGTCCAGAAAGCGGTTGATTGCTTCCTGTAATGCAATGATGCTGAGCCGTTCCTCCGGATCTTCGTCTGATCTGAGATAGGGCGAAAGTTCATCCAGCGCCGCATCATATTGCTTTCCGCCCCGTTTGGCACGATTTCTGGCATGCAGCATATTCAGCGCGTGATTTCGCGTTATGCCGGAGATATACGCCGTCAGGGAGCGCGGTGCTGCGAGCGGAATGGTCTCCCAGAGCTTCATCAGCACATCATCGGCACATTCTTCCGCATCCTGTCGATCGCCCAGGATCCGGTATGCCATTGTACGGCAGCGGCTTTCCGGAAACAGGGGCGTGCCGCTGCTGCCTCCGGTCATTCTTTTCCGGTTTCACTTGACAGAAGGACTGGAAACTGATATAATTAATTCAGCAAAGCTGCTTTCACGGCGATGCAAATCTGAATACAGGGGGATTATCATGATGAAGAAAACCGTATCTGCGGCTCTGAGCGCGATGATCTGTGCATCTGTTCTGCTGACAGATTCTCCGCTCCGGGCGAGCTGTCCCGATGTGCCGGAGCCGTCCGCTCCGGTCGCGCAGCCGACAGCCGCAGGCGGACCTGTCGGCAAGAATTCACTTGCCCGCTATCTTGCAGATCAGGGCGCGCAGAACAGTATGTCCGTGCAGAATCTGAATGCGCCTGCATCAGAGCAGAATGTCTCTGTCTCCAATCTGAAATTCGATGAGCAGACCGGTAAAATTACGGTCATATCATCGCAGAGCTATGCCTGCAGGGTGCGTGTGCTGTTTGTGGATGAGGACAATCCTGCCCGCACCTATCAGCTGGAAGCCGATGTGGATGCCGGCAGCTATGTCATGACGGAATTACAGGCGGATCTGTCCGCGCTGCCTGCATACTATACGATTCATGCACAGCTTGTCAATCATGCCGGGCTTGCGGTCTGCCAACCGTTTTCCGTTGACCGATATACCCGTGAAATGCAGCAAATTCTTGATACCACTGCCGCAGATTTCAATGCGGAGCAGGTTGTGAATTTCGACAGCGATGAAACAACGAATTTCATTGTGCTGTCTGAGGATACCGTCCTTGCGGAGCATGATGCGCAGACAAACGTCCTCGTTTCGGCGGATTATGACAGGGATTCGTATGTGTTCAGCGATATTGACGATACGGTCAGAAGTCTGAAAAGAGGACAGTATTTCTATATTCAGCCGACTGCGGAGGATATCATCTCGATCCGCGTGCGGAATGTTGCCGTTGACGGCGACACCGCAACCGTTACCGGTGATCCGTCTGCGGAGATCGGCGATATGTTCGATTTTATCAAGATCGAGACCTCCTATGAAATGGAAGATTCTGTCACGGTGTCGGATCCGGCATGGACAGAGGAATATCTCCGGCAATATCTCGATGACAATTCGGATCCTTCCATGACATGGGAGGTCATGAAGGATAAAGCCGCAGAGCTTTGGGACTCCGTTTCAGCCGAGCCGCAGAGTACGACTTTTGAATGGGATAACAGCTTAAAGGCTACGCTGCTCGAAACAGATCATGTAAAAGTCGAAGGTGAGGTCAAGCCGGATCTTAAACTATTCTTCCACTGCTACAAGGTTATGAGCAGAGTGCATGCACAATTCTGGGTTGATCTGAATCTGAAAACGGAGTTCAAAACGACTCTTACGATCTCAGAAAACAAAGCGGGCTCCGAATATACCATTGATCCCAGTAATTTCAATGCCGCCAGACCGGAGGCACTGCAGACAACAAAGCCAGAAAAAGAAACGCATGTGTACTATAAACTGATCCCGGTACCGAACGTACCCGGTCTGTTCTTTGAGTTCGCAGTCGACCTGTCGGCGAAGCTGAGCATGAAATTCCAGTTCGGCTGGTCGCAGCATATGATTCTGGGCATTGATTTTGATTCCGATACAGGCGTCCAGCCGATTGCGCAGATCGAGCCGATCAAGCTGGATGACAGCTGTGCCATTGAAGGTGAACTGAAGATTGAAACAACTGTCAGTGTCGGCATTACATTTGCAAAGCTGATCGACCTGAGTGCCGGAATCGGCGGCGAGCTTGACTTTAACGTGAAGGCAATGACGACGCCGAAGGTGAAAAACAAAGACGGAAAGCTGAAGTCCGGCAGTGTATTCTTCATGCCGCCGGAAGATCCCGGCGAACCGGCAATCCATGCCTGTGACCACGGTCTGGATATTGAAATTAAACTCTCCGCAAAAATATTCGGAAAAGTCGGTGCAGGCTTCAAACTGGATAATGAGGTCGAGGTCTTTCAAAAGGCTGTCAAACTGCTGAATGAGCTGCGATGGGAGCTGGAGCTGGATTTCTTCAAGGTTGAATACAAGCTCGGAGATTTTCATGTTCCGGTGAATAAAACCGGAAGGTATTCCGAGATTCATCTTTATAAGGTGCCGTGTCCGAACCGCGGCTACCGCGTGACGATCAATGTGCAGTTCCGGAATGTACCTGCCGGCTATTCGGCATTCCTGAAGGCGGATTCGGATGAGTACAGCATCTCCGGCGGAAGCCAGGAGCTCGTATTCTATGCAACGCCGGGACAGCATTCCTGCAGCGTGATTATGGATAACGGAAACCAGTATTCTCCCGGAGCCTGCGGATTTACGATTACAAATAAACCGGTGACCATTACGCTCCCCGTCGAATTTACAACGGATGAAAACCCGGTTCTGAAGCTGAGCAATGCGTCTTTCGCGGAGGGCGAGGAGGTTCCGCCCCTTTATTCCGATGAAACAGAGGATCCGGAGCTGCCTTCGCAGGAAGCAAGAGTAATCCCGGACAGCGAAATCATGGTCGAGATCGTTAAGCTGGGCAAGGGCTACAATCAGAACGGCTTACCGAAAAAGGACGATAATATCATCGGTATCCTCTACCGGAACGGCGTACTGGAGGTCATCGGCTACGGTGAAATGTACGATTTTGACGCCTCGCCGCTCAAGCACATCAAGGATGTCCGTGTCATCATGCTTGACAACTATGATCCGGAAGGACAGTATACCATCAAAAATATCGGCAACAGTGTATTCAGCGGCGCCTCGCAGGCAGAATACCTGTATATTCCCGATTCGGTCACGAAGATCGGCAGCCGTGCATTCGAGGGATGCGAAAAGCTCCGGTATGCCCGTTACGGCGGCGCGGACGATGCTACCGCAGGATTTGTACTGCCGCCTGCTCTGACAGATATCGGCGTCAGCGCATTTTCCGGCTGTAAGAGCGCGGCATTCGGTGCGCTGACAATTCCGCAGAGCGTTCAGGTAATTGATACCAGTGCGTTCAGGGAGTGCAACGGCATTACCGCACTGAATATTCCGGGCAATCCGGAAACAGGTCTGAAGGTGAGCAGCGTTGCATTTTTCGGATGCAAGGGCCTGAAAAAAATCACGCTGGGCGAAAACATCAGTTCGATTGGCTCTGAGACGTTTTCGGAGTGCAGCTCCGTCGAAGAAATGGTATTCCCGTTCTCTCTTGTGAAAGACAGCCTCTCCCTGAGCTGGCATCTGGCGGCGCTCTTTGATATCGGCTATTCGGTACCGGATCAGATGTATCAGGCATATGAAACAAACAGCATCGGCTTCTCACAACCGATGTGTGTCCCGAATGCGCTGAAAAAAGTCACCTTTACGGATATCAGTGAAATTCCGGAACGTTACTTCAACGGCATGAAAATGCTGGAATCCGTCACCTGTGTGAAAGGAATCGAAAAAATCGGCGGCTATGCGTTCCAGGGATGCAGGAATCTGAAATATATCGGCAAAACCGGTGCAAATCCGCATACGGATTCCTTTGTCCTGCCGGATACGCTGCAAACCATTTCCAGCTATGCCTTTGCAGACTGCACGGATGTGAAATTCGATACGCTCATCATCCCGGAAAGCGTCAGGAAGATCGAAGCAAACGCATTCTCCGGCTGTCAGGGCTTGAAGGAACTGATTATTCCGGGCAAAACCGAAACCGTTCAGCCTGAGGAGCCGGATGCGGAACCTGTCGTGAAAAAATATCCGGCTGTCACGAGCTACACCTTCAGTAACTGCAAGAATCTGAAGAAAGTCGTTCTCGGCAGCGGTGTCAGTACCGTCTCGCGCGAAGCATTCCAGATGTGTACTGCGGTTGAGGAAATGACGTTCTCGACTTCTGTTGTAAATGAGTGGATCGACACAAGAAATATCGGTTCGTTCTTCAATGCAAGCATCACGGTTCCGGAAGGCATGTACGGCACGGTCCGGACAACGAGCATGAACGGTGATGTATACTGTGTTCCGGATGTTCTGAAGAAGGTTACGCTGATTGATTCGGAAAAGATTGACCATGAGTTCTTTGAGAATGTTCAGACGATGGAATCGCTCACATTGCCGGCAACGCTGAAAAACGTTGAAGGCAGGGGCTTCAAGGACTGCAATGCGCTGGAGAATGTCCGCATGATCGGTGAACCGGAGGACTGGGAGCATGTGACAATCAACGGCGACAACGATGCGCTGAAAGCCGCTGTCGGCAAGAACTATGAGAATGTCGGCTATGATGCGATTCTGCTGCTTGCCGATCCGGAAACGACGAAGGTATATCTGGAGGACAAGGCTGTATTCTATGCACTTGCCGCCGGAAAATATGAGCTGAGTTATCTCTGGCAGTATTCCGAGGATGAAGGCAGGACATGGAAGGATACTGACTGCACAGAGTATAAGATTGATATTGATTACAAGACGCTGGAGGGCAGGAAGTACCGCTGCCTGATTACCGATGAAAAGGGAACAAAAATCCTGACAGACAACAGCAAGCCTGCCGATGATCCGCCGGCAGAATACGCGCGCGGCGATGTCAACGGCGACGGCAGCATTGACGTCACGGATGCGATTCTGCTCGCACGCTTCTGCGCAGAGGATCCGACAGTCCGGATCACCAGCGAAGGAATGCGCGCCGCAGATGCAGACCGCAGCGGCAATATCTCGCTGGAGGACGTGGTTACCATCCTGAAGATTATCGTTAAGCTGATTGTGATCGATACATAAATTGAAAGG
>JAFZPP010000030.1 GCA_017550285.1 Oscillospiraceae bacterium
GTCAATATCAAAAAAGCCGCAATGTCCGATGATAGAATTATCCTGCTTTTGCGCAATTCCCCATCTGATTCTTTGTTTCTCATCAAAAAATCTCTGCATACCGGTGATTATTCTTTGAATGTTTGCGATATCATGCACAGCTGTAAGTGGTATAATAAAACGTACAGAATCGGCCAATAAAAGCATACAATGATTCGCCACGAAATATACAGGTTCTCGCCACGAACTGTACAACGCGTTTTCTATGGTATAATAAAGGAAACCATGGAAAAGGCGGTGCAGAGAATGAAAGGAATCGAAATGTATGCGAAAATCCAAGAGCTGAAAGAGCTCGGTATGAGCCAGAATGCAGTTGCAGCACAGCTCGGCATCAACCGTGCGACTGTACGGCATTACTGGAACATGAGTGCCGATGAGTACAGCAAATACTGCTGTTCTATCCGAAGAATCAGCATCCTTGATCAATACAAGAGCATTATCGCAGGATGGATCATGCGGTTTCCCTGCATCTCATCTGCCCAGATCTGCGACTGGCTCAAAGAAAACTATCCGTATGACTTCAAGGAACGCACTGTCAGCCGGTATGTCAAGGCACTGCGCGAAGAACTGGGCATTCCAAGATCGGCTTCTCCGAGGGAGTATGCTGCTGTTGAAGAACTGCCGCCCGGCTTGCAGACACAAGTAGATTTCGGAGAAATGGCGCTGCCGAATGCAGACGGGACAGGCAGTACAAAAGTCCGGTTCGCAGCGTTTGTGTTATCCCATTCACGATATAAGTTTGTATATTTCCAGAGCAGACCGTTCCACACTGTTGACCTGATTACAGCTATGAATGAGTGCTTTGCGTATTTCGGCGGCATGACAGAAGAATATGTATTCGATCAGGACAGTGTCGTATGCGTTGCTGAGAATGCCGGGGACATTATCTATACGCATGAATTTGAAGCTTTTCGGCAGAGATGCGGCTTTCGAGTGCATCTTTGTCGTGCGGCAGATCCGGAAAGCAAGGGAAAGATCGAAAATGTCGTCCGTTATGTGAAACACGGATTCCTCGAAAACAGGCTTTATCCGTTCGATGACAGCACGCTCAACCATTGCGGTGTCTCATGGCTTGAACGGACTGCAAATGCGAAGCAGCACGGAACAACACACAAGGTTCCTGCTGAAGTGTTCCGCGAAGAACGCGAACACCTGCGGCCTCTGCCGGATACTGTTGAAAGCTGTTCAGCAACAATTCTTCGGACTGTCCGGAAAGATAATACGATCGTTTATTGCTCTAATCGGTATTCTGTTCCGATCGGTACATATACCACTCAGAAAGAAGTCGAGATCGAAGCTGTTGACGGGATCCTGAAGGTCTATACTGTTTTTCATGAACCGATCTGTGAGCACAGGATCTCGCCGGAAAGAGGAAAGCTGATCAAAAACACGAATCATGACCGTGATACCAGCAGTCCGATTGATGCATTGCAGGAAACATTGAATGAACAGCTTGACTGGGAAGCAGAGACTTTTCTTGCAGGCATAGAACATGCCGCCTCCATTACTGAAAGCGGCATGTTAGCTACTTATTCAATAAAGTACTCATCTGCAAAAGAAAATCACCCTTTTCGTCTGGAAGCAAGCGGTAATTCTCTACCAACAGCCTTTCTTTCTCGGAGAGGTAGGATGCGCTGTCATCAGTGCTGAATAATTCGGCTAAAGTGATGCCTAATGGCACAATCAAACGCTCCAAAGTATCAAGTGAGGGGTTGCGCCGCCCATTTTCGAGATCGCTTATATAGTTAGGCGAAATACCCGTATCTTTAGATGTTCAGTAATGATAACCTGCTTGATTCTCTGAGAAACATTAGTGTTTATAAGCCTCAACTCCAAAATACAACTTCAAAGCCTTTTCAATCGTGTCCTCAATTTCCTCCGGCTTGGCATCTTCCTTGAAATAGTGTGCGAATTTTGCCCGCGGCAGCTTGTAGCTACCTGTTGTCTGCGGCTTGGATTCCATGAGAATCGAAAGAAGTACATCGCTGTTCAGATTGCCGCTTGCGGAAAACCGCCGGATTTTACCCGCCTGTGCCATTGTCGGATAGACTTTCTCCGATCTGATACTGTCAAGCAGCCACGCCTGTTCATCTGCTGTCAGATACGACAGCTCTACTGCTGGTCTGAATCCGAGCTGACGGGTATCGACCATTTTCAGAAGCTCCGGAAGCAGAAATGTTAAGCGAACATACCGCTTGATTTGTGCTGCGCTTTCGCCGGATTGAGAGGCAAGCTGCTCACTTGATCTCTGTCCGGTTAATTGGGCTCCATTGGAGCCCAATTCTTTTTCGGACACCCGACCGGCTTTTCTTTTCAACGCATCAAGGCGCATTTTGTATGCAAATGCTTTCTCGCTCGGCAATATTTCAGAGCGCTGAAAGTTGCTCTCGACCATGCGCAGCACTGCGTCATCATGGGAAAGCTCCACAATCTCGCAAGGAATCACGGTCAATCCGGCGAGCTGACAGGCGTGCTTGCGGCGGTGTCCGCTGATCATTTCGTAATGTTCACTGGCTTTCCGCGTCACCGTTGCCGGTGTCAGAACGCCATGCTCACGGATGCTTTCGACAAGCTGCATCATGTCATCGTCGTCCCGGACATGGAACGGATGATCTGGGAAATCATCTATCCGGTCGATTTCAATATCAATAATCCGCTTGGCAACGGCTGCCTTCCGCTGTTCCTCGCGCTCGGATGCAGATGCAAAGATGTCTGCCAGCGGTTTGCAGGCACCGGTGAGATCAAGTTTACCACTCATACGGCAGTCTCCTTCTTAACATTCCGGTATGCCAGAAGCTCATTTGTCAGTTCAGTATATGCCGCAGCAACTTTGCTTTTCGGTGCATAGTGCAGCAGACTGCTTCCGCTTGCCGGTGCTTCGGCAGCTTTCGTGCCGGTCGGGATTCTGGTATCGAATACCCGGATGCAGCTGCCGTAGGTTTCGGTGACGGTCGCCGCGATCTGCTCGGAAAGATTCGTTCCGTTGAACATCGTAAACAGAACGCCCTCTATTTCCAGATTCGGATTGATCCGATACCGCACGCTGCTGATCGTCTGGAAAAGCTGCTGCAAGCCCTTGATCGGCAGAAACTTCGTTTCGACCGGAATCAGGATGCTGTCTGCTGCCGCCAGTGCGTTGATGGTCAGCATTCCGAGGGAGGGCATACAGTCGATCAGGATAAAGTCGTATTCATCCCTGATCTGTGCAATCACGCCGGAAAGGATATATTCCCGGCTCATAGCGTGAATCATCGAAACATCTACAGACGCCAGCTCAATATTCGCCGGAAGATAGTCCACGCCCTCTGCATGATGCCGAATGCAGTTTCTTACGTCGTACTGCTCACGATTCATCTCCCGTATCATAATCGATGCCAGGGTATCGGTCTGCGCATCTGCATCTCCGATACCGAGACTGACAGACAGGCTTCCCTGTGGATCAGCGTCAATCAGAAGCACCCGCTGACCAGCTGCTGCAAGCCCCACACCAAGATTTACGGTCGTGGTGGTCTTGCCGACACCGCCTTTCTGATTACATACTGCTATAATTCTCGTGTTCATTTGTTTTTTCCTCGTCATACAATTTACCTTCTGTTTGCCGGATTCTCTTCTCGGTTTCTATGAGGGAATTCACATAGGTGTGGTTCCGCACGCTTTCCATGATGCTCAGGGAATCCGTGATCTGTTTCAGTTCGTCCCGGATCTGACCGTGGACTTCTGATGCCTTTTGTAGTTTCTCCTCCCCTGCTTTTATAAGGTAATCTATACGACGGTAATTCCCGGCATTGATGTCGGGATATTGACTGACAGTTGCTTTGGCTTGTTCCGTCGTAAATTGTTCAGAGGACTTCCCCTCAAAAACGATTCCTATTTTTTCTTTCAGCTCCAGAAAAAATTTCAGATCTTTTTCCACTGTCTCAACTTGTTCGTATTTGCTTTGCGCCTCTTTCTCGAGCATTTCTGCTTTCTGACGAATGGATTCAGGTGTCATGCCTTCATTGAGCAGCTGATTCAACGAAAGCAGCTTATCCAGTTCAGCATCATTTACCCAGCTGAACGGAAGCGCCTGTTTTTTTCGCCGCATAGGGAGCAAACCTTGTGAGAATACCTGAATATAATATCGGGTTTCCTTCAATACGAGAACAGACGATGCTTTTACTGTACTGCGTTCTTTTATCGCAGTATCCAGACGTTCCTCGAATCGCATTTTTGAAGCTAACCGTTTGCGGATTGACAGCTCATCGTAGTATTCACCGAGCGATTTTAATCGGATATACCGCTCTCCATACGGTGGCATCACAGAGAGATGTTGGCCAGTTTTGACAGCAAAGCCCTTTGCCTGCAATTTCTCAAGAAACATATCAAAGTCAGTTGACTGATACATGGTCAGGTCAATATCATCCCGCAGCCGCTCTCTGATGGTAGAAGCCGGCGAACGATAGCTCTTTTCGATCCGGCGTATCTCATCAACATAGCACAATTGCGCCTCAAACCCGTGATCTGTCTCATGAAACGGAATTTTACGATTTGCCAGTTGATCCAGCACAAAGGACAGCTTCGACGCATCCGAATAGTAAAACGTCCGGTAAGGAGATTCCTTTTCGCGCTGCAATCTTGTCGTCTGTGCTGATAATTCCGCAATCTGCTGCTTCAGGTTCGGCACGACAGATGCCGGTTCGATTTTTTGAGAACGGCGGAGTAATTCAGTCATCCGCTTTCTGTCCTGCGTTCGCTTATACTCGTCAACTGTCATATGCGCATAATGAGCCTGCTTATCCTCACGCTGAAAGCCATGCTGTATGAGAATCTGCTCCATTACGACACGTTCAGATTTTTCCCAGCCGATCACCGATGAATCATACTTGTTTCGTGCAGCAAATCCCATTTCAATCAGTGCTGCTTTCATGGAAACGCCCTTTGACAATCCTTTTTGCCGTCCCTTCGTATAGAACGGAATGAAGTCGATATGTAAATGCGGACTTGCTTCGTCCATGTGCAGGACAGCATTAAAGATATGCAGATTCGGATTGCGCTGTTGAAAGCCGTTCATGTATTCGATCAGCATTTGTCTGGCAGCATCGCCGGCTGCACTGCCGCACGGCGCGTTCGTACAATCACCGAACTGCACGATCACTTCATAATACGGTTCCTCGCGGTGACTGTCCTTGACATGCTGACAGTAGTCATGGATTCTCCGGCAGGGGCGATTCTGCTTCGCGTTGTAAGCTTCCAGCGCTTCAGAGAACAATGCAGCATAAGCATCTTCCAGACGTTCCCTCTGAAACTGGATGTTTTCGCAGGTGCGCTCCGGCATGATATTCGATGCAGAAAACTCACGGTTGTTATGCGCAAGGTTCGCACCATGCGGTGCGCTGGGCTTGCCGAGCCGGAAGCTGATACTCATTTGGTTCATGGTGCTTTCCTTTCTTTTTCAGTTTTGAACGTCCCCCAAGCTGCCTGTGCGTACTTTTTGTGTAGTTGACCCAATATCCGTATCGTACCCCCGTGAAGGCGCGTACAATACAGATTACGGGCTGCCGTTCGGACGTCAGAGGGACTTACCGGATAATTTCTGCTCCGCAGATTGGGCGTTTCCCAAACCCTTTTTATGAATCTGACCGATTTCCGGATAGTAGTCTTTCTCGATTGCCAGAACGGAAGAAAGAAAAATAGCCGTCAGACGGATAAAACTTGCCGCTTCGTTCTCGAAAAAGAACAAAGACACTTTATCCGTATCCATTTGATTGAAGGTGCGCCCGTGCTGAATGATTTTCCGTTTCAGCTTTTCAGCATCAACCGAATAAATATTAGATGTGTCCGCGGCAGAAATACAATTTAATGCTTGCAGAACCGCATTTATCTGTTCGCGTTCCAGGATAACCCCAACTTGCCCTTTTTTGTGATTTGTGCTATTCATACAAATCCCCCCCTAATTCTTGTTTGATTATTCTACGCGGCGTGACGGTCGTGACGATGGTGACGATCTTTTAGACATACCCCCACCCTCAAAACATCGTCACGATCGTCACGGATCGTCACGCTTTACTCGGCTTGCAGCAAGAGCTGAATACTCCGACCGTTATGAGAACGACTGTTAGAATACTGAATATTGTACGCCGCAGAAAGACGACCGGCATTGACATTCAGCTTGAGTGTCAGCGTGTTCGGCTTCATATCCAGCCCGAGCGCCGCAACCAGTTCTGTCGCCGTGCCGTTCCATTCCGGATGCTCCGGCGTCACGAGCTTGGAGATTGCATCGAGCAAAGGCTCCGGCGGTTCCTGCCACAGATCATTTTCCTTTTTCTCCAAATCCCACGAGAGCTTTACAGGATTGCGTGTAAGATATAGCCGCTGATCCTGCTGATCGCGCCCGGAGATTTCAAGAATCGCAGAAGCACTGGTGCGTTTCTCCTTATGAAGAAGAAACGCACCGTCCGCTGCGCCGAGCAGACCGTTCGTACCGGAGATCATATCGAACTTGTCATCCGACTGCTGTTTTCGCGTGTGATGCACGAGCATCAGACAGATATGATACTTGTCCGCAAATCGTTTCAGCTTTGTGATAACCTCGTAGTCACTTGCGTAACTGTATGCATCGCTGCTGATTTCCCGTATTTTTTGCAGCGTGTCGATGATGATGAGTGATGTATCCTTATGCCGCCCGATGAATCCGGAAAGCTGTTCGTCCAGACCTTTGCCGATCTGATTTGCTGTGATCGAGAAATAAAGCCGGTCGGATTCGGCTGTGCCGAACATCCGGTACAGGCGTTCCTGCAACCGGCGGTAATCATCTTCGAGTGCGAGATAAAGCACCGTGCCCTGCCGCACCGGATACTCCCATAAGGGAGTACCCGTGCTGACATGGTAGGCGAGCTGCGCCATGAAAAAACTTTTGCCGAGCTTCGGCGCACCGACAAACAGATAGGTGCCGGTATAGAGCAATCCGTCGATGATCGGGGGCTTTCGCTGGAATATACGCTCGTATAGTTCCTGCATTGAAATCGTTGCCAGGAAAGATGGATCCAGCATCCGCAGCAAATCAATCTGCATCTGCGAAAAAGTTTCGTCTGGCATCTTGCATTCCTGCGCGTTTTCTGGTATAATAGTAGTGTCAATTATAGACGGTGACTGCTCCGCATCTGCTGCAACAGATGATTCCGGAGCGGTCATTTTTTTGTGCTCGTCCATTCGCTCTCCACCTTCATTCCTTTCATGATTTCTGCAATTTGTGCGATCAGTGCAAGCAGTTCGTCATTGACAGTTCCGCCGCTTTCAATGCGACGCAGCTCTTCTAATACCTCTGCAAGCTGATTTTTGAGTGCTTTGTAGACTTTCGGATTGCCCTGCACAATAATGTCACGGTTCAGCAGCCGTCTGGCGATGTATTCTCTTTTCGTCAGACCGGAAAGTGCGACCAGCCGGTTCAGCAGATCATTTTCTTCCGGAGATACGCGAAAACTCGCGCTCACTGAACGAAACCGCCCATGTGCATCAAGTTTCTTCTGCGACATTTTCATCCTTCTTTCGCATCTGATCCAGCTTGATAGCCATATCTTTCTGCACACTCGGAAACATATGCGCATACCGGTAAGTGATGTCAATGCTTCTGTGTCCGACACGTTCTGCGATTGCAACCGCAGAGTATCCCATCTCAAACAGAAGCGAAACATGCGAATGCCGCAAATCATGCACGCGAATTGTCTTCACGCCGGCTGCCTCAGCTCCGCTCTGCAATGCTCTGTGCAAACTATGCTTGGAGAGCAAAAACATCCGGTCAGAGCCCTTGATACCATAGAGCATCTTCAAATAATCTTGAATTTCGTCTGCCAGAAATTCAGGAATACTAATCAGGCGGTTGCTTTTGGGTGTTTTCGGATCGGTGATCACATCCCTACCGTCAATGCGCTGATATGACTTGTTGATCCGGAGCATATTCTTCTCGAAATCCCAGTCGGCAGGCGTCAGGGCAAGCAGTTCTCCGCAGCGGCATCCAGTCCAGTAGAACACTTCAAATGCGTAATACATGATCGGATTGTCCATCATTACTTCCGCAAAGCGATTATACTCCGCTTTCGTCCAGAAGAGCATTTCCTTCGCACCTTTTTCGCCGATAATTCCGGCTTTTCTGACCGGATTGGAAGACAGCCCGTAAAACTGAACCGCATGATTGAAAATTGCGGACAGCTGTGCATGAAGCGTGCGAAGATAATCAGGTGAAAGCGGTTTGCCGTCCGCCGTTTTGGTTTTGAGCATTTCGTTCTGCCATTTGATGATATCACGCGGCTGAATATCGACCATTCTCCGATCTTTGAAGTAAGGTAGAAACTTCGTGCGGATAATGTTCATTTTGGTATTCAGAGTTGTTTCACGGATGCGGGGTTGCTTGTCCGCGATATAAACATCCGTAAAGCTTCCGAACAGCATGCCGAGATCGAATTCCTGCTGTTTAATGTGCTCTTCTTCCCACTTTCTGGCTGCTTTCTGTGTTTTGAACCCGCGTTTTTGCGTCTGCTGAATGTTACCTTGACAGTCTTTGTAGCGGTACAAGACGCGCCATTTCTTTCCATCCTTGTGTATGGACATGTTCAACTCTCCTTTCCGTTTTGCGGCGTACCATAGCAGGTACGCTCCAAGAAATACTGCTTGTTCACTCGGCCTGAAACTACGATGTAGCCCTTCTGCTTCAGCTCCGCGTTCAGTTCGCGCATGATCTTATACGCGAAGGCAACAGATATACCCATTGTTTCAGCTACCTCCTCTGCGTTTAAGTACAGCTTTTTGCTCATGTGATTCACCTCCTCTCCTCTATTGACTAAGGCAATTGCCTTAGTATATTATATTATACTAAACACATCATGAAAAGTCAAGAGGATAGAGCTAATTATTTTTATATTATTTCAATTATCTTGACAGCAGAAAAAAAAACGTGGTATAATAAAAGAAAAAAAGGAGTGCTTATTATGTCGTTAGGTGAGAGAATACGCTTTTTCCGTAATAGGCAAGGCTATACACAAAAGCTACTTGGAAGACTGCTAGGCTTTAGTGAAAAAACTGCCGATGTACGTATTGCTCAATACGAATCCGGTACGCATGTTCCAAAAGAAGCTGTCATTGATGAATTGGTATTATATCTTAAAGTAAGTAAAGAAGCTTTAATGACGCCAGATACCGATGATGAAATTGGTGTGATGCATACATTATTTCTGCTGGAAGATTTATACGCCATCAAAATCGATAAAATCGACAAAGAAGTGTGCATTCGTCTAAATTACGAAGATGAAAGATTTAGAAGGATGTTGAGACTGTTGTCATCTTGGTATGAAGAAGCGGCAAAATATCGCAGGGGTGAAATTACCAAAGACGAATATGATAAGTGGCGGTATTTCTATCCTCGGTATGATAAAGGCGGACCGTTCCATCATTTACCAACGTTTCTTGATGAAGAGTACGGGAAAAGCAAAAAAAGAAAACGAAAATAAGCAAAAAGAGCGAACCGGTTCCGCAAAACCAGTTCGCTCTTATTCTTTGAATAATACGCAGTGTTGCCAAAATGTTGCCATTTGGCACTTTTCAGATTCAGGAATCACGCAGATACGTAATTTCCCGGAATCCGTTGATTATTCCCACTCAATCGTCGCGCAGGGCTTCGGCGTAAGATCATAGAGCACGCGGTTGACGTTCTCGACCTCGGCTGTAATACGTGCGGTAATATGCTGGAGCAGTGCAAACGGCACATCCTCAACAGTCGCCGTCATAGCATCCTTCGTATTGACCGCACGGATAATCACCGGATACGCGAAGGTGCGCTTGCCCTCCTTCACACCGACAGAACGGAAATCCGGCACAGCGGTGAAATACTGCCAGACCTTGCCCTCGAGACCGTTCTTTGCGAACTCCTCACGCAAAATCGCATCACTCTCACGGACTGCCTCCAGACGGTCGCGGGTAATCGCGCCGAGGCAGCGGACACCGAGTCCCGGACCCGGGAACGGCTGACGGTAGACCATATTATCCGGCAGACCGAGTGCCTTGCCGACCACACGCACCTCATCCTTGAAGAGCAGCTTGACCGGCTCGACCAGCTCAAACTGCATATCCTCCGGCAGACCGCCGACATTGTGATGCGCCTTGACGCCGTCGCTCTCGAGGATATCGGGATAGATCGTACCCTGTGCAAGGAATTCGATGCCGTCCTGCTTGCGTGCCTCCTCCTCGAAGACGCGGATAAACTCTGCGCCGATGATCTTGCGCTTCTTCTCCGGCTCTGCAACGCCTGCGAGCTTATCGAGGAAGCGGTCAACTGCGTCAACATAAACAAGGTTTGCGTGCATTTGGTTGCGGAAGACCTCGATCACCTGCTCCGGCTCACCTTTGCGCAGCAGTCCGTGGTTGACATGGACGCAGACAAGCTGCTGACCGATTGCCTTGATCAGCAATGCAGCAACGACAGAGCTGTCTACGCCGCCGGACAGTGCCAGCAGTACCTTTTTGTCACCGATCTGTGCGCGCAGTGCTTTGATCTGCTCGTCGATGAAGGCATTGGCGAGTGCTTCTGTTGTAATTCTCTCCATAGATTCGGGTCTGACATTGGAACTCATAGTGGACAACCTCCGTTATTTTTAGATTAGTAGTTTTATTATAGCACATTATATGGTAAAAAGCAAGCGGAGAGCATCACGTTTTATGTTGCAGTGAATCTGCCGGAGAACTTTAGATCAATGGAGCCGCGCACGGCGCGGTTATAGCATATTATCACGCAAAATGCAAGCTGAGAGCATATAAATGCAGGAAGGAAAGAGGCGGAAAGAGGCGGAAGAAGCCGGTGAACCAAGCATAATATATTCTTATCATTCAGAGAAATGCCGGTCAGGCACTTGCCAATCAGTCCGAACGCACGCCTTCCTACCTTCTCCTTCCTCCTTTTTTCTCATTTTTGTTTTATGAAAGACTGCCTCGCTCAGCTTGCTTTTTGCGTGATAATGTGTTATAATATCAGGGTATGTCATTCGGAAGGAGTTATATATCAATGATTCAGGTCAATAATCTGACAATGCAGTTCGGCGGACAGATGCTCTTCAAGGACGCCGATCTGAAATTCACCGGCGGCAACTGCTACGGCATCATCGGTGCAAACGGTGCGGGCAAATCCACATTTCTGCGGATTCTCTGCGGCGAGCTGGAACCGACCAAGGGCGAGATTGCCATTGACAAGGGCACACGCATGTCCGTTCTGCGGCAGGATCACTTTGCGTTTGATGCGTTCACGGTACTGGATACGGTCATCATGGGCAACAAGCGGCTCTATGATATCATGAAGGAGAAGGATGCGCTCTATGCAAAGGAGGATTTCTCCGATGCAGACGGCGAAAAGGCTGCCGCACTTGAGGGCGAATTCGCCGAGCTGAACGGCTGGGAGGCGGACAGCGATGCCTCCAAGCTGATTCAGGGTCTGGGACTCAGCGAGGAACTGCTTTATGCGCAGATGTCCGAGCTCGACGGCAACCAGAAGGTCAAGGTTCTGCTCGCGCAGGCGCTCTTCGGCAATCCGGATATCATCCTGCTCGACGAGCCGACAAACCACCTCGATGTCTATGCGATCCGCTGGCTGGAGGATTTTCTCGCGGATTATTTCGGCACGGTGCTGGTCGTTTCGCATGACCGCCACTTCCTCAACAATGTCTGCACGCATATCGTCGATTTCGATTACGGCAAGGTCAAAATGTATGTCGGCAACTATGAATTCTGGTATGATTCCTCGCAGCTCATGCAGCGCCTGATGAAGCAGCAGAACCGCAAGGCGGAGGAGAAAATCAAGGAATTGCAGGAGTTTATCTCGCGCTTTTCCGCAAACAAATCGAAATCCCGTCAGGCGACGAGCCGCCGCAAGCTGCTCGATAAGCTCAGCATGGAGGAAATCCCTGCATCGACGCGCAAATATCCATATATCGGTTTTACGCCGGACCGTGAGCTCGGCAAGGATATTCTCACGCTCGAAAATGTCTGCTGCAATGACGAAAACGGCGAACCGCTGCTGAAAAATATCAGCTTTGCGCTCAGCCGCACGGACAAGGTTGCAATCATCGGCAAGAGTGAGCAGGCAATCACGGCGCTGTTCAAAATCCTTGCGGAGGAGACCGAGCCGGAAAGCGGTACGGTCAAGTGGGGCATTTCGACCTCGCGCTCCTATTTCCCGAAGGATAACAGCGAATATTTCAACGGCTGTGACATGAGCATTGTGGACTGGATCAGGCAGTATTCGACAGGCGAGCAGACGGATGCCTTCCTGCGCGGCTTCCTCGGCAAGATGCTGTTCTCCGGCGACGATATCTACAAGCCGGTCAATGTGCTCTCCGGCGGTGAGAAGGTGCGCTGCATGTTCTCGCGGATGATGCTGTTCGGCTCGAATGTGCTGCTGCTGGATCAGCCGACGAACCACCTTGATCTGGAATCCATTACGGCGGTCAACAATGCGCTGACGGCGTTCAAGGGCGTTGTCATTTTCACGACGCATGACCATGAGATCATGCAGACCGCAGCAAACCGCATCATTGAGATCACCGATGACGGCTGCATTGATAAGATGTGTACTTACGAGGAATATCTCGAATGGCAGCATGAAAAGAAGCAGGCGTGAGCCTGAAAATGCAAGGAATAACCGGATACAAAAAAGGAGTACGGGCATGATGCCTGTACTCCTTTTTGTTATTTTATGATGTGTCTGCCCCAGCGAAGCCAGAGCTTGCGCAGCGGCTTTGCATTGGTATACATCGCCTTTGCGAGATCGGTCGCCGTCTTGCAGATGACCTTTGCATCAGCCTGCACGATGCCGTTCTTGCTGAATACGGCTGCCTGCTGAATGTCGATTGCGCGGCGGATTCTGCCGGCGGGCAGCAGCTTGCACTGTGCTTCGGCGGTGTCGGAGAATTCATCGTGCGAGAGCTTTTCCTGCTCAATGCCCTGCATCCGCAGAAGCTGCACGATAAATGTATATGCCGCATGTGCCGCTGCATTCGGGTCGCTGTTTTCCATGGCGCGCTGCCGCTTGCCGGTGATCCAGCGATGCAGTGCATAATAGAGCAGCAGCATGACCATGACTGCAAGCACGATCAGGAGAATCTTCCGCAGCTTTGCGAGCTGTTCCGGTGTCAGACCGCCATTGCCGGGGGTTCCGGAGCCGTCCTGTGCGGTGGTCTTGGTGGTGGATTCGGTTGTCTGGCTGCCGGGGATCGGCGGCACTGCTGTGGTGGCTGTTGTCGTGGTCGTGACCGGAACCAGCGTCGTTTCCGCAGCAGCCTGTGCCGAGCGGTGCCATGTATCCATGACGGTTTCCGTAAACTCGTAGGGAATCCAGCCGTAGCCCTTCACATAGATTTCTGCCCATGCATGCGCCTGATAATCGGGAATGTTAATCGAATAATCGTCATCGGTTTTGTTGAGCACGAAATCATCGAGCGTGAGCACATAGCCCTGACAGTAGCGGGCAGGAATGCCGCACATCCGGCAGAGCAGCACCGCCGCAGAAGCGTAATGTGCACAGTAGCCCTTGTGGCTGTCATTCAGGAAGTAATCGACGAAATCACGGTCGGAAGGCTGTGTTCCGGGCTGCATGGTGTATTCTGCGCGTGCCCAGATATAATCACGGATTGCATCGAGCCGGCGGATCAGCGGTGCATTTTTTGGCAGCAGAGCCGGAAGCGCCTGCTCTTTCAGCTGCTGCATCGCCTCGGTCTCGGGGACGCGGAGATATTCCTTCATGACGAAGTCTTCATATTCCGATACAAGCTCATTTTTCGAGGGCGCTTCATAAGCCGTGAACCGGTTCCAGTCGAGCTTTGCATTGTTCATGATCCAGAAGCGGTATTCCTTCGTGCTGTTGAGCTCGGTTTCGATATCATAGCGGTATTTTGTGCCGATATCGTAGATGCTCTGATAGGGGAGATAATTGCAGCGCTCGTCATTCAGCGCCGTGACATCGCAGCTGACAACGGGGAATTTGCCGTCGGCGGTGCGCAGCTCATCGACATGATCGGAGTGGAAGATCGTCTGCGGCATGCGGTTCGCGGTGGTCAGACGGCGGAAGAGCTTATGCTGTTCGCGGTAGTCTGCGGCAGGAATCGCCCAGCCGTGACCGGTATATTCCGCACGCACTATGCCGCGCAGATAGTAGTCGTCGGGTGCGGCGGCGGCACCGATATCGAGATGCAGCACCGGTCTGCCGTCGAAGTGCAGATCGCTCTTGCTCAGCAGATCAACCTCATCTGTAATGACATTGATGCCGAAATCGCCGGGGATGCTTTCCAGCAGACCCGTGACATCTTCGATTGTGAGATTGTGGTAGAATTCGCGGATGTTATCGCGTTTCTGGTCGAGATCCGCAGTGCGTGCATAATTGGAAGAGGCGCGGATCGCGGTGACGGTCAGCACCATGCAGAGCAGGAGCAGTGCCGCGGCACCGGGTTCATGCGTAGCAAAGCGCTGTTCGGTTTCGGCGCTGAATGCCTGCTGAAGCGGTGCAGAGGTTCCCTGCCTGACCGCGATTTTCGCCGGCGTTTTGCGCCGTGAGACGGCAAGCGTCCCGAGCCAGAAGATCGCCAACAGGAAAACGCAGATGCTGTAGGTCTCAATGCCGAAATAGAGTCCGCATTCCAGAAACGGAAATGTCACAAGGAACCTGATCCAGAAGCCGCTGCGGCTCGACTGCGGATGTGACAGCAGCACATCGGAATATTCGAGCAGCGCAACCAGCGCAATGATAATCAGAATAAAGACCAGCTGAACGCACTGACCCTCCGTCCAGCCTTCGACATCAACCTCGTTCGGCGGGAAGGATATGCGCCAGAGAATGCGTTTGCGCATGATATGATAGATCGCGCCTGCGCCTGCGACCGCCGGTTCGCGGAAACGCATCAGCAGCAGCGGGATCGACGCAAATGCAGCGAGAATCGAACCGAAGCCGAGCTTCGGGGAGAGCATCCGCAGCCCGCGCATAATCAGCGTCAGGATGACGATGAACAGGAACAGCGGCTTGAGCTGCACCGGAAACCGGAAGAAGCCGTGCAAAACGCCGATTGTGCCGATGCTGCCGCAAACGGTAATCAGGATGCGCACCAGCACCTCCGGAAACTGCTGCTTGCGGCGCACGGACATGGTCATGCCGTCATGCACCAGAAGCTGATCCTTCGGCGGCTTGACGCGCGGCGGATGCGGAAGCTGTTTTGTCTGTTTCACGGCTCTGCACCTCCTTCCACGAGTTCTTCGCAGTCGAAGTCCGAACCGTCTTCCTCGCGTACCGGCTCATAGACCGGATGCACCGGCTCCTGAATCAGAACAGGAATCCAGCGGAGAAGGCTGCCGGAATCGGCAGAGGAATCCGGCTCCTGCGGCGAAAGTACGGCAAAGACCGTAAACCGCTCCGGATCCGGAAGGGAAAGCAGCAGTTCGGTCAGCTTGTCATCAAGCCGCGGCGTAAAAATCAGAATCCGCTCATAAGTATGCGATTCTGCGAGAAAATCATGGATTGCCTGCAAAAATGCCGGACGCTCCTCCGGCATGACCGGCGTCTGCCTGACCATATGCCGGATCCACTGTGCCGCATCGGGCAGCGCTGTGAACATCTCCGAGGTTTGCAGACCGTGCGCCGGATGATAGGAGGTCATGGCGAAGTGATTGCTCTGCTCACTGAGCTGCGCGGCAGCCGCGGAAACGGCAGAGAACATCGCATCGAGGCGCAGCGCCGAATCCGGTCTCCGGCTGACATGGCGGCAGTCCGTCAGCAGCAGGCAGCCTGCGGAAAGCGGCAGACTGTATTCCTTGACCATGAGCGTATCGAGCTTGGAGCTGAGCTTCCAGTGGATGCGCGAGACGAGATCGCCTTCGCGGTAGGTATGCAGATCGAAAATCTCGGAGGGATCGTCGCCTGCTTTTGTTTTGGAATATTCGGCGGAATCCGCATCCGGCTGCGGAACCGGCGGCCATTCCTCCGGCAGCAGTGCAGCTGGTACGGGCATAATGACGATTGAATCTTGCAGCGAGAGCCTGATCGTGCGGTGAAAGAGCCTGATCGGATCATAGATCACGAATTTTTTGAGCTGAATCTGCATGACACCGCAGGTAACAGCATGGAACGCAAGCCGCAGCCGCTGTGTATTGCGCGGCAGGACGGGCAGCTCCAGCGTCATTTCGGTCGGCTTTCCGGTCAGGCTGTTGCGGTATTCGACGGTCACCTGTGCATGGGGCGTCGAGAGAAAACTTGTGTTCCGGACCTGCACGGACCATTGATAAATCTGCCCCTTCAGGATCGGACCCTTGCTGTGAAAGAGCGAGATTTTCACGGCACTGCGCAGCCGCAGCAGCATCAGCCAGAGAATTACCGGAAAGAGCAGTACAAAAATCAGCAGCTCAAAGGACAGATTTCCGCGGTACAGCACGAAAAACAGCACCAGCACCACGATCAGCGCCGCATAGAGCAGCTTGGCGCGGATCATTCCTGATACCTTCTCAGGCGCGGAACAGCGACATTGCCGAGGATTTCCTCGAGCACCTGTTCTGCCGTAACATTTTCGGTTCTGGCGCGCGCACTGAGCAGAATGCGGTGCGCGAAGGTATCGGCAGCAATCACACGGATATCATCGGGCGTGACATAGTCTCTGCCGCGGACGAGCGCCGTTGCACGGGCAGCCGCACAGAGTGCAAGCGAGCCGCGGGGGCTGACGCCGAGCTTGACCATGGGATGATTGCGCGTTGCGGCGGAGATTTCCGCGATATAGCGCAGAATCGCCGTATCGACATAGACCTGTGCGGCGCTCTCCTGCATGATTTGCAGCTCATGGCGGGCAAGGACTGGCTCGAGCTTGTCCAGCGGATTCTCATTGCTGCGCGCCTGCATGATCTGCACCTCGCTTTCGAGGTCCGGATAGCCCATGTGCAGGCAGAGCATGAAGCGGTCGAGCTGCGATTCCGGCAGCATCTGTGTGCCGACGGAGCCGGTCGGGTTCTGTGTCGCAAGGACGCAGTAGGGCTCGGGCAGGCGGTAGGTTGTGCCGTCAACGGTTACGGCAGTCTCCTCCATAAGCTGCAAGAGTGCGGACTGCGTTTTCGGGGATGTACGGTTGATTTCGTCGGCAAGCAGCAGATTGCAGAATGCTGCGCCCTTCTGAAATTCCATTTTGCCGGAATCCTTGCGATAGACCGAGAAGCCGGTGACATCGCTCGGCAGGACATCCGGCGTAAACTGGATGCGGTGATAATCGAGGTCAAGTGTTTTTGCAAAAGCGAGCGCAAGGGTTGTCTTGCCGACGCCGGGCATGTCTTCGAGCAGAACATGTCCCTTTGCGAGCATGGCAAGAAAGACCTTGAGAATGATCATATCCTTTCCGACAACGACGCTCTGAACCGAATGCAGGATTTCATGTGCAAGGGCAGAGGCTTCTTTGGCGGTGAATACAGTACGCTGTTCCATGTATGAAACTCCTTTTCTGATCCGGCAGCACGGGCATGCCGCCGTTTTCTTCTGTTCGGGCACTGTCTATCATTATACCATATTTCATAATGATTTGCAACCGTTTTTGCCCTTCCGAATCATGATATTTCTATGAAGTTCTCTGCGCTGTGCCGGACGGCAGTGCTGCGCACGAACTGCGGTTGAAAAAAACGGAAAAATATGCTAAAATATAAAAAACGACCCCGTTTTTGCGGGGGATGATACGTATTCTATCAGTAATATGGGGGTGATAACATGGAATCTGATGCCAGAGAGCTCATATCCCGTGTCTATCAGGCCAAGACAGATAACCAGACAGCCGACCGTCTGATTGCGGATTATATGCCGTATATCCGGTCGGAAACAGCCAAATTCCTCAAGCGGACACCCGAACCGGATGATGATGAACTCAGCATCGCAATGTTCGCTTTTTATGAGGCGATCGGCAGCTATTCCGAATCGCGCGGCGCGTTTCTGAATTTCGCTGCCCTGCAAATCAAAAACCGCCTGATCGACAATTACCGCAAAGAACGGCGCAATTACGGTCAGATTTCACTTGATACACCTGATGATGAAGACCGGAATGCGCTTCTTGATACAATTCCCGACACGCATGATGCCTATGAAGAAGCCGATGTCCGCGATGCGACCAGAGAGGAGATCGCAGAGCTTTCGGCGCAGATGCTCGATTTCGGCGTCTCCATGCACGATGTTGCAGAGAATTCGCCGCAGCAGGAGCGGTCGCTTGCAAACTGTCAGAAGGCAATCGCCTATGCCAGAAGTCACCCCGAGCTGCTGGAGGATTTTCTGCGGACGAAGCGCGTTCCGATTGCGAAGCTCGCAAAGGGCTCCGGCGTCGAGCGCAAATCGCTGGAGCGTCACCGCCGTTATCTCGTAGCCGTGCTTTTGATTTGTACCAACGGCTATGAGATTCTGCGCGGCCATATCATGCAGGTGCTCAGAGGGGGAAGGAAGCTATGAAGTATATCGTTATGGAGTGCCATGAGGCTTATGCGATCCTCATGGACGAAGAATCGCGCTTTTTCCATGCGGCGAATCTGCATTACAGCGTCGGACAGACCGTTACGGCGCCGCTCCTGATGCAGCGCAGCACGGAGGAAAACGCGGAAAATGCGAAGCAGACTGCTCCGCGCATCCGGCGCATCGTGATGCGTGTATCGGCAGCCGCTGCCTGCCTGCTGCTGACGGCAGGTGCAGGTTATTACCATTATATCAAAAATTACAGAACCGAATCCGTGATTATACTCAATTCGGATGCGAGTATTCAAATGTATCTCAATCAGGAGGGCAAGGTTGTCCGGCTGAAAAGTGAAAATGATGCCGGTATCGCACTGCTCGAGAGCTATGACGGCAGACGCAAGAACAAGGTCACCGTCACGCATGAGCTGCTTGCGCTGCAAAAGGCGAACGGCAGCATCAATGACGGCGATACGGTCGATGTCTATATCTCCGCACAGGATTCCGATGTGTATGATACATTCAAATCCGAGCTGGAGGATGATATCAGCAAGCTGAAGCTGCATGCAAATGTACAGGATCTGAGTGCGCATCCGGAGGTCACCGCCGTGACCGAGCCGGCTGCTGCAACAGAGCCGGAAGTGCCGGTCAAGCCTGCAAAGTCCGAAAAGCCTGTCAAGCCGGGCGCAGAGCCGGATCTGAATCCGCCTGCTCCGCCGCAGGAGCATAAGAAACCGGACGGTCAGGAGAAGCCTGCTGCCGTTCAGCCGCCGGAGCCTGCCGAGCCGCCTGTCCAGCCTGCCGAACCGCCCGTTCCGCCGGAGCACGGTATCCATTCGGAGCCGAAGGCGGATCAGGAAAATCAGCAGGGCAAAGCCGATGCCGCTGCCAAGCCCGACAAGGCTGATCCGGAGCCTGTCAAGCCGGAAAAGCCCGGTCTGCATGTTCAGCCTGACAATAACGAGCAGGAAATCCGCGAACGGCAGGAGAATGTACATCCCGATGCAGCGAAAGGTCTGCCGGAGGACGAGGAAAACCCGCAAAAGCAGTCCGAAAAGCTCACTCCGCCGCATTTGCAGGAGCATCCGGAGGCGCCGGCAGCACTGCATCCGCTGCCGAAGCCTGAACTGAATCCGTAAACTTGCGTGCTCATAACCTCCAGTTGAACTGCCGTACCGATTCCGGTGCGGCGGTTCCGTTTTTTGCCGTGTTTACCAAAAGCTCCGTGCGTGCTGCAAATGTTTCTGAGCGATTCGGAAAACTGCACAGGCGGCTTCTGATTTTTTCGCCCGTCCTCTTGCAATCACCTGAAAAAAATGATATAATATGGATATCCAATTAACTCCCGTGCCGCAATCCTGCGGCATTCTGTTTTCTGAAAGGAGAACTGCATGGAAAATCAGCTCTGTATCGTGCTCGATTTCGGCGGACAGTATAACCAGCTCATTGCACGGCGCGTCCGTGAATGCGGCGTTTACTGTGAGATCAAGCGCTATGATACGCCGCTTGCGGAGATCAAGGCGATGAACCCTGCCGGTATCATTTTTACCGGCGGTCCGAACAGCGTATATGATGCCGCGTCGCCGCATATCGCAAAGGAATATTTCGATCTCGGGATTCCGACGCTCGGCATCTGCTACGGCTGCCAGCTCATGGCGTATACGCTCGGCGGCACCGTCGAAAGCTGCGAAAAATCCGAATACGGCAAAATCGACATCACGCATCAGGAAGGAAGCCTGCTGTTTGAGGGGATTCCGGCGGAGAGCACCGTCTGGATGAGCCATACGGATTTCGTCAGCAGACTGCCCGAGGATTTCCGTGTCACCGCGACTTCGGCAGACTGCCCCTGCGCTGCATTTGAAAATCCGGCGCGCAGGCTCTATGCGGTACAGTTTCATCCGGAGGTGACGCACAGCGTCTTCGGCAAGGAGCTGCTGCACAATTTCCTCTACAATGTCTGCGGCTTCAAGGGCGACTGGGTCATGGACGATTTCATTGAAAAGACCGTTGCAAAGCTGCGTGCACAGATCGGCGATAAAAAGGTCGTGCTCGGACTGTCCGGCGGCGTGGATTCCTCCGTCGCAGCGGCTTTGCTGAGCAGAGCGGTCGGAAAACAGCTGACCTGTGTCTTTGTCGATCAGGGTCTCATGCGCAAGGACGAGGGCAATTTCGTGGAGGAGACCTTCACGGAGCTGTTCGATATGAATTTTGTCCGCGTGAACTGTCAGGCGCATTTTCTCGACAAGCTCAAGGGCGTTTATGATCCGGAGCAGAAGCGCCATATCATCGGCAAGGAATTCTACAATGTCTTCTGGAATAAAATCCGCGAGACCGGCTCCGACGGATACTTTGCACAGGGCACGATCTATCCCGACCGCATCGAAAGCGGCAAGGGCAATGAAGCCGGAAAGGGCAGTACCGCCGTCATCAAGACGCATCACAATATGGTCGAGATGCCAGAGGATATCAAATTTGCCGGAACGATTGAGCCGCTCGCCGATCTTTTCAAGGATGAGGTTCGTGCGGTCGGTGAGAAACTCGGCATTCCGCATGAGCTGGTCTGGCGGCAGCCGTTCCCGGGACCGGGTCTCGGTGTCCGCATCATCGGTGAGATCACTGCGGAGAAAATCCGTATTTTGCAGGAAGCCGATGCAGTGTTCCGCGATGAGATTCAGAAGAGCGGTCTGGAGCGCGAGCTCAAGCAGTTCTTCGCTGTCCTGCCGGATGTGCATACCGTCGGCGTCATGGGCGATCACCGTACCTACGATCATCTGATCGCCATTCGTGCGATCACAACCGATGACTTCATGACCGCGGACTGGGCGCGCATCCCTTACGATGTGCTTGCGCGCGTCTCAAACCGTCTCTGCAATGAGGTCGCGCATGTCAACCGCGTTGTTTATGATATTACGTCCAAACCGCCAGGCACGGTGGAATGGGAGTGAAAATGACAGTGCAAAGAATAACAGATAAGTTCATATCCATGACGGAAATCATCGGTTTGCTTATCGTAACACTTCAATTAACAGGGTGTTCCAGTGTAAAGTTACCGTCAGACAGCGAGCTTGTCAAAACCTTATCAGAAAGCCTCGGGACATCGGTTGAGATGATTTCAGCGCCCGAAGGCACCGGTGACGGTGCGTACAAAATGAAGAGTGCAGACGGTACGGAATTTACAGTGAAGCGGATCCGGCAATATAATATCATGGGTACCGGCGGGTATTATTGGTATAATTGTGACTACTTGGCAAAATGGGTAACCAATCATCCTGAATTAAGTAATATACTGAATGAAAGAAATATTCCGCATGAAGATTTCGGGAATGGTATACTGGTATATGCCGCAGCCTTTGATGATATTCGTGCAGCTGTAAAAACCGCATGTGAGTTAGTGGAATCGCCGTCAAATTATTTGCCAAGCACAACTGAATTTGACGGCGATTATCAAATAACGATACCGCGCCCTAAAGTATTAGTAGAAATGATTACCGGCGAAACCGCTGCAGGTCAGTATGAAACAGACCTGCTTTCAGAAATAGAATTTAACAGCAGCAATGCAGTAGATTATGATGATGAAATGAAAATCTTTCTTGCAGAGCGGGCGTGTGTTGATGATGTTCGTAAAGGACACATAGACATGACCTTACCGACTGAATTATTTGAGAAGTACGGACCGCCGTACCTCAAGGTCAGTCTGAACGGTATGAATACCAGTTTAAACAGAATCAGAAATGACATTGATCATATTCCGGTAGGAAGCACAGAGACACTATATGATATTGTAGATTGTAATTATACAACAGAGAGCAGCATATTAGAATTTAAGACATTAGAGCAATTTGCAGCGTGTGCAGGATTTCATAAATCTCATGCTGACAGTGAAAATTATGTTCTCACACGGGATAATGAGAATATAGCCTTTCATTTTTCGTCCGATGATTGCTATGTGGAGCGTAATGGTGCAAGAGTCAGTATCCAAGGGGAGATAACGCAATCTTCAGGCTCATCTGTCGTAGAGCTTACAACCAATGATCTGACAGATTTATGCGGCATAGAATTTGAGTTTGATTATACAAATGGTGTTGCAAATATTGTCAATCAAACAGATTCCTGACCGCTAAAGTCATGATAGCGAATAGATCAGTGACACCGCAAATCAAATCGGCTCCCTGCGAATTGTATTTTCTATATAAAACTGTTTGAAATCAGATTATTAGTGAGGAGCGGGAGTGAGCCAGCAGCCCCGAAAACTCCGCTGCGCAGCGGGTCAGAGAGGTATACATGTCATGATACAATGTCCGAAATGCGGGGCGGAATATAAGGTTTCGCCGGATGTCTGTGTGCAGTGCGGCTATGATTTTGCACCGGAGGACAGCCTGCCTGATCTTTTCGCTGCGGCGATGAAACAGGAACAGCAGTCCCGTGCACAGCAGCAGGCGCAGCGTGAGGCATTCCGGAAACTGCACGGAGAGCAGCATCCGCAGCACAATCCGGAGCCGGACATGCTGCCGGAGCTGCCGAACGATGTGCCGGAGACGGAGGAACCGGAACCGCTCCCCGAAGCAGTCACGCAGAGCGAAAGCAGAACTGCGCCGCAGCCGAAGCGGAAAAATCCGAAATGGACGCCGTATGTGATCGGTGTCATCGCCGTGCTGTTTGTTGCGGCGGTCATCAGTCTGTGCGACGGCTTCAAGCCGGTGCATTCCCCGACGGACAATTACGCCTTCTATTTGCAGGATCAGACGATCTGGTTTTATCGGGACGATACCGGCAAAAAGATCTGCCTGACCGGAAACGGCAAGCCGGAAAAAGAGCTTTCCGATGCACAGTTTCAGGCACTGACACAGTTCAGTGCAGACGGCAAGCGCGTATATTATCCGCTGAATTTCACGCAGTCCGATACCTGTCAGATCGCTTACCGTGAGCTTGCTGCGCCGGAGGAGGAGCATATCCTGACATGGATCCGCATGTTTCCGGATGTGAAGAAAACCGTGCAGGAGACAGGCAGACCCGGTGAGACCGAAGCGTTTGCGCTGACTGATATGCTGCCGCCCTATATCGCGGACGGCGATACGCTGTTTTACTGCAATCTGAACGGCGCACTCTGTAGGAGACAGTCCGGCGGTGAAGAAGAGGTGCTGAGCCTTCTGCCGGTACGTTACTGGAAGGTCAGCGGCATGGACGGCATCTACTATCTTGACATGAGCACGGAAAACAGTTCCGTACTGAGTTATACCGATGCAAAGGAAACATGCCGGTCGGAGCAGCTGGCGTGGAGCATCATGGAGACAGCCGTATTTCCGTGTCATCTGCAATACTGTCCGCCGAACGGCGAGGGCAGAACCTTTTATCCGTTTCCGGAAACGCAGATTCTGAGTTGGGCTGTGCCCTATGCAGACAGTGACCGTTATTTCTATTTTTTACAGGAAACAGAAGAAGGTACGGTGATGCTGAAGCAGGCAGATCTGGTTCAGCAGGGCTTCTGCGATACAGTCGGCTATACGTCAGAAGCGCAGAACGCCGATGTGAAGCTGCTCTGTGCCTATCCGGACGGCAGTTGCTATTTTGCAACGGTCGGGACGCCGGCGAATGCCCCCTATAACACTGTTGATCTGCACTTTTTTAACCGGAAAGAGGCACAGAATTACAGGCTGTACGGATATATTCCGAGCGATAACGAAGACATGTTCTCTGCCTATATAGATATCTTCCCCGGAAAGCCGTATCTGATCATAGGCTTTGCTTTGGTGGACAGACCGTATATCTTCCGCGGTTCGCAGTTCGTTGCGTCGGATATGCCGGAAGAAGCCCAAAACATTTACTGGCAACAGTTTCAGTTTGATACACAGTATCCGGTGAATTTCCTGACAGAGGATCCGGAAACGGCAAATTATCTGTTCTCATCTACCCTGAATGAAGACGGCGCATCCGTGTGGTTTGAAGAGGGCGCAGACGGGATCACAGTGAAAATCAGCAATCCGGACGGGTCGGAAACAGAATGGAAGCCGGAGAACGTGCCGCTGTATGTGTGCTGTGCAGAGATGAATGATCAAGGAAAGGCAGTTTATTGTTCCGTACAGAATACAGCAGCCGACAGCAGCTATTTTGCGTTTCAGCCGGAGGGTGCGTCTGCGCCGGAAATCTTCTGCTGGAATCAGAAAAACAGCGAACTGCTGCTGCCCGACGGACAGAAAGCACAGGCAGACCGCATCATCCGCAAAGACGGCGGTTTGTTCTGCCATTCCGGCACAGACAACAGTATCAGCATCTATCGGGACAATGCGCTGCAAAGCCTGACCGGTGCGGACATGCGGTTCAGTGCAGATAACTGGCAGCCGCTTTCCGGCGATACGGTGCTTGCAGTCAGCGAAGACCGGAAACTGGTGCTTTATACATCCGAGCAGATGAAGAAGATCAGCGCCGCAGACCGGATTATCGCTGCCGGCAAACTGCCGCAGGAAAAGGAGCATACTGAATGATACAGGTCATCCGGACAGAAACGCTTGCGCAGCGTGCCGGTGCGTATTATGTCCGCATTCAGGCAATGGCGCGCAAATATCACATCACGCTGGAGCAGGAATTTGATGCGCACGATACGCCCGATGCAAAATACATCCTGCTGCTGGAGGATGATTTCCCCGTGGCGACATGCAGACTCTATCCGGCGGATGCGGAGGCAGTCATGCTCGGCAGGATTGTCGTGCTGCCGGAATACCGGCACCGCGGTCTCGGCAGCCTTGCCGTCCGGCAGGCGGAGCAGTGGGCGAAGGAGCTCGGCTTCCGGAAAGCGGTTCTGGAAAGCCGTGAGGAGAAGGTCGGGTTTTATGAGCAGCTCGGGTATGCAGCCGACCGCAGCCGCATCATTCACGGCGAAACCTTTACCTGCGTATACATGGAAAAAGAATTATCGTGATGAGCACAGCGAACCGGAATCGACGCCGGTTCGCTTTTTTTCTTTCCTGATTCTAGTTATTTCGATAAATTTCAAAATACCTCTTGACAAACGGAATGAAATGTGGTATATTGTATTTAGACGGGAATCGAAATACCGTCTTTTTTACCGGTAAGTATTTCGATCATCTTCAAAATACAAGAGGAGGACAATCAAATGAACATCACGTTTTCCGATTTGGTGATGACCGGATATCTTGTCAGCGGCGCTGCTGCGATTCTGCTGACACTGATCTTTGTCCTGGTCTGGAAGATCAAAACGAAGGCGGCGCTCATCCCGATGCTGGTCGGCGCGGCAACGTTTATGATCTTTGCAGAGGGGCTGAAAGCGGTTCCCGCGCTTCCGCTTCTAAGCGGAACCAATGCAGTATCGCAGAAAATCCTCAGTACGCCGTGGCTCTATTATCTGGTTGCCGGACTGCTTGCAGGCATCTTTGAGGAGACCGGCAGACTGGTCGCATTCCGGTTCGTGCTGAAAAAGCACAGGACGCGCAAAACGGCGCTCGATTACGGCGTCGGACACGGCGGCGTGGAAGCCGTATTCACGAGCATCAGCTATCTTGCCACTGCGATGCTCGGCAAGCTGGTAAACAGCGGGATGCTGGATGCACAGATACAATCCATGCCGGATGCACTGAAGGAATACTATATGAAGCAGCTCGCCGACCGTGCGAACGTGACCTTCGGGCAGCTGATGCTCTGGCTGCCTGAGCGCACAACTGCAATCATGTTCCATATTGCGATGTCGGTGCTCGTATTCTGTGCGGTGCGGCAAAAGAAACCGCTACTGTTCTTTGCGGCAGTCCTGCTGCATACACTGCTCGACTTTTCCTGCGTGCTTTATAAGCCGCATCCGGTCTTGACGGAGATTCTGCTGTTCGCCTTTGCCGTCTTGATGCTGGTGATTGCGATCCGTGTGATATACCGGAGACTGTCAGAGGAACAGGAGGTGCAGACATGAAGGATATCTGGAGTGCAATGGCGGACCCGACGCGGCGCGAAATTCTGACGCTGCTGCAAAAAAAGGATATGACCGCCGGTGAAATTGCGGACCGGTTCGAGCTTTCCGGCGCGACGGTTTCGCATCATCTGAAAATTCTGCGCGAAGCCGGGCTGATTCTCGCAGAAAAGGAAAAGCAAACCATTACCTACAGCCTGAATATGACCGTATTTCAGGATTTTTTGAAAGGAATCGCCGGATTTTTCGGCGTGAAGGGAGACAACGATGAAGCTTGATACATTTAAGAAAATTGTGATTGCATCACTTTCTGCTGCGGTACTCAATCTGATCGCAGCGATAGGGTATATTCTGACGCTGCCGGAGCAGGTACCTACACATTTTGATGATAAACTGGTCTGCAACGGTTACGGTTCGCGCTGGACAGGGCTGCTGATGCCGGCAGGATTTCTGATTATGTTCGGTTTGACGCTGCTGATTTATTCGTTCAGCAAAAACAAACAGAAAAATCTGCATATTATGCGGCTTGTGGCGCTGCTCTGTACGGCGATTTTTGTTGTTGTAACCTGGTTTGTGCTGTTCATGATGCGCAGCGATGTCAAGCTAGGTGAGGTGCTCAGCAAGCAGTTCTGGTGGGTATTCCCCGTGCTTTACGGCGCGGTGTTTCTCATCATCGGCAATTATCTTCCGACTGTGCGGCAGAATAAAGTGCTCGGCTACCGGACGCCGTGGACGCTGAACAATGCACAGTGCTGGAAGCTGACGCATCAGCTTGCCGGAAAGCTCGCTGTGATCACCGGTCTGCTGACGCTGATCGCCGGACTGGTGATGAAGGCAGCCGGTGTGGAAAGCATGGCGGCATATATGGTTATTACGTTTGCGTCGCTGGCAGTCGTGGTGCTTGTGCCGATGGTCTATTCCTCTTTTCACAGAGCAGACTGATTTGCTGTATCAGATATCCGCAGAGCCGAAGGAAATACCCTTCGGCTCTTTATTTCTGATAATGATTTGACAAAAGAATAAGCATGAATCCATTGACATTTTCTTCTGTTTCGGATATAATAGAATCAAAGACGATACCTGAAACGGGAAGGAGCGTCTGCGTTATGAATTTCGACAGGATACAGAGAACAGCCCTGATCGTCAATGCGGTCATTCTGGCACTGGTCTTTGCGCTGATGGGCTTTTTCAATTATTGCGATGTGACCTTTATGACATGGTTCAGCATCCCGACAGCGGCGGTTTATCTGCTGGGATTCTGGCTGATCGCGCGTGATAAGCTGGACATCTACGTCTGGATGGTTTACGGCTGGCTGACACTGTACATGTGCCTCAGTACGGTCTGTCTCGGTTACGGCTACGGCTTCCATTTGTACTGCTTCTCGATGATTCCGATAATTTTTGTGACGGAATATCTGTCCTATAAGCTGCACCGCCGCAGCATGCGCGCGAATCATATCAGTATTGCGATTGCGGCGGCGTATCTGATCTCGACCGGCTATACGGCATACAACGGACCGGTTTATCAGATCGAGCAGCGCGCTTCGGCATATTTCTGGATCGGCAATGCGCTGACGGTATTCTGCTTCCTGATTTACTATTCCAATTATCTCGTGAATGCGGTCATCAGCTCCGAGGAAAAGCTCTCGGATATGGCGCATAAGGATCGCCTGACCGGACTGTATAACCGGCATTATATGCTCGATTATCTCGATGAAAAGCCGGCGGCACAGACGGGCGGATTCCTTGCAATCGCCGATATCGACGACTTCAAGAAGATTAACGATCACTACGGGCACAATGCCGGTGACGCCGTGCTGAAAGCGGTTGCAAAGCAGATGCAGCAGGGCTGTGAGGGCTGTCTGACCGCACGCTGGGGCGGTGAGGAATTCCTGATTGTTTCGGAGAAGCCGTTTGCCGAGGGCAAAGTGCTGCTCGAAACGATGCGGCAGGAGATTGCCGGCGTGCCGGTGCAGTATGAGGATCAGACGATCCGCGTCACGCTGACGGTCGGTATTTCGGAACGGCAGCCGGAGCAGTCTGTCGATGCATGGATTCAGGATGCGGACAGCAAGCTCTACACCGGCAAGAAGAACGGGAAAAATCAGGTTGTGAGTTAGTTCTTTTATTTTCATGGAATGAGAATCCGCTCAATGCAGGCAGCGATGCCGGATTGAGCGGATTGTTTTATTATTCGGTCACGAGTTCGCGGACAGAAACCGTCCGGATTTTGCGGGAGGTGAGATATGCAAATATGAAGAATGCCGCGCTGACAGCCGCTGCCGGAATCAGCAGCATTCCGAGTGTCGGGGGATTGCCGAAGCGCGTGATGCCGATGATCCGCATGAGGACCGAGAGCAGCTTGCAGGAGCAGCAGACTGAGGCGATGCATCCGGCTGCCGCACCGCATACCGCAATCAGCAGGAAACGCAGCGCAAACTGCACCCGCAGCGACGGCACCGTAAATCCGAGCGCACGGAAGATGCCGAGATCGGAGCGCTCCCTGACAAAGGTTCTCCGGCAGATCATCGTGACGACAATCGCCGCAAATATGAGCGATATACTGTATACGACCCAGATGATAATATTCATGATCAGATCAACCAGATCAATGATCTGCGCAATATAGGCGCCGGGCTCGCATTCCGCCGCGGAAAGGACATCGGACATCTCGTCATTCAGCGCTTTGACGATCTCTGCTTTCTGTTCCGGCTGACTGAGCTTGATATAACCGCTGTCCGCACTCTGAAAGCCGATGCGCTTTCCGCCTGCGAAGTTCATTTCGATCAAACCCGAGGGGCTGATGATGCTCTGTGTCAGTCCCGTGATGACGAATTCAGCCGCGTCTTTGCCGTTTTTCACGGTGACTGTATCGCCGATATGCTTTTCATGGTTCTGCGCAAACAGCTCCGTTACCATGACCTCATTTTCATATTTCGGCAGTCTGCCCTCAAGCGGCTTGGAAAAGAGCGAGTCCTGATTGTAAATATCCACGAGAATTTTTGTATCCTCTGCGGTCATATATCTGCCTGTCCAGAGCAGCACCTCGGGCGCGGGGTCTGTGCGGCTGCAAATCTGCCGGATCTCTTCCTCCTGCTCCAGACGGAAATCGCCGCTGAGCAAATTGAGCTCAATATCGCCGGTCGGCATCATGAATAGATCGGAATTGATGCCTTTGGTGAAGATCATCACCGTGCAGAGGAAAAAGACCAGCAGTGCAACAATCAGCATACTGCCGAAATAGCTCCTGCTGCGTGATGTGAACTGCCGCAGTGCGAGCAGCAGATTGCGCCCGCGTTTGCGGATGCGTACATGCAGGCGGCTGTCGAAATAGATTTCGCTGTGTCCGCCGGAGATTGCGCGCACCGGAGAGATGCGTCCGATCCTGCCGGTTGCGAGGATGACGAAGATGACGCAGATCAGCAGAATTGCGAGCGCTGCCAGACTGCATCTGCCGAGCGCGAGGCGGTTGCCTGTCAGGATATTGGAGAGACGCATGAACAGCCTGCCGAGGAGCGCCGTCAGCGGTGCGGCGAGCGCCACACCGAGCACGGAGCCGATCAGCAGTGCAAGCGCATACTGCAGCACCCAGACGGCGCGGAGCTGTCTCTTCTGAAAGCCGAGCGCTTTGAGAATGCCGAGATTTGTATATTCCGTTTCGACCGTCGTGCCGATGCTGTTGCACATGACGATCATCACAATGAGAATCAGCAGCGCGGTGTAGACAGCGACGATGCGCGTGCCGGTCGATGCGCTGATCATGACATAATACTTTGTCTCTGCTTTCGTGAGGATGTTGACTGCGTCGTCGAATATGCTGCATTCGGATTTGAGCTGCTTTTCCAGATCTTTCAGATCGGTGCCGTCCTGCACGCAGACATGGAGCTGCGTAAAGCCGTAGAGATACCGTTCGAGGCTGAACAGACGGTCCCGCTTCTCCTGAAAGAGCCGGTCGAAATCCGCATCGCAGAGCAGTCCGATGCCTTCCGTCGGATCGGCAATCTCCTGATAATAGCCTTTGACCATGTAGGATTCGTTCCAGCCGTCCCGCGTTTCGAGCTGCACCGTTTTGCCGATGCCGTACTGCTCCAGCGTACTGAGCTTATAGGAGAGCAGAATCTCGCCCGCATGCAGCGTGACATTGTCCTGAAAGCCGCTGACCGTATCATTATAAACCTGATCGGATTGCCGGAAGCAGCGCAGAGAGACCAGTTCGCTGTCCTCTGTGCCGTCTGCGCGGACGGGACAGGCGATGTTCAGAACCTTGTCGGTGTGCAGTGCCGTGATTTCATCATGTGACCGCAGCGTATCGAGCAGCTCGGGTGCCGGTGCATCTTCAAACTGAAAGACCCAGTCGCCGTACTGCCGCGCAGATAATCCGGTATCGACGGTCTGTTCAAGATTCCGGTTGTTGCTGACAGTAATCGCATAGGAGAGCGTCACAATCGTCATGAGCAGGACAATACCTGCAAATGCGCCCTTCCTGTGCCGCAGATTGGCTGCCAGCAGTCTGAAAACACTTCGCATACCGCACCTCACCAGTCCATTGCGGCGAGCCATGCGCCGACCTGTGTTTCGCGCTGCTTTTCCGCCGCTGCGGTATAGCGTGGGAGGGTCAGTTCGCTGACGATTCTGCCGTCGGAAATATAGATGATCCGCGATGCGCGCAGTGCCGCACGGGCATCATGCGTCACCATGAGGATACTCTGACCGGCGTCATTCAGTGCCGTCAGCAGATCAAGCACCTCGGTCGTACTGCGCTTATTGAGTGCACCGGTCGGTTCATCGGCAAAGAGCAGCACCGGTTCATGAATGATCGCTCTTGCGACCGCACAGCGCTGCTGTTCGCCGCCGGAGCACTGTGCCGGCAGATGATCCTGAATATGCGTCAGTCCCATTTGCCCGAGGAGCTGATCGGCGCGCTGATCGGTCTCGGCGGCGGAGCGCTTCGGATTCAGATATCCGGGGACTGTGATATTCTCGCGCAGCGACAGATTGCTGACGAGATGCATCTGCTGAAAGATGAAGCCGAAATCGCTTCTGCGCAGCGAAGTGAGCTGCTTTTCCTTTATTGCGACAAGATCATTGCCGTTGTAGAGGACGGTTCCGGCAGTCGCTCTGTCCATGCCGCTGAGGGCATAGAGCAGCGTCGATTTGCCTGAGCCGGAAGCGCCCATGATGACGGTGAAATCTCCGGCGAAAATGTCCAGATCCATGCCGTTGAGAATGTGTACCTGTCCGCCGTTATGCGCAAAGCTCTTGCAGAGTCCCTTCGCGGAAAGCAAAACCTGTTTTTCCTGCATTGATGTGTTCCTCCTGTTATGCGGTCAGCCGGTGAACCAGCCAGATCACAAGATAATGAAACGGGTAGAATCCGTAGAAAAACCATTTTGCAAACTGAGGATGCTTTCCCTTTTTGCCGTTGTAAAGCGTTGTCATGCAGAAATATGCAAGCAGCATCATCGCAAAATCAAGCGCCTTGTCAAGCCAGAAGTCTGCATTGAATTCGGCGCCGATGAAGGACGTCAGCAGCCAGAGTACCGTCAGCGACAGATAGGCAGTCAGCCTTGCCTTCGGCTTTTCGCGGAAGCAGTGCAGAAACAGAATGAACAGTACGCCGAAGATCATCCAGTCTGCGAAGATCAGCAGCGAGAGTCCGCAGCACAGAATCACCAGCAGCACGCGCTGCCATGTTTTGTATCTGCTCTCCCAGACGATGATGCTGAGCAGTCCGAAGAACAGCACGAAGATGACATTGGTTGTCCACCAGCCGTATACCGGCTGAAAAATGAGCCAGTCAAAGGGCTGCGTAATCAGCGCAAAGAGCCCGAGCCGCAGCGCATACTTTTTGCGGTCGCGCGTATACTTGTAGCCGTCTGCGACAAAGAAGAACATCACCGGCGGACAGACAATGGAGAAATGCGTGACAATCCGCATCCAGAGCGGCATGACGTTGTAAGGGACGCCGACATCCGGCTGCTTCATCAGAATCAGCCATGCAAAGAGATGTCCCCAGAACATGAAAAAGATCGCAAGATACTTGCAGGCATCGCGGTTCAGTATTTTGTAACTGTGCGGTTCATTCATACAGTATCCCCCCTCTGCTTTGATACTGTAATCATAGCATATCTGCGATTAAGAAATCTTTAAGGAGCATGCGGTTTGTCCGGTTTTGTCCGCGACAGTCTGTCTGTTATGATTCCGGCAGTCGGGTGATCGGGGCGCAGGGCAGCGAAACGGTCACATGCAGACCGCCGTTTTCATTTTGCAGCGTCACGCCGCCGCCGGACTGTTCTGCGATAAACTTTACAATATAGAGCCCGAGTCCTGCGCCCTGTTCGCTGCCGGTATTGCTGCCGCGGTAGAATTTCTCAAAGATGAACGGCATGTCCTGATCGGGGATGCCGCCGCCGGCATCCTGTACATGCAGCTCTATCGCATCCGCATTGCGGCGAATGCTGATCTGAATATCGGTTTTTGCGTATTTGCGCGCATTGTGTATCAGATTCCCGATGATCTGTGCCGTGCGGACAGGGTCTGCATATACTGTTGCGGCAAAGAGCGGCTTTTCAAACTGTACATCCGACCGCCCTGCCGAGAGCGAACCGACGGTCTGTGCAGTCAGCGCACTGAGATCGAATTCCTCCGGCTGCATCCGCAGGCTGCCGAGATCGGAAAGCGCATGCAGCAGCATATCATCGGTCAGCTTTGTGATTTCGTCGCATTTCTGCATCATCATGTTCACATACTCTGCCTGCTGTGCCGGTGTCTGCGCCATACCCATGTCAAGTGCTTCGGCATAGGCGCGCACCGATGCGACCGGTGTCTTGATATCATGTGAGAGCGCGGCAATGACCGTTTTGTTATTCTCGATTGCCTCTCGTTCACAGCTGCGCGCATTGCGGATTTCGCGGCGCATCCGGTCAAATCCCCATGTGAATTTTCCGAAATAATTGGAGCGCTCGTAATCCAGCGGCAGATCGAAATTGCCGGACGCGATCTCATCCGCAAAGTGCGAGAGCTTCTCAAACGGGCGGATGACGGCGATGCAGCAGTAGCCCGTGACGCCGCCGAGGAACAGCAGACAGATGCCGCACATCAGCGGAATCCGGCGATCCGGACGTGCTTCCGGCTGCTGCTGTATCTGCTGCCGGAGCGCCGCCGCCTTTTCTGCCGCCGCAGCAGAATCGCCGTGTGCCGCGAGCTGCTCAATTTCATTGAGCGCGACCAGCTGATTGCCGCGCGCAGTGGATGCATCGGATTTCCACAGCAGAAATGCTGCCGCGATCAGCAGAACAGCGGCAGCGAGTGACAGGATCAGTAGTTTTTTCATGTTTCCGCCTCCAGCATATAGCCGAGCCGCCAGACCGTTTTGATATACTGCGGATTCGCCGGATCGTCCTCGAGCTTTTCGCGCAGCCAGCGAATATGTACCGCGAGTGTCGCGGGCTCGACCTGCGAGAATGCGCCCCAGACCTCCGAGAGCAGCTTTTCCTTTGCAATCGCAGTATTCTTATGCTGACAGAGATACAGCAGCAGTTCAAATTCGCGCTGTGCAAGATTGACGGGCTTGCCGTTCTTTGTAACGGTGCGCGCCGCCTGCCGGACGGTCACATTCCCGAAGCGGATCTCGTCCTGCGCCTCGGCAAATCCGTAGGTACGGCGCATCAGTGCCTGAACCCGCGCGAGCAGCTCCCGGAGCGAATAGGGCTTCGGGAGATAGTCGTCGCCGCCGATCTCCAGCCCGCAGATGCGGTCATCCTCGGATGTGCGCGCACTTGCAAAGATGACCGGAACGCTCGAAGCCTCACGGAGCGTTCTGCAAATCTCAAAGCCGGTTGCATCCGGCAGATTGATATCAAGCAGGATCAGATGAAAGCGCTGATCTGTGAGAAGGGTATAGGCTTCATCCGCAGTTCCGGCATGTGTGACCGCATAGCCGCATCCCTCGAGCATCTGCCTGATGATTGCCGAGAGCGATGCATCGTCATCGACCAGCAGAATCTGTTTTGCATTCATGTTCATTTGATGCCGCTCACTGAATAAAATGCGGTTGGAATCTTACACATGTTCATGCTCCTCCGTTTGATTCTGTTTGCAGAATTGATACAGCTTTTCTTTCAGCGCCTCATAGCGCAGACGCTTTTCTTCCTTTGCAAAATGTACTTCCCGCGACTGCTCGGGGTTATTTTCATAGGAGAGAACCTCATCGCCGAACTGCTCGCTTGTCAGATCGAATACGCAGTCTCCGACAACATTGTAGCAGTGATAATTTCCGCCCGCACGCAGAATGCCGTATACTTCGCCGCCGAAGATATCCTGCGCCAGAAATGCCGTGATCGAGCACTGACCGAGTGTCGGGTTTTCGGGGCTCCATTGATCGCGCAACCGCGGCGCACAGCTTTCCGCCGACCAGATATGCAGCAGTGCATCATAAAGCGCCTGCGGTGTTTCGATGCCGGAGTAGCGGGCTGCATCGGCACCGTTTGCCGGAATGGCCGCCTGCTCCCAGCCGTAAAAATGATATGTCTGCATAACATCCTCCTGATACAGAACTTTGTGCATTAGCATTTTGCTATGAACGCACGCAGGTTTTCTGCATAGCGTTCTCCCGCTTCACCGATATATTCATAAAGGTCGATTGTACCGTCGGGATTCATGATAAAATAGCCGCCTGCACCGTTTCCTGCAATCGCAAGACCTTCCTTGCCGAACTGTTCCGCAAAGAATCCCGATTCGATGCACATATCCTCAAAGGAATATAGGATGTTGCCGATTACAAACGGCTTGCCGTCATTGGCTTTCGGGTGTGTCATCAGTTCAAGCACACCATTGCTGATTTTTAACAGTTCAAACAGATCAGCCGGAAGCATTGCCTGCGCAGTCTGGTACTGTGCTTCCTCCAGCGGCGGACAAAACTGACACAGCGCGCCGTATTTCTTCTGTATCAGGTCGAGCAAATCATTCATATGTATCCCTCCCGAAATAATGTTTTTGCTTTGCAGCTTTCTGAGGCAAAGGATCGTTTACAGTATAGCATATTATCACCGAAAATGCAAGGCATGCAGTACGCAGGAAGCGGATTAAGGAGGAAGCGAGGAGAGAAAAGTTAAGAAAGAAGAATTGACTTCCGATCATACCTGCTGCATCACAATTCATTGACAGTATTTTCACATTTCATCCGGATTTTTCATTTTCAGCGAACGATCTTTCACATACCGCTTTGGGGATTTCCACATAACTGCGGTAGAATAAAGCCATGGAAACAAGGAAAGCATGTTGACTTGTTCTTCATACAACACTCCCTTTCTTCAAATTCCCCTCCCCCTATACATCATATCACAAGCCCGAAAGCAGGATGCTCTCGGGCTCAATTTCTGTATACAGAGAGATCACAGATGCAGCGGGGAGCGCCCGCATGCATTGATCTAAAGTTCTCAGGATGTACATTTGCGAATCAATCCGAATACTCTCCCTCCTCCCTTCCTCCATCCTACTTTCTACTTTCTCCTTTTTCTCATTTTCCCATTGCACTTTCCGTGATAATATGCTATAACCGCGCCGTGCGCGGCTCCATTGATCTAAAGTTCTCCGGCAGATTCACTGCAACATAAAACGTGATGCTCTCCGCTTGCTTTTTACCATATAATATGCTATAATAATCCCGTTACAGCAATATGATAAAGGATGTGAATTCTAAAATGAAACAACAAAAGCGCGGCGGCGTACCGGCTGCCGCTGCGGTCAGTCTGCTCGCCGGCTTTACGGTCTGCTTTTTCGCACCGGCAGAAACCTATCTGAATAATCCGGCAGAATATCATCTGAATGCAGCCCATGCGCTGCTCCCGCTGCTGCTGACGGCGGCTGCCGTATCAGCAGGCATCTTTCTGCTGCTCCGGCTGCTGAACAGACTGCATCAGACCGCAGCCAAGGCGGCAGAATGCCTGATCCTCGGCTTCACGCTGGCAGGCTATATCCAGATGATGTTTTATAACGGCAAGCTCGGTCAGCTCGACGGCACAACCGATATTCTCGGGATGACAACGCTCTACACCTATGTCAACTGGTTTGTCTTTCTGCTGATTCTGCTGCTGCCGCTGATCCTGTTCGCGGCAACAGAGAAAAAGCCGGACTCTGCGCTTGGAAAGGCAGTACGCAGCAAGAAGACCGTTCCGTTCCTCTGCGGCACGCTGCTCCTGATGCAGACAGCAGGCTTTGCAAGTCTGCTGCCGAATATGTCCATAGCCAGCCGGATTGAGAATCACCAGTCCTATCTTTCCTATGCACCTGCGTTATCGCTTTCTGAGGAGGAGAACATTACGGTTTTCCTGACTGACCGCATGGACGGGCAATGGTTCGATGAGGTACTCGAAACCGATCCTTCTCTGTATGATATACTCGACGGCTTTACCTTCTATCAGAACAATGTCTCAAATTATTCCTTTACATTCCCTTCTGCGGCATTTCTGATCTCCGGTATTCCCTATGAAACCATTGCCGAGACGAATACGTTTCTGGAGCAAATCTGGAACGATGAACGGAATGTCATGCGCAAGCTGCATAACAGCGGCTGGGCAACGCATTTCCTGTTTGAACAGGGCTCTGCCTGCGGTCCGATCGAACAGATCGCAGACTGTGCAGACAATATCCTCCAGACGGAAAAAGCACCGGAATACAATTATCTGCGGAACGGCAGCGGCATCATTCCGGCACAGCTCAAGCTCTCACTGTTCCGTCTGATGCCCTATCTGCTGAAGGAACCGTTTGACTGTCATCTGACGCCGGACAGCTTTACGGTCTATGACATGGAACTGCCGGATAAGCTGATGCAGGATGTCTGTCCGCAGTCCGATCTCAATTTCTATCATTATCTGGAGCACAATCCGGTCCATGCAGGCAGCAGCCGGAAAACAGCCTCGTTTATTCATCTGAACTGCGCACACGATCAGAATGCCGAGCTTGCAGCGCTCTGTCCGGCGGTCGCGCAGGGTGCTGCGGATCCGGTTTCAACCGCCTGCGGCAGCTTTACGGTCATACGCCGCTATCTGGAACAACTGAAAGCAGCCGGACTGTATGACAAAACAACCGTCATCATCCTCGGTGATCACGGCAGATTCCCGAATGAAGTGGCATTTCAGGAGAACAACCGGCTCAACGGCGTCATTACGACAACACTGCTCATCAAGCCTGCCAATGCAGAACACGGCAGACTGCGCACAGATGCCGAAGCAGAGCTCTCCAACCGCTTCTTCCCCGCAAGCCTGCTGGAATATGCCGGTCTTCCGCATACAGATTACGGTATCTCCTATCAGGATGTCATTGCGGAAGAACTGCATCCTGAGCGTACACTGTATCTCTTCTTCTCGCAAGAAAAGCTGGTTCTGGAAAATGCAGAGGCATCCGATCCGGAGGAGAGCTTCCGTCAAGTCGCCCTCGGACGCACCTATTATACAATTAACGGCAATGCGCGTGATTTCAGCAACTGGGTCTTCCACGAAGACCGGAATGCTGACACGTAACCGAACAAAATCCCATAAAAAAGCCACAAGGAGCACTCCGATTGAAGTGCTCCTTTGTTTTATGCAGTTGTCAGCACGCGGCAACACCCGCTGCCTCAATCGCCATGACAGCAGCGACAAGCTCATCCGCTGCGAGCGCATCCGAAAACTCGATTTCACAGCAGTCATCCTTTATAAACTGCGGATTGCGCGGCCGCATTGCGTTCGCAAGGAAGGTCAGACCGTCCGGAGGCTGACTGCCGCTGGACGGCGGCTCGTGCACACATGCAATCAGCTGCTCCCCTGCCCGTATCTCATATTCGCGCTGCACAGAAAATCTGCCGCCCGCCGTCCAGCCGAATTCGCTGATCTCACAGTACGGCATTCCCTGCATCGGGCGTCTCAGACAGACTGTCAGCTCTTTTCCGTAAATCTGCACCATAAATGTTGTGTGCAGTGCTGCCAGCTTCTGCCGTATCGCAGCAATCTGCTCCCCGTTCGCATCGCAGAGAATCAGCCGGTATCCGGGCTTGAGCGTTTTTTCCCGTTCCAGTGTATACTGCACATCGCCGTGCGCATTCCATATCAGGACAGGCTTGACAAACGGCGTCACTTTTCTCTGGTCATAATAATACAGTTTCATATGCTTTTCCTTTTTCGGTTATGCAGCGCACTGATAATTCAGTGGTGCGGGGTTGTTGTTTATTCCTCCATCGGCATTACTGCCTCGATATAATCTTTCAGGGGAAGCAGCACGCCGAAGTCATTGTCCACATATACATCCTGCGGAAAATCCGGCTGCGTCAGTACATGACGAACATTTGCAGCATTCTGATAAACGAGTGTGATGGCTGCTTCCACCTTGAACGGCAGCTTTTCAAGCTCGTCCTGCCAGTCGGATAACTCTGTGTCAAAATCAAAAAAGAGATGTCCGTCGGGATATTCAACGCAAAAACGGTCATCGGACACGTTATAAGTCCTGACTGCACCGGTATGGTTCATTTTCTGAATGCTTGCGAGTGTCAGATTCCTGTCACCAATGATGCTGATCCATTTCATATTCGCTCAGTCCCATACCCCATATTCGACGATCAGGATCGTATCCTCAGAAACCGACAGACACATATGGTCCAAACCATAGAATCCGCCGAGTTCAATATTTTGCGATCTTCTGATAATGCCGCATATTGTATCTGAAATATCGGGGGGATTGCCTTCTGAAGGTTCATATTCCGAAATCTTATATTTCACCGTGCTCAAGTATTCATCGGTTTCAAGCGGAGTCAGTCGGACTTCCTTGATAATCAGGTCAAAATCTCTGAAAGATGTGGCGTTTAAAGTGATAAAGCGGTCTTCCCTGCTGACTTCCCAGAAACCATCTTTCCATTCCTCCATCTCAGCCATTTTCATTAGTCTGCACTGAACTATCGTTTCTACGAGATTATCATCATTTATCCCTTCCGCAAATCTAAATAGATACACATGTATTCCGAGCACATTTTTATACCATGAATAAAGCTGCATTTCGGCTTTGCGGAAGCGGATATCCAGCGCAAGCTCTTTGAACACTTCATAGTTTTCAATGCTGTCTCTGATTTTTTCGATTATTTTCTCTGCATTCATAGTATTGTTTCCATAAATCTTATGAACCGGCGGCGTATGACAACATTTCAAAGCACTCAACCCTATCCCTCAATCGCAATTTTTGATTAGCGTGATTTTTCTCTATTTTTCGGACTTTTTAACGAGTGACAGCATTTCTGCACACTTAAAAGTTACAAACAGCAGTTTCACGCACCCTAAATCGAGTGCTTGAATTGGTTGTCAAAAATCAAAGTGTGCAGATTGGTTGTCAGATGTGCCGTGTATGCCATTCGGATTTTTCACCTGTTTGCGCATACAGAAAAATGAGTGCGCAGGGGAACAAATCCGAAA
>JAFZPP010000031.1 GCA_017550285.1 Oscillospiraceae bacterium
GAGAATCCCATTTCTGCTCCGCATCAGCCCCTTTATGGGGCTGGTACGGAGCAGCAGCGGGGTTCCTAGGGGATAGTATCCCCTAGGCAGGGGTGTGGGGACAGCGTCCCCACAATGTCCCCCGACCGCCCCGCCAAATTCTGATTTCCCTTTGTGAGCTGTGTGCTTTACAGCTCGTGCCGGACGGCTTTGATGATGTATCTGCCGCTGACAATGGCGCTGTTGCCGTGGTTGTAAACATGTTTGTCATAGGCGGCGCGGATAGATTCCCGATAGGCATCGCGGGCGGCAAGCATTTCGGAAACGATGTTCGCGGCATCGGCGAGCGCATCCGGCTTGACGACCTTGCCGACCTCGCTGCGCATGGTAATCGTAATCGGCTGCGTTGCGATTTTGTCGTAATCCGGATTCATGACCTTCATCGGTGTTTCGATAAACAGCACCGGTTTCAATGTGGTGAAGGCGTATTCAAATGCAATGGATGACCAGTCCGAGATCAGCAGATCGGCAGCCCAGACGGAATCGGTCGAGCTGAAATCCGTCTGAATCTCGATGTTGTCATTTGCCTGATATTTGTCCTTGAGCAGCGCAAATTTCTCCGGCTCGAGCCGGACCTGCTGCGGATGCGGGCGGAGCGTGACCGTATATCCGGCGGCACTGAGCGCATCGAGAAGCTGCTCTGCGCAGGAATCGACGATGTTATCCGGATGCCACGAGGGCGCAATCAGAATGTGCGGCGGATCGTTGGCAGGCGGCGTATTCTCGCGGTATGCGCGGATCATATCATCGAGCAGCGGATAGCCGGCTTCCACGAGCCGTTTCTGCGGTGTACCGTAGAGTGTCTCCATTTCGCGGATTGCGTCCCGAAATTCGACACCGGTGCAGAAGACCGTATCGAACCAGTCAAAGGCATGCTTGCGGTAAGTCATTGCGGCGCTGCCGAGCGCGTGGTCGGTATACACATACTCAATTTTTTTGCTGACGCGCGAGCGCTTGATGTGATACTTTTCAAGATCGGGCATCGTCATGACGCAGACATCGCAGTCCAGCTTCATGAACAGCGGAATCAGATACTGCTCAGAGCTGATATAATAGGGATGCAGCTGCTCCGGATGCTGCGAAAACAGCTTGTCATTCGGGTCGCTGGTGACATAGTGAATCGGGATATCGGAATGCGCGCAGATATATTCGATCATGCTCTTGAAATATTTGTAGTAGCCGTTTGCTTCGGAATAAAACATCAGCTGCATATTTTTGACAGCGAAAAAGCGCTTATAATCCTCACGTTCACGCTTCCGGCTGGCGCGGCGGCGTTCTTCTGCCTGCTTCTGTTCCTGTTCCAGCTGCTTGAGATACGCAAAATCGACGTATTTCTTCGGCGGCATCACGGCATTGACCGCGGCGGTCGAGAGCATCGAGAACAGATTGCCGAAGATCCAGTAAAGCCCGACGCCTGCCGGAACGAGAAATGCAAAATAGACAGAAATAGTGATCGAGATGAGCATAACGCCGATCCGGTTCCATGCGGGCTGTACGCGCTGCAAGACATTGATGCGGTTCTGGAAGGCGCACATCAGCCATGCGCTGATGCCTGCAAAGACCGGAATCAGCAGCAGCGGCTCGGCGGCGAGCGACGGGCGCTGCGTCAGATCCAGTCCGAGGAAATGCAGATTCAGGCTGCGGATTGCCTGCTCCGCATCCGCCAGCACCGGATTGCCGGTGACAGTGCCGTGCTTGATCTGCCGTATGACCTCAATCTGCCATGCATGATCTTCCGGATTGACATTCGGCAGTAAAACAAACCACCGGCGGAACGTCTCGGTCAGACCGGAGTCCATTCCCAGCGCATAGGAGAGCGGACGGTAGATTACGCCGACCACACCGAGCACGAGAATGATCTGCACCGCAAGCGGAATCAGATCGAGCAGCGGATGATAGCCGTGCTTCTTATAGAGTGCGAGCTGCGCATCGGTATAGGCGTCCTTATCGTCGATATATTTGATTTTGAGCTTATGCTGCTCCGGCATAAGCTGTACCATTTTGATCGCGTTCCGCTGGAGCAGCAGCGCGAGCGGAAAGAGCAGCAGCTTTGTCAGCAGCGTGAAAATGATGATGCTGAGCCCGTAGCTGCCGGTCAGACGAAAGCAGAAGAGCATCACGCTGCCGAGCAGCAGATAGAGGATATTCATGATCCGGTGCATTGTTTCACCTCTTGTGAAGAATCGGGATTTGCCGTTTCGTGATACGGCGCTGTCAGTAAAACACCGCAGCAAATCTGAACTGTCATCAGAAATGCTGCGGTTCTGTGATAAACGCAAAATCCTTGCGGTATCATTCTTTTGCATCGTCTGTTTCAGCCGCCGTTTTCTTTTTGCTGCCCAGCGGAATCTCGGTGCCGTTTGCGATGCGTTTGATATTCTGAATATGCTTGCTGATAATAATGACGGCGATGCCGGCGAAGAGCACCGTTTCAAATACATCGCCCGTCGTGATGAACCAGAAGACAGGCAGCGCCGCCACGCAGGTAATGGATGCGAGCGCGATATATCTGGTGACAAACAGAATCACGCCCAGAATGCCGAGGCAGATCAGCAGAAACTGCCAGCTCAGTCCGAAGATCAGTCCGAGCAGCGAGGCAAAGCCCTTGCCGCCGCGGAACTGCATCCAGAACGGGAACATATGCCCGAGAATCACGCAGACGCCTGTGACAGCAGGCAGATGCGCGCAGGCTTCCGAAACCGGAATCACATGCCGCAGCAGGAAGACCGGCAGAAATGCCTTGAGGATATCCACAAGTGCGGTCGCGGCAGCAGCGCCCTTGCCCATTGTGACAAATGCATTTGAGGCGCCTGCATTGCCGGAGCCTTTGCTGCGGATATCAAAGCCCTTGCAGCGCGCAATGATCGCCGCCGTATTGATGTTGCCGAGCAGGTAGCCGATGAGAATGCCGCCTGCATACCAGAGACCTGTACTCATCTGTTGATCGAAACCTCACTTGTGCCGCCTGTCTGAACCAGATAGTTCGGATTTGCGGAGAAATGCTGCGCCTTTGCACTGAGGATTGCAATATCAAAATTGGAATCAATCAGCGTCAGCTCGGCATCTGCCGAGAAGCTGCCGATATCCATTGCATGATTGCCCTCGAGCCGGATTGTTGCATTGCACTGCCGCAGGCTGATTGCCGGAGAAGAATCGCCGGAGCCGATGCCGATTGCATTCTGACCCGTAAATTCCTCGTTGATTGTCGAATCGCGGAGCGTGATCGTACCGCCGCCGGTTTCGGAGCCGATGCCGCCGACAAATGTACCCGAGCCGGATGCCGTAATGCAGGCGGTATTGCAGAGGATATCCGGTTTGCCGTCCATGCAGCCGATTGCGATACAGCTCGCCATACGGATTGAGAAATCCGCTTCACAGCCGGAAATCATGATCTCGGCATTGCCCTCATGGAAGCCGATGCCGACGCCGCTCTTGCCGGTCATTTCAAAGAACATTCGCGTACCCGTCACAGAGATTTTCTGTCCCTTGCCGTAGCCGGAGCCGATGCCGACGCACTGTCCCGCATTGGAGAGAATCGTCAGGATACCGGCGAGGTCAATATTGATCTCACCGCAGGCAAGATCGGGGTCGTTTCCGATTGCGAATGCCTTGGAATTATCCGCGCGGATGCTGAGATTGCCGTTTCCGGTCAGATGCAGCCGGCTGGATTCCGGCACGAGAATACCGCCGTTATCCATACGGTTGTCGCCCTGAAATTCCACGGTGACATTGGAATTCTTGCCGAGCATGATCGCCGGTGCGACGATCTGCTGCGGCAGATTGAAGTGTACATCCCGCAGAATGATATGGCAGTCGGTGTCATCCTTGACCTTGATATGCACGCCGCTTGTCTCATGGAAATCGCCGATGATTTCGATGAAGGGCTGCGCGATGAAGAGATCGGTGAAATGTTCCGCATCGAGCCGCGGCAGATGCACCATATCCTCGCCTTCGCTGAGCATATAGGTCTTCTGCATGATCTGCTTTTCGGCGCTGGCGCTGAATTTCGCAATCATGGCTTCGATGTGCGTCGGGATTGCCGGAACCGGCAGCTCATTCGGAACGGATGTGAAATTGCCCTGAATGAGATCAGCGCCGAACCGGATGACAGCACGCAGCTCCTCGACGGTCTCGACGCCCTCGGCAAGCGCCATAAAGCCGTTTGCGTGAGCGAATTCGATGATATTCGTGACGAAGTGCTGCTTCTTGGGCTCCTCATGGATGCTGGAAATCAGGCTTCTGTCGATCTTGACATAATTCGGCGAATACCGCAGCAGGTTCGAGATATTGGAATAACCCGTGCCGTAATCATCGACGGCGATTGCCATGTGATTCCGTGCGCAGCGTGCCTGAATCATGCTGAGCTCCTCGCCCTCAGTTTCCGCCTGTTCGGTAAATTCAACGACGAGCTGCGGCAGGAGCGCGCTGTACTGCTCGCGGAGCTTTAAGAAGTCGGTTTCATTGAGGAAATGCCCGGGGATGCTGTTGACAAAGATGCGTTTATCTGCAAACTTCTCCAGATTTGCAGCAATATATTTCAAAACATTGTTATAGGTCAGCCACTCGACCTCATAGAGTCTGCCTGCCTGTGTTGCATAGGTCAGGAGCGTCAGCGGGGCAATCTTCATGCCGCCTGCGGTACGCATCAGCGCCTCATAGGCAAAAATCTGACCTGTCTTTGCATTGACAATCGGCTGGAAGCAGTAGGAGAGCAGGTTTTCGTTCAGGACGCGCTCCATCTGCGCCGCTTCGGCATCGGTCAGCGAGGGCTTTTCCGGCGCTTCGCTGCCGCTCTTGCGCTGTGCGTCTTTCATCGTGACAGCTTCTGCAAGGAGCGCTTCGAGTGAGAGCGTACCGCTGAGATCGGCACTCACTCTGCCGAACGAGATTTCCATGGTATAGCTCTTGCCGGAGACCTGATTATAGCTCTGCATGCGCTTTTTGAGCACGCCGATCAGTGCCTCGGAGGTGTTGATCTGCAAATCGGATTCAAAGAATGCGATCATGAACTCGTCGCCGCCGATGCGTGCCGCCGTGACATCGCTGTCGATGCTGTCGGTGATCGCATTTGCAAGGCTCAGCAGCGCCTGATCGCCTTCCGCTCTGCCGAAGATGCTGTTGATCTGGCGCAGACGGTTCAGTCCGATGACAATCATAATCAGCCGCTCGTCATCATGCTTTTCATTATGAATCCGCTCGGTCAGCGCTTTCAGGGCGCCGTGCAGATTCAGCATACCGGTCAGCGAATCGCGGACGCGCGCCGCAACGAGCCGTTCGTTCATCGTCTGCAATCTGGATGTAGCGAGGCAGGAGCCGATGACATTGCCGGTTGTATGGATAAACTTCGGGAGCTTGAAGCTCTCCTCGTCGAGATCATCGCCGTAATATGCATAGTAGCCGTAGACCTCGTCCTGCATATAGATCGAATTGAACAGGATCGTTCTGCCGGAAGAGAGGATATCATCCATGCCGGGGATCAGCACGGCGCGCTGAATAATCGCAAACTGTTTTTCCTTGCGCCGGTGCATCACAACGCTCATCAGCTCGGTCGAATCGGCAAACTGCTGCAAGCTGTTCGCGGTCAGATCGACGCTGAGGGAATCGCGCAGGCAGAGATAGGAATTCTCCGGAATGCATCCGGCAATGACATCAAGAAAATCAATGACGGTCGGCTGCTGACGCTCAAGCATGGAGCCGAGCAGCCAGTGCTCCTCGGATTCCTGCGCCATGCAGATTTGCAGCCGGTCATAGAGATCGTGAATCGCCTGATTCTGGTCACGCTGCTCGGTGACGAAGCAGCCGCAGGATTCGGAGATCCGGAGCAGCGGCTTGATTTCGGTATCCAGGCTGACATCCTCGCCGTCGAGAATCAGCTCCGCCGTATCGAAAAATGCAGCGCAGAGGCGGTCATAATCCTTGATACATGTCGTCAGGCGCGGGATGTGGAAGCGTTCCTTGATGATGCCGTCCGAGCCGGTGACGATGACATCCTCCGGCACGCGCAGACCGTGGCTGCGCAGCACGGCACAGACCGCGATTGCCATTTCGTCATTGACGCAGACAATCGCATCCGGTGTATCATGGGCAAGAAAGCGCTCGGCGGCTTCTTTCGCGGGAGTTTCCCAGTAGTTGCCGTAGCCGACGCGCTCCTCTTCAAACGGGAGATTATATTTCCGCAGTGCTTCGCTGTACGCCATGACCATGCACTCGGAGCCGTAATTGCCGCGGATGCCGGTCAGCAGATTGACGCGCTTGCACTGATGCTCACCGAAGACATGATCCAGCAGGGCGCTGAATGCCTGATTGGAATAGGAATACAGCGAAGGAACGCCGTCCATTTTGCCGTCATAGGACAAAATCGGAATGCGGTGCTCCTTTGCAATCGCGGCAATCGTATTTGTTACGACGCGGTTTGCGATTGCCTCGCTCATAATCACGATCATATCGACGATTTGCAGCGGGATCAGGTCGAATACGCTGTAGCAGCTCTGCTCATGCAGGCTGTTCGGGTTCTGGTCGAGGCTGGAATTGAACACCAGAACGGCATAGCCGCGCCGGTGTGCCTCCTCTGCAAATTTATTGACACTTTCAAGCACCTCCGGATTATGAATCCGCGAAGTGCAGAGTGCAAAAACCAGACGGTTATTCAGCATCGAATCCCTCCCTTCACCGTCAGAATTTATATGTAATACGCATACATTTAATTATTGTTATTGTAGCACAATTTCGTCAGTTTGTCAATAAGAACTGCACAAAAAACCGAAGCGTTTTTTTGAGGTTCTGCGTGGAAAACGCCGAGGATTCGTCATGTTGCACGAGAATTGCGTTTCATTTTTGTTCATAATTCGTTCATCCCCGTTCATATATTATCCACAAATGATTGACATTTGAAATGATTTGTGATACAATAAAAATAGGGAAGAAGTATCTGATGCCGAAGCGGCTGCTTCTGCATCATTTTCTGAAGACTTTGATACCGACAGCATTCCTCATGACACAGGCATGATATGATCCCGGCACAGTTCATAGCCCCAGAATCAGCAATATTTTCGGAATTGCATCACTTCGGATGAAAAACAGCTGCGGCAGTCTGCCGCCGTGACACGAGAGGAGGTTCGCGCTGCTACAGCGCTATGCAGAATGAATTACTATGTTGATATGAATGCCGCTCTGCTGCCAGGTCTGCCGGATACGGACGGGCGAATCCTGACAGAGCCGGAAGCTGCGAAGCGACTTGCGGAATTTCGGGACAGCAATATGAAAATGATTGTTGCTGCGCCGTATTTTCAGCCGGAAGTCAGTACACCGCAGGATTTTCTGAGGCTGCGCAATGAAAAAATCGCCGCTGTCAGCGAAGCGGCGCAGCCGATCCGGATTGTCGGCGGTGCGGTTCTGCCCTTCAGCTACTGCACGGCGTATCCGCGTGACTTAAAGCAGTTTGCGCTCGGCGATTCGGATTTTATCCTTGTCGATCTGCCGCGCGAGCCGCTGACGGAGGCATTCTGCGAGGAGATTTCCCGTCTGCGGATTGTCAGCGGGCTTTGTCCGGTTGCTGCCGATATTGACCGCAGCTTTGAGGTGCTGTCGCCCGAGGAGCTGATTGCGCTGCGCAAGGCAGGCATTCTGCTGCAAATCTCGGTCAACGGCGTTCTGCGGCAGGATTACCGCAAGCTCTCGCTCTATCTGCTGGCGAATCAGCATGCGCATTTTCTGGCGACCGGTGCGCGCGATTTCGGCGAGCCGCTGCGCTTTGTCGAGGCAATGCGGATTATTCAGCGCAGTCTGCCGGCGCAGCTTTACCGCCGGATTAAGAACAATGCCGGTATGCTGCTCTCCAATGCAGAGCCCTCGGCATTCCTCGAATAATCCCGCATACTATACATAGTACCATTTCGCGGCATATCCGGCAGAAATCCGGATATGCCGTTTTTTGTCCGGATGCTGACTGTGCGATTGTGCCGGATAGATTACGGATTGTTCACAAAACAGTTACGCTTCACCAAAACCTGCTTATGATTTGTATAGATTTACGAAAATACGGCAGATGTCCGGCGGCGGTTTTGCAAAAATGTTTGTTGACAACTTGCGCAAAATGTGCTAAAATGATATCGGGCATACTATGGCGTATGCTGAAAAACATGAGAAAACCGATGCGAAAAATCGGGGATTACTATTTTGTGTACAGGAGGAACCATAAGATGAGAAAAACAAGACTTGCAGTCGCTGCGATGCTGCTTGCGTCCGTGACCTGCGGCATGCTCACCGGCTGCGGCGAAGAATCCAAATATGAAAAGCCGCTGGACTCCGCAACAGCAGAGGAGGTCGGACAGATCGCTGCCAGCGATGCGCGTCTGAAAGGCGAGCTTACAAATAAAACCGTGAAGTGGATGGCAAACTGGGACATCAATCCGGACGGTACCGGCAAATCCACGCCGATTGAGCTGGAGATTTTCCACGACCGCTATCAGGGTGTGATCGAATATCATCAGGTAGACTGGAATTCGCGTTTTGATGCGCTGGCAAACGCAATCAACGGCGACGAGGGCATCGACTTCTTCCCGGCGAGCGATCTCGACTGCATCCCGAAGGGCGCAATCAAGGAAATGTTCGTACCGATTGACGATTATATTGATTTCAGCGATCCGCTGTTCGCCGATATGAAGGAAGAAATGGACCTGTTCCAGTGGAAGGGCAAGCATTATATCATCGTCAATGATGTCACCGGCGATAACTGCGTCGTGATCTATAACCGCGATACCATGGAGGAAAACGGCTTGAAGGACCCTGCAAAGCTCTTTGAGGAGGGCAAGTGGGACTGGAAGGCATTTCAGGATTCGCTCCAGCAGTTCGTTGATCCGGACAACGGTCAGTTCGGCATTGACGGCTGGTGGTTCGAGGCGGGTCTCTCCGCAACCTGCGGCGTGCCGTATATCGGTCTCGAGGACGGCAAGCTCGTCAATAACCTCAAGGACCCTGCAATCGAGCGTCTCCAGAACTGGATGTTCGAGCTCGGCACCACGAACTGCGTTGCAATCGGCGTCGGCGATTACGGCTGGACCGCAATGCCGAATTACATCGGCGAGGGCAAGACGCTCTACTATCCGTGCGGCGCATGGGCACTCTATAATGACACATGGAAAAAAGACTTCGGCGAGAATGCAATGTTCGTTCCGATGCCGAAGGACCCGAATGCTTCCGAGTATTATATCCCCTGCGGTCTGGACGGCTATGTCATGGTCAAGGGCGGCAAGAATCCGGAAGGCGTCGCAAAGTTTGCAGCCTGCAAGCGCGTGACGATTACGAATGAGCGCGCAAATGAGATCGCAACCGAGCAGCTCTACAAGGATTACGGCTGGACCGATGAAATGGTTAACATGCTGCACAAGTGCCACGAAATGGCAAAGGCAAATCCGCACTATGACTTCTATACCGCTGTTTCCAACGATGTCAAGGATATCCTCGATTCCAATGAGAACGGTATCCGTGCTGCATCGAAGGGTCAGACGCAGTGGAGCGAATCCGTCGGCGTCATCAACTCCGCGATTGACGCATATCTCGCAGATGCGAACGGCTGATTTCATGCATTTATTCACAATTTGAACCAAAGCCCGATACAACTGTGTCGGGCTTTGTACTGCCCGCGTGCGCATGATAGTTACGCTGTCATGCGCTTTTTATCGGAATATACACGGCAAACATGCACAGCTTCAAATTGTATTGTGTGCAAACTGCCTAAAAGCAAGAGGAATAATTCTACAGTCAGGAGCGGTGTTCCTTCTTGAAAATTATGCAATTTTATGGTATAATGATTAAGATGCAAGAGTTCGGGCTGGATCAGTCCGTATTGTCCGAAACCGTCAATTTCAGGAGGCGCAAAAATGGGTTTCAAAATTAAAAACGGCGTTTTGCTGAAATATGAGGGTGCAGGCGCGCTTGAAAGGCTGGGCATCCGGAAACAGGATGAATCGCTCAGCCTGCCGAAAAATGTGACGTCGATTGCGGATGAGGCTTTCTCCATGAGCGATGTGAGCCGTGTGCTGATTCCGCCGAATGTCATTACAATCGGCGAGCGTGCGTTTGCGTTGTGCGCTGAACTCCAGACAGTTGATTTTTCCGGCGGTCTGCGCGAGATCGGCACCAATGCATTTGACGGCTGCCATGTTCTGAAAAGCGCTGTCATTCCGGAAACCTGCGAAACAATCGGCGCATGGGCATTCTGTAATTGCAGCGGTCTGCGGTCGGTCAAGATTTCGAGCAAGGTCGAGGCGATTGCGCGCGGCACATTTTCCGGCTGTTCGCGGCTGGAGGAGGTCGTTGTTCCGGCGGGCGTCAAGCATATTGACAACCGCGCTTTCTATGCATGCGCGTCGCTGACGACGATCAATCTGAACAAGGGACTGAAAACAATCGGGCGCGAGGCATTTGCATGCTGCGCGTCGCTGACAACGGTCTATATCCCCGATACCGTCACCGAAATCGCCGAGGATGCTTTTGCAGGCTGCACGGAGCTGAAAACGATCATCATTCCGCCTTCCGTGACAAAGCTGCACCCGTTTGCATTCGGCAGCGATCATCATATTCAGACAATTACCACTGTCACCGGCAGCGTGGCGCATCAGTATGCGCTGACGCACGGGATTATGTGCTATACCGAGAAGGAAGCGAATCTCCTGCGCGGATGCAATCCGGCGTTCTTTATCGAGTACGGCATTCTCAAGAAATATACGCAGGAGTATAATGTGCGGGATATTATGGTTCCGCAGGGCGTCATCCGCATCGGCAATCATGCATTTGAGCAGAACCGGCAGCTTGTTTCGGTTGTGATTCCGGAGGGCGTGACGGAGATCGGCGCATATGCATTCAACGGCTGCCGCAGCTTGCAGCGCGTTTATCTGCCGACAACGCTGAAAACGATCGGCAAATATGCCTTCCGAGACTGTCAGCTGCTGGAGGTCATCCTGCCGCAGGGCGTGGAGACTGTCGAAGCAAATGCGTTTCAGGGCTGTACGTCGATGCGCCGCTTCTATATGCCGGATACGGTTTCGCATCTGGAAAATGAGGCGCTGCGTGACTGCATGTCGCTTTCCGAACTGCGTTTCTCCGCAAGACTCGAAGCGATTGCAGACAGCATCTGCGTCGGCTGCTCGTCGCTCCGGACGGTTGTGATTCCGGAGGGTCCGAAATATATTCTGCAAAATGCGTTCCGCGGATGCAGCAGCTTGCAGGAGGCGTATATTCCGGACAGTGTCATTGAGGTTGCAGGCAATGCCTTTGCCGATACACCGCTGTTCCGCATGACCGCAGGTCACTATATCGTCGGCAGATTTCTGATCCGTGCCGACGGCTACAGTCCGATTCCGGTCGGCGTGCACCGCATCGGACCGCGTGCCTTTGAACGCGGCGGACTGCGTGCGGCGATCATTCCGGACGGTGTCATCAGTATCGGAGACAATGCCTTTGCAAACTGCGGCATCCTGACGGATGTTGTGATTCCGAAGAGCGTGACGGAAATCGGTGTGGATGCATTTGCGTGTACGCCGTGGGTCGCGCGGCGCACCGAGCCGTATACGATTGCCGGTGCAAATATTCTGCTGCATGCAAATATTCAGCAGCCGGTTGTCAATGTGCCGATCGGCGTGCGCTGCATCGGTCCGACTGCATTTTCGCAGCTTCCGATCCGCAAAGTGACGCTGCCGGACAGCGTAGTGCATTTGCAGCACGGTGCATTTTCCTACTGCGAACAGCTCGAATCCATTGAGGTTCCGGCGTCGGTTCGCCGCATAGACGGCTATATTTTCCACGGCTGTACCTCGCTGAAAGAGGTTGTGCTGCATGAGGGCGTTCCGAAGATCGGTCACGCAATGTTCAGCAGCTGTACGAGCCTGAAAACGCTCAAGCTGCCGACAACGGTCACCGAGATCGAGAACGAAGCATTCTATCATGCCGGTATCGAGCGCCTGATTCTGCCCGACAGTGTCACGCGCATCGGTCATTCGGCATTCAGCCACTGTGAGCATCTGGCGGATATCGCAATTCCGGCATCTGTGACGGAAATCAGCGAGAATGCATTTACCGAGTGTCCGAAATTCCGTCTGCACGCAGAAGAGGGCAGCTATGCCGAGCGGTTTGCCAAGTCGCATCATATGCTGATGACGCTGGTGCCGCTGGATATGGATGCACTGCTCATGGAGCAGCTCCGGATCGAGGAGGCTGCGGTTCAGGCGGCAAAGGCGGCGCAGGCTGTCGCGGCGGCACAGAAAGCTGCCGAGCAGTCCGTTGAGGAGGAAGCAACCGCGTTCCTCTATCGGCAGGAGAACGCGCAGACTGCCGTGCAGCAGTTTGCAGCGGCGCCGAAGCCGGATGCCAAACCGAAGGTTGTATATCAGCCGGTCGAGCAGCTCAAAGCTGCTGAAAATGCAAAGCCTGTCGCCGATGTGAAACCTGTTGAGACGGAGAAATCGGTCGTGCAGGCACAGCCCGCCGAGGATGTGAAGCCTGCTGAGACGGAGAAACCGCTTGCACAGGCACAGCCTACTGAGGATGTAAAATCTGCTGAGACGGAGAAACCGGCCGCACAGGCACAACCCGCCGAGAATGTAAAACCTGCTGAGCCGGAGAAACCGGTCGCACAGGCACAGCCCGCCGAGGATGTAAAATCTGCTGAGCCGGAGAAACCGGTCGCGCAGGTGCAGCCTGCCGAGGATGTGAAGCCTGCGCCGGCGGCGGAGCAGATTCAGAAGCCGAAGCCGGTTGAAACCGTGCGTGAGCTGGAACAGCGCTTCGCTGAGAGCATGAAGATCGTTGCAGATACGCCTGCGAAGCCTGCCAAGGCAGCAGCGCCGAAGCGCAAGCCGGCACCGGAGCCTGCGGTCGAAGCCGCAGAGCCGGAGCAGCCGGAACCTCCGAAGAAGCCCGTCAGCTTTGATGAGGAGGAGGAGCTGAATTATGCGCAGCGCGTGAAGCGTGAGCTCGAGGAGGCGCGGAAGAAATCCGTCCTCGGCGATCCGCGCGTAAAGCTGCCGCCGATTCCGGAGGAGCCGGAGCCGGTACCGGAGAAAACGAAGAAAAAGCGCAAGAAACGCGAACTGTCGCCGGAGGAACTCGAGCAGAAGCTCCGCGCAAAGGAGACGCCCGAGGAAACCAAGGCGCGACACCGCGCAAGTCTGCTGGATGATCTGCCTGATCTGCCGGAGGAACACGAGCCGGTACGCCGTGCGAAGGAAACACCCGAGCAGGCGAAGGCACGCCGCCGTGCGGCGCTTCTGGATGATCTGCCGGATGTGGACGATATGCCTGTACGCAAATCCGCAGTGCTGCCGGATACGGATGAAGAGCCGGATATTCCGAAGCTCGATGCCGGTATGGGCGGTACCATTGCGGTTGCCGATACGGGCGAGGATCCGTTCAAGGATGCTGATATTCAGTGGAACAAGGAACAGACCACCTTTACGATTCGCTTATAATGCCAAACATCCGCATGGGTTTTGTCCCGTGCGGATGTTTTTTTACGGATAATTTTTGATACTGACAAGAAAAAGGACACAGCCGAGGCTGTGTCCTTTTGTGAAGCGAACAGTTTATTGCAATTAAGCAATCGTTCTGTCGAGGCCTCTGTAATCAGTTGCATACGGATCCTCAGCGTTCGGATCAGCGTGGAGCTTATCCATAACGGTGATTTCCTTACCGATGACGTCCTCATGGCTCCAAGACGCATTGCTTCTCTCGGTGACAACGAACTCGAGGTAGTACCAGAGAATCATCTGTGCATCTTCAACGGTGATGTTACCGTCGTTGTAAACGACTTCGCCGCCCTGCTTGCTCTTGTCGCAGGTGACGTCCATTGCATAGTGCGAATACGGGAAGAATGCTTCCTTCTTATCGCCCTTGTTCTTCAGGTAGGTGCCGTTCTCATCGTTGAGGAGCTTCTTTGCGGACTGCTGAGCCAGCAGTGTCTCAGTGTAGTAAACCAGAGCGTACTGCGGGTCTTCTGCGGAAACCTCACCGTTAAGGTCGGAGTCGCCGCGGAGAACGAGGATGACAGTGAATCTGCCAGCCTGCTTGCCCTGAACAAGGCCTTCCTGATCAATCAGATCCTGACCGTAGCCGGCATCCTTGACTGCCTTCTGAACGGTGAGGACATCCTGCAGGACGAAGTTGACCGGGATTGCGGAGATGCCGAGGCCCTCGCCGAGCTTCAGGTCTTTCGGGCTGGTTGCATCCGGCTTGAATGCGTTGGTAACATCAACAGTCTTGCCGGTATCCTGACCCTTCTCGAAGAAGTGCAGGGTGATGCTCAGCTTGGAAAGATCGAATGTGCCGGTCTCTTCGGACCAGTAAACCAGACCCTGATCCTCAATGCCCTTAATCTCAAAGGAGACATAGGTTGCCGGAGTCGTAGAAGTGGACTCGGTAGCAGAAGAGCTGGTCGTGGTAGAAGTGGAAGTGCTGGTAGAAGTAGAAGTGGAGGTGCTGGTGCTGGTGGAAGTGGAGGTGCTGGTGGTCGTGGTGGGAGTCGTAGAAGAGGTGGTCTTCTTCGTCTCAGTCAGAACGACCTTCTTGATGATACGTTCAACATCGTAGCCGAGGGTACCCTTGACGCCGTATTCGGTGTCAGCCTTTGCGGTGACCTTCTTCTCAGAAACGATCTCCTTGTAAGCATACTCGCATTCGTCTTTGAAGGACGGAACAGAGCCGTCTTCGAGAACGACGGTGTAGCCTGCGTCGAGCAGACCCTTTGCATAAACCTTAACGTCCTTATCGAGTGCCTTGACAGCTGCGAGCAGCTCGTCAGCCTGATCATCAGCGATCTTGAAGGTGATGTCAGCAGACGGACCCTTCTTGATTGCGATGTTGAAGTCATAGCCGTCGTTCAGGATTGCAGCTGCATCAGCGGTGGTGAAGTTGATAGTTGCCTTGCCGTCCAGAGCGGTGTTTGCAAAATCAACTGCAACATCATAGTACTCATTGACCTTCTCGTCTGCGAGAGCAGCCTGAATGGTCTCCGGCTTCTTCTCCTCAACCTTGGAGATCAGCTCGTCAGCCTTTGCAGCGTACTGAGCCGGAACATAGGACTTGCCGAGCTCCTCAGCAGCCTTGACATAGTCAGCATAAACAGCGTTCGGATCGGTGCCGGAAACAGCGATGCTTGCGAATGCATCTGCAAAATCTCTGACAACGGCGATCTTGTCTGCAACATACTTCTTGCAGTCAGCCATCTTTGCGGTTGTGGAAGCCATCTTGGTCTGTCTCTGGGAATTGACCAGCTCATAAGCCTCAACAGCCTTCTTGGAAGCGTATTCCTCGATGCCCTTGTCATTCTTGTAAGCGGTGCCGTTCTCGTCGATCAGCGTGGTCTCATAGGAGAACGTCTTCTTTGCGAAGTCAAACTTGCCTTCGACAACGATAGAACCGCTTGCCTTGAAGGAAGACCAGTCGATGACAACGTCATCGCCGTCAGCGTTCTTGGAAGGATAGCCGCGGAGTGCGAGCTCGTCCTCGCAGAACTTGCCGATCGTCGGACCGACATTTGCGCAGGTAGCAGTTGCCTTGAAGCCGCCCTTGCCGTCGAGCTCGATCGAAGCGGTGTCAGCGATGCCGGCGAGAACTTCGTCGATCTCAGCAGAAGAAACGTGGCCGTACTTTGCTGCTGCCTTGTTTGCAGCTTTGCGTGCAATGTTCTTTGCCTTAACGGTGCTTGCGGTAACGGTCTTTTCGCCGACTGCAAGGATCAGGCTCTCTGCCTCATCGTTCCAGTCAGAGAACTGACCCTGCTTCAGCGGATCTTTCTCATCAACGGGGACGTCAAGGACAAACTTCTTGTCGATGCTCAGCGGTGCTGCATCAGCGGCGCTGACATTGACGTTCGCAGCGACGGTAGCAAGCTGGCTCAGAACGAGTACAGAGCTGGATGCTGCTGCGATTGTGCGCTTGAAAAGTGATTTCATTCAAACCTCTCCTTATAAATAGATTATGTACAGAATGCGGCACTTTCCGAGAGCCTGAAAGCGGGAACACAGGCAGGCGGAGGAGTATTGATGTATAGAGCCACATATACATATTGACATTATAGCATTCTTCTTACGAAAAAGCAAGCCTTTTTGCGCAAATTGTTGAGTTTCGACAAACTGAATATCTCAGTCTGTTCCCCTTTGGACATTTTTCACACGCTGATTCCATTGTTTTCCGCCTGTAGCGCAAAAAAACGGCGCTTCGGATGCAGTATTTCCGCTGATTATACTGTAATTATGCACAGTTATAATGATTAAAAGAAAAATATATATAAAATTGTCACAAAACCTATTGACATTTTGAGAACAGTATGATATAATACAGACAGAAGGAAAGAACAATACAGTTCAATATACTTCAAGAATACAATGAGTGGAGGCGTTTCCAATGGGCTGACTTCTTGGGAGAAGCTGATATCATCAAACGAAAGGGCGTGCTTCCGATGCAGAAGTACAGTTTCGGATAAGTTCCGGATTTGAACGAAAAACGATAATACTGAAAAGGATGTGTTTCCGATGTGCAGGACAGCGAGGTTCCAGGACAACTGATATTTGAAAGGACGTGGCACCGATGCAGCCAATTCAGAAGACCGTTCAGATACGCGCAATCAAATAAAGCGGAGGAACGGCATGAAATTTGAATATGAGGTAGCAATGCTGCTAACCCGTGCAGGCAGTATTGTGATAATTAGATAATCAGGCGGTTCGGTTCCTTCCCGGACCGTTTTGATTTTTCAGATAGACAGGCTCTGCCGGCGGCGGAGTCTGTTGTTTTGTCCCTATTATAAATAGTATAGTCACGGTCGGGAGGTTCCTATGAGAAAATGCCGGAAGGAAGAATTTGCAGCGTTTCTGCCGCAGGCGCGCGCCGCTGCCGGAGACTCAGTGTATCCCTGCGCGATTGCGGAGGGGATACAGTCCGGCGATATTTATACGGACGGGCATGCCGTTCTGTTTCATCATTATTGCGGATTTGCGTATTTTTCCGGTGATCCGGATGCGGCATTTCTCTCAGAGACTGCGGAATGCTTTTTCGGCGATCATCCGCAGCCGCGGCGGTTTGTCCTGATTAACGACCGCGCGGATGTGATTGATTATTATGCAAATCTTCCGCAGATCATTGCGGAGAAACGCCTGTACTTTGCGGCGGATTCTGCGCCGGACATTGCGGTGCCGGAGGGATTTTCGTGCCGGCCGGTGACGTCAGCGCTGCTGCCGCGGATGCAGGGGCGCATCGTTCCGGCGTTCTCGTGGGAATCGGATGCGCAGTTTCTGCGTTCGGGCTTCGGCAGCTGTATTCTGCAAGGCGATACGGTCGCTGCGTGTGCATTCAGCGCTGCTGTGACCGCAGAGGCAGTCGATATCGGGCTGGAAACGCAGGAGGCATTCCGCCGCAGGGGACTTGCGGTCTGTGCAGCCGCTGCGGTGATGCGGGAGATCATCCGGCAGGGGAAAACGCCGGTCTGGGCGTGTCATACAGCGAATACCGGCTCTGCAAAAACTGCATTGCGGCTCGGATTCCGTCAGACGCATATCTGCACGGTGCTGCGCAGATGTGATTAACAAAGAAATCAAAACACAAAAGCGCCCTTGCAGTTCACGGACTGCGAGGGCGCAATTTTGTCATATTTCGCGATTCAGGATATCCCAGATACCGGTCTTTTTCAGGTCGGGTTCCTCACCTTCAGGCATCACACAATCCTGTATGCATTCCAGCCCGAGCAGCTCTGCCATGCAGTCCGCATCATTGTCCGGCGCATAGTCAATCATGCGCGCCGAACGGTTGAGCAGTGCATTCAGATCGTCTCTGCCGACAAGATCGGCACCGCCCAGAAACAGCAGCACAATCGCCTTTTCCTGCTCTGCCGCAGCACGGAGCTGTGCGGCGCAGGTCTCTGATTCGAGCCAGTCTTTGGAAATCAGAATCAGCGCCGTCCGGCATTGCGCAAAGCGTGCGGCATCATCCTTCTTCTTCACATTGCAGCCGCGCTCGCTTGACCAGACACGCAGCCGTTTTGCGTACAGCTTTTCGATCAGCGCCTCGGCAGTGCTGCGGTCATCCTTTGCAAAGCAGACTGCAATAAAATCCAATTTTCCCTGATATACTTCCATGTGAATTGCTCCTTCCGCAGCATTTTTTATTATTATAACACAATGTTCCGAAAAACGCAAGCCTTTGTGATTGTCGGGAGTGTCTAATCGGGGAGTTTGGTAAAAAGAGGTATCCGCTGCGCGGATGCGATTCAGAATGGGTGCCTCTATTGCAGGCACCCAAGCCCGCGGGCTCCTGAACGCAGGGGGAGTTTCGCGCTTTGCCCTCGACCCGCGAGCTTTTGAAAAAGCTCGACCAAAATTTTATTTTTGCCCGCCGGAAGTGCTCTACTGCTCCACGAATAAGCCACTCCCTGATTGCCGGAGCCTGCATGAGAAATGGATGTATCCGCTTGCGATGAAAAGGAACCGCAGAACTCTGCTGAATTCTGCGGTTCCCGAAATCATCTGCGATACGGCTTATTTGATTAAACCGATGCCCCAGATCGTGAACTGTCCGCTTCCCTTGATCGAAACATCCAGCTCGCCGGTCTGATCCTGATAATAACCGAGCTCTGCATCCGGACCGCCCCAGCAATACTGCTTGTTGCCGTTGACCTTTGTGGTCTTGCCGTTGACGGTGACGTCAATGCTGCCCATGCCGGAGGTATTCGCCTTGAACACGATAATCAGCCCCTTGCCCTCGGTCTTGAAGGTCATCGGATTGCCGCCGTTCAGCGTATAGGAATAGGTCAGCGCCGGACCGTTGTTGTAGCCGCCGCCTGCCGTCCACGAGCCTGCATTGAAATTGTTTGCGTCCTTCGGATTGAGGTAGGAGCAGTTTTCGTATTCCGTGCCGTAGACGGATTTTTCCGGAACACTGTAGGAATCGGAACGGTTTTCCGTCCGCATCGCCTGCCGGAAGAAATAGCTGAGGCAATCCGAAACCAGCTTGCCGCCCTTGTCATGCGGATGATAATCGTCAGAGAAATAATCGCCCTGCGAGAGCAGTCCGCTGTTGAATGCCTTGGTCAGCGCATTGTCCATGCTGATGATCGGGATATTGAAATTCTCGCCGACCGGAACCATTTGCTTCTGGCTGGAGAAGCCGCTCTTTGCGCGGTGAATCAGAATGATAACCGCGGGTTCGTTCGGCAGGTCGAGGAACCGTTTGATTACGCTCTCGAAGCATTTTTTGTACATGATATCCTCGTGGTCGTTGACGGAGAATTCCACGAATACGATATCCGGATTCTTCGAGATGACATTCGGCTCACTGCGGACCAGACCGACAACTGAGGACGTACCGGAGAGACCCGCGTTCACCTCGGTGAAGCCGCCCTTTGCAAAGGTCTCCTTGACATAGGATGAGAACGGCGTCGTATATTTGCCCATTTCGGTGATCGAGCCGCCGAGATATGCCATGGTCAGCTTCTCGCCGTTTTCGGCTGCCTCGAGCTTTTTGACGAGCCGGTGCGTATTGCCCATGCTGTAGATTGCATCCTTGTAGAACTGGAGATATTTCGCATCGGCGGTCTCCTGATAGCTGTCCCACTTGTTTTCCTTCTGCGGCTCCGGCGGCGTCACGACGACCTCGGATTCGCCTTTTTCAAATTTTGCGATCATGCCGAGCAGATATTTCTGCATCATTTCGGCATCGGTTTTGCTGACAACACCGCTCTGGTTGATATCGGCGCGCTTGATGAAATCCGCATCCTTGTTTTCGGCGCGGATGCCCTGCTTCATCAGGGAGAGATCTGCGGCGCTGATGACGCCGTCCTTGTTGACATCGCCGACGAGAACATCTGTCTGCGTGCTGCTGCTGCCGCCGCCGCTGAGATATCCGTCGAGCTGTTCTGCCCAGTAATCTGCCATTTTTTCATACCCGCCTGCATTCGGATGGACACCGTCAGCAAGATCTGACGATGCGTCGATTACGCTGTGAATATCGGCATAAATGACGTTTTTGCTGCTGTATTCCTCCGCGACCTTTTTGACGATCTGATTATACGAAGCGATGTCGCCGTTTTTATCGCCGCCGCCCCAGCCCGAATTGCCGAGATCGGGAATCGTCGTCATGAAAATGACACCGTTCTGCGGACGCTTTTCGCAGAGATAATCAAGCAAAGTGTGCAGGTCGTTTTCCGAAGAATCCAGCGCACCGTTGTTGATATCGTTTGTGCCGATTTGCAGCAGAATGATATCCGGCGCGTATTTTGTGATGTAATCGCCGCTCTGCATGGTTTCCAGAATGCCGTTGAGCTTTCCGAAGAATCCGCCGGGACGGTCAACGATTGTATAGCCGCTGTAGCCTGCATGATTGTCGTCATAGGTTACCTGCTGACCGTGGTAATTGAAGCTGGCGCTCTCCTTGCCCTCCGGTCCGACAAAGTCGATATCCTCATAGCCTTTTTCCTTGAGCTTCTGCCACAGATATTTTCTGTAGCCGCCGTCATCTGCCATGCCGAAGGTGATCGAATCGCCGAGCGGCATGATTTTCGTCTTTTCGGCAGCCGACGCAGGAAAGCAGGGATTCGCCGGCAGTGCCGAAGCCGTCAGCGTCAGCGCTGACAGCAGGGATAATAGTTTCTTTTTGATTCTCATGATAAATCCTCCCACGATTTGAAAGCGGTTTTTTTGTTTACTGTGCCGCTTTATGATTCTCCCAGAATCATACCGGTTCACGCTTTTGTTTCTCTGCTGTCTGCACATCCCTCCTCCGATTCGTTCCGATACAATAAAGCAGCCGCATGCTGAAACATGCGGCTGCCGGCTGTGATACAGTTTCGATGCATTCGATTTCCGTACCTGCATGGCATGACCGCAGTTCATCATTACGGTGTGAACCCCTGCAAGTGATTGGAAATCGCTTTTATCTTTATGTTTTGATTATAGCACAGTTTTTCACGGATGTCAAGTGCCGTCGGCAGGCAGAGCGCCTGCTTATGCGCGCGGCATTTTTTCGCGGATTGCACGGAGGCGTTCGAGCGCTTCATTCAGCGTTTCATTTTTCTTGGCAAAGTGCAGCCGGATATAGCGATTCTCCGGCTCCTTGAAAAAGCTCGAGCCCGGCACTGCACCGACCCCGACATACTGCGCGAGTTTTTCGCAGAATGCAAGGTCGCTTGCATAGCCGTATTCCGATATATCAAGCAGAATGTAATATGCGCCCTCGGGAACAGTATGCGGAATGCCGATGCTGTCCAGTCCCTTGAGGAACAGCTCACGTTTCTCGGTATATTCCGCCTGCAAGCCGCGGTAGTAATCGTCACCGAATTTCAGACCTGTGACCGCCGCCTCCTGCAAGGGCGCCGCCGCGCCGACAGTCAGAAAATCATGCACCTTTTTGACTGTATCAATAATCTCCGGCGGTGCAATCACATAACCCAGACGCCAGCCGGTGATCGAATAGGTTTTGGAAAGCGATGAGCAGGAAATCGTGCGCTCCCACATGCCCGGCAGCGATGCCATATAGGTATGTGTATGCGGTGCGTAGAGGATGTGCTCATAGACCTCGTCGGTGATGACAAAGGTATCATATTTCTTCGCAAAATCTGCAATAATCTCCAGCTCCTGACGGGTAAAGACCTTGCCGCAGGGATTCGACGGATTGCAGAGAATCAGTGCCTTCGGATGCTGTTTGAATGCTGCTTCCAGCACATCTGCATCAAAGTGAAAGGAGGGCGGAATCAGCGGAACATAGATCGGCTCGGCGCCGGACAGAATTGTATCTGCGCCGTAATTCTCATAGAACGGTGAAAAAACGATAACCTTGTCTCCGGGATTCGTCACGCTCATCATCGCCGCCATCATGGCTTCCGTGCTGCCGCAGGTCACGACGATCTCCCCGTTCGGGTCAATCGGTCTGCCCATGAAATGCGACTGCTTTGCGGCGAGTGCTTCGCGGAAATTCTGTGCGCCCCATGTGATCGAATACTGGTGAAAATCCTCTTTTGTGACCTCGGCAAGGCGGTCGAGAATCTCCTTCGGCGGATCAAAATCAGGGAAGCCCTGTGAGAGATTGACCGCGCCGTACTGATTGGAAATGCGCGTCATCCTGCGGATGACGGAATCGGTAAAACCGGCGGTTCTGCTGGATAAACTGGGCATATTGTCCTCCTAAAAACACGGTGTACCGGACTTTCGCCCGATACACCTATTATTACATAATATGGCTTAAATTCCAATGGGGATAATTTGAAGTGCGTGCGTGCATTTTCCGTTCAGATCGTGTAGTCCAGCTTGCGCTCGTCGATGATGCGCTTGGACTTGTGCTCGGAGCGGGTATTCAAGCCGCCGTCCGGATGTACCACAACTCTTGCAGGCTTGACGCCGATGCGTGCCTTGAGCGCTGCGGAAATCTCTGCTGCAAGGGTCTCGTCATCCTTCGGATTGCCGGAAGTTTTCTCAACCTCAACCGCATATTTATTTGTGAAATCCTTTTCAAAGATGCGGATGAGATATTCGCCGGTGATATCATGCTGCTCGCGGATGACTGCCTCAATGTCGCTCGGGAAAACATTGACGGCGGAGACGATGAACATATCGTCCTTTCTGCCGAGAATGTGGATTCTGCCGTGTGTTCTGCCGCACTTGCACGGTGTCTGGTCGATTCTGCCGATGTCGCCGGTGCGGAAGCGGATCAGCGGTCTTGCGTGCTTGCGGAGCGTGGTGAAGACCAGCTCGCCGGTCTCGCCGGGCGGCAGAATCTCGCCGGTGTGAAGATCGACTGTCTCGACGAGAATATGATTCTCTGCGATGTGCAGACCGTCATGATATTCGCACTGTGCTGCGCAGGCGCCGAAAATATCGGACAGACCGTAGAAATCAAAGACCTCTGCGCCCCAGATATCCTCGATTGCCTTTCTGGTTGCGTCGATCGAGCCGCCGAGCTCACCGGCAACGATGATCTTCTTGATATTGAAATCCTTTTTCGGATCGTAGCCGGATTTCAGTGCCTTTTCACCGAGCTGCCATGCATAGGACGGCGAGGTCCAGATGACGGTCGGCTGATAGGTTTTCAGGATGAACAGCAGGCGTTCGCTCGGAAGCGTACCGCCCCAGATGCACAGTGCGCCGAGGTTCTGTGCGCCGATCACGTCCGGTCCGCCGACATACAGCGAGAAGTTCAGCGCGTGCACATAGCGGTCGTTCGGTCTCATGCCGATCTGCCAGAACCAGCGGCTCTCGGTCTCCTGAAACTCGTCAAAATCCTTCTTCGTGAAGGGGCTCATGGTCGGCACACCGGTCGAACCGGACGAGGTCGAGATGAAGACGACATCCTCCTCCGGAACGGCTGCGAGCTCGCCGAGGAACGAGCCGACGCCCTGCGTATCACGCTGCGTTTTCTTGTTGATGAACGGGAATTTTTGCAGATCGGAAAGCTGCTTGATATCCGACGGCTTCACGCCCGCTTCATCGAACGAGCGCTTGTAATACGGTGCGTGATCGTATGCAAACTGTACGATCTCCTGCAAGTCGGCAAGCTGCTTTTTTTCAAGCTCTGCACGGGGAAGCGTTTCGAGCGCCTCATCCCAGTATTTGTTGTTGATATCTCTGCTCATTGGGTTGACCTCCTGATATTCCTGTATTTCTATAGGATTGGTATGCTTTTATTATACACGCTTTTGCCGCATTTGTCCAATACCGGCATTTTATAGTGAGTGATAGAAATTATTGATAAGTGAAATTCTTTTCAATGAAAGCCCATTTTTTATCACGGGCTTCGATGATCGTATTCAGATCCGAAAGATCGAGATGCTTGAAGCGTCCCTGCTTTTTCAGATATGCCTCAACGCTCGAAAAATCCTTCGGCTTATGATTCAGCGTAAATTCGCCGTTTTCATATTCCGCAAGATACCAGAGACCGCAGTCCACGACCTCCTTTGCAATCTCGACGGTTTCATCCGGCGCGATGCCCCAGCCCGTCGGACACGGTGCGATCACATGGATATATTTTGTACCCTTGATGGATGCCGCCTTCTCGACCTTCCGGATAAAATCAGGAAGATAACCGACGCTCGCCGTCGCTGCATAGGGGATATCATGCGCTGCCGCGATCTCAAACATATTCTTCTTCGGGCGGAGATTGCCGTGGATATTCGCACCGGCAGGCGTAGTCGTTGTGCGCGCGCCGAACGGCGTCAGACCGCTTTTCTGGATGCCGGTGTTCATATAGGCTTCGTTGTCATAGCAGATGTAAATGATGTTATCATTGCGGTCAATCGCGCCGGAAAGCGCCTGAATGCCGATATCTGCCGTGCCGCCGTCACCTGCAAAGCCGACTGCGGTGAAATCGCTGTGTCCTCTGGCGCGCAGACCTGCCTCGATACCGGTCAGCATGGATGCCGTTCCGGCAAAGGTCGAGATGATCGAATTATTCGAGAAGCAGAGCTGCGGGAAATTGAATCCGACTGCCGACATACATCCTGCCGGAAGCACGGAAACCGCATTCTGCCCGAGAATTTTCAGTGCTGCACGGACGGCAAGCGCGCCGCCGCATCCGGCACATGCCTTGTGCCCGTAGAAATATTCGTCACGCGAGAGCTTTTCAGCCGTTTGATTCGCCATTGCCGTCACCTCCGATTCCGATAAAGTTTACGTTGCCTGTGCCGCTTTGGATATCCGCAAAAATCTGCTCAATATCGCCTGCGGAAATATTTCTGCCGCCCAAGCCGCCGATGAAATTATAGCCCTTGATCTGAATGCCTGCCTTTTGCAGCGCGGAATTGACATTCGTATAGACTGCGCCCTCATTGCCGAAGGAAATATCCTTTTCGAGGACACCGAATGCCTTTGCATTCCGGAGTGCCGCGGCGATTTCATCATTCGGGAAGGGGCGCATATAGCGGATGCGCACAACGCCCGCCCGTATGCCCTGCTGACGCAGCTTGTCGGCGGTCTCGCGGGAGAGTCCCGCAATGCTGCCGAGCGTCACGAGGATATAGTCTGCATCCTCTGTGCGGTAATTGTCGAGCAGTCCGGAATACCGTCTGCCGAAAATCTTTGCGAAGGTATCCTCGGTTTCCGTCACGGCTTCCTTTGCCGCCAGCATGCCCTGATGCGCCTTATACTTGAAAATATAGTTTGTATCCGGACCGGCGGAAAACGCCAGATTCTTCGGATTGTCAAAATCAATCCGGTTATCGGTCACATAGGGCGGCAGAAATTGATCTGCCTGCGCCTGCGCCGGAATCTCGACCGTCTCATAGGTATGCGTTAAGACAAAGCCGTCGAGATTGACCATGACCGGCGTCGATACGCGGCGGTCCTCCGCGATGCGCCAGCTCATCAGTGCCAGATCAAGCGCCTCCTGCGCATTCTCCGCATAGACCTGAATCCAGCCGCTGTCGAGCTGCGAGAGGCTGTCGCGCTGGTCGCCGTAAATATTCCACGGCAGCGCGGTCGAACGGTCCGCGTTCATCATCACAATCGGGAACCGTCCGCCGGATGCGTAATACAGACATTCCGCCATATAGAGCAAGCCCTGCGAGGATGTCGCCGTGAATGCTCTTGCGCCGGATGCGCTGGCACCGATTACACAGGAGAGCGCCGAATGCTCCGATTCCACATGAATGAACTCGGATTTCAGGCTGCCGTCCTCGACCATTTCCGAGAGCCGCTCGACAACAATCGTCTGCGGCGTGATCGGATACGCGGAGATGACATCGGGCTTTGCAAGGCGGATGCCCTCGGCAAATGCCTCATTGCCGGATAAGAATTTCTTGCTCATTTGTGCTCCGCCTCCGTTCTGATTGCGCCGAGCTTGCAGATTTTCGCGCAGATGCCGCAGCCCTTGCAGAAATCGTAATCAACGACTGCCTTGCCGTTCTGCACCGAGATCACGCCGTCCGGACAGTACAGATAGCACTGCTCGCAGCCGACACATCGTCCCGTATCAATCACCGGACGGATACTGCGCCAGCCGCTGTTGACCGATACCAGATAACCCGCTTCAAATGCGGTCGCCTCCGGAATCTCCGCGGCGGAAAAGCTCTTCTTTTCTCTGAGATACGGTTTCATTTCCGCACCGCCTCTCTTGCCAGCTTCAGTGCGCCGATATTGCGCGCCTGAATTTTCTGCGGCATATAGTTTTCAATCGCACTGACTGCCTGTTCCTCCGTGATGTAATCCGACAGCGCCGAAACAATGCCGAGCATCACCGTATTGACCGTCGGCAGATGATATTCCGCCGCGACAGCTTCGCCGTCAAAGGTGAAGGTATCGGGAATCGGCGCCTTGGAATTGACAAGGATTCTGCCGCCTGCTTTGCGCAGCGATTGCAGTGCCGGTGTATAAAGCGTATCATCGAGCACGACGATAAAATCCGCCTGTTCGGTCTGACTGCGGTCCAGAACGGGCTTTTCGTCGAGCTTCGTAAATGCTCTGACCGGTGCACCGCGCCGTTCCGGTCCGAAGGACGGAAATGCCAGTGCATAATGTGCATCATTGCCTGTGATATACGCCGCGCCGAACAGCTTCGCCGCCGTGAAGGCGCCCTGTCCGCCGCGTCCGAGCCAAAGAATCTCTTTCATTCTATCATTCTCCTGCCTGTGTTTGATATGCTCTTATGATACATCGTTTTCCGCGCCTTGTCCAATACGAAAGAACAATCATCAGTTATCGGAAAAGGTTATAGCAAATGACGCTTGCGGCTCCGCTTCCGGATCATTTCGTAAACTGCGGAGGATGCCGCCGCACCGAATACGCCCTGAATGAGATTCTCCGGCACGGAAAGCAGTGCGGAGGAAACCGAGCCGTACAGCACACCGGCAAATACCGCATAGCCGAAAATCATCACCAGCTCTGCGGCGACCGCGCCGGCAAGCAGTGCAAAAAACGATTCGCGTTTCTGCGAGAACCGTCGGAAAACGAAATACGAGACGACTGCCATGGCAGCTTTGATGAGCAGCGTTGCCGGTGCATAGACCGTATAGCCGGAAATCAGATCGGCAAGTGCGGAGCCGATGCTTGCCGCCGCACTGCCGTACAGCGGTCCTAAAATCCATGCGGACAGATTGACAAGCACATCGCCCGTATTGATATAGCCCTTTGTCGGTGACGGAATCTGAATCAGCAGCGTTGCAACAGTCGTCAGTGCTGCGAGCGCGCCTGCAAGTGTCAGTTTTTGTATTTTATGATCTTTCATGTTCAATCCTCCTTTCCGGACTGAATGCCGAGATAGCGCTTCAGTTCCTCAATATAAATGGTTCCCGCTTTGCTGCGGAGTGTTTTTTTCAGTGTGATATAGCCGATTTCCATTGCATCCTCATCCTCTGTTTCAAACGGCACGGCAATATAATCGCTGCCGTTCAGTTCCTCGCAGATGATGCCGGAGCAGAGCGTATAGCCGTTTAATCCGATCATCAGATTGAGCATCGTTGCGCGGTCATTTGCCTTGATTGTCCGCGGATACTCTGCCGTGCTCAGAATCTCCTCTGCGTAATAGAACGAGCTGTTTGCGCCCTGTTCAAAGGAAAGGCAGGGATAATCCGCAAGCTCGTCAAAGGTGATCTGCTTCCGGTTTGCCAGCGGATGTCCCTTCCAGAGATAGACAAACGGCTGGCATTTTGTAAGCGGGGTGAATTCCAGACCGTTGGCGCTGAGCAGCTTCGTGAGCGCCTTGCGGTTGAAATCGCTCAGGTACAGAATACCGATCTCGCTGCGCAGCGCAGCAACATCGCTGATGATCTCAGCCGTTTTCGTCTCGCGGATTGCAAACTCATATTTTGCCGTATCAAAGCGCTTGACCATTTCCACAAACGCCTTGACCGCGAACGAATAATGCTGCGTAGATACGCCGAATTTCTTTTTGATATTGCTTTTTGCGCTGTATTTCTCGGTCAGGACATCGAACTGCCCGACGACCTGATGCGCATACTGCAAAAACTCCGCGCCGTCATTCGTGACGGTCACGCCTCTGCCGCTGCGGTTGAAAATCCGGATGCCGGTCTCCTTTTCGAGCTCCTGCACGGATGCCGTCAGCGAAGGCTGCGAGACATAGAGCAGCTCCGCCGCCTTGTTCATTGAGCCGGTTTCTGCGATTGTCAGCGCATATTTCAGCTGCTGCAACGTCATAAAATCACCTCATTATCCGAATAATCCGGTACTGAAATAACGGTCGCCGCGGTCGGGGAACACTGTGACAATATTGCCCCCGCCGACGCGCTCCGTCAGCTTTAAGACAGCCGCCATTGCCGCACCGGACGACGATCCTGCAAAGATGCCTTCCGTTTTTGCAAGCAGACGGGCGGTCGAAAATGCTTCGTCATCCGTCACCTTGATCACATCATCGACCAGCGACATATCCATTGTCTCTGCGATGAAATCATTGCCGATGCCTTCAATGTTGTAGTCGCTGTGCTCGCCGCCGCCCATAGTCGAACCGACCGGATCGGCAAGGATGCCGCGGATGTCGGGATTCCGCTCTTTCAGATAGCGCAGAATGCCGGTATAGGTTCCGCCGCTGCCTGCACCTGCGACAACATAATCAATTCTGCCGTCAAGCGATTCATAGATTTCCCTGCCGGTCGTTTCATAATGCGCAAGCGGATTGCTCTGGTTTTTGAACTGTTCCAGCGAGATCGAACCGGGAATCTGCGCCTTGATTTCCTCTGCCTTTTCGACTGCGCCGAGCATGCCTTTTTCACGCGGCGTATTGATGACCTCCGCGCCGAGTGCACGCATCAAAGCCTGTTTCTCCGCAGAGAATTTAGTCGGTACGACGAAGATGATACGGTATCCGCGGTTCAGTGCCGCAAATGCGATGCCGAGTCCCGTATTGCCTGCGGTCGCTTCGACGATTGTGCCGCCCGATCTGAGCACGCCGCGTTTTTCTGCATCATTCACCATGTAAAGCCCCGTTCTGTCCTTGACGCTGCCGGACGGATTCCAGAGCTCCAGCTTCGCAAAGACATTCACGCCCTGCTTTTGTACGATATTGCCGAGCCTGACCAGCGGCGTATTGCCGATCAGCGCCTGCATTGACTCATAATAATGCATATTATCCCTCCCCGTAAAGGTACACACGCTGTTCATCGGTCAGCGTATCAATTTCAATGTTCATGGTCGCCAGCTTCTGCCTTGCGACGGCTTCATCCACTGCGCGCGGCACATTGTTCAGTACGGATGTGACCGTATCGCGGTGTGCAATGAGCCATTCTGCACTGCGCGCCTGAATGGCAAAGCTCATGTCCATGATCTCCGCCGGATGTCCGTCGCCTGCTGCGAGATTCACCAGTCTGCCCTCTGCAATGACATAGATTGTCACGCCGCTCGGCAGCGTATAGCCGGTGATATTATTTCGCGCTTCAAAGCTGCGGACAGCGAGCTTTTTCAGCGCCGCCATATCGACTTCGACGTCAAAATGTCCGGCATTGCTGAGAATCGCGCCCTCATGCATCTTCAAAAAGCTGTTTTCGGTAATCACGCGGCTGCATCCTGTCACGGTCACGAAGAAGTCGCCCAGCGGTGCGGCATCCTCCATTTTCATGACGGTAAAGCCGTCCATGACCGCCTCGATTGCCTTGACCGGATCGACCTCGGTGACGATGACCTTCGCGCCGAGTCCCTTTGCGCGCATCGCAGCGCCCTTGCCGCACCAGCCGTAGCCTGCAATGACAACTGTCTTTCCGGCGACAATCAGATTCGTTGTGCGGTTGATGCCGTCCCAGACGGATTGACCGGTACCGTAGCGGTTATCGAAAAGATGCTTGCAGTCCGCATCATTGACAAGCATCATCGGGAATTTCAGTTCACCGGCTGCCGCCATCGCTTTCAGCCGCAGAATGCCGGTTGTCGTCTCCTCGCAGCCGCCGATTACATTGCCGAGCAGCTCCGGATATTCATTATGAATGAGCGTCACGAGATCGCCGCCGTCGTCGATAATGAAATGCGGCTGTGCTTCGATCACGCGGCGCGTATGTGCTTCATATTCCTCCGGTGTGACGCCGTGCCAAGCATAAACATTCAGTCCGTTGTGTACGAGCGCCGCCGCGATATCATCCTGCGTGGAAAGGGGATTGGAGCCGGTGATATACATTTCCGCACCGCCTGCCGCCAGTACGCGGCAGAGATACGCGGTTTTCGCTTCGAGGTGAATCGAGAGGGCAATGCGTTTGCCTGCAAACGGCTTTGTCTTTGCAAATTCTGCTTCGATCCCGCGCAGCAGCGGCATATTTCCCTTTACCCACTGGATTTTCCGTTCGCCGCTCTCCCAGAGCGCAATATCTTTGATCTCAGACATTGGCAGCCGCCTTTCCGATTGCCTGTTCCAGATCGGCGAGAATATCCGCAATGTTTTCAATGCCGACCGAAAGACGGATCAGCCCGTCTGTGATGCCGACCTTTTTGCGGATATCCGCCGGAATGGATGCGTGCGTCATGGTCGCAGGGTGGCAGACAAGCGACTCCACGCCGCCGAGGCTTTCCGCCAGCATCACGAGCTGCAAGCTCTCGAAGAAGCGGTTGATATCATAGCCCTCGTGCAGTTCAAAGGAGATCATCACGCCGCCGTTTTTCGCCTGCTTTTTGTTGATCTCATAGCCCTGCGCGTCCGGCAGCCCGGGATAATATACGGTTTTCACCGCCGGATGATTTTTGAGATATTCCGCCGCTTTCTGCGCATTTTCCACATGTCTGTCCATGCGGACGGCAAGCGTTTTGATGCCGCGGATCAGCAAAAACGAATCAAACGGTCCGAGGACGCCGCCGGTCGAATTCTGGATAAACGCGATCTTCTGCGCAAGCTCCGCGCTGTTCACAACGGCAAGTCCCGCGACGACATCGCTGTGACCGCCGAGATATTTCGTTGCGCTGTGCACAACAATATCCGCGCCGAGCGAAAGCGGCTTTTGCAGATAGGGCGTCATGAATGTGTTATCGACAATCACAAGCAGCCCGTACCGGTGCGAAATCTCCGCAACACCGCGTATATCCGTGACTGTCATCAGCGGATTTGCGGGGCTTTCGATGATGACTGCTTTCACATCCGCCGTGATCTGCGTTTCAAATTTAGTGAGATCGGCGGTGTCTGCGATTGTATAGGTGATGCCGAAATGATCGAATACTTTGTCCAGCACGCGGAATGTTCCGCCGTAGACATTGCTCGAGATCAGTACACGGTCGCCGCTGTGCAGGAGACTCAGCACTGCCGTAATTGCCGCCATGCCGGAGCCGAATGCAAAGCCGGCATAGCCGCCCTCCAATTCCGCGATCAGCTTTTCCAGCGCTTCTCTTGTCGGATTTCCTGTGCGGGAATATTCGTATCCGCGCATTTTTCCGAGACCGTCCTGCTGATAGGTCGAGGTCTGGTAGATCGGCACATTGACCGCGCCGGTGCGTTCGTCCGTAGAAATGCCGCCGTGAATCAAAGCGGTTTCTGTATGTTCAAATCTGCTCATGATGATGCTCCTTATCATTACTCAAAATCATAGCCTGCGGTATAGGTCGCCGAAAGCAGGCTGACATTTTCAAATGCTTTCATGCGGTCTGCGCGGCTGTCAAAATATTCTGCCTGCACCTTTTCCGGCGGCAGGTAGGTGTCGATCTGAAAGCCCAGCGCATAGAGTGCACGCGATACCTCGTTGTAATCGTATCCGCCGCGCATATGCTCGCCGAGCGATGCCGTGATCTGTTCAAGCCGGCGGACGCGCTCCGGAAAAACGCCGGTCTTCATCGGATAATCAAACACCAGCACGCTTCCCGGTACGGATAATTCCGCGATCTGCTTCAGCGTATCCGAAAACACATCCAGCGTCAGATAATAGGTCACGCCGAGAATGCTGAAATAGGTCGGCAGCTGCGGATCGAAGCCCGCGTTCAGCAGTTCCTCCGTCATGCGCTGCCGCTCAAAATCGACCGGTACAAAATGCACATTCTCCCGAATATTCCATTCGAGCTGCCGGATGCGTTCGCGCTTATAGCGCTGTGTATCCGGATGATCAATCTCAAATATTTCGATGTCGGGATTGTCATTGCGGAATAAAAATGTATCCGAGCCTGCGCCGCAGATCACATACTGAATCTTTCCGTGGTTTGCGGCAAAATCATGCAGGCGGTTCTCTGCGAAATGAATGCGGGCAAGCGGGATCGGTGCGATATATTCCGTGATGATCTGTTCGGTATCCGCCCGTGAAAACGGGATATCCGCGCCGCCGAATCCGCTGCTGACGAGCGCATACATCGCATCATATTCCTCCTTGCCGATGAGATCAAAGGCGAGGTCATCTTCAAAAATCTTATCTCTCTCATGGATTGCGTGCCACGCTCTTGCAAAGGCACAGAGCTTCGCGGTCACGCTTTCTCTCTCAGCTACCATAAATCCTCCCAGGCATAAAAAGGCACAGTATGCTCATTGCACACTGCGCCTGATTCTTCATGTTACATGGCTTATGAGACATGAGAAAGCTGACATCGCTGCGATGCCGCGTGTGTATGAGACATTCGTATTCTGTTGTTCCGGATCATACAGCACAGCATACAGTACATTGCTTTCATGATTCATTCTCCTATTAACTATATTACCTATCGGTTATGTATGCATTATAGCACGAAAGAGGCGGCTTGTCAATAGGCTGAGACTATATTCGGAAAAGTGCACAAAATATTCTCTGCATGTCGAGAAACAAACAGGGGAATAAAAAGCCCCGTGCCTGTCAGACGGCACGGGGCTGCGCATATTCCGCGCAGATTCAGAGTGAATTGTGTTTCTTCCGGAATCATATCGGAAGAAATCGAATGTACGAAGATTCGATATTTTTGTGAGATCAGCACAGGGCTGCATCCGCGCTCAGCGCTTCCATTTCAGCATCCGCTTCTGGAATGCGTTGAACAGAAACGTCACCGCAATGACTACGATACCGATGACAAGCAATCCGGTGATTGTGCGCGTGTAGTCGCCGAAATCGGAATAATACTTGACATAATATCCCATGCCGTCGCGTGCGCCGATCATCTCTGCCGAGGTCAGCAGAATGAACGAGACACTCAGACCTTGATTGCAGCCGAGGAAAATCTGCGGCAGCGCAGCCGGAAGTATCACTGAGAAAAGCATTTCCGGCTTCGGCACATTCAGTACCTTGGCAGAATCAATGATGCGCTGGTCAACGTGCATCACGCCGCTCATTGTTCCGGCAAAGACCGGCCAGAAGGTCGCCAGAAAAATCACGAATACGGAGACCGACTGGAAAGTCGGCAGCAGCGCAATGCCGTAGGGGATATACACAATCGGCGGGATCGAGCTGAAAAACTTGGAGATATAGGTTGCAGCGCCGCCGAGACGGGCATTCCAGCCGAGGAACAGTCCGAGCGGAACTGCAACAGCCGATGCAAGGATGAAGCCCTTGACCGTAATCCCGAGCGAGCTCCGGATATTGATAATGATTTTCTCCCTGTCCTCCGCAAACTGATGCAGCACCTTGCCCGGCGCCGGAAACAGCAGCGGATTCAGCACATTGAACTTTGCCGTTGCCAATGACCAGACTGTCAGCAGCACAAAAATGAAACCGACAATATCCAGCAGCAGTGAAAGGCTCTCCTTTTTCTTGATCAGAAAGCTCAGGATCAGCGTAACTGCTTCCAGACCGAATGCAAAGGCAATCAGTGCACCGGTGAATACATCCTTGTCCGATTTGTCAGGCAAAAGCTGCACAAGCAGCAGAATCACGAACAAAAGATGCGTCACGCGGAGCAGGCGGTTTTTCAGTGTCATAGGACAACCTCCTCTCCGCCGATGCGTGCCGCGACATCCTGATAGAGCAGCGAGAGCAGCCGGTTGCGGAATCTGCCGTATTCCTCGGTTTTCACGAGCTCTGCACGGCTGCGCGGACGTTCAAACGGCACCTTGACGATCTCATTGACCGTTCCCGGATGCGATGTCAGCACGACAATCTTATCCGAGAGCAGAATCGCCTCGTCAATATCATGCGTGACGAATACGACCGTCTTGCGCTTATCCTTATGGTCGCCCTCCCAGAGCGAGAGCAGCAGTTCCTGCAATACCACACGGTTTTTCGCGTCAATCGCACTGAACGGTTCGTCCATCAGCAGAATCTCGGTGTTCATTGCAAGCGCACGGGCGATTGCAGCGCGCTGCTGCATACCGCCGGAAAGCTGCGACGGGTATTTCTTGCCGAATTCCGCAAGACCGACCTTGCCTAAAAATTCATCCGCAATCTCGAGACGCTCTTTTCTGCTGAGCTCATGCCGCGCCTGCTTGATGCCGAAGGCGATATTGCTGCGGGTTGTCATCCACGGAAACAGCGAATAATGCTGGAATACGACGCCGCGTTCTCTGCCGGTACCGTGCAGCGGCGCACCGTCGATCTCGACCGTGCCGCCTGCCGCCTGATACAGCCCTTCCAGTACACTGAGCAGCGTGGATTTTCCGCAGCCGCTCGCACCGATGACGCTGACAAATTCTCCTGCACCGACGCCGAAGGATACATCGTGCAGCGCATTGAAGGTTCTGCCGCGCTCGGTATAGTCAACCGTCAGATTTTTGATCTCGATTTTATTCGTAGACATTGAAATGCTCCTCCAATGATTTGTAGATATCATCGGAGCCTTCGGCGAGAATGCTGTCCAGAGCCGCCTTGTAGATATCGGTGTTATACAGCGGTTCGATGTCATAATCCTCCGTATAACCAAGCGCTACAATCGTATCCTTCAGCGTCAGCGTGCCCTTTTTGTCCGGATCGGGACTGGATACGCTGTAGCCGCCGTAAACCTCCGTTTCGATAAATTCCTCATCAATGTCGATGTACTTTTTCACATCGGCGATTGTCTTTTCCTGGTTTTCCTGCGTCAGATGATACGCCTTGATGAATGCGCGTTCCAGTGCGGTAAAGGTATTCGGATTCGCCTTGACCGCAGCCGTGGACGCGACCTGCCGGCAGCAGGGCTGATTCTCAAGCGCCTTTTCATGTGCGCAGTAGTAGACGACCTTATAGCCCTGCGATTTTGCAAGGGATGCATACGGCGAATAAACCGATGCGGCATCAATCGTCTGATTCGAGAGCGCTGCATAGGCGTCCTTCTGGCTGTCGAAATAGACGATGTTGACCTTGTCTTCGCCCTCGCCGATTTCAATGTTCGCATTTCGCAGCAGGATTTGCAGCTCGGCATCCTGCACGCTGTTTTTCACTGATGCGACATTTCTGCCCTTGAGGATTTCGACGCCCTGTTCATCTTCCTCCGCGTATTCGGATTTGATAACATAGCCGTGACCGTTCGTCATTGCGCCGCCGATGATCGAGACATCATGTCCCTGACTCTGGAAGGTCAGCGTCGGGACGGAGCCGATGAATGCCACATCGAGCTTGCCGGATTCCAGACCGTTGACGAGCTCGCCTGCGCTGGAAAACTGTGTCAGCGTGACGTTCAGACCTTCTTCGGCGAAGTAGCCTTCCTCTGCTGCAACGAATGCAAGCAGATGCGCAGTCGAATTGAGATAGCCGAGATTGAGATCAGCCTTTTCCGGTGCTGCGGTCTGTGCGGATTCTGCATCGGATTTGTTTTTGCAGCAATCCTTCTCACCGGATTTGTCCTTGCAGCAGTCAGAAACGCTGTCGCCTCCGCAGCAGTCCGGCACCTCGGAACTTTCATTGACGGTTTCAGCCGCATCGGTTTTCGGTGTATCATAACCGACAGACTGTTCGGAATTGTTCAGTGCGCCGCAGCCGGATAAAAGTGCAAGCGATGCAAGGACTGCGGTCAGCTTTGTATACTTTTTCATAAATCAAATTTACCTTTCTTATTTTCAGATTTCATGCGGACGGTTTATTGTGATTGCAGACATCGCATTCGCTCCGAAAAGCTCAGATAAACCGGATTCAGATTCATTGGATTCACTCCCTGTTGTTGGTATGTGTATATCATAGCATACATATAGGAATTTGTCCAATACAGATTGACGATAGGCAGTTATCGGAAAAATCTATGGATCATCAGACCGTCAGCAAAGGTTTTTTCTGCACGCTGCTTTCCTTCATGCAGCATCAACTGTCGTATTCTGCTTTTTTTCTGTCGGGAAGTCGCAGATGCTTGACGCTGCACGGAAAGTATGCTATACTGAATTTAATCGCATCCTGTATGCTGATTGTACGGCGAAAAGAGAATCAGAGAACGAATGGAAAACGGAACAGGATATCTGTCTGTGACGGTGTAATGTCCATCCGATTTTATCCGGAACATATGCTGCTCCCTGCTTGAAATGTACATGTGTTCCGCAGAGAAACAGTCCGAACAACATGGAAAACAGGAGGAAATCAATATGAAACGCAAACTGACATGTCTGGCAGCTTTTTTGCTGGCAGCGAACAGCATTTTTCCCGTGTCAGCCGCGGAAACCGAGCTGCTGCACAGCGGTTTTGAGGAAGGGCTTTCCGGCTGGCAGGCACGCGGCGGCGCAAGCGTTGCAGTCTCCTCGGACGCTGCGGCAGAGGGCGCTGCATCTGCGCTGGTCTCAAACCGCAGCGATGCATGGAACGGCATTTCCTATGCCGTCGGCAGCATCTGTCCTGCCGGTACAAAATGCAGCGTAACGGCGCAGGTCATGCAGAAATCCGGCGAATCCGTACATTTCAAGATGACGATGCAGTACGGCAGCGGAAACAGTGCGGTCTATGACACCTTTGCCGAGGGCGATGCGGCAGACGGCGAATGGCTCAGGCTCTCCGCCGAGAATTATACCGTCGGCGACGGCAGTGATCCGGTGCTCTATATCGAGACCGAAGGCTCAACCTGTGATTTTTATCTCGATGAGGCGGTCGTGATCCGAACCGGCAGAGCACCCTCTCAGCCAGGAAAATACAAGCAGGGTGATGCGGACCATAACGGCAAGGTCGAAGCTGCGGATGCGAACGTGCTCTGTGATTATCTGCTGACAAAGGACAGCGATGTCTACGAGGATACTGCCGATCTCGACGGCGACGGCGCACTGACGGCGACGGATCTCTCCATGCTCAAGGATATGATTCTGAATCCGCCGCCTGAGCCCGAGCATGATACGGATTATATGTCGAAAATCCGCGATCAGGTTACGCCGAATGTTCCTTCCTCCGCACTGGGCAAAGCGGAGGGCACGCTCGAGCACATCACCTATTTCTCCAAGACGGCGAACCGTGACAAGGGCGCGAATGTCTGGCTGCCGCCGGGATATGATAAGAACGAGAAATATCCGGTTTTCTATGTCAACCACGGCTACGGCGGCGATGAATCCGCAATGGTCAACGGCATGGGCGTCCGCGAAATCGCAACCAGTCTCATCAAGAGCGGCGATGCGGTTCCGATGATCATTGTATTCACCGACCAGTATTCCGACCCCGCACATCCGAAGCAGACCGGCAACGGTCAGGCGGACGTTTACGGCTACGATCTCTTTGTCGAGGATTTGCCGGGCAGCCTGATGCCCTATATCGAGGAGCATTATCCGGTCAAGACGGGGCGTGAGAATACCGCGATTGCAGGCTTCTCCATGGGCGGCAGAGAGTCGCTCTATATCGGCATGAAGTGCTGCGACAAGATCGGTTATATCGGTGCGGGCGCACCGGCGCCGGGCATCTTCAAGACGAAGGATCAGTTCATGGATCATCCGGGCGTCATGACGAAGGAGGAGATCCGCATTGATCCGCCGTATTCGCCGTATCTGCTGCTGATCGCGGGCGGTACGAGCGACAATATGGTCGGCACCTTCCCCGACCAGTATCATCAGCTCTTTGATGAGCACGGAACGGAAAACATCTTCCTTTCGGTGCCGGGCGGCGGACATGACAGCAAGACCGTCACGCCGATGATGTACAATTTCATCCGGTTTATTTTCAAGGCATAATGCATCACAAAGCCGCTGAAATCTGCTTTACTGCATGATTTCAGCGGCTTTTCTGCAATATGCGGAATGGTAAAGATTCCGCCGTATACGAATCCCGCCGCCTGCATTGCGCAAGCGGCGGGATTCGTTATGAGCAAGAGACTTATTCGTGACCTGATAATCGGAAATGCAATCAGCCTTCCAGATAGAGCGCTTTCAGCGTCTGGAAATCAGCATCGGTCAGACCGACCTTTTCGCGGAGGAAGCCCTTGACGGAGCCGTACTGTGCGGTAAAGTCGTCAAGATTCCGCTCCATGATCTCCGGATAGACTGCTGCGGAATAGATGATGTTATAGCGCAGCTCCGGATCATCGGTATATGCTTCTGCCGCTGCGGTCGTCTCAGCGATCTTATCGGCATTTGCAATGTTGGACATCAGATAATCCTGCATGATGACATCTCTGTCGAAATCCAGTGCACTGAGCAGCAGCGCCGAAACGATACCGGTTCTGTCCTTGCCGCCTGCGCAGTGGAACAGGACTGCTGCATCCTCCGGCTTATTGAGGAAAATCTCAAATGCCTGACGGTAATATTCCGCAGCTTCATCGGACTCGAAATATGCAATACTTCTTTCCGCATTGATGACGCCGACCTCGGACTGGAAGATTGCAAGTGCAAGGCTTCCGCCCGGCTTGCCTGCATTGCGCTGGAGCTCCAGCATTCTTGCGTAGAGGTCTGCATTCTGCGAGAAGACCGACTCTGCATATGCCTTGCTGGGCGACATCGGCAGATTGTGGTGCACAGCACCCGGGATTTCCTTGTCAATCGTATTCGGATTCAGCTCACGGTCATAGCGGAAATCCATGATATCCGAAACCTTGTACTTATTCTGGAGTGCCTGAATGCCTCTGTCCTGAATATGGGAGAGATTTGCGGTGCGGAGCAGGACATTCTGCTTGATTGCCTTGCCTTCCTTATTGATATAGCCGCCGAGCTGGCGCGCATTGGAAACGCCCGGCAGATCACGGAGCACCTGCTTGCTGTAATCCAGTGTCTGCTCCGGCTTCCAGAGCCCTGTGCCGAAGAATACATTATTGAAGAACTGGCTTGTACGCTCTGCACCGAGGCACATATTGAAGATTGCGGTCGATACGCCCGGATTGCTGATCAGATGATCGACATAATCCTGTGTCTTATAGTATCTTGCGATGCGCTGTGCTTCGCTGAGATCAGGCGATGTTTTGGATGCATCGAGCGTAATCCGGAAGCTGTCATAGAGCATCTGGCTGATTGCTGCATCGTCCTTATAGGTCGTTGCCTTGAACAGACCCATGGTGCGAACCTCATCGAACCAGCCCGGTGTCGGCGGCTGATCTGCATACTGTGCATATTTTGTTTGCAGCGGCCGGAGCGCCTCGAATGCCGGAATGTTCTCGTCGCCGTTGATGCCGAGACCGTAGAACTCGATATAGGAGACTCTGCCTTCGCCGTTGAACATATAGTCCGTGGAGATCAGAGGCAAATCCTTGTTGAACGGCGTCAGGACGATAGTGCTCATCTGCTGCATGCCGTCCGTCTTCATGACTGAAAGATTGCCGTATCCCTCAACCTCGTACTGCTGCACCTCGAAGTCCAGCGTGACCATGAAGCCCGGAGCCAGCGGCGCCGTCATGCTGATGTTTGCGAATTCGCCCGCATCCAGCGGTTTGACGTTGTAATACTGCGAAATCATTTTCAGGATGTTGTCGGCTTCGACGTCCATCATGTAGCTGTTGAACTTCGCAATATAGGATGCCTTGGTTTCCGAATCGGTGCCGACTGTATCGGCGTATGATCGTCCGTAGTTTGCGTTGACATTGTTTGCGTTCAGCGTGATTGTATCCGCGATAATGACAGTATTGTTCAGGTTGATGTTATTCGCCGTAATGGTGACTTTGCCGAGCGGCGCATAGATCAGACCCGTCATGCTGACATTGTTGCAGTCGATGCTGATATCGCCGAATTCCGAATAGAGGACGGCATTGTTGAAATTGCTGACATTGCCGCTGATGCTGATATCGGCATCGGCACGGACGGATGCGTTCATATTGATATTGCCCTTGAAGCAGGCTTCTCCGGCGACATCATAGGTCGTATTGAGGTTGATGTTATGATCGGAAAGACTGAGCGCCTCCGCCGCTCTTGCATTGGAGAAATAGCGGCTGCCGATCTTTTCGCTGACAAACGGCATATCCATTGCCGCATGCTCTTTCTTTGTGCCGTTGATATTCGCTTTTCTGCCGGTGACGATTGTACCGTTCGCGGCGACGCTTCCGTTCATGCAGAGATGCTTTGCATTGACGGTCAGCGCGCCGGCTGCATCTGATCCGGCAAACATTGTATAGGGGAAGGCGGTGTTACCTGCTGCTTTCGCACAGATCATGGCGGAGTACGCACATGTTGAGGTCATTGCCGTTATCAGCGCGGTAACGGCTGCGGATGCCTTCTTGACGCTTTGCCTTTTCATTTTCAAAACTCCTTTACAATGTTTTTGCAGCGATCATTTTGCGCCGCCATGATCATAGTAGCACAAAATCAATCAAATGTCAACAGGAAATTTGTCAAAATATGCCATAGTTCACGTTTTCGTATGAATCCATAGTTTTCCGGCTATAAATTGTGCAATATCACTAGTATTATATTGCGAAAAGAACAAAAAACAGACAGATCATAAAAGACCTGTCTGTTTTTCACAAATTCAAAGGAACATACTGTTTCGCTTATCCGAGCGGTGCCAGAAGGCTGACGCCCTGTTCAGCACAGAGCATTTTCGTCTGGCGGATGCTCTGATCGACTGCGACAAAGAGCTTGGATGCCGATTTATAGGCGTTGACCGGACAGTGGCAGAGACAGCCTGCAACGGTCAGCTGAATCGCTGCGCTCCGAACCTGCACGGGCTGTGAGAGCAGCGACATGATCTTCTGCGCCATGCCGACGGTTTTGCTCTTGGGCATCTCCTTATCAAATACCACACAGAATTCGTCCGTTTCGGTGCTGAATACCTCGACCTGATCGCCGAAGGTTTTAATCAGCTTTTTGGACATGTAAGCGACAAAGTCATCCGCATAGTCACGGCCGAACTGCTCGTTGATGCTCTTGAAGTTATTGAAATCATACAGCACCAGCGAGATATCTTCGTTCTTCATGCGCTCGTCCAGCTCCTCGAGCATGGCGTAGCGGTTTTTCAGATTCGTGACAACATTCGTATAGGCAATCTCGACTGCCTTCTGGCGGATATTTGCCGTTTTCTGCTTGCTGGACTGCAATTCCATCGCAAACGCCATGTCATGCTTTTTGATTCTGGAGATTGCATACAGACCTGCGGACATGGTCAGCACAAGGAACAGGATCACGAGCAGGAAGCGCTGACCGACACGGCAGAAGAACTGATAGGTTGCTTCATCCGACTCTATGAACAGTTTGTGCAGCGAAACCGTTGCATCCTCACGCAGATTTTCAATCTCGTAATTATGCAGCACGGAGGTTTCTGCGATGCCGATTTTGACATTGTTCAGATTGCTGGCAATGGCATCGTAATAGCGGTCCGCCTTCGTCATGGTGCTCTCGAATTTCCCAGGCAGAGCGGAATCCACATGGCTCAGATTGATGGCACGGAATTTCTGCGTGGTATCGACGATATCCTGATGATAGCTGAGGATATTGTCAACGCATGCCGAGACGGTCTGCTGATCTTCGGGATGAAGCTGGATTTTCAGAATACTCTGGTTAATGTCATCGAAGCTGCCGTCAATCTTTGCAATACAGCTCAGTGCATCCTCGGCGTGCCAGAGACCGTAGCCGGTTCTGGCAAAGGCGTAGATGATTGCAGCAAGATTGACAATGGTCAGGACAATAAAAAGCAGGGAAAGGCTGCGGTACACATTGGGATTGAAGCCTTCAAGGATTTCGTTTTGATTCCGGCTTTGTTCTTTCTCATCTTTTTTCATGGTACATTCTCCTCTGTTTATGTAATGTGATTTCAACCGGATGTTAAATGATTTTTGCAATGTGTGACTTCAGGATTGCTTTTTTCTCTCTCTAAAAAAGTATGTGTCTTAGGGGAATATTCAATTTTCAAGATACATGCACGGTGCGATTCGTTAACAAATGCACCGTATCACAAGGTATACCATATCGCATCACCTCAAATATGAAATTTTGCTTATATATTGGCTGGATAGTTGAGCCAAGTTAGCCAAATTGCTCAATTGTATTATAGCATTATGATATTGAAATGTCAATAGCTACAAGAAAATTTGAAAAAATAACATTATGAGCCGGAAAATCATCCGCCAAAAGAACTGTTTTCGGCATTCGGCTTGTATTTTCCTGCGGGGTGTGGTATAATATTGCAAAGCATACCGTGTGATATGATACAGAATGGAGGAGGGAACGCAATGTGGGATGCAGAACGGATTCATGAGACCGTCGAAAAGCAGCGTGCGTTTTTTCAGACAGGAAGAACGCTGCCGGTTGCATTCCGGATTCACCAGCTTCAGCGGCTGAAGCAGAAGGTCATCGAATACAGCGGAAGGCTCTCTGCGGCGCTGCAAGCGGACCTCGGCAGAAGCGCGGCGGAAGCCTATCTGCTCGATATCGGCGTGACAGTCACGGAAATCAATGAGAATATCAAAGGCATCCGCAAATGGGCAAAGCCGGAGACGCATTTCAGCGGCATACAGTGCTTCCCGAGCACGCGGACAAAGGTCTACAAGATGCCCTACGGCGCTGCGCTGATTATCAGTCCGTTCAATTTTCCAGTCCTGCTGACGCTCGGCGTCCTGACGGCGGCGCTTGCTGCCGGAAATACCGCAGTCATCAAGGCAAGCTCCAAAACGCCGCACTGTACGGCGGTCATGCAGGAAATGCTCGCAGAGCTGTATCCGCAGAAATATGTCGTACTGATCGACGGCGGACATGATGTCGCCGATCTCTGTCTTGCGGAGCGCTTCGATAAAATATTCTATACCGGATCGCCGCGCGTCGGGTCGCATGTGATGCAGGCGGCTGCAAAGAATCTGACGCCCGTCGCGCTCGAGCTCGGCGGCGAAACCGGCAACTGGTGCATCATCCGGAAAGATGCGGATATCCGCGATGCAGCGAGAAAAATCGCATTCTTCAAGCTCTGCAACAGCGGTCAGATCTGCATCAATATCAATCAGGTTGCCGTTGCCGAGGAGATCGCGCCGCAGTTTCTGGAGGCGATGAAAAAGGCATTCACAAAGCAGATCGGCACCGATCCGGTTCATAATCCGGAATATCCGCATCTGATCTCGGCGCAGGCTTACCGGAAATGTGCGGATGAGGCGGAGCAGTACCGCAGCCGGATTGTCTTCGGCGGCAAGGGCGATCCGCAGACGCTGAAATATGCACCGACGGTCATTTATCCCTGCCGCATCAGTGAACCGATTGTGCAGCATGAGCTGTTTTCGCCGCTGCTGCCGGTTGTGCCGTATCCGGATGCAAAGATCAATGTGCTGCTGAAAACTGTTGCGGAACGGGAGCACGGGCTTGCGCTCTATCTGTTCACGCGCGATCTGAAATGGGCAGAAAGCGTCATGCAGTCGCAGCAGTACGGCGGCGGCTGCGTCAACGAGGTCTGCCTGCATCTCATGGTAAAGGGGACGCCGTTCGGCGGAACGGGGCATTCCGGCATGGGCGCCTATCACGGGGAATGGGGATTCCGCGAATTTACGCATCCTTCGACCGTGCTCTACGGGCGCACAAAATGCAATCTGCCGCTGCGTGAGCATCCGTATCGCAAATGGAAGGAAACGATTATCCGCGCGCTGGAAAGATAATGCATCACATGGCAGGAAAACCGCCGTCTGTTTTACGCAGGCGGCGGTCGTTTTTATGCGATTGCTTTTTCATAGAGCGCGTAGGTATACTGCGCCTGTACAAGCTGGCTGAAATAGCCTCCGGTGACTTTTCCCTTGCGGATCAGTGCCCCGACAGACACTGCCTGCCGGTCACAGAGCTCCCTGAGAATGCACTCCGAAAGCGCCTTGCCGAGCCCTAAATGCGTCGGCTCCGCACCGAGATAAAGCAGTATATAATCGCGCGGATGATGCTTTGTTTTGCAGAAATGCAGCAGCTTGGCAGGCGTCATTCTACCGCAGGCTGCATTGCCGTAATTCGGCAGCGTGACGAAGAAACCGACTGCTTTGCCGTTCTGATATGCGACCTTGACCATGTCATAATCCGCCGCATATTTCATACCGGCATAGAGTGTGCGGAATTCTGCCTCGGTAATCGGCGCAAATGTCTGAAAATCGCTGTAAAGCGACATAATCATATGATAGATTTCATGCAGAGAAGCGTCAAACGTATCCTTTTCGAGACTGCGGATTTCATAGCCGTGCTCCTTGAAATACTGCAATCTGCGGACGTTTTTCTCCGTGAGAAAGCTCTGCGGTACGGTGCGGTAGCGGTTCGAGAGATATTCGCCGCTGACGCCGTAACCGTTTTCGCGGAAAAATGCTTCGTAATACGGCAGATTGTAGGGCTCGCCGGTATAGGGCGCCTGATCGAAGCCGCCGGTTTTGAGCCGGTAGCGAATCCAGAAGGACGCATCGACCGGACCGGTGACGGATTTGCAGCCGCATTTCTGTGCCTGCTCCTCTGCCGCGCGGAAGATGCACCGTGCCGCATCGGGATCGTTGATGCATTCAAAGAAGCCGATGTAGGCGCAATCGCGGTCGGGATAAACAGTCAGAATGCAGCGTGCCGCGGTCTGCTGCGCGGCATCGAAGCAGAGAAACGGATACACGGAAAAATAACGGCTGAGGATATGCTGCCCGCTGAGGATTTCCGCTTCCGTTTTCGCATCCTGCATCAGCTCATTTTTCAGGTAGAGCGATGCCGGAAACCGCAGGAAGCTGCGGACATGTTTTTTGTCCTGCGGCGTGAACATAACAGCCTTGTATTCCATGAGATTCTCCTTCATTAACTGACTTTTCTGCGGAGCAGCTGAATGCTGCCGTCGATGCCGTTTAAGCGGACATAATCGCCGTCATGAAAATGATTGCATGCATTTCCGACGCCGACGACCGCCGGCTTTTTCAGCTCGCGCGAGATGATTGCCGTATGCGAAAGCAGCGAGCCGCGCTTGGAGATGATGCCTGCCGCCTGCGAGATCACGAACACCCAGCCCGGGTCTGTGATATCGGCGAGAATGATCTTACCGGAGGCGTCCGTATCGGCGGTGAGACCGGAGATATGCGTGATCTCTCCCTCGACGATGCCCGAGGAGCAGGGGGTGCCGTAGATCAGTGCGCTTTCGCTGCAAATTGTCTCGGCGACACAGTGCGACGGATGCTTGTCAAAAACCTCGCGGTCAAATACGATGCGCGTATACGGCGGAATCGCTGCAAATGCATCCCACTGCCGCTGCCGTTCTGCGATGCGTGCGCGCAGTCCGGAGACGCTGCCGTTCACAGCCTGCCCGAGTTCTTCAAATGTCAGGCAGAAGATATCCCGCGGCTGTCCGATGAGCCCGCGCTCTGCAAAATCACTGCCGCATTTTAACACGATTTCCCGAATCAGCCCGAAGATTTTGCCGCGCGACATTCTTGATTTTTCACGCAGCAGAATGCCGTGATATGCCTTCTTTGCATAGATTTTTGCAAGTCCGTGCAGCTTCGGCGTCTGTGCCGGTTCGTGTGTCGCCGGTGCTTCTGCGCATGCTGCGAGTGTGTCAATCAGCAGCAGCGGATTCGTGCGGTAGGTTTCGGATTCGAGCTTGAGTTCACAGGCGCAGCGGTCGCCGTAGCGGTCAATGTACTCCGCGATCAGCTCCGCCGAACGGCACGGACGCTGCATGAACTGTTCCATTTCCTCTGCGGAGCGGATGCCGAAGAATGCTTCATTCAGCTGCTCTTCACGGAGCGCATTGCGGATGTCGCCAAGCATTCTGACCGGCTTCATGCTCTCAATCGCATCGGAGCCGCAGATGATCTGATTTGCCGTATCCTCGGGATTTTCGCATCCGCTCTTTTTGAGCGCGGATTTCAGCAGACCGGTGAAAATAAATGCATACATATCATTGACAAGCGTCAGGTCCCAGCAGCCCGCCAGCGTATCTTTGAGCTCTGCATAGATGCGGAACAGCTCCGCCGGATCGTCCGTCTGCCGGATGCGTGTGCGGAAACGCGGATACAGATGATCGAATCTACGGTTCAGCTGCTTCATTTTCCGCTCATTTGAGAGGATGAGCCGGATGAACGAATGCAGCACTCTGCACTTTGTCAGGCGGCTCGGCGCATCTGCCGACTGTGTTACGGTTTTATCAGAAACACCGAGCATTTCCTGCCAGACGGGGATGATCTTTTTGCTGAACGGCAGCATCGCAATGACATCATACCAGCTGCTGATGCGGTAGTAGATTCTGCCGTTTGCCGCATCCGTCATATTGGAGAGCACATTGTCGAGCCGCTCTGCGGTGCCGTCGTTGCAGGTGATTCTGCGGACGCAGCTGCTGAACACCGTGTGATAGACGTCTTTGACAAAGCTGATTGTCATGGGGCTGGAAATATCGGGATAGCTCTCCGAGATATTGCTGCTGTCGAGAATGATATGTCCGTCTGTATGCAGTGTTGTGATCGGTCTTGCCTGCAAAATGAAGATTTCGCCGTCCCTGACTGCGTATTCGATATCGCATTCGCAGCCGAAGATGTTTCGGATTTGACCGGCAGTTTGCAGCAGTTCGGCAAGCTGCGCATTGCTGAGCTTCGGTGCGCCCTCACGGACCTCTGCATAATAATTATTGTCGGAGCGGTTGCAGTAATAGGTCGTGACCGGAACCTTGTCCTCGACAACATGATCGCCGGTGCCGCTGCCGACCGTGATAACGGTTTCATTGAGAATGCCCTGCGGATTCGCCGTGAACATCACGCCGGAGCAGTCTGCATCGACCATAACCTGCACAATGACATTTACCCTGCAATCCGCGCGCCGGATGCCGCTGATGCGGAGATATTCGCGGATGTGCTCGGAATCTGCGGCGGCGCGGCACAGTGCTGTTTTCTCCGGAACCTGTGCTGCCGGTACGAACAGGAATGTATCGAACTGACCTGCAAAGGAGCATGCGGCGCTGTCTTCGGCAGTTGCGGAGGAGCGGACGGAAAATACCGCATCTGCGCCGAAATGCTGATTGATATATGCCGTGATTTCAGAATCCTTTGCCTCCTCGGGGACGCAGAACAGCGCCGGTACATTGAGACCGTGCTGCCGCATCCGGAAGAGGCGTTCCGCCTTGGTACCGATGCTGTATGCACCGAAATTTTCAGCTGTAATCATCATTTTGAATCACCTCGCAAATGCTAAATATCCCGCGACCGTCAGGAGCATGATGCTCTCCTGAATGTAGGTATACCGCTCGACCTTTTCGACGAGCCTGAACTGATGCGGGTCGCGCATATACTGCACGAATTTCCATGTCATCCAGATGACGTTAATCAGCAGCGCCAGAACCGACAGCTTGCTGAGATGCCAGACCAGCACAAAGTTTGTGAGAATATCGGCGATCGTGAGAATCAGGACGAACCGTGTCGCTCTGCGGTAGCCGAACAGCTTGGAATAGGTGACGTATTCTGTCTCATCCTCGGGCGCTTTGATCTTGCGGGAAATCTCCCAGATCAGCGCCGGAAAATAGAGCGTGAATGCGGCAAGAATTGTTGTCAGCGTGATTGCGTTCAGTCCGTATTTGATGACGGTAAACGAGATGATGTAAATATTCAGGATCATCTGTACGGGATTGTGCGTGACGAGCGCGAGCGGGAGACTTTTCTGAATCTTTTTCTTCTGGAAGAACCACATCGACATCAGCGTGCCGTAGATATAGAGGAAGAAGAAAAACGGGATATTGTTCATGAAGATGAGATTGAGCAGGACCGTGACGGCAATCAGCACACCGATGAAAATGCCGAGGTCCTTTTTCTTCACTCTGCCCGAGGGCAGCGGACGCTCTTTGAACAGCCGGCAGTCGAGTTCGTAATCCTTGAAATCGTCGGCGATGCGCAGCCAGCAGAGAAAGCTGAATACCGTAAAGCCGCCGATGAATTCTGCGGCGGTGATATGGAAATGCGTGACACCGTTGTTGAGCAGAATGATAAAATAGATTTCAAAGAAGATGATGCCGCCGAGCAGCAGCCGCGGAATGATCGGATACATTTCCCTGAAATAGATTTGCAAGCGTTTCAGCATGATAAACACCTCTTTCGGAAGATTACAGGTTTCTGCGGATTTTCAGCGTGTACAGCACTGCATTCAGTGCAATGTGCGTCACCGCGCCGAGCAGCAGATACTGCACATACTGCAAGGGCGTAATGCCTGCAAACAGCACCAGCAGCAGCATGACGCCGAGCAGCGAATCAATCTGGTCCATGACAAAGAACAGCGCACCCTTGCAGCCGTTCGCGGTTTTGCCGGGCTGAATGTCCAGCCGGCGTTTGAGAAAGCTGTTCGGCAGTTCAAAGAGGACGTACACAAGCCCGAACAGTGCGCCGGCTGCCGCATTGAACAGCAGCGTATTGCCGCAGAAGCGGTAGAGTTCATTTGCACCGCCGAGCGCTTCGGAATGCAGCGAGAGCAGTCCCCAGAGAATCTGTGCGATGCAGTTTGCGGCGATCATGCCGAAAAAGCCCGCCCATGTTTTGTTGTCACCGAAGATGCGTTTGCCGTCAGCGCAGCATTTTCCGCCGTCAATCGGGACGCAGGTTTCGCGGTAGAGCCGCGTTTTCGTAAAGAGCATATTCGCCGCGCCCGCAATGACCACGGGCATCAGCGTTGCATACATAATCAGAATACGCATGCGATCACCTCCAGCAGCTTCGGCAGCAGGATGAGCCCCTGCGAGAGGAAGAATGCAATAGATACGATGAATACGCCTGCTGCGGCAGTATCCTTGATGAATTTATTGTCCTCGCAGATTTCGGGGAACCGCGTGTCGATCAGACGTTCCAGCGCGGTATTGAGATACTCTGCCGAGAAGACACCGCAGACAAGCCCGAAGCCGATCAGGAATTCCGTGACGGACGCACCGAGCATCAGATTCAGGATGAAGAATACCGCATAGATCGCGGCATATTCGCGGAAATTACGCTCTGCCTTCCATGCAGCCTGCATTCCGTCAAAGGCGTGGCGCATGCTTTGCAGAATGTTCTTGTTTTTCATTGCGGTATGGTCGTTCTGTACGGTGCGGAGGCGGTATGTATCCGGCTGTACGGCGCGGAATGCATACGGTGCGCAGCTGTTTTTGCTTTTCATAGAGAGCACTTCCTTTCCGGTTTTGTTCTGCGGTTTCATTCTATGCTTTCATTATACGGATTTCCGGCGGATTTGGTAGATGTCACCTGTCATAACATAAATGACAAATGTCATCGGGCAGCGCCCGACTGTATTGGTCTAAAGTTCTTCGGCAGGCATTCTGTTTTTCAAGGATTACTTCTCTCCGGTTGCATCATGCAGGATAAAATGATAAGAGGGCAGTGCCGCCCTCCTCTCTTCTATTTCCTACCTTCTCACTCCTCCCTCCTACTTTCTCAAAACATGATGCTCTCCGCTTGCTTTTTGCGTAATAATATGCTATAATAAAGGCGATTCGCAATCACGATATCAATTTGAAGGAGAACGATTATGCAGTTAGATGCAAAAACGCTGGAAACGCTCAAATGGCTTTCCAGACTGGACATTCCGGAGGATGAGACCGAAGCACTCTCCGGCAGCATTTCAGAGATGCTGACCTTCTTTCAGCAGCTTTCCGCGCTCGATACCGAGGGCGTCGAGCCGACTGCGCACATTGCGCCGCTGACGAACGTGCTGCGCGAGGATGAACCCTTTTCGCCGCGTCTGGATCGTGACCTGCTGCTTTCCGGTACGGAATCCGAGGACGGTCTGATTACGCTGCCGAAGGTCATCGGCTGAAAGGAGCGCAGGAATGAAATACAGTGAAATGGATATTGCGGCGCTTTCTGCGCTGCTGAAAAACAAAGAGGTCACCGCAAAGGAGCTTGCCGCGGATGCACTCGACGCGATCAAAGCGGCGGACGGTACGGTCGGTGCCTATCTGACTGTCGCGGAGGAGGAGGCATACCGTCAGGCGGAGATCGCAGACAAGATGCTTTCCGAAGGCACCGCAGGTCCGCTGACCGGCATCCCCTTTGCGATGAAGGACAATATCTGCACGAAGGGCATCCGCACGACCTGTGCCTCGAAGATGCTTGAAAACTGGCTGCCGGTCTATGACGCATGCGTTACGGAGCAGCTGAAAAAAGCCGGCGCGGTCATGCTCGGCAAGACCAATATGGATGAATTTGCAATGGGCAGTTCCTCGGAAAATTCCGCCTTGCAGGTGACGCGCAATCCGGCAGCGACGGACTATGTGCCGGGCGGCTCCTCGGGCGGCTCTGCGGCAGCGGTCGCAGCGAATGAGTGTGCATTTGCAATCGGCTCCGATACCGGCGGCTCGATCCGTCAGCCGGCATCGTTCTGCGGCGTGGTCGGAATGAAGCCGACCTACGGCACCGTTTCACGTTACGGTCTCGTTGCATACGCATCGAGCTTTGACCAGATCGGTCCGCTGACAAAGACTGTCGCGGACAATGCAAAGGTGCTCGAAGCGATCTCCTGCCACGACCGCCGTGATTCGACGTCGCTGCCGGAGTTTGATACGAATTATTCTGCGCTGATCGGCAAGGATGTTTCCGGTATGCGCATCGGTCTGCCGAAGGAATATTTCGGTGAGGGCATTCATCCGGAGGTCGCGGCGCTTGTGAAGAATGCCGCAAAGCAGCTGGAAAATGCCGGTGCAAAGATCGAAGAATGCTCGCTGCCGGCAGTCTCATTTGCATTGCCTGCATATTATGTGCTGTGCTGCGCAGAGGCTTCGTCGAATCTTGCGCGGTTCGACGGCATTCGCTACGGCTTCCGCGCTGAGGGCATTGAGGATCTCGAGCAGCTTTACCGCAAGACCCGTACACAGGGCTTCGGCAAGGAAGTGCGCCGCAGAATCATGCTCGGAAACTATGTGCTTTCCGCAGGCTATTATGATGCATATTATAAGAAGGCGCAGCAGGCAAGAACCCTGCTGATCCGCGCATTCAAGGAACTGTTTGCGCAGTATGACATGCTGCTGGCTCCGGTCGCGCCGACACCGGCATATAAGATCGGTGAGAAGTCAGGCGACCCCATGGAAATGGCACTCGGCGATATCTGTACGGTGCCGGTCAATCTCGGCGGTCTGCCGGCGATTTCGGTACCCTGCGGCAAGGTGCAGCAGGACGGCGCAAGCCTGCCCGTCGGCTTCCAGCTGATCGGTCCGGCATTCTCCGAGGCGAAATTGTATCAGGCAGCTGCGGCATATGAGAGCGGAGCGTAATCTGCATGGGCGTGCTCGGCGATATTTTCGGCGCGCTTTTGGCAGATAATAGCGGAACATATGGTGAAGCGCTGACAGCGATTGAGCTGAATTGGGTGAAGCTGTTCGGGAAAAAGGGTATTACACTGAAAAATATTTATATTCCGAAAGAGGACGGCGGCACATCAGAAATTGACCTTTTGTTTATTACGCCAAAAGGAATATTTGTGATTGAAAGCAAGAATTATTCCGGATGGATTTTCGGTGATGAATACAGTCAATATTGGACGCAGTCACTTCCAAACAAGCAAAAAAATCGCTTTTACAATCCAGTTAAGCAAAACCGTACACATATTAAATGGCTGAGGAATTATCTGGGAGAAGATGTTTTCTGTTATTCGCTGATTGTATTTTCCGTTCGATGCGAATTAAAGAATGTAACCGTGAAATCTGATTATCTCAGCGTGATAAAACGGGATGATCTGGTCAGCGAAATCGGTTATCTTTGGAAACATCTGGATGATTCGCTGAGCGATGAACAAATGGAGCAGATACATCAAAAGATGCTTGTACTTACAAATGTTGATGAAGCAGTGAAACAGTCACATATTGATGATATAAACTGCAAATTTTACGCCAAAACTGAAAAAGAATTGCCGGTGCAGTCTGAGACAGCTTTGGAAATAACGCCCGATCCGGAGAACACGCCGGAAAGAATCTGTCCCCGCTGCGGTGCGCCGATGATTCTGCGGACTGCGAAAAAAGGCGATAATGCCGGAAAACAGTTCTACGGCTGCTCGGCGTTTCCGAAATGCCGCTGCATCCTGAATCTTGACGAATAATTGCGGAAAGGAGCCGGTGCAATGGGCAAAATCAAAACAGAAGGTCGCGTGACGCTCGAATTTGAACCCGATCTCTATGAGATTTCGGTTACCGTGCGCGCAGAGGGCGAAACCTCCGGCGCAGCAGTCACTGCCGGCAAAAAGCAGACTGAAATGCTGTTGCAGTATTTGCGGATTCAGCTGGATATACTGCCGGAGCAGCTGACCGCGGAGAGCGAAAATGTTTCCGTGCCGTATCGGGATGAGAAATATATCTTTTCGCGCGAGCTGCTGCTGAAAATCCCTGCGGACAATCATGTGCGCGAAGCGCTGACAGAGATGCTTTCCGAGATGCAGGCGGTCAGCTATGATATCAGACCGAAGCTCGCGGATGAAAGCCGGCAGAAGCAAGCCGCGCTGGATGCCGCCGTGCAGAATGCAAGGGAAAAGGCGGAACGTCTGGCAGCCGCGATGCATAGCCGAGTGACATCTTTCGATGAAATCTGTACTGACGGAATGGGTATGCAAGACGGTGTGCGCTCGGCTGCGGCGTGTGCTGCGCCGAGAATGAAGAATCTCGCCGCAGACCTGCAAAATCCCAAAATCAAAATCACCGGCGAAGTCACGGTTGTCTGGCTGACTGAATCATGATATGAGCATCAGCACGAAAAACAAACGAAAGCTGATATATCAGAATAAAACCTATTACTGGTATGTCGCGCCGGAATATGACGAAATGTATCTGACGGGGAAGATGCTGCGGCTGCATATCATTGCGGCAGACAATACATGGCACGGATGCTTTCCGCTGGATTCCTGTCTGCGTCCCGAAGAACGGTATGCGATTCATAAAGCGCCGGTTCCGGTCCCCGATGCGGTCACGCCGGAGACAGTCCGGCAGCTCATCGCGCATTATTTATCCGAAAATGAATCAAGGAGCAAATAAAAATGGCAAAATACGAATGTGTCATCGGTCTGGAAGTGCATATTGAGCTGCGCACGAAGACCAAGATTTTCTGCGACTGCCCTGCCGATCACGGCGGCGATCCGAATACGCGCTGCTGTCCGGTCTGCATGGGTATGCCGGGAACGCTGCCGGTGCTGAACAAGCAGGTGGTGGATTTTGCGGCAAGAGCCGGCATGATGCTGAACTGCGAGATTGCGCATTTCTCGAAAATGGACCGCAAAAACTATTTCTATCCCGATCTGCCGAAGGCATATCAGATTTCACAGCTCGATCATCCGCTCTGCGAGCACGGCTATATTGATGTGAACGTCAACGGCGAGGAGAAGCGCATCGGCATCACGCGCATTCATATCGAGGAGGATGCCGGTAAGCTCGTGCATACCGATTACGGCTCCGGTGCGGACTGCAACCGCTGCGGCGTGCCGCTGATCGAGATCGTTTCCGAGCCGGATATCCGCACCGCCGCACAGGCAAGAGCATATCTCGAGCGTCTGCGTGAGCTGATCCGCTGGGTCGGTGTCTCCGACTGCCAGATGGAGACCGGCTCCATGCGCTGCGACGTCAATCTCTCGATCCGTCCGGTCGGCGATACGAATTTGTATACCCGTACCGAGATCAAGAATCTCAACAGCTTAAAGCATATTGTCGCGGCGATTGACGCAGAAAAAGCGCGTCAGATCGACGAAACCGAGGCGGGCAGAGCGCTTGTGCAGGAAACGCGCCGCTATGATCCGGAAAAGGATAAGACCTATTCGATGCGCGTCAAGGAGAACGCAAACGATTACCGTTATTTCCCCGATCCGGACCTTGTGCCGATCATTCTGACCGACGAGGATCATGCAAGACTGCGCGCGATGATTCCCGATCTGCCGGAGGAGCGTCTTGCGAAATATATCAGCGAATACAAGCTGCCCGAGGCAACGGCAAAGACGCTCTGCGATGAGCCGAAGCTCGCAAATCTTTATCAGGCAGCAGCGGAGCAGGTCAAACAGCCGAAGCTGCTTGCAAATCTCATGCTTGCCGATGCAGATGCCGTCAGCATTCCGGCAGAGGTCTGGGCAGAGCTGACGAATCTCTGCGCCGACAACAAGATCAACCGCTCGGCACCGGCAAAGCTGCTCGAGGTCTACCGCGAAAAGGGCGGCGAGGTTTCGGCACTGGTCAAGGAACTCGGACTCGAGCAGGTGCAGGATACCGGTCTGCTGAATTCGGTTGCGGATGAAGTCATTGCGGCGAATCCGAAGGCAGTTGCGGACTATAAGGCGGGCAAAGAGGCTGCGATCAAGGCTCTGATGGGTCAGGTCATGAAGCGGACAAAGGGCGCGGCAAATCCGGTTGAGGCGACAGAGCTGCTCAAGGAAAAGCTGGCGAAGCTGTAAGCCGCAGCGATGATACGAACAGAAAGCCGGTGCTCTGCAAGCTGAGTGCCGGCTTTGTGCATATACGGAAAATGATGAAACAGGAGGCTCAGTATGGCAACATTTCATATCGGAGAATGTATCCGCAAGACAAAACAGCAGATTCCGCTTTCGTCGGAGGAGATCCGGCAGCTTGTGCAGGGTGTGACCGCAGAGCCGCCGATTCCGGATTATCAGCTTGCCGCATGGCTTATGGCGGTATGCTTTTCCGGTCTGAACGATGACGAGACCGCCGCACTGACAATGGCAATGCGCGATTCCGGTCAGGTGATGCACTGGGAACTCGACGGACCTGTTGCGGATAAGCACAGCACCGGCGGCGTCGGAGATAAGACGACGCTGATTCTCGCGCCGATTGTTGCTGCCTGCGGCGTCTATATGCCGAAAATGTCCGGCAGAGGGCTCGGGCACACCGGCGGCACGATTGACAAGCTCGAGAGCATTCCGGGGCTTTCGACGGCGCTTGATCCGGCGGATTTTCTCGCACTGGTCAAAAAGGCAGGATTTGCCGTAGCAATGCAGACGGGCAATCTTGCGCCTGCGGATAAGAAGCTCTATGCGCTCCGTGATGTCACCGAGACCGTAGACAGCATTCCGCTGATCTGCGCGAGCATCATGAGCAAGAAGCTGGCGACCGGCGCCGATCATATTCTGCTCGATGTCAAGGTCGGCAGCGGCGCATTCATGAAGAATGATACTGATGCAGCGGAGCTTGCGCGCCGGATGCTTTCGGCGGCAAAGGCAGACGGCAGAGACTGCACCGCGATTCTGACGGATATGGACCGTCCGCTCGGTATGTGCATCGGCAATGCGATTGAGGTGCGCGAAGCAATCGAGGTGCTTGCCGGCGATACCGGTTCGGAGCTCGGCACATTCTGCATCACGCTTGCTGCGGAGCTCCTGCGCATGGCGGGCAGAGGAACCGCAGCGCAGTGCCTGAAAATGGCAGAGCAGGCGGTCACAAGCGGTGCTGCGATGGAGCGTCTGGCGATGATGATTGCCGGACAGGGCGGTGACGCGCGCGTCACGGAAAATCCGGCGCTGCTGAAGTTCTCTGCCTGTGAACGCACGCTGAAAGCGCCGCGGGACGGCTGGATTTCGGCGATGCTGAGCGAGGAGATCGGGCGTGCCTCGGTTCTGCTCGGCGCGGGCAGAATGACGAAGAACGATGCGATTGACCCGGGCGCGGGCATCCGGCTCTGCTGCAAGAACGGTGATGCCGTGAAGCGCGGCGATGCACTGCTGACGATGTATGCAGAGAAGGAATCGCAGCTTGATGAAGCGGAGGCGATGCTGCGGCAGGCGATCCTCCTTGCGGACGAGAAGCCCGAGCCCGCACCGCTGATTCACAGCACATACAGCACGGCACAGTAAAAGGGGATCGCGGACAGCGGAAAGAGCTGTTTGCCGTTATAAATCATCCGCGCTGCGGATACCGCAGTTCCTCATTATTTCATTCACTGCCCGCCCCATTGCAAATAATCGGAAAGTGTGCTATAATATAGGCATTCTGAAAATCAGAACCCTCTGAACATATGAAAGGATGATCGTGAAACATGGAACAAGACGGCGACCGATTATGGCTCGTGATTGTACTGCTGATACTGTTTGCCGTGCTGCGCGCATGGTATTCTGCGTGTGAGGCTGCATTGACGGAGATCAATGATGCCGTGGTGCATGCCAGAGCGGCAGAGGATAAGGCGTGGAAACCGCTGGATACACTGATCGGCAAGCCGACGCGGCTGCGCAGGAGCTTTACGATGCACCGCATCTTTTCCGCGCTGCTGATCGGCATGGTCTGCTGGCTGCTCTTCGGCGGTCAGATTGCCGTACACTTTCCGTTTACGGGCGGCTCGATGCTGTCGGCGGTGCTGCTGACGCTCGTGCTGATGCCGGTGCTTGCGGTGCTGACGGATTTGTTCCCGAAGCGTCTTGCGATGCACCGCTGCGAGGCACTGGCGCGGTTCTGCGTCCCGTCCGTGCGGCTGCTGATTCTCGTGCTGACGCCGTTCTGGGCGGTTGCATCCGGTATTACGGCACTGCTTTGCAGGATCGTCCGGATTCCTGCCGCGGACAGGGTTGATGTTGTCACCGAGGAGGAGATTCGCCTGCTTGTCGATGCCGGAAATGAGACCGGCGGCATCGAGGAGAGCCAGCGCGAGATGATTAACAATATCTTTACGTTTGACGATGTGCCGGTTTCGGATGTCATGACGCACCGCAAGGATATGACCGCCGTACCGAAGACCGCAACTGCGACCGAAACGGCTGCGATTGCGCTGGAGGGCGGATATTCGCGCATACCGGTCTATGATAATCAGATTGATACGATTATCGGCATTCTGCTCGTGAAGGATTTGCTGCCGCTAGTCGGCAAGGCAAAGGACTGCCCTGTCACCGAGCTGATGCGCGAGGTGAGCTTTGTACCGGAGACTGCCAAATGCCGCGATGTCTTTCAGCAGATGCGCCGCGACAAGATGCAGCTTGCGATTGTCGCGGATGAATACGGCGGCACCGCGGGCATGGTTACAATGGAGGACCTGCTCGAAGAAATCGTCGGCAATATTCAGGATGAATTTGACGATGAGGAGGCGGAATTCACTGAGCTTTCCGCGGGCGTCTGGTCGATTGCAGGTGAAGCCGATCCGGAGGATATCCTCCCGAAGCTCGGCGTACCTTTTGAACCCGATGACGAATTTGATACAATGAGTGCATTTGTCGTGCATTTGCTGGGCAGAATCCCCGAGGAGGGCGAGACGCTTTCGGCAGAGCAGGACGGCATCCGTTATACGCTCCTCTCCTATGAGGACAACTGGATCAGCCGGATTCAGGCGGAGCGCATCGAGACGGAGCAAGAGGAGACAATCCATGACAAAACGGAGTAAGATCATTATCATAGTAGTATTGCTGGCGATGATTGCGGCACTGATGTTTACGCTGCTGTTCAATATGGGCTGGATTCGCTCGCGCAAGGGCGCACTGCCGCGCGAGGATGCCAAGCTGCGCTATCCTTACAGTCAGCTCAGTGCAACGGAAAAGGCGCTGTACGGTGCGCTTTATCGGGGCGTCGAGGCGCGCGAGGATACGATTTCGCTGCCGGGCACATACGATAAAAACACGTATACGCGCGTTTATCTGCTTCTCGCGGAGCAGGAGCCGCAGTTTTTCTATCTGGATTCAGTTTATGAAACGGCTGACCTCATGGACAAGGCGAATATGCGCTATAAGGTGCCGAAGGAGGAGATTGACATGATGCGTGCGGCGATGAATGTCCGTGCGGATGAGATCATCAGCCGGATTCCGTCGGATGCGGATGACATCCAGAAGCTGCTCACAATCCACGACGGTATCGCTGCCGGATGCGACTATACGGACGGCGACTATCAGGATGAAGCATACGGCTGTCTGGAAGCGGGCGAGGCGAAGTGCGAGGGCTATGCAAAGGCATTTCTGTTCACGGCGCGCAGAGCCGGTCTGAATGTTATGAACGTGACCGGAACGATCAACGGCACGGAGAATCATGTCTGGAATATTGCCGAGGTGAACGGGCAATACTATAATATAGATGTGACATGGGATGATTCCGCACAGTATAACGGACACACAACGCATACCTGCTTTGCGGTGCCGGATGCGATTTTCGGCGATCATCAGCCGGACCTGACGGCATATCAGCCGCCGGTTTGTGAGGATGATTCTCTGAATTATTATACGATGAATGCGCTGATTGTCCGGCAGGCGTCTGAGCTGCCGACCATGGCGTCCACGTGGCTCTGGGACCCGATGCTGCTGGAATTCCGCATGGCAGATGATGCCGTCGTGAAATCGGTATCGGATATGCTGGCGACTTCCAGAGAGATGCGCGACGCGGTGCAGCTGACAAGCGGGGCAGCCTCTTACCGCGCATTTATGGATGAAACCCGCCGCGCACTGGTGATTTTACCCTCATAATTCCGGCGTTCCGGAATGCATTTGTGCAGAACGTAAAACTCGAAAAAAATCGAGGAAAACGCTTGACAAATCAGGCGATCTGTGGTATTATATACAAGTCGCCGCAAGAGAGCGGGGGCAGAGATAAGAAAAAAGTCCGAAAAAGGGCTTGACAAAATCTCAAAGATATGGTATAATGAGGGAGTCGCCTCAAAGAGGGGACGGGTCAAAATACCATAAGCGGCAC
>JAFZPP010000032.1 GCA_017550285.1 Oscillospiraceae bacterium
GGCTGTATGGGTATGACTCATGCTTTCGGCGCTCCGTCCGATACAAAAGAAATGACCAAGCTGATTCATGAAGCGGTCGATCTCGGATATATCTATTTCGACACCGCCGAGTGCTATACGGGCGAGAATCCCGACGGCAGCACTGCATACAACGAGGAGCTTGTTGGCTCGGCACTTGCTCCATGCCGCAACAAGGTGGTCATCGCCACAAAGTTTGGTGTTGCACATTCCCCGAATGGTCTGCTGACCGATTCCCGCCCCAAAACGATCAGAAAGTCCATTGAAGGCAGCCTGAAACGGCTTGGAACAGACCACATCGACCTTTATTATCAGCACCGAATCGACCCTGATGTAGAACCCGAAACGGTTGCAGAGGTCATGAAAGAGCTGATAAAAGAGGGCAAGATCACCCATTGGGGAATTTCCGAAACTACGGAAGAATATCTCCGCCGTGCTCACGCTGTATGCCCTGTGACGGCAATTCAGAACCGTTATTCCATGATGTACCGTGAATACGATAAGCTGTTTCCCGTTCTGGAGGAGTTGAATGTGGGCTATGTGGCATTCAGTCCGCTTGCCAACGGTATTCTGAGCGGTGCGTACAAAAAGAGCGATAGTTTCAGCGAAAAGGGCGATTACCGCAGTTTCATGCCGCAGTTCAGGGCAGAAGCCTTTGATGAGAATGAACAGCTCTTTGCAATTATCAGTGAGCTTGCAGATAGCAAAAATGCTACTCCCGCACAGATCTCCCTTGCGTGGATGATCTGCAAGAAACCGTATATCGTGCCTATCCCCGGCACACGAAAGCTTGACAGACTAAAGGAAAATGCAGGAGCAGCGGATATTCTTCTGTCGAGTGATGAAGTTGCAGAAATAGACAGACGGCTCGATCATACAAAGATGTCAGCTGTGTTCGGCGGCTCAAAAACGCATAAATAATGTAAGGAGTAACTGCAATGAGAGATTTTGTATTTGAAAACAAGACAAAGGTTTATTTCGGCAAAGATCAGCTTCAGCATCTTCATGAGGAGATCGGCAGATTCGGCAAAAAGGTACTGCTGGTTTACGGCGGCGGTTCTATAAAAAGGATCGGTCTGTATGACAAGGTCATGGCACAGCTTCAGGAAGTAGGCGCAGAGGTATTCGAGCTTGCAGGTGTTGAGCCGAATCCCCGTCACACGACAGTCAACAAGGGCGCTGCGATCTGTAAAAAAGAAGGCATTGATGTTCTGCTTGCAGTCGGCGGAGGTTCGACTATTGATGCAACAAAGGGTATCGCTGCGGCAGCAAAGTATGACGGTGACGATGTGTGGGACTTAGTATCAAAAAAAGCGTTCGTGACCGAAACCCTGCCCATCATCACGGTGCTTACCATTGCGGCAACTGGCTCGGAAATGGACGGCGGCTGTGTGATCAGCAATACGGATACGAACGAAAAATACGGCTATTTCGCACCCGACAATCACCCCGATGTATCATTCCTCGATCCGACCAATACATTCAGTGTAAGCGCATACCAGACCGCAAGCGGAAGTGCGGATATTATGTCGCATATCTTTGATGTGGCATATTTCAGCAAGGGCGGCTGTATGGATATGCTTACAAGAGTGCAGGAGGAAGTGCTGAAAACAGTTGTAAAGTTCGCTCCTGTGGCTGTGAACATACCCGATGATTACGAAGCAAGAGCAAACCTGATGTGGGCAAGTAGTTGGGCGCTGAACGATTTTCTGTATGAGGGATTCAATCAGGCTACGGTATGCCACGCTATGGAGCATCAGCTTTCCGCAGTTTATGACATTACGCACGGTCACGGACTGGCGATCATTATCCCACGCTGGCTGACTTACATTCTGAGTGAAGAAACTGCTCCTGTTATCAAGCGTTTCGGCGTGAATGTCATGGGCGTGGACGAGTCACTTTCCCTTATGGATTGTGCAAAGGCTGCGATTGACGCATTATCGACTTTCTTCTTTGATACGCTCGGCTTAAAGAGCAGACTTTCCGATCTCGGTATCGACGATAAGAGCTTTGAAGAAATGGCAAAGACCGCCTGCGGTCAAAACGGTGTGCTTCACGGTTTTACCGATCTGACACCGAAAGATGTTGAAGCGATATACAGAATGTGCTTATAAATCAAACTTTTGAGGTGAACGATATGAAAGAAGTAATGTTAGTAACAGGCGCGGGGCAGATCAGTATGGCTATCGCACGGCGTATAGGCTACGGAAAAAAGATAATTCTTGGTGACAAGAATATGCAAAATTGCGAGACTATCACAAAGATCATGAATGATGCAGGCTTTGATGTAGAGCCGTTTGAAATGGACTTGTCAAGCCGTGAGAGTATCCTTGCGATGATAAAAAAGGCACAGGAATATGACGAGATCAAGTATCTTGTGAACGGTGCAGGCGTTTCGCCCTCGCAGGCTCCCATTAAAGCGATACTGAAGGTCGATCTTTACGGTACTGCGGTGCTGTTAGAGGAGGTCGGCAAGGTCATAGCTTCGGGAGGCTGCGGCGTGACGATCTCCAGTCAGTCGGGTTGGAGAATGCCCCAGCTTACGGCTGAACAGGATTTTCAGCTTGCAATGACTCCTACCGAGGAACTGCTTGAACTTGAAATACTCCGTCCAGAAAACATCCGTGATACCCTCCATGCATACCAAATGGCGAAACGGTGCAATGAAAAGCGTGTCATGGCAGAGTGTGTCAAGTGGGGCGAGCGCGGTGCAAGGCTAAACGACATAGCCCCCGGCATTATCGTGACACCCCTTGCGATAGACGAATTTAACGGTATCAGAGGCGATTTCTACAAGAATATGTTCGCAAAATGTCCTGCTGGCAGACCTGGTACAGCCGATGAGGTGGCAAACGTGGCAGAACTTCTGATGAGCGACAGGGGCGCATTTATAACGGGGTCGACTTTCCTGATTGACGGCGGTGCGACTTCGAGCTATTACTACGGGGCGTTAAGACCCGAATAATGCAGTGCTCAAAAACCGACAAGCTGCGGATATGGATGAAAACGGACACCTGAATGCCGTTGATCTTTCCCTGCTGAAAAGAATGATTCTGAACTGGCAGACAGAGAAAACAGCCCCGACAGAAATCTCCTTCGTGCAGACCAAGACGGCGCAGTGGAAGCTGCGGAACGGCATGGAAGAAAAGACCTTGCAGTGCTATTTCAGGGGAACGCCGGGCAACACGATCAATATGGCATACGGCTACTGGAATCCGGTCATCATCAATGAATCCACCGGCGAAGCGGGAAAATGGTTCAATAATGAGGACACAAGGCTTGGTGAATATACATTCGATGCAAACGGAAAAGCAGTGATCACATTTACCGTGCCGGCTGATGCAATGAATGTGGAGCTGATCACGCTGAACCACACGGTCATGCAGGACGGGAAAAAGGTGCAGCTCGAAAAGGATGACTTTACACTGGAAAAGGTGGTAATCAAAACGGACTGATCTGGGGATGAAAAGATTGCCCTGTGCTGTTCACCCGAATGCCGGCCGAAAGAAGAAAACAAGGGGTAGTCATGACAAAATCATGAACTACTCCCTGTTTGTGTTTGCATAAAAGCTGGTATCGGCTCCGGATAATCCTTTGCATTCTCCATAACCAAATCTGTCAAAGCCCGTTCAGAAATCCGGAATAAGCGGTATCAACAGTGTGATTTGCCGAACAAGCGGCGGGAGAAATAAAAAGAATGCCGCCTGACGCAAATCAGGCGGCATTGGTTTTATCATCTTGAATTGCATGATGCCTGCGATCAAAGGCATCAGAGCAGATATCGCTTACTGGCCCCTCTTCCCTCCTGCTTCACCAAGCCTTTCCCCAGCATTTTCTTCATGATCGCAAAGGTGCGTGTCGGCTTGATGTTCAGCAGATTTTGGATTTCTGCGTCCGTTGCAAACCCGTTTTCAGCGATATATTCCAGAACCAGTTGTTCCTGTGCGCTGATTTCACCTGTATCAGCTGCTTTGTTGAGGTTGGGCAGGACAATTTTGAAAGCGTTCGGCGTAACCTCAATGCGCGGCTGAACGGGGCAATTTTCATACAGATGATAGATGCGGCGAATGCCGGTTCCGTAGGATTCGATCAGATGCAGCCGATGAAACACCTCGGCAAGATTCTGATTGCGCGGCTGCGAAATGCCGCTCCGGATATCCTCAGTCGAAAGCCCCGGCAGCAGACCGCCGATCGAGATAAACTCTGTTTCATTCTCGTTGACATTGATGATGATACTGCCGCTGAAGCTGTAATCACGGGGAACGATCGCATTCAGCAATGCCTCGCGCAGAGCCTCCTCCGGATAATCCGGATGTTCCACACGGCGCAGTCCGATCAACTCGGCAGGATTCTGATTACACAGCATGAGATAGGAAAACGCATCCTCCATTTGCCGCAGAACAGACCCGCGGAATTCCTTGCTATCCTTGAATTTCGTTTTGAAATCATCTGCAAACACAGCAATTTTCGTTGTGTGCTCGCACTGATCGGACAGCAGCAGCGCCAGATTGGTATATGTTATACCGCTTGCATCTGTCATACCGAGTGAACGGTATTTCGTTTCAGAAAACTCTACGCCGTATTTTGAAAATGCTGCCTTTGCGCTTTCAAAAGTTAAGACCCGATCAAAATGATACCATGTATTGATGACAGCTTCTTTTTCATACATCATGTGCTTCACCTCTATACCAATATACGCTGAATTTTACACTTTTGTCAAGTGAAAATAAGTGAAAATTCACTTTTGGGTGCGAAAAAGAATAAAAAATAGCAGCCATTCCGGTTATCTCACACCGGAACAGCTGCCATGTTTTGCCGTTAGAAAATCGTACAGAGGCACATCATTTTCTGACCAATTTTTGACCGTTATTTGACCGTTATTGGCGTAAAAAGATACGAAAAACCGGAAGGGACAGAAGGTTCTGACTTGTTGTAAATTCTCGTATCTTCTGCTTTTTTGATAAGTTGAGATAAGTTAATAAAATGAATCATCTCGCTTCGATTCCTTCTGCCCCTGCCATTTTTGCACTCCGAAAATTGCGTAAATACGTGATTTTCGGAGTTTGCTTTTTTCTGAGAGCCCGTTTTGACCGTTATTTTCAAAAAAGCCCTTTTCCGCGAAGTGTCAGGCGGATGCCGATTCAGGCGTCTGAGCATCTGCCTTTTTGCCCGTGATGTAGTCCGCGACACAGATCATTGCACGCGCCTGTGCTTCCTGAAAAGAATGCGCGTAGATGGACAAAGTGGTGTTTACGTCATTGTGACCGAGGCAAGCCTGCACTGTTTTCACATCAACACCGTTCATGATAAGGGCGGAAGCGTTGAAATGACGGAAGCTGTGAATCGACACGAAGCGCATTCCGGTGCGCGCACAAAATTTCTCAAAATACTTGCACGGCGAGCGGATGCCCATCGGCTCGCCGTTGATTTTTGTGAACAGACGGTCGCATTCCACCCATTTGCTGCCGAGCTTTGCCTTATATGCATTCTGCCACTCCCGATACCGGCGCAGTTCTGCCAGTAGATCGGCAGGCAGCTTCAGCATACGGCGGCTGCGAAAACTGCAAAGCGCTGTGTGTTTGAAAAGCTCCCTTTCTGGAAGAAACTCAGCTTCAATGCAAGATATAATCTCCGTGACATCTCGCGCTCGAAAATGCGCGCATTTATGGGCGTGTTCGGTACCTGCATGGGCATGATGATTATGGAGCTCGGGCTTCAAGCGATGATGGACTCAAACGGTGATGCCATAGACTGGCCCTGCTATATTGCGCCGGCAACATATATTATTTCAGCAATTTTTGTTATGACTGTATCCGTGCTTGTCAGCTTCCTGTTCTCACGGAGGATAAAGCGGATTGACATGGTAGAGGTGCTGAAAGGCATGGAAAAAGGGGTGTTGATGACGGAACTGAAATGCGAAGATGTTCAGACAACGGCGATTGCTGCTTCTTCGTTTTCGGTGACACGCGAAATACAATTTGCCTTTAGTAGTAAGGTTTTACCTGATTGAAAACTGCGGGTAAAATGTTATATGATATTGATGAAAAGCCCCTCTGCGCGGACAGAGGGGCAATATATATCATATGAATGCCGGAGAATCCGTTTCTACACAGTCCGGCGGAATGATCTGGCAGACCGAGGGCGTTGAAATGACAACGAACGCGCGCGGCGGGCTTGCGAAAAGTCGCGGCAGAATGCTGACCGGCGAATCTGTTTTTATGGCGAACTATACTGCCCAGCGCGACAATGTCCGCGTGACATTCGGCTCGACCGTTCCGGAATGTGTGGTTCCGGTCGATGTGTCGCAGATGCCGATGATTTGTCAGAAGGGAATGCGTGATAAAACATGGATATCATAGATCATATTGATAAGAATTTCAGAGGGATCATATATGTCGAATAACGTGATACCGTTCTGTGTAAAACTATCACCGGATTTGCGAATATTGCAAACAGGATACCGAATACGATTGACACGAGATTTGAAAGTGCTTCGGCAGGCAAGGTGTTTGTCGCCGTCGCAGTCATGCAGCTGATCGAGCAGGGCGCGCTTTATCCGGTCGGCGCAGGATGATGAAAATGGGGATTGCTTTTTCGGAGAAGGCATGGTATAATGTGAAATGGTTGTAAGCACCTTCAATAGAAATGCAGAAAGTGAACGAAATATGGAAAAGAAAAAACACAGTGTAAAAAAGGCACTGCTGATACTGCTTGCCGTTATACTGCTGCTTGCAGTATTTGACATCATCATGACGAAGATATACGCGCAGAATATTCCGCACCGTTTTGCAAACGCCGAAGACGGCAGAGCGCTCATGCTTGCAAACACAGACTACTATGACCGGCAGCGGCTATCCCAACCCCGAGATCATTCAGGGCATTATAGATATCGTAAGCCGGTAAATCATCTTTTATATGACATTCTTCAAGCTGTGTGCGCGTTTTTCGTGCCGCAGCTTTTTCTTTTTCCCGATAACAAAGTGATCCCCTGTGATGCGTAAGCTGCACCGCAGGGGATCGCTTTCTGATTATGATTCAGAGGATTATTTCGGGAAGCCGAGCCAGACGGCAAACAGAACCAGTCCGATTCCGGACAGCTTTGTGATCCCGTTCAGCAGCTTGCTTTGCCATTGGCGTTTGCGGGAGAATCCCGCAAGAAGAAAAACCATGCCAAGGATGAACGACAGAATCATAACATAGAACCACATATTGATTACCTCCTGTTCTGACTGGATGAACCGGATGCCGGTTCGATCCGCCGGCAGGATGCACTTGCCCTGCCATGAGAAAAGTATAGCATATTTTGCAGTGAAGCGACATCGAATCAGGTGACACGGATGTGACATTTTTGTAAGGCGGGCAGTGCCCGCTTGTATTGATGAAAAATGATTGCGTTCAGCTTGCTTTTTGCATAATATTATGGTATAATGAAACGGAAAAATATGCTGTAAAGGGAGGCGCTGTTATGGCAAAGCGTGTATTTTTGATCGTACTGGACAGCTGCGGCTGCGGTGCACTGCCGGATGCTGCGAAATTCGGCGATGAAGGGACGCATACAATCCGAAGCTGTTATGATTCCGGAAAGCTGCATATTCCGAATCTTTCAGGCATGGGATTGTTCAATATCGACGGCATCGGCTGCGGTACACCGGCGGAATCACCGAGCGCCGCATTCGGAAAATGTGCGGAGCGCTCCGCCGGAAAGGATACGACAACCGGTCACTGGGAGATCGCCGGACTGATTTCCGATATCCCGATGAAAACCTATCCGGACGGCTTCCCGCAGGAGGTGCTCGACCGTCTGCGCGCTGCGACCGGACGCGAAATTCTCTGCAATCTGCCCTATTCCGGCACACAGGTTATTCAGGATTACGGCAGAGCGCATATGGAGACCGGTGCGCTGATCGTCTATACCTCGGCGGACAGTGTCTTGCAGATCGCCGCGCATGAGGATATCATCCCCGTGCCGGAGCTGTATAAAATCTGTGAGCAGGCGCGTGAGATTATGCAGGGCGAATATGCAGTCGGACGCATCATTGCAAGACCGTTTGTCGGGGAATATCCCAGCTTCAAGCGGACAGCGAACCGCCATGATTATTCGGTTTCGCCGTTTGCGCCGACGATGCTCGATGCAATCAGGGCTGCCGGTCAGCAGGTGATCTCGGTCGGCAAGATTCAGGATGTTTTCAACGGGCAGGGCATAACCGAAGGCAACCGCACTGTTTCCAATGATGACGGCATGGGCAAAACGATTCAGATTGCCGCGCGTGATTTCGAGGGACTCTGCTTTGTCAATCTCGTGGAATTTGACAGCGTCTACGGACATCGCCGCGATCCGCTCGGATACACCGCCGCGCTGAATACCTTTGATGCGCAGCTCGGCGCACTGCTGCCGCAGCTCCGCGACGATGATCTGCTGATTCTGACTGCCGATCACGGCTGTGATCCGACGGCACACGGCACCGATCATACGCGCGAATATATCCCCGTGCTGATGTACGGAAAGCAGGTCGCGCCGCAGGATATCGGCACCCGCGGCAGCTTTGCCGATATCGGACAGACCGTCTGCAAATGGCTCGGTGTCGATGCCTCTGCGCTGGCGGGCGGGAGCATCCTCTGACAGCGGTTTATGCAGAGGGCATTCGGACTGCGCCGCGGAACCGTGGCGCTCGAACCGCATCACAGCGAATGGGAGATCATCGCGCAGCAGACAATCACGCGGCTGCATGAGATTTTGCAGGATACGGCGGCTGACATACAGCATATCGGCAGTACGGCAATCCGCGGGATTTTCGCAAAGCCGATCATTGATATCGTGATCGGTGTATCGGATATTGATGCGCTGCTTGCGAAGAATGCTGTGCTTGCGGAAAACGGATTCCTGTTCCGCGGCGCTGATCTGCCGGAACAGTATCTTTATGTCTGCGGCGGTGAGGATTTCCGGACGCATCATATTCATGTTGTGATATACCGCTCGGAGGCATGGGAGAATTATATCAGTCTGCGCGATTATCTGAACAGTCATCCGGATGATGCGAAGGCATATTCGGATTTGAAGCAATCGCTGGCAGAACGGTATCCCGCGGACAGGGAGACCTATACCGCGATGAAAAGCGATCTGATTCATGAAATCCTGTGCAGAGCAGGAGAATGGCGGAGCAGGCGTATGAAAGCCTTGATTATAAATTGCAGCCCTGTCCGGACAGGCGCGACGGCGGAGATTGTCCGGATTGTTTCGGCGCAGCTTTCCGGCAGTATGGAAACCGAAACGGTCTGCATTGATGATTATGATTTTGCATTCTGCAAGGGCTGCCGGAGCTGTCATCAGACGGCGCAGTGCGTGCAGGATGACGACATTCCGCGCATTATGGATGCCTTTGAACGGGCAGATATCATTGTCTGCGTGTCGCCCTCTTACTGGGCGGATATCCCCGGACAGTTCAAGGCGTTCATCGACCGCTGTACGCCGTGGTGCAATACCCACACGCCGCACCGGAAGCTCAGCGGCGGCAAAAGGGGCTATGCAATCGCGCTGCGGACCGGACCGAATCTGCCGGAATGCGCGCGCGTGATCGGCAGCATCGAGCATTTCTACGGGCATCTGGAGATTTCGTGCTGCGGACATCTGGGACTGACCGGCGTGGAATATAAAGAAGATGTTGCAGGGCATGCGGCGGAGATCATCGGGCTTTGCAGGGAGATTGTGCAGTCACAGGAGGAAACGGCGGCATGTCAGTGACGGTCAATATCTACTATACCGGCAGGGACGGCGCTGCAAGAGCCTTTGCCGAAGAAATGGAGCAGAGCGGCATCGCGGCGCGTGTGCGTGCAGGGGCAGGCTGCGAGCGCTATGCCTATTTTTATCCTGCGGACGATCCGGAGACGGTTCTGCTGATCGACCGCTGGACTGATCAGGGTGCGATTGACCTGCACCACAAATCGCCAATGATGCAGGAAATTGCGCAGCTCCGTGAGAAATATCATCTCAGAATGCGTGTGGAGCGGTATACGGAGCTGCCGGAAAAATAAGGAGCGAATCAGCGAATGGAGAAAATACACTGGAACGGCGGCGCCATGCTTGCACCGCTCCCGCCGGTCCTCGTGACCTGCGGCACCATGGAGGAACCGAATATCCTGACGGTTGCGTGGACGGGCATCTGCTGCACGCATCCGCCGATGACCTATATCTCGGTGCGCCCGACGCGCCACTCCTATCACATCATTCGGGAGCGCGGCGAATTTGCGATCAATCTGCCGACAACGGCACTGGTGAAGGCGGTCGATTTCTGCGGCGTTCGCTCAGGACGCGATACGGATAAGATCAAGGCATGCGGGCTGCATCTGGTGATGCCGGAAAACGGGACAGTACCGGTGCTGGATGAAGCGCCGGTGAGCCTGACCTGCCGTGTGACGCAGATTCTGCCGCTTGGCTCGCATGATATGTTTCTGTCGGAAATCATCGGGACGGACGCCGACAGCCGCTATGTGGACAGCAAGGGAAAGCTGAATTTGCAGCAGAGCGGTCTGCTCGCCTATGCGCACGGCGAATACTTCGCGCTCGGGCGGAAGTGCGGCGAATTCGGATACTCCGTCCGCAAAAAGAAAAAGCCGCCGAAGGGCAGACGCTGACTCTATGCATGAAACAAGAAACCGCTTTGACCTGACGGATTGCCGGTCAAGGCGGTTCTTTATGTTTTAACAGGCGTCTGGTGCCGCATTTTGCATGCTGCACGGACACCTTTGTTTTGCAATCCGGCATGCACACTGTATATCTCTCACAAAAAAACACTGCCGATTCCGGCTGCAATGAGAAACTTGGAGAAAGTTGCCGCTTCGGGTCGAAACCCCTTGCATTTTTCCGGATTTTATATTAAAATATAATGTGGCGTGTAATGCGGTTTTACGCATTTATCATAACAGAAAAAAAGGAAGGAACACAACATGGCAACGATGCGCAGCATTTTCAAATGCGGAACATGGCTGCTCCGGATTCTGGTTCTCGTGATCGTGACGGTGCTTCTGCTTTCCGGTGCGAAACGGAAGCTGGCGAAAACCGTGACAAGTGCAGACTATCCGGCGGCGAAGCAGCAGTATGAACAGCTCGCGGAGGAGAAGGGCGAATTCCGCGCCCTCAAGGCGATGTTCTCCGGCAAGGATGCGCCCATGGAGGGCGGCGAAAAGCAGATCGGCAATAAAAAGGTGACGGCGAGTCTGCCGGAATTTGCATCCGTGAAGCTCGAATCTCCGATCGGTGCGCCGGACAGCGTACAGCCCGAAACCGAGATGATCGAATTTTATGAGCCGATGTTCCGTGGCAAGCTGCTGAAAATCAAGGATCCCTCGCGCGTGTATGTCGGCGTTGCAGGTCCGCTCGGACAGCCGAATTCCTGCGGCAAGCAGATTTCACAAATGGCAGAGGAATACGGCGCGATTGCGGCGGTCAATGCAAACGGCTTTGTCGATCCGAACGGCACCGGTAACGGCGGTCTGCCGGTCGGTGTTGTAATCTCGCAGGGGCAGCTCTGCTACGGCGATCCCTATTCGTTCTATGAGATCACGGGGCTCGATCAGGAGGGCAAGCTGCACTGCGGCTGGATGACCGCGCAGCAGGCGCTCGATATGGGCATCCGCGATGCGGCGTGCTTCGGTCCGATTCTGATTAAGGACGGCGTCAAGCAGGATATGAACGGCAGATTCGGCGGCTACAATCCGCGCACGGTCATCGGACAGGATGAGGACGGTACCGTGATGATTCTGCTGATCGAAGGAAGAATGTTTACGAGCATCGGTCTGACCTATCCGCAGCTTGTGGATTATTGTGCGGAGATCGGTATGGTCAACGCCGGCAATATGGACGGCGGCGCTTCCTCTGTGATGTATTATCAGGGCGAACAGAATACGATTGTCTCGACACTTTACGGCGCACGCAATATGCCAAACTGCTGGCTTGTTGCGCCGGAATCCTGATGAAAGGAGCAGCGCAGAATGGAGGAAATGCTCGATACGGCTGCGGTCAGTCCGGCAGAGACGGAAGAATCTGCGGCGCCTGCTGTGAACAGTGTGCCGCGTAAAAAGAAAAAGAAGCGTCCGGTCACGGACGGCGAAACCGGTGAACGCCGCGCATCCGCAGACGGTGAAGCACCGCGCAAAAAGAAGAAAAAGCGTCCGCCGGTCAAAGGCGGTGCAGAAGGTGCAGAACGCAGTGCATCCGCGGACGGTGAAGCACCGCGCAAAAAGAAGAAAAAGCGTCCGCCGGTGGAAGGCGATGCAGAAGTTGCAGAACGCAGCGTATCCGCAGACGGCGAAGCACCGCGTAAAAAGAAGAAAAAGCGTCCGCCGGTCGAAGGCGGTGCAGAAGGTGCAGAACGCAGTGCATCCGCGGACGGTGAAGCGCCGCGCAAAAAGAAGAAAAAGCGTCCGCCGGTGGAAGGCGGCACAGAAGGTGCAGAACGCCGCGCATCTGCGGACGGTGAAGCACCGCGCAAAAAGAAGAAAAAGCGTCCGCCGTTCGAAGGCGGTGCAGAAGTTGCAGAACGCCGCGCATCCGCAGACGGTGAAGCACCGCGTCAAAAGCAGACAAAGCGTCCGGCGGCGGAGGCTGCACCGGAACGCCGCACGGTTTCTGCAAAGGCACGGAGCGCACGCACTGCACAAACGCGCAGTGCAGGTCCGCTGCACGATGCGGTCAGCGCATATGCCGAACGTGCAAAAACAGCGCTGGCATCACATACAGCCGCTGCGAAGGAGGAGCTCCGCACGGGAATCCGACCGGTCAGCATCGGCATGTTTGTGATTGCTGTCGTGCTGTATATTGTCATCGCTTCCATTATCATCAGCGTGATTGCCGGTAAGGCGAAGGGCTATCTGCTCGAATATGAGCTCTCGTGTCCGAAATACACGATTGACAGCTATATGGAGACGATCAGCGACAGTTTTCTTGCGGATATGATGACGCAGGCGGCTGCCGGTCTGGATTTCAATGAATATGAACAGCCGGAACTGCTCTACGATTTCGTGCGCAGTCAGGCGGAATCTGCCGGTGAATATACGTATCAGCGCGCGGAGGATTATACCAATGCCCGACCGGATTATTATGTGCTGCGTGACGGGGAAGCGGTTGCAAAGGTTGCACTTGCGCGAACCGGCTGGACGGAGCAGTATAATTTCCCGCTCTGGCGCGTGGACGATCCGGTTTCGGTGATTGCATTGCAGGCAACGCCGGAATTCACGCTGAATGTGACGATGCCGGCGGGCGCATTCCTGTCGGTCAACGGCGTCGATGTGCCGGAGGAGAATTATCTCGAGGTTGAGTCTGATTTTCAGCTCAGTCAGACCGAGCGTCTCTTCATGGCACAGCCCATGGCGCGGCAGTGCGTGATCTCCGGACTGTACTGTCCGCCGAAGATCACGGTCACTGATGCCGAAGGAAATGTGCTGGAGCCCTATGAGACACCTGCACCGGATCATGCCGATCAGACCTATATTTTCCCAATTGCGGATACAAAGGAGCCGGATCAGGGACTGGTGGACCGCGTCACGGCGCTGACCTATGCCTATATGGATTATGTGATCAATACGCGCTGCGAGCTGGATGCGAACCTTGCAAACCTCAGCGGTTATCTGCTGCCGGGCTCGCCTGTTTCGAATCTGATGTATACGATTTCTTCGGATATCTGGTATAACAATGACCCGAATATGCGTGAGGATCATGTCTTTGAGATTCGGCATGTCAAGATGTATGCGGAGAATGTCTGCACGGTTGATGTGCATCTGGAATCGACGATCGGAAAGGTCGCGGTCAATGATTATATCGGTACGGTGCGCTGGGTGCTTGTCAATAACGGCTTCGGCTGGTATGCGACAAACTTCTCGCTGCATCCGTGAACCGGATATTTTCAGACGGATCAATCATGAACAGCTGCCCGATTCCGCGTGACTGCGAATCGGGCGGCTTTCTGTTTCAAAAGAGCATTTTCTTATTTCAGATTTCTAATTCTTTTTAGGGCTTGACAAACGGGAGAAAAGCGATTATAATGGGATTATAGAAAATGCGGTGAAGGGAACATAAAAAGCCGGAATCCCGTTTCGCAGAGAGCTGCCGTTTTGCTGGAAGGCAGCATTCGGCTCCGGTCATAAGTCCTCCCTGAGCAGCCGGACAGAACGGCAGTCTGCCTACTAAGTCCGGACGGGTTCTCCCGTGACAGAGAAGTGCGTTCGGTGACGCACATGAGCGGGCGCTTCGGCGCCAAGAAGAGTGGTACCGCGGAGCATACAGATCGTGTCTTCGTCTCTTTCCTGCCGGAACGGTGTGAAAGGGGCGTTTTTTCATACATCCCTTTTCGCCGCCTGAAACGGATAAAAGGAGGAACAACGATGCAGATGACCGGAGCAAAAATCGTGATCAAAACGCTGATTGAGCAGGGCTGCGATACGCTGTTCGGCTATCCGGGCGGACAGGTCATCGACCTGTTTGATGCGCTGTATGACAGCCGGAACAGGATCCGGCATGTCCTGACGGCACATGAACAGGGCGCTGCGCACGCTGCCGACGGATATGCGAGAGCGACCGGCAGGGTCGGCGTTGTCATGGCGACCTCGGGACCGGGCGCGACGAATCTCGTGACCGGCATTGCGGCTGCCTATCTGGATTCGGTGCCGGTGGTTGCGATTACGGGCAATGTCCCGTGCAGCCAGATCGGCAGGGACAGCTTTCAGGAGGTCGATATCGTCGGCGTCAGTATGCCGGTGACAAAGCATAATTTTATCGTCAAGCATATCGAAGAGCTGGCGGATACGATCCGGACGGCATTCCGGATTGCAAAATCCGGCAGACCGGGACCCGTGCTTGTGGATATCCCGAAAGATGTGCAGGAGGCGGTTTATGAATTTACGCCGCAGGAGAAACCGGCGGCATGCGAGCCGGTGCAGCCGGCATCGGAGAGGCGCCTGCAAAAGGCGGCTGAACTGCTTGCAAAGGCGAAGCGGCCGTATATCTATTTCGGCGGAGGTGTGATCGCCGGCGATGCATCTGCGGAGCTGATTGCGCTTGCCGAAAAGCTCGAAGCACCGATGGGCTGCTCGCTCATGGGGCTTTCTGCCGTGCCCTCGGCGCATCCGCTGTTTCTCGGGATGCAGGGTATGCACGGGCATTTTGCATCAACTGCGGCGGAGGATATTGCCGATCTGGTGCTGGCGCTCGGCGTGCGGTTCAGCGACCGCGCAACCGGCGATAAGAACCGCTTTTCGGCACATTTCAATATCATTCACATTGATATCGACGGCGCGGAGCTGAATAAAAATATCGCCGCGGCGCTGACAATCCGCGGTGACCTAAAGGATGCACTCCGGCGGCTGAATGAACTGGTGCAGCCGCGGAAAAATCCGGAATGGCGCGCGAAAATCGACCGGCTCCGGCTGGAGGAAAAGGCGCGCACGGCGTATTCCCATGCATTGCTCGAAAAGAAGCTCCGCAGCGATTCGCAGCATCTGACGCATTTTCAGATCATTGATGCGGTCAGTGCGGCGGCGCCGGAAGATGCGGTCATTGTGACGGATGTCGGGCAGCATCAGATGTGGACGGCGCAGCGCTATCCGCTGCATCAGCCGAGAACCTTCCTCACAAGCGGCGGACTCGGTGCCATGGGCTACGGTCTCGGTGCGGCAATCGGCGCAAATATTGCAACCGGAAAGCGTGCCGTGCTGTTCACCGGTGACGGCAGCTTCGGCATGAATCTCACGGAGCTGGCGACTGCCGTTTCCGAGCAGGCGAATGTCACGGTGGTCATCATGAACAACGGCGTGCTCGGCATGGTGCGGCAGTGGCAGACACTTTTTTATGACCGCCGCTATTCCGGCACAACGCTGAACCGTCAGACGGATTTCGTCAGGGTTGCGGAGGGCTTCGGTGTGCGCGGCGCGCGGGCATCGACACAGGCGGCGCTTGCGGATGCATTGCAGGCGGCATTTTCACAGTCCGGACCGTTCGTGATCGACGCGCAGATGAGCAGCGATGAGCTTGTGCTGCCGATGCGCCCGCCGGGCGGCTCGGTTGACAATATTATCACAGAGATCGAATAAACATTTCAGCGGATACGGAGGCACATATGGAACAGCAATATGTTATCGGCGTGCTGGTTGCGAATATTTCGGGTGTACTGTCCAGAGTTTCGGGCATGTTCACGCGGCGCGGCTTCAACATTGACAGCCTGACCGTCGGCGAGACCGAGTCAGCAGGACTTTCGCGCATTACGGTCGCATTCCGCGGCGATGAGGATATCAAGGAACGCATTGTGACGCAGCTTGAAAAGCTCCATGATGTCAAGGAGGTCGAGGTGCTCGATCAGCATGAGACGGTGATTCGTGAGCTGCTGCTGCTGAAGGTGCGCAATGACGCGGAAACGCGGCAGGATATCATGGCGGCGGTTGAAATCTTCCGCTCGAAGATCGTGGATTATTCCAAGGAGGCGCTGGTCTGCGAGCTGACCGGCGAGACCTCGAAAATCGACGCATTTATTGACCTGATGAAGGCATACGGCATCATGGAAATGTGCCGGACGGGCATCGTGGCGCTCGAGCGCGGCGAAAACTGTCTGCGGACGATTCCGGAAGCCGCTGTCGAATAACGCAGGAGCAATGTATGGATGATTTCAGTTGTTTGCTCGCAGGGCTGGTGCGGATTCTGACACCGCCGCTGCTGGTGTTCCTCTGGCACAAAAAGACCGGTGCGCGGATTTATCCGGCGCTGATTGCCTTTGTTGTATGCTTTCCGGCGTTTATCATCGGCGCGATGATACGCTCCGGCTTTCAGATCGAGAGCTTTGTCGGGCGGTTCCTCGCAAACGGGCTGCTCTACGGCATCCTCGAGGAGGGGACAAAGTTTCTGACGATGAAGTTTCTGCTCGAGGAGTATGACAGCCGCGAGGACGCCGTCACCTATGGGCTGGCGCATGGCTATCAGGAGAATTTCACTGCCGGATTATCCTGCTTCGGGCTGATCGGAACGGGCAATGCCGCTTCGGATATCTTCGGCGTCAATCTCTGGACGGCGGTCTGCGGTGCGCTGTTTGCCGTGTCGCTGACCGTGCTGATCTTCTACGGAATCCGGACGGACAAATCTATGCTGATGCTGCCCATAGCGATTCTGGCGCATGCATTCAGCAATGCATTTCTGGGGATTTTCCGTTTTGATACGGCAATCGTGATTTTCGGGGACGGTCTGCTGACCGCCGGTGTCTGCTATGCGGCATACCGCTGCTGGAAAAATCTTTGGAATCCGTATGACTTTGAAACCGACTGACAAAGGAGCATCTGTATGAAGAACGAGAAGGGAAACCGCGTCTTTTTTCGCTATCTGGAGCTGCTCTCGCAGGAGAACGGATTGGACTCTGAACGCGACTGGGGCATGATTCATATTCTCGGCGGCATGCAGCGGCTCAATGACGGCAGCACGGCAGACCCTGCCTATGAATCGGACTGGGACGATGCAGCGGAACAATGTACCGATCCGGAGGATGCATACCAGACCGGCGTGCAGTTTCTGAAAATCTGGCAGGACATCGGCTATGCGGAGGATATCGCGCAGGTTCTTGCAGATATGGTAGCGGAAAAACGGCTTGATCTCTGGGAGAAAGCCGTGCAGGATGTGGAGCAGGAACGGGATGACCCGTATCTGCGTTTTGCGGGAGCGTGATTCCGCATATGAGATTCGGACCGATATACAAACAGGCAAAAAACGGACAGACCGCTGCTCTGCGGCAGGAAGGAAAATATGCGGGAAGAAGAGCTCAGCTATACACTTTGGCAGATCATCTCCAAGGTAAAGAAAACGCTGTTCGGCTATCGGGTTACAGTGCTCCTGTTTGAAAAGGACAGCATAAAAACCGGCGATACGGTATACGTTGACACCGACAAGGAAAGAATACACAGCTACAGAGAAGATGTACCTGCGGTTGTGTATAAGCTGGCATGGAGCTGCTGGGCGGATGCCTTTTTTGAAACTGTGAATGAGATTGTGCCGGATAAGACGGTATACTATTCCGACTGGAAAGAAAAGCCGGACAGTGTATGGGCAAGGCTGTGGCTCAGAACAAAAGGAACGGTCAAAGAGGGTGACGTTGTTTATGCATCGCCTGACAGGATTGATTGAATTGCGTGGGATGATGCATACCGGATGATAAGACGGCTCTGCCCTCGCCGGACAGAAGATATCATGAAAAAAGGATCGAAAAATGGGAAGAAACAAGAAATTACAGGAAATTGATCTGGCGCTGAATTCGCTGGTTGTATTCCGGAAGCTGCTGACAAATGAGGTGATTCTGCCGCTGCGTGCGCTGCTGGATACGGAGACAATGGACCCGATGATCCAGCTGCGGCAGTATACGGAATTCATTACGCGGCTCTATGCGCGCAGCATGAACCTGACGGAATACATCTTTCAGCTGATCTGCGAGGATGATAATTTCTATGTCCGTGCGGCGGCGCGCGGCGATGCGGTTGACGAGATGCTGCAAGCCTGCGTACAGAATGAGCTTGCGATTTTGCAGCGCCTTGCAAGAATCCGTCCGCATGAGCTGCAAAAGGAGGTCTCCTATTACGGCATTCTGCCGGAATGGAAAAACGCCGATCTCGATTTCGGAGCGGAGTATCATGCCCGCCTGCGCGAGATCGGAAAATACGGCTACGGCATTTACGCGGCAAATCCGATGTTTGTCATCCGCGATGCGGCAATCGTGCCGGTGAAATATCCGGACCGCGTGCAGCTTGCGGCGCTCTCCGGCTATGAATCGGAGCGGCAGGCGGTCATTAACAATACGGTGGCACTGCTGCAAGGAAAGCATGCGCAGAATGTCCTGCTTTACGGCGATGCCGGAACCGGCAAATCGACAACGGTCAAGGCGATTGTCAATGCATTTTTCGGTGAGGGACTGCGCCTGATTCAGCTCACAAAAGCCGATCTGCCGATGCTGCCGGTCATTCTGGAGCAGATTCATGACAATCCGCTGAAATTCATTCTGTTTGTGGATGATCTCAGCTTTTCGCCGAAGGACGACAGCTTTGCGATTCTGCGCTCGGTGCTGGAGGGCTCTGTTGCGGCGCGTCCGGCGAATACGGTGATCTATGCGGCAAGCAGCAGCCGTTATCTCGAGTCTGCGGATTTTGCCGATGCGGATTCGGATGCGCCGGTTCCGGATGTGATGCCGGAGCAGCAGGCGCTTGCCGGACGGTTCGGCATCCGCATCTGCTTCCGCCGTCCTGACCGCGAAACCTATCTGCGGTTTGTGCAGGAGCTTGCAGCGCAGTATGATCTGCATATGGATACCGCGGCGCTCAGTCAGGCGGCAGAGGAATTTGCGCAGCGCAGCGGCGGACGTTCGCCGCGTGCCGCAAAGCAGCTGATCGAGCAGCTTTCCGCAGGGAATCAGTAATTGCACATTTCTGAATGCGTGTATCAAAAAGCCGTGGAGCAAACAATTCTGCTTCACGGCTTTCCTGTATTATCGTGAGAAACTATATTATATATAGTATAGAAACGGATTCGGGATACTGCATGTTGCTGCCTGCATCCGCTTCCGTTGCGCTTTAAGAATCACGCAGGCGGGCGCTGCCCTTTTACCTACATATTTTGCATAGCCTGTCGGAAGGTGTAAAGTGTCAAATAACGGTCAGGTATCCTGAAATCTTTAGATCAATTCATGCGGGCGTTGCCCGCTGCCCGCTACCACATGGTGTCGGATTCTTCGTCATATTTGGATTCGGTCGAATCCCAGAGAAAACGCTGCACATCCTCTTTCAGCTTGATGCCGCGGTTGCGCGTCTCCGCCGAAAGCACGTTCATATCCTCATAGAGATTGTCCATATCGCTCGAAAGGATTTTGACGGTCTCGTCCAGCGCCGCGATGCGGTCCTCGAGAATATCCGCAGTCTGGTCAATCGAATCCGCACGCTCCGTCAGCGAATCAAGATGCCGCTGGATATTGTGCAGCAGTGTGCGCAGCTCCTCCTGATCGGCAATGATCTGCTTATGTGCTTCATGCAGCGCTTCAATCGCAGTCACTGCCTTTTGCAGCATCGCATGATCGCGCTCCTGCATGACAGTCAGCTTACCGGTTTGTTTTACAGTTTCTTCGGTTTCGGCTTCCAGCTCCGAAAGCCGCATTGACATTTCATCCATTGCATCTTCTGCTCCTTCCCGTACTGCATTCTGCTGTCATTATACCGCATTCCGCAGAAGATGTCAAGCAGGCTTGCCGGATATGGAGCAATACCGTTGCAGATTCCGCCGCGGTCAGAAAACCGGAATCAGGGACAGCACCTACTAACAGAGCCGGCTGATGTCATCGACGATTTCGTATTTGCCGTCCAGCTTTTCTTTCAGTTCACGGATTGCATCCAGTTCAGTGTCATTGCTTAGTTCGTCGGGGAGGCGCCGGAGATCAGAGATAACATTGCAGCGCATTACGCAGCCGCTGTCTTGCGCGCGCCAGTGTCCGCGAGACGGTTCCGGTACTGACACCGCAGTCCGCGGCGATCTGTGCCATTGTTTTCCTATTTATATAGTATTCCTGCATATAGAAGCGCTGTACGGGTGTCAGGGCAGTATGCCATGCCCGCCGCAGCGCGCGGATGATCATTCTGCCGCCGTCCGGCTCACGGCTCAGCCGCTGCTCGACGTCGGCGGAGAGTCTGCCGACGAGTGCCGGATCGAATTCCAGTACCTCGCAGGGGACTCTGTATCTGCCGCGCTTCATTGCGCCTCCTTTGCCGCATAGATTCCGATTTCACGCATACAGTCCGTGATCTCATAATATTCAGAGCGCAGCAAATCCATTCGCCGTTCAAGGATGCGCTGCGCATTGGCAGACTCCCGGGTATACTTCTTGGTATGCTGCATTGTTTTCAGTTCGTTCCGCAGATCGTTCAGCCGCTGCGTCAGTCTGTCTGCTGCCGCGCGGTACTGCCGCAGCATGGCGGTATAGGGCTGGTGCTGCACCCATGCTTCCTGATTCGTCTGATTCAAAGAAGATCCCTCCTGTTCAATGGGGTTTGAAGTCGGGAACATATTTCTGCCGGCTGGAACATTTGTTCTCTATCTATTATTGTATCAGAGAATCCGACGGCTGTCAAGGGCCAGGATGTTGTATGTGTAAAATAATGCACACCGCTCATTGCGATTTTCGGGCGGAATACGGACGCAATATCAAGCGGTTTAGGGCAATTATCGCAAGAAATCCATATCAAAAAGCGATATCGTAATATTTCAAACAGCAATCTTAACAAAAACATGTGCGCAAACTTGCGGACATATTCATCGATACTGCCAAAAACGGGCGCAGAATCAGACAACTTAAGCAAACTCTAAAGAATTCGCAATAATTGGGCTGTTTTATGAGATTTTCAGCAAAAAATGCACTTGACTTGGCTTTCGTTTTGTGCTAAACTAAAAATACAAAAGGGTCGTATAGCATAAGTATCGCTATACGGCGAGAGGCATTCATAACACTTTTGGAGGGGTATTATGAGAAAGAAAAGAATTTTCGGGCTGCTGAGTGCAGCCACCCTGGCGTTGACGTCACTGTCGTCAATGCCGGCATTCCCTGCTTCGGCAGCAAGTGTTGGTGACAGGCTCAGTGTTCAGGGCGGTCAGACTCAGCACAAGGGCAACTGCGACGGCTACAGCTACGAGGTTTGGCTGGACAATACCGGCGGCAGCGGCTCCATGACACTCGGCAAGGGCGCAACATTCAAGGCTGAATGGAACGCTTCTGTCAACCGCGGTAACTTCCTCGCACGCCGCGGCAAGGATTTCGGCTCTACCAAGAAAGCAACCGATTACGAATATATCGGTATGGACTACAAGGCAAACTATCAGCAGACCGGCAGTGCAAGCGGTAACTCCCGTCTCTGCGTTTACGGCTGGTTCCAGAACAAAGGCGCAGCAGGCAATGTTCCGCTTGTTGAGTACTACATCATTGAAGACTGGGTTGACTGGTGCCCGGACGGCAACGGCAAAATGGTTACCATTGACGGCGCACAGTACAAGATCTTCCAGATGGATCACACCGGTCCGTCGATCAACAGCGGTAGCGAGACCTTTAAGCAGTATTTCAGTGTCCGTCAGTCCAAGAGAACTTCCGGTCACATCACTGTTTCCGATCACTTCAAGGCATGGGCGCAGCAGGGCTGGGGCATCGGTAACCTCTATGAGGTCGCTCTGAATGCAGAAGGCTGGCAGAGCAGCGGCGTCGCAGACGTCACTGAGCTCGATGTTTACACCGATCCGAGCAAGGCACCCGGCGGCAGCGGTCAGCAGCAGCAGACCACACAGCAGCAGGGTACAACCGCAACCACCCAGCAGCAGGGTCAGTGGACTCAGCAGGGTCAGGGTCAGCAGGGTCAGACCGCAAGCGGTCAGGTTCTGAAGGTCGGCAACGGCAACCCGAACCAGCACAAGGGCAACTCCGACGGCTTCAGCTATGAAATCTGGCTGGACAACACCGGCGGCAGCGGCTCCATGACACTCGGCAAGGGCGCAACCTTCAAGGCTGAGTGGAGCGCTTCGGTCAACCGCGGAAACTTCCTCGCAAGACGCGGTCTGGATTTCGGCTCCAAGAAGAAAGCAACCGATTACGAATACATCGGTATGGATTACAAGGCAAACTACAAGCAGACCGGCAGCGCAAGCGGTAACTCCCGTCTCTGCGTTTACGGCTGGTTTGAGAATCAGGGTGCAGCAGGCAATCCGCCGCTCGTTGAGTACTACATCATCGAGGACTGGGTTGACTGGTGCCCGGACGCCAACGGCAAAATCGTCACCATTGACGGTGCACAGTACAAGATCTTCCAGATGGATCATACCGGTCCGACAATCCACGGCAATTCCGAAACCTTTAAGCAGTATTTCAGCGTCCGTCAGTCGAAGAGAACCTCCGGTCACATCACTGTTTCTGACCACTTCAAGGCATGGGCAGAACAGGGCTGGGGCATCGGCAACCTCTATGAGGTCGCTCTGAATGCAGAAGGCTGGCAGAGCAGCGGTGTCGCTGACATCACCGAGCTGAATGTTTACACCACGCCGGGCGGCGATCAGACAACTGAGGGTACCACCTCTCAGACCACCGCAAAGACCGGAAGCACTCAGGATACCAAGAATACACAGGATACCAAGACCACCAATACCACGACCGTCCAGCAGGATGCAAAGGGTATTGCAGCACACCAGAACAACAATTACACCTACAAAGAGGGCGGCAGCGGTCTGAAGGACGTTATGGGTCCGTACTTCCGCGTCGGAACCTGCCTGAATGCAATGAATGCAAGAAATTCGCAGGTTCAGAACTTCATTAAGGAAAACTTCAACTCTATCACCTGTGAAAACGAAATGAAGCCGGACAGCATCTGCAAGCAGAACCTGTCCAACCTCGCAAACGATGAAATCGGCGTTGACCTCAGCGGTGCTGAGTCGATCTTCCAGTTCTGCGAGCAGAACAACATCGCACTCCGCGGCCATACCTTCGTATGGTATTCCCAGACTCCGGAATGGATCTTCAAGGACAACGGCAACTGGGTCTCCAAGGACCGCATGAACAAGCGCCTTGAGAGCATGATCAGAAACACCTTCAAGTGGCTCAAGGAAAAGCACCCGAACCTCAAGATCTACGCTTACGACGTCTGTAACGAGCTGTTCAAGAATGACGGCGGCGGATTCCGCGGCGACGGCGGCGAGTTCTCCAACTGGTGGACCGTTTACAAGAGCGACGAGTTCGTTATCAACGCATTCAAGTACGCAAGACAGTATGCACCGGAAGACTGCAAGCTCTATCTGAACGATTACAACGAGTACTTCAAGAAGAAGACCGATGACCTCTACAACATGGCGAAGAAGATCCTCGAGGCAGGTCCGTACATTGACGGTATCGGCATGCAGTCCCATATGCACGCTGTTGACTTCGGCAAGAGCGGCAGCGCACACGTCAGCAATGACAGCAGCTGGAACTCCTATGCAGAAGCAATCGACAAGTTCAACAGCCTCGGTCTGGATGTTCAGATCACTGAGCTTGACGTTACCAACTGCGCAGATTCCAAGGGCGCATCCCTGTTCGTAGACATCTTCAGAGCAGCAATGGAGCGCGGTGCTTACATCTCCTCCTTCACGCTCTGGGGTCACTGTGACAGCGCAAGCTGGAGAAACAATTACCAAGACGGCGGTAAGCCGCTGCCGTTCGACGGCAACTGCCAGCCGAAGTCCTTCTACAAGGATATCATTGCACTCGCAAGTGAGGTTCCGACTCCGAAGGAAATCGCAGCAGCAGAGTCCACGACGACGACTACGACAACCACTACTACCACCACTACGACTACCACCACCAAGGAAAGCTCCAAGGAGCAGAACGATGACAAGCCTACAATGCTCGGCGATGTCAACAACAGCGGCAAGGTCGATGTTGCAGACGCAGTTCTGCTGGCAAGACTCTGCGCTGAGGATTCCGGTGCAAACGTTTCTAAGATCGGTAAGCTGAATGCTGACGTCAACAAGAACGGTTCTCCGGATTCCGAAGACGTTGTTGTGATTCTCCAGTATATTGCAAAGATCATTACGTCGTTCTAATTGATTCGCTACACTGATTCAACGGCGGAACTTTTGCAATGCGGCATTCGCTGCACAAAGGCAACAGAATCAATTTTAATAAGAGAAGGACATGAGCCGAAAGGTTCATGTCCTTCTTTTTCTGTGTCTGAAAACGGATGCAGCTTATTTCGCCGCGAGCTCGCGGATGACCTCGCCTGCAATCAGCAGACCGGCAGCCGACGGCACAAATGCATTGGAGCCCGGGATGCTCCGCCGGATGCCGCCCTCCTCCGCGACGAGTGCGGCGGTCAGCTGCGGGTCAGTCTCTACAGGCAGCTCCTCGGAATACACCACTTTCAGCGATTTGACGCCGCGTTTGCGCATCTCATACCGCATGACACGCGCCAGCGGACAGACCTTCGTCTTGTAGAGATCGGTCACGCGCAGTGCGGACGGATCGAGCTTGTTTCCGGCACCCATGCTCGAAATCACCGGTACACCGGCTTCCTTTGCACGCATGATGATCTCGATTTTGCCCTTGACTGTGTCAATCGCATCGACAACATAGTCATACTGCGAAAAATCGAACTGACCGGCAGTCTCCGGCAGAAAGAAGCAGCGGTGCGCATGTACCTGAATCTCCGGATTGATGTCACGCAGGCGTGCGGCGGCGACATCGACCTTATATTGCCCGAGCGTGCTGTGCAGCGCGATGATCTGGCGGTTGAGGTTTGTCAGGCTGACCGTATCATTGTCGATGAGGTCGAGCGTACCGATGCCGCTCCGTCCGAGCGCCTCGGCCGTATATCCGCCGACGCCGCCGACGCCGAATACCGCGACACGGCTGCCGCGGAGCTTTTCCATTGCCTCGGCGCCGAACAGCAGTGCCGTTCTCGCAAACTGATTTTGCATATTTGTATCCTCCGTATGATAGTCTATCAGAATGATTATACCCTGAACTGCGCAATCTGTCAATATGCAGAAAGCCTCCGGCATCATCCGGCGCTGTGCTGCGGACACCGGTGATGCCGAAGGCGTGTATGTCATTCGTGACGGACAGCAGATTCTTTATTCCGATCTGGTCAAAGAGGTTGAGACGAAGGAGGGGGGATAGCGTGTTATTCGCATAACAGAATTTTACTTCCTGGCAATTACAATCGGTTGATAGAATCCTGATTCCTCCGGGAATTTCCAAATCACCTGACTGCAACCACTGGATAAAAGCAGATTCGTTAATTCTTCTCTGCGGGTAGCCCGGTATTCACAAACAA
>JAFZPP010000003.1 GCA_017550285.1 Oscillospiraceae bacterium
TCTCCTTTCTCCTTTCTCCTTCCTCCTTCTAATTCCCTCCGACCATTGCTTGCTTTTTGCGAAAGAATGTGCTATACTATGTTAGTACAGGAATCAAAAAGGAAAAAGGACGGCGATTTATCATGAAGCTCCGATACGAACTCGATCTGACCGATCCGGAATACAGTCAGAAGACCGGCGGAACCGATCTGCCGGGCGCACTGTCTCTGCTGGTACGGGAATCCGGCATACTGGACGGCGGAACCGGATATCTCTATAAGGATTCCGAGCCGAAGGCACAGCTCTGCATTGCCTGCGCGGACGGTCTCGGCATGTTCCTCGGCATGACCGCCGGCGGCAGGGAATATCTCTCAGTCGGCGATGCGGATGCACTCTCGGAGACAATCGACGTCTGGGGCGATGATCTGATGGTCTCGCGCGGACTGTTCATTCCGGTGCGGTCGGCACTCTATGCGATCCGGCATTTCGCCGAAACCGGCGAGCCCGATCCCTCTGTGCAGTGGATTTCGCCGGAGGAGCTGCCCGAAGACGGCAATTATATCATCTGACATCCGAAAGAAAGGAACCGTATGGAAACGGATTTTACCAAAAGAAGTACGTATCATTACGAGCTGCCGCAGGAACTGATCGCGCAGACACCGGTCGAGCCGCGGACGGCATCCCGTCTGCTCTGCCTTGACCGTCAGAGCGGTGCGTTCTCGCATCATCATTTTTATGATCTGGGACAGTATCTCCGCAAGGGCGATCTGCTTGTCATGAATGATTCGCGCGTGCTGCCTGCGCGGCTTTACGGCGTCCGCGAGGATACCGGCTCGCCGATTGAATTTCTGCTGCTCAAGCCGACCGGTGAGAAGGTCTGGGAGATCATCTGCAAGCCTGCCAAAAAAGCAAAGCCCGGCAAGCGCTTCCGCTTCGGTGAAAAGCTCACCGCAGAGGTCCTTGATGTCACCGAGGACGGCGGCAGACTTGTCCGCTTTACATGTGAGGGCAATCTCTATGCGGTACTCGATGAGATCGGACAGATGCCGCTGCCGCCCTATATCACCGAGAAATTGCAGGATAAGGAGCGATATCAGACCGTTTACGCCAGAGAGCTCGGCTCCTCTGCCGCACCGACTGCCGGTCTGCACTTTACGCCGGAGCTGCTTGCCGACCTGAAAGCACAGGGCATCGACGAAGCATTCGTCACGCTGCATGTCGGACTCGGCACCTTCCGTCCGGTCAAGGATGATGATATCCGCAAGCATCATATGCACATCGAGCATTATACGATTCCTGCGGAAACTGCGGAAAAAATCCGGCAGACCAAGGCAAACGGCGGCAGAGTCATCGCTGTCGGCACAACGTCCTGCCGCACGCTCGAGGGCGCTGCCGCGGCATACGGCGAAATTTGCGCCTGCGAGGGCGATACCGGCATTTTCATCTATCCGCCGTATCAGTTCCGCTGTATCGACGGACTGATTACGAATTTTCATCTGCCGGAATCCACGCTCATCATGCTGGTCTCCGCATTCGCAGGCTATGACAACACCATACACGCCTATGCGGAAGCCGTCAGGGAGCGCTACCGCTTTTTCAGCTTCGGCGATGCAATGTTCATTGCAGATCACAAATAAAACAAAAAGAACGGAAGCCCGAAGGTTTCCGTTCTTTTTATTTGCATTACAGATTCATTGCCTCGAGGTCCTTTGCGGTTGCCTCAACAAGTTCAACAGCCTTGTTTGCGTTCTCGCCGAACATTGACGGAATATTGGCAATCCAGCCGAACGCGCCGCGGAGCGCTGCATTTGCGATGAGGGACTCGCCCTTTGCCTCTTCATCCTTCCAGACAGTCCAAGTCTTCTGACCGGTCTTTCCGATCCGCACCTGATTGTGCTTATCAAGTGCCGGGAACACGATGAGATCCATCATCATATAGCGGATTTTCTCCGGCTTGCCTGCTGCAAACGGATGATCCTTGATGATCTCATAGAATTCATCAGCGGTGTAATCCTTCTGTACCTTGACTTTGACGTCTTTCTTTCCAAAAAATCCTGCCATTTCTCTTTACTCCTTATCAAAAAAATTCGGTCAAATGCGGACAAACAGACAAAAATCTGCTTATCCGTTTTCATTTTACCACATTTCGACTCATATGTCAATATTTTGACAAAGAAATTGCTGACAACTCAGGCGGCAATAAAAAAACCTCTGCACGAAGAAACCGTACAGAGGCTGCCTTCCGGCGAATGCAAAATGAAATAGAGGATGTAACTGCAAATTGGCGTATTTGCTGCGCGAAATGCCCGCTTGGCAGTACAGCGCTGCCAAATTCGCGCAGCCAAATACATAAACAGGAAATCGACCCGTCTACCTATATAGACCGCAGAACACCGCAAAAAGTTTCAGTCGCTTGAGCAAATTTGTAGATATTCACAAACGTGCATATGTTCATCGGCTTTCGATTGAACATCACTCACAAAACATAGAGCAATATTGCGATTGCCTGCAATAAACTTCCTGCGTTGACGAACAGATGAAAGACACTGTGCATATAGCGGTGTTTCTTGCCGAGCCCGTAGAGCACGGCGCCGATTGTATAGCAGATGCCGCCTGCAAGCAGCCATAGAAATCCGCTTCTGCCGAGCACCTGAAATGTCGGCTTTAAGATTGCGACAATCGCCCAGCCCATTGCCAGATAGCAGACCATGCTGAATGCTTTGTACCGTTTCAGGTCAATCGCGGTCAGTGTTGCGGCAATCATCGCGCAGCCCCATTCGACACCGAAAACAATCCACGCTGCGACCGGCATCACCTTCCGGATTCCGACGAGCAATACGGGAGTATAGGTTCCGGCGATCATAAAGTAGATCGTGCAGTGGTCGATGACCTGCATGACGCGCTTGCCGATGCCGTCCGGCAGTCCGTGATAGACGCTGGAAATCACAAACAGTGTGCAGGTCAGGACGCCGTAGATGCTGCCGCTCGTAATCGCCCACGGGTCACGGTGCTTGGCACCGATCAGAATGCCGCCGATCAGAATCAGCAGACCGACTGCCCCGCCGACGATATGCGTAATCATATTCATCAGTTCTTCGCCGCGCGTATAGTCAGGCAGTTGCCGCTCACGCAGCGGAATGCGTTTTGTTGCTGTCATAGGAATCGCCCCTTTCTGCCCATATCATACCCGATTCCGGCAGAAAATGCAACCTACCGTCCGCAGAATCGCTCTGCCGGCAGAATCCGGAAACTCTACCGCAAAACAAACGCATCTGCGCCGATTCTACTTTTGGTCGAATCGGCATTCCGGACGGTAGAAACGGCTGTCTACCGCAGAAAACGGCAAAAGCACAGCGCGCATCGCCGCAAAGAAGAGCGATACGCGCCGTGCTTTGTATGGAGAGAAACTGGATGTCAGTGTTAAGTGAGACCGAGCTCCTTTGCCAGATCGTCATATTTCTGGAACTCGTCTCCGTAATAGTCTCTGTGCTTCCACATATCCATCATCTGCTCATACCGCGGATTGCCCCAGCGCCAGCCCTGATCGACGGAGCCGGAGCCGTATATGACAACCTGACAGTCCGGATATGTTTCCTTCAACAGCTCCACGCTGCCGTAGCCGCAGTACGTGGATTCCATCCAGACGCGCTGCATCATCGGAGAATTCAGCAGCGGCGTGATGTCGCCGATCGGATTATAGCAGATATTGACGTCTACCAGCTCATGCAGATCGGCAAGCGGGGAAAGATCGGAGATGCGGTTGAGGAACAGCTCGAGGTAATGCAGATGCTTGAGATTTTTCAGCGGCTGAATATCCCAGATACAGTTATCCGCGAGAATCAGCAGCCGGAGTTCCGGCAGCCATTCACAGATGCCAGAGATATCCGTAATCGACTGGTGACCCAGATCAAGCGCCAGCAGATCGGTGCAGTATTTCAGCGGTGCGAGATTATCCGAATACATACGCGGATAATCGTAATGCACAATCAGAACGGAGAATGCGATATCATTCGTACAGAGCGACCAGCGGCTGCCGATATAGACACGCCAGAAGACCTTTGCGGTCTTAATCTCGTCGCGGAATTTTGCAAGCGTCTCATTGCTGAGTCCGCAGTTGCACATATTGACTGTTTCCAGATCGGAGAACTGCGCAATCGCGCGCTTGACATCCGGAAGATCATCCTCAGTCAGCTTCTTGCCGCTGATATCAAATTCCGTAATCGCAGAATCATATTGCTCGCCGTCATAGAAAACGGTCCAGCCGAAGGAAATATCCGGAAACGCCTCTGTCAGCGAAATCCGCTCGTCCTCAGTCAGCTGCTGTCCGTGCAGATCGACGGATTTCAGCTGCGGCAGCAGCGCAATCTGATCGAACAGCGAGGCATCGAGACACACATCGCGCAGATCGAGATGCTCCGTATTGGCAAGCACTTCCTTGCCGTAAATCTCATAGGTGCCGATTACCTCAAAGGATACATCCGGAAATGCAGCGATGAGACGTTCCTTTTCCGTTTCCGGAATTGTTTCATCGCCGAAAATCACGGTTTTCAGCTCCGGCAGATAATCCAGCTTGCGCATGAACGCTCTTGAATCCGTGATCCCGTTCTTGGAAACATCAAGCGTGGTGATATCGGTCCGGTAATTGACATCCTCAATGTTGACGACCGTATGATAGACAAGCTCCGTATCCGGAAACGCCTGCCGCAGCGCAATCGACTGCTCAGCATCGACCGGATAATTGCCCAGATCGGCTTTTTTGAGATTCTTGAATTTCCGGAGATAGGTTTTCAGCGATTCAAGGTCCGGAATTTCCTTTCCGTTGAACGAAATCTCCTCTGCGAAAATGTCGGTCTGCCTGCCGAACATCTCCATATGCGTCCGGTTGTAATACCAGACAAAGAAAACCGCAATCATCAGGATCAGAACCGCGAGGATCGCAACCAGACCCAGACGCTTGATCCGCTCCTTTTCTGTCAGCAGATGCGGCTTGTTTTCAGTTTCGGCAGCAGGTGCCGGCGTGTTTTGAACAACCATTCTTTTTCAGCTCCAGATACGCGCAATTCTTGTTCAATCGGCTGTTTGCATAACGCAAAGAAATACCGAAAACCGACTGCAATGCAATCGGCTTCGGAATCGGATTGGGGTAGCAGGATTTGAACCTACGAATACCAGAGTCAAAGTCTGGTGCCTTACCGCTTGGCGATACCCCAGTCAATTTATTATACCACAGAGCGCAGTAAAAATCAAGGCGATTTCAGGAAAAATCCGAAAAAAATCTTGTGATAAAAAACAAAACCCAGAGCAAAAAACTCTGGGTTTGGTGCCGGCATCGATCTATTTTCCCGGGTCGTCTCCAACCAAGTATTTTCGACGCGAATGAGCTTAACTTCCGTGTTCGGAATGGGAACGGGTGGAACCTCATTGCCATTAACA
>JAFZPP010000033.1 GCA_017550285.1 Oscillospiraceae bacterium
GAAGGGAGAGCGCGAGAGGGAAACCCTAAGGAGAGAGGGGAATGCGAGCGCAGCGAGTTTCCCTTCTCGCCTTGGGGTGTCTCTCTCGCATTCGCGTGCCCCGCATGTTTGCCGCAGGCAAACTGCGCAGTTTCGCTTTGCGAAACATGCGCGCCCAGCGAAATGATACATTCGGACATATGATAAAGATAGAATGACTAAAATAATACGAATCTAAATTCTGTTTATCATAATGAACTCTGCGGAAACTGCGGGAATGTTTAATCTCTTGGAACAATGCCGCTATCAATAGAAATGCCATAGTATCTCTGCGTGTTCATCAGAAATACTATGGCTTAAAACTTCTATATCAGTAAAAGGTTGCAACGGTCTGCTCGGGCGGTTCAGCGTCCGTGAGCTTGTTGACGTGCAGCATCGGAACGAAGACACCCTGCATCTGATTGAATTGCACCTCGATTGCACCTGTGACTGTGACCCAGTGATCCTTGTGCGGTATAAAATTGCGCCCGTACTGTGCAGCAATCCAGCTGTACTGGATATCATCGACGCAGCAGGTCATGATATGCCGTCCGACCGCAAAGATGTTCGGCGGGAAGGTCTTGTTCTTGACGGCAAGTGCCTTGAAGGTGACGGTCTTGTTCTCGTATTTCTTGGTATCCTCCATAAGATCGCGGTAGAACAGCGCGAAATCACGGTCCTCAATGACGATATTCTTCGCATTGACATCAAAGGGCAGCGGGTCCTCGATATCATCGAATACCGCCTCGCCGTCCGGATACTCATAGTAAATATCGGCACGCCGCGTGACGCCGCGCACGATCTGATGATAGCTCTGCGCATCCATATCCTTCGTAAACCGGTTGAAATAGACCAGTTCGCACATATTGAGCTTATCGACGACAAGGCTGCGCATATTCGCGTTATAGTTCATGAACGTGGTCGCATCGGCGATGAAGACCGCCTGATACACCGCCCAGTCGTCCGGCATATTCTCAAAGAATGGCTGAATCTGCCACATGCCGTTGTATTCGACCATGACACGTTCGGCGCGGCATTCCTTCGCCATGCGTTCGAGGTTTTCGGGCGTCAGCTCGCTGATATCCTCCAGCACGCGCATGGTGATTTCATATTCCGCGAATTTGGATGTGTCATATTCCTCGACGCCCTCCTCGCAGACGAGCAGCAAAGTGCGTTCGCCGTTGTTGAAGTGGGCATCCTCGAGTGCATCCTGCATGAACTTTGTCTTGCCTGCCTCGAGAAATCCGAGGAACAGATATACAGGGATGAACTCCTCCTGACTGTTGGGCATACGTTCCTCCTTATTCTGCGCAGAACAGCTTTGCGATATTGGCTTCGTTCAGCTTGGAGCCGATCACGCAGAGTCTGCCGGTCGTTTCGGCGCTGCCGGTGCGGACATCCGGTGTACCGGGGACATAGTCAAAGTGAATCCACTGACCGTTCTCGCCCGCGACAATGCCCTTTGCGCGCAGCACCAGACCGAATTTTTCTTCATCGGAGAGTGCTTCGAGCGCTGCGGTGATTGCTTCTGCGGTATAGGTTTTCGGTGTCTCGATGCCCCAGCTTGTGAATACCTCGTCGGCATGGTGATGATGATGTTCATGATCGTGGCAGCCGCAGGTGCAGTCCGGACCGTGATCATGGTGGTGATGCTCGTGCTCATCTTCATCATGATCGTGGTGGTGATGCTCATGTTCATCTTCATCCTCATCATGATCGTGGTGGTGATGATGATGTGCGGTTTCCTCCTCGAGCAGCGCCTTGAGCTCATCATCGAGCGTATTCTTCTGTGTCATGGCAGCGATAAGCTGTGCGCCGGTGAGCTCGTCCCATTCGGTTGTGACAATCGGTGCCGCCGGATTGAACTGGCGCAGACGCTCGACAGTATCATGCAGCTGCGATTCGGTCAGACCGGCAGTATGGCTGAGAATCAGGCAGCTTGCATAGGTAATCTGATTGTTGAAGAACTCGCCGAAGTTCTTTTGATACATCTTGCATTTCTTCGCATCGACAACAGTTGTAAAGCCGTCCAGCTCGACACCTTCCATGTGGAGATTCTGCACAGCGCTGATAACATCGCTGAGCTTGCCGACGCCGGAGGGTTCAATCAGGATGCGGTCGGGCTGATATTCCTCGAGCACCTGACGGAGTGCCTTGCCGAAATCGCCGACGAGTGAGCAGCAGATGCAGCCGGAATTCATCTCGTTGATCTGGATGCCTGCCTCCTTGAGAAATCCGCCGTCAATGCCGATCTGACCGAATTCGTTTTCGATCAGTACGAGCTTTTCGCCCTTGAAGCCGTCCTGAATCAGCTTTTTGATCAGCGTGGTTTTACCGGCTCCGAGGAAGCCGGAGAAAATGGTAATCTTTGTCATGATCATGCACTTCTTTCTGTGAATTTTCCGCTATTAACGGTCTCAACTACATATTATACCATATAAAAGAAAAAAAATCAATGTTCAGCAGGTGAAAAATCAGGGGAGTGTCAGAATCTGTGCAGCGGCATTTTCCCTGAAACGGAGATCGTGCTCTGCAAAAAGCAGTGTCGGCTGACAGGTATTCAGCAGTGCTTCAATCTGCATCCGCGAGAAAATATCAATGAAGTTCAAGGGTTCATCCCAGATGTAGAGATGCGCGGGGGTCAGCAGACTTGCTGCAAGCAGTACCTTTTTCTTCTGTCCGGCGGAATAGTCTGCAAGATCGGCTGCAAGCTGTGCACGGCTGAGATCAAGCTGCCGCAGCACCGCACAGAACAGACTGCGGTCGAGCCGGTTGTTCATGCAGAAATCCGCGATGCTGCCGTGCAGAAAGGATGTATCCTGCGGGACATAAGATACAATCAAACCGGATGCGGTTTCGCAGGTGCCGCTGATTTGCAGCTCGTCAGATGCGGGAAGGATGCCTGCGGTCTGCAAAATCGCACGCATCAGCGTGGATTTTCCGCAGCCGTTTGCACCGTGCAGCGCGATGCGGTCGCCCTGCCGGATTGTAAGATTGATGCCCTTGCAGGCTGGCGATGCAGCACCTGCGTATTGCAGATCGCAGCCGCGCAGACAGACAAGCAAATCTTTGTGAGCTTTCAGCGGCGACATCCGGAGTACAGCGGTCTCCTCAACATCCTGAAGCAGATTTTCCTTTGCGGCAATCTCGCGTTCGATGCGGCGCTCTGTCTGTTTGACGCGGCTCTGCATTTTCTTTGTCTTTGCGCCGATAAAGGATCGTGTGCTGATGCAGCGGTCATGCTCTTTGACCGGATCGAAGCCGATCTTGCTGCGCTCGTTTTTATCTGCCCAGTCTGCGGTTTGCTTTGCCGCCTGACGGAGCTTGCGAATCTGTTTGCGATGCTTTTCGTTTTCGGCTTCCGCAAACTGGTCACGGCGCTGCTGATTCTCCTGCCAGCACGAAAAATTGCCGTTCTGCACCATGATCGTTTTCCGGTTGAGCACAAGAATATGATCGGTGCAGGCATCCAGCAGATCGCGGTCATGGGAGACCAGAATAAATCCCTGCTTGCCGGAGAGATACTGCCGGACGCATTCGCGTGCCTGCGCATCCAGATGATTTGTCGGCTCGTCAATCAGCAGAAAATCATTGTCGCCGGCAAAGAGAATTGCCAGCAGTATTTTGGTGCGCTGCCCGTGGCTGAGCGTATCAAACGGCTGTTCCAGAAGCTCCGCATTTTCCTGCAAGGCTGAAAGCTCGCAGATAATGCGCCAGTGTTCACAGTCCGGACGCAGCGCATCTGCAAATCCGGATGCCGGAAGATGCATCTGCGCTTCGGTCAGCCGGTAGGGGAAATAGGCAGTCGGAACGGAGATGCTGATGCTGCCCTGATACGGAAAATCGCCGTGCAGCAGCCGGAGAAAGGTCGTTTTTCCTTTGCCGTTTCTGCCGATAAAGCCGAGCTTCCAGTCCGTATCGACGGAAAAGGATGCATCCTCGAAAACCGGTTCGGTGCTGCCGTCATAATAAAAAGTCAGGTGTTCTGCCCTGATCTGAGACATAGTCATTCCTCCTTTGAATGTCTGCAAAAAAACGGAACCGTTTGCTGCCAAACAGTTCCGTTATGTTCCGATTGCCTCAAAATGCAGAGAGCCCCTGTGATTCAGAGCCGCAAATATGCGCAGATATGCAAAAAGAGGTTATGAGAACATAATCCACTTTTGGCAGCACAAACGCAACGGTATCCTGCATCTGCAAGTACCGTTCGCAGTATTTATGCAATCAAAAGTGAATTATTTTCTCATCCTCTCACCTCTCTCATGGAATTGACTGTATTATAACACATCATGCAGAAATTGTCAAGCGTTTCTTCAAATACAGCATCAGACATGCGTCGAAATCCTGTCTGCAAGTGACAGAATTGTAATTTTACTGTCACGGAATAGAGAGATTTGTATGCTATAATAAACACAGAAAAGCGAAAGGGGGATTCTCTCATGGAATTTTTAACCGTTGAACATCTCTGCAAAACCTACGGCAAGGGCGAAACACAGGTCAATGCGCTTGACGACGTCAGCTTTACGATCCCGAAAGGACAAATGGCTGCGGTGATCGGTCCCTCGGGCTCGGGCAAATCGACGCTGCTGCATATTCTCGGCGGCGTAGACCGTCCGACCTCGGGCAGCGTCTTTCTCGACGGACAGGATGTCTACAAGCAGAATAACAAGAATCTTGCGATCTTCCGGCGGCGGCAGGTCGGACTGATTTATCAGTTCTACAATCTGATTCCGGTGCTGAGCGCAGAGGAAAACATCACCTTGCCGATGATTATGGACGGCAGAAAGCCCGATAAAAAGCGCCTTGACGATCTGCTTGCACTGCTTGATCTGCAACAGCGCAGGGCGCATCTTCCCTCGCAGCTCTCCGGCGGTCAGCAGCAGCGCGTCTCAATCGGCAGAGCACTCTTTTCTGAGCCCTCGGTCATTCTTGCGGATGAGCCGACCGGTAACCTCGACAGCAAGAATTCTGCCGAGATCATTTCACTGCTCCGCAAATCCAACCGCGAATTCAAGCAGACCATGATTATTATTACGCATGATGAGAACATCGCGCTGCAATGTGACCGTGTCATTACGCTCGCAGACGGCAAGATCACGCGCGACGTTCTGACCGGACAGTAAGGCGGTGACTGCCATGAAATTTGAGTCTCTGCTGGCGCGGCGCTATATTTTCTCGCAGAAGCGGCATTCCCTGCTGACGATTTGCAGCATCATGATTGCCGTTGCGCTGATGACCATGCTGTTTTCGACCTTCACGACTGCGCTCGGTATTACGCGCGATCTGCTGTACGATCAGGCGCCGTATCATGTGATGTTCACGGATGTGACGCGCGAGCAGGCAGCCGAGATCCGGCATATGAATCAGGTCGGGAGCGCCGAGCTTGTTGAAAAGCCGCACGGCGGATATGCCGTGCAGGTTTTATTCAATACCTATATCGACAGCGAAGAAACCTTCCTTCAGAATATGATTTCGCACATCAAGCTCAATGCCGAGTTTTTGCCGAACGGCGGATATACAGGAATGGATATCAATTCTGCGCTCATGTCATTTGACCAGATCAATCTGCAAGGCAAATACAACACCGCCTGTTATTTTGCGATGTTTTTCATCTTTGTCATTTTCTTTGCACTGTCGCTGCGTCTTGTGATTGATACGACGTTTGAGGTCTCTGCGAAGGAGCGTGAACGGCAGTTCGGCGTATTGCAGTCAGTCGGCGCGACGCCGAAGCAGATTGTCCGCATTGTGACCGTTGAGGGTATGATGCTCTGCTGTGTCGGCGTACCGCTCGGCATCGGTGTCGGTCTGCTGCTGACCTTCGCGGCATACAAGGCGATTCTTTCAACCGGTGTGGCAGAGAATATGCTGACGCCTGAAAAAGTCGAAAAGATCGTGCATCTGCATATCAATCCGGTGATGACTGTGCTTGCAGGCATTGTCGGAATCGCGTGGGTATTCTTCTCGGCATACGGAACCGGTCTGCGCATCATCAAAATGTCTCCGGTCGAGGCGATTACCGCGCGTGCAAAGACCGTCAAAAAGGTCAAAAAGCATACGCTGCTTTCGCTGTTCTTCGGCTGGACGGGCAAGGTCGCTTCGAGAAATGCCCGCCGCAACCGCAAGCGTTTTGCGATTACTGTTCTGTCGCTGACAATTTCCATGACACTCTTTGCGACGGTCTCCTCGATTACAAATCTCGCGGAGAGAGTTGTCGATCAGATCATGTGCGGATATGATGAATTCGGTGTCTTTATGCCCGATTTCTCGCTGACGATTGACATGGCGCCGGATGAAGCGATGCAGTCGCCGACCGCATTTGCAGAGGGTATCAAACTGCTCGAGGATACCGGTTTTTTCAAAAAATTCGATCATATCATCCAAAAGCGCGTCAAGCTGCATGATGAGGCGGTCGAGGAAGATAAGCGTCCGACTGTCCATGTGTATTATGTCAGCCGCACGAGCTATCAGCGTCTGTTCGGCGACAAGCCGGAGATCAGCTATGACGAGCTGACCAAATCCGGCGGCGGCGTGCTGCTGGATAACGGTCGGAGTGACCTGCCGTCTGATGCAAAAAGCGTCACAGTGGATGTGCAGCGCTGTCAGGAGATTACAAGGGAAGAATATGAGAAACGCTATCAGGCTGCATATGATAAAATCAAAAAAGAAGATCCGAAACGGATCAATGAGGGGGCAAAACGGCAGCTTACCGTTGAGTATACCGGCAATGCGCATTATTTCCCCAATAATCGTTTTGATTGGGATAGTGACAAGCTGGACGGAATTTTCTATGAGATCGTTGATGAGACAACGGATTACAAAATCGTCGGCAGCATGCGCCGCGGTGCAGATCAGCAAAAGAATCCCTATGACGAAAATATGGTCACCATGGGCGAGAAATGGACGCCGCTGATCCTGACGGAGGATACATGGCTGAGCGGTGACTGGGAAATCTTCGGTATCGGGGAGAACAAATGGAGCACGGGTCTCGTCAACTGCAATCTTTCTAAAGATGAGGACTATCCGGCAGCAAAGCAGTTTCTGACCGAGCACGGCGATATGTTCGGTTATCATCCGGATGATATTGACAATTATGACTTTGTTGATATGTACGGGCAGCAGAAAAAGCTCCGCTCGCTGATTGCTGCGGAGCATATCGGACTGATGTTCATTCTGGTGATGATCGCGCTGATTGCGATTGTCAATATGGTCAATATCGTCTCGACGGGCATTCTGAACCGCAAGAGCGAGCTTGCAGCGATGCAGTGCGTCGGCATGACGCGCGGTCAGATGTATAAACTGGCAGTGATCGAGTGTCTGCAATTTACGCTCTGGGCAGCGGTCGCCGCGACACTGCTTTGTCTGCTGCTCTTCTTCGGCACGATGTTTATGATGCAGTGGATTGAGGTGATTGAGAGCCGTTCGGAATTTGTGCTTGCACTTTCCGAGCCGCTGATCAAGGTCTGGATTGCGAGTATCTTCGCATTCTTCTGCGCGATTGCTGCATCTTTGATTCCGCTCCGTAAAATGCAGCAGGAGCCGCTTGTCGAACAAATCCGCTCCGTGGAATAACATCGCATTCTCTATAAGAATAAGAAAGCCGCTTCAATCTGCATCATGCATGATTGAAGCGGCTTCGCTATATTCAAAACAATCGGGCAGCATATGGGGTACGAATCGTTAATTACGTCATCCTGAAATACACTGCGCCTTATAAACAAGATTTCACATAATCCAGCAGCGCCGCACGTTCATTCGGCAGCGCGCCGTCAATGACAGCTTCCAGCAGCGCATTCAGCATCTCGCCGACCGCCTTGCCCTGCGGAATCCCGAGTGACATCAGATCGCCGCCCGTCACCGCAAGCTGCTTCAAGCTCATGCATGCATCCTCCTCGCGCAGCTTTTCCAGCATCGCAAGCAGCCGGTCGGATTCTTCGATCCGCTGTGCGCGGTGACATGCAGCCTGCGCGGTCACATCCGCCTTATGCAGCAGCAAAAGCTGTTCTGCCGCTTCATCGCCGAGCTTCCGCACGATTCGTTTCAGCTGTTTCTCCGTTCCGTTCATGACGAGATCATGCTGATCGACGAGCAGCAGCACGCGGTCATATCGCCTGCGGTCGCATTTCATTGCTTTGAGCGCACGCCCTGCAATCTCCTTCGAGACGACAGCATGACCGTAAAAATGACCGCCGTGTTCATCCGTTGTAAAGGTATGCGGCTTGCCCGAATCATGCAGCAGCGCCGCCCAGCGCAGAACCGGCTCCGGCGGACATGCCGCAACGGTTTTCAGCGTGTGCGCATACACATCGTAATCATGATGCGGATTGCACTGATCGAAGCCGTGCATCGGTTCGAGCTCCGGCAGAACCGTGAACAGTACATCTGCAAAATCTGTCAGGACGTGCTCCGCACCGATGCCGCAGAGCAGCTTTGTCAGCTCGGTGTCGATGCGCTCCGCAGAGATGTGATGCAGCAGCGTTTTCTGCGCATGTACGGCATTTGCAGTTCCTTCTTCGATTGTAAAATCCAGCACCGATGCAAACCGCATTGCCCGCAGAATGCGCAGACCGTCCTCATCAAAGCGGTCGCGCGGACTTCCGACGCAGCGGATGATCTTTGTATGCAGATCGTCTGCGCCGTGGTAGGGGTCGATCAGACCGCGGTCGGGATGATATGCCATTGCATTGACCGTGAAATCGCGGCGCGCCAGATCGTCGGTCAGCGAATCGGTAAATGTGACGGTATCCGGTCTGCGGTGATCGGCATAGACGCCGTCGATGCGGTAGGTTGTAATCTCAATCGGCATATGCCCGATGACAACCGTGACCGTGCCGTGCTGCAAGCCTGTCTCAATGACATGGAAATCACGGAAGCAGGCGCAGATTTCATCGGGCTTTGCATTGGTTGTGCAGTCCCAGTCATGGGGCGCAGTGCCGCGGAGCGCATCCCGCACGCATCCCCCGACGATATAGGCTTCATAGCCTGCATTGCAGAGCGTATCCAGCGCGGTCTGCACCGGTGCAGGCGGGCTGATTTGCAGATTTGTCATGGTATTCCTTTCTGTTTCGGCACACGCAGATTGACAATCCCAGTGCGCTGTGTGATGCGTGCGGTCAGTCCGTAAACTGCAAATCGACGGACTGTCCGTCAACAGGGCAGACCGTCTGCGGGAAGATTTCCTGCGCCAGCGGCAGAAATTCCGCCGGATTCGGCAGCGACGGCGAGAAATGCGTCAGCCAGAGCGCATGTGCACCGGCATCCTTTGCGATTTCTGCTGCCTCGGTGAACATCATATGCTTGGTTTCGAGCGCTTTGTCGAGCTTATCGGGCTCGCCGTACATGCCCTCAAGAATCAGCAGGTCAGCATTGTCTGCATATTTGAGAATATTCGGGACGGGGCGTGTATCGGTGCAGTAGGTGACAGTCAGACCGCGGCGCGGTGCACCGAGTACCTGCGACTGCGAATAGGTTACGCCGTCAAGCTCGACGGTTTCCTGCTTCTGGAGCAGCCCCCATGCGCGCATCGGAATGCCTGCCGCCTTTGCGCGCTCCGGATCGAATTTGCCGGCGCGCGGCAGATGCAGCCGGAAGCCATAGCAGGGCAGCGTATGCGAAACGGCAAAGGCTGTGATTTCGAGTCCGGCAAACTGCAAGGTCTGGACAGGTTCCGTCAGCTCGGTATATTCCAGTTCAAAGGGGAGCTCCGGTGCAATGACGCGCAGTCCCTCGACGGTTCGCTGCAAGCTGCGCGGTCCGCAGAGCATCAGCGGCTCTGTGCGTCCTTCGAGCCCCATGGAAAGCAGCAGTCCGGGCAGTCCGCTGATATGATCCGCATGATAATGCGTAAACAGCAGCAGATCGACCTTCTGCACGGAGCGTCCGGCGCATTTCAGCGCGATCTGTGTGCCCTCGCCGCAGTCAATCAGGACGCTGTGTCCTTCATTGCGGATGATACAGCTTGTCAGCCAGCGGTTTTTCATCGGCATGGTTCCGCCCGTGCCGAGCAATGAGATATCTAACACTTTTGGTCTACTCCAATCGGTTTACTGTTCTGTCTGCTCCGTGCCGGTCATCTCGTCCGGACAGGCAACATAGAGATCAATGTCGATCTCGGTGCCGGTCTCCATGCAGAACCGCATGACGGCAGGGGAGGGCGCAAGCATCGGTGTCGGTTCATCGTATCGCACGAGCGGTACAACAATCAGCATCAGCTTGGCATCATAGGTCAGCTTGATTTTTCGCAGCAGATCGGCTTTTGTCAGCAGCGGGTCAATCGTCTGCATCATCTGGTTTGCAGTATCGAGGCGGTGGCTCTTGACCGTGCCGAACCGCCATACTGCGTAATCATAGGGCACGCCGTTGCTGCGGACATCCCCGATGCGCTGTACGGTTTCCGGCGCAAGGCGCAGATATTTTGTGATATCGTCCGGATCAAAATTGCCCGTGATCCGGAAATATGTCATGCACTGTGTTGTTTCGGTGTGATAGTATACGCGCTGCAATTCCATGCCTTCCGGTAATTCAGCCATGTGCTTATCCTCCGATCAGTGCGCGGATCTCCTGCTCCGCTGCACGTATTTCCGCTTCAAATTCCCGTGCGGAGATCCGCATTGCGCCGTTGCCGAGAATGATGAGCTGTTCGAGCGCATCCGAGGTTGCAACGCGCACACGGTTCTCTTTCAGGAGCTGCTTGGAGACGCGCTCAATATAGGAATCAGCGGTTTCCGCTTCCTTCGTATAGACCACGCTGACACCGCCGTGCTGTTCGATTTCGGTGCCGTGCCCCTTGATTTTATATGCATCAAACACGAGAATTACCTCGCATTTCCGATAGCCCTGATAATTTTGCAGCAGATGCAGCAGGCGGTCACGCGCATGCTCGAGACTGTCCTTTGCGAGTGCTTTCAGCGAATCCCATGCAAAGATGATGTTATAGCCGTCCACGAGCAGATACTCCTTTTCGGGCGGTGCCGGTACTTTGACATTGCCCTCCGTGAGTTCCGCGGTTTTGTTGCGGCGCATGGTTTTCGGCGCATCACGGTTGATCTTGCCGTAGGTGCGCTCATAGATCGCCATGAGCTCCTCGTCGCTTGCATCGGGCAGATTGCTGACGCGCGGCGTATACTCCGCGATGCGCTCCTCCTCTGCATAATCAGAACGGTCAGACAGCACCGACGGCAAATGCATATACTGCGGCACTTCCTGCCAGTTGACAAGGAATCCTGCGCCGTGTGCGCAGAAGACAGAATCTGCGCTGTTTTCAACATCACTGTCTGCGTCGTAGCCGATCTGCGCGATGACCTCCTCCGGATTATGGCAGGGGCGGTATCCGGAGACCGTCAGCGAAAGCGCGCCTCTGCCCTTGGTATAGCTCAGCACCTCGGCGGCGTAATCATTGAACGCTGCGACCGGTGCACTGCCGGTGAGGACAGCGGTCTCGCCGAGAATCTCCGGCGGCTCGAACTGTCCTGCCCGCTGCTGGATATCGGTCATCGCCCGCCCGACGCATTCCGACGGCAGTTCCAGCGTGAAATCATAATACGGTTCGAGCAGGATGCTCTCTGCGGTGCGCAGTCCCTGCCGCACGGCGCGGTAAGTCGCCTGCCGGAAATCGCCGCCCTCGGTGTGTTTCAGATGCGCTCTGCCGCTGACCAGCGTGATTTTCATATCCGTAACCGGACTGCCGGTCAGGATGCCGATATGCGTTTTTTCATGCAGATGCGTCAGAATCAGACGCTGCCAGTTGCGGTCGAGCACATCCTCGGAGCAGCGCGTGACGCATTGCAGACCGCATCCCTGCGGCAGCGGCTCCATGAGCAGATGCACCTCGGCATAGTGGCGCAGCGGTTCATAATGACCGACGCCTTCTACGGTTTCTGCGATTGTTTCGCGGTAGGTGACGGCGCCGCTGTCAAACTGCACATCATAGCCGAAGCGCGCCGCAATCTGATTCGTCAGCACCTCGAGCTGTACGGCGCCCATAAGCTGGACATAGATCGTCCGGCTGCGCGCATCCCATTCAACATGCAGCTGCGGGTCCTCCGCTTCGAGCATCTGGAACTGCTGCATCGCCTCCTGCGGCAGAATCTGCTCCGGCAGAATGACGCGGTAGCGCATGACCGGCGTCAGCATTGCCTCGCGCGTATCGCCGCAGCAACCGAGACCGCAGCCTGCATATGCAGCCGTCAGTCCCGTGACCGCGCAGACCGCGCCGGGCTCCGCTTCATCGGCAGGCACATATTTTGCACCGGAATAAAACCGGATGCCGGTAATCTTTTCGGTGTATTCATTATGATCCGCGCCGGTGTAACGGATTTCATCGCGGTTATGCAGCGTGCCGCCGCGGATTTTGAGATAGGTCAGACGGTTGCCCTTTGCATCGGCGGAGATTTTGAATACATTGGCACCGAAATCCGGTGTGCGGGGCGGCTCCTGCGTAAAGTCCGTCAGGATGCCGAGCAGTGATTCGACGCCTTTCAGGTCACGCGCCGCGCCGAAGCAGACCGGAAAAATCTGCCGCGCAGCGATTGCTTCACGCAGCATTTCCTGCGGCAGCGTATCCGTATCAAAATAGGTATTCATCATCTGTTCGGTTGCGGATGCCGCATGCTCGCAAACGGTATCGTAGTCCGTATCAAACTGTACGCAGCTCTGCGAGAGTCTGCCCTGTAATTCCTGCAACAGCGCGATTTCCGTGCGGTCGGAGAGGTCCATTTTGTTGACGAACAGGATGACCGGCACGCCGTACTGCTCCAGCAGGCGCCAGAGCGTCCACGTATGGCTCTGCACGCCGTCCGTGCCGCTGATTACGAGAACAGCGTAATCGAGCACCTGCATCGTGCGCTCGGTTTCCGCAGAAAAATCAACGTGTCCGGGCGTATCAAGCAGCGTGAATACGGTATCGCCGAGCGTCAGTGACGCCTGATGCGCAAAGACCGTGATGCCGCGGCTGCGTTCGATGTCATTTGTATCGAGCCACGAATCGCCGTGATCGACTCTGCCGCGCTTTCGTATTTCGCCGGTACGGAAAAGCAGCGCTTCTGCGAGCGTCGTTTTTCCGGCATCGACATGCGCCATGATGCCGACGGTCAGTTGTTTCATCCTGTTCACCTCTTTGGTTTGCGATTGCGTTAATCTGTTATTTCAGCAGACCTTCCTCTGCGGCGCGGCGGATCAGCTCCTCCGCCATATCGCCGAGCACCTGCGAGCCTTCAAAAATCCGCTGAATCCGCTTCTCGACCTGTTCGCGTCTGGTACCGTGCGTGCGCCACGATTCGCCGTGCTTGCAGTAATTAAGCATCAGCGGCTGGATGCGGTCGAGCGAATTTGCAAAGCGCGCTTCCGGTGTGGAGCCTGCTTCAAATGCATCCCAGAGCTGCCGCATTTCTCTGCCCTGATCCTCCGGCAGCATGCCGAACAGCCTGTCGGCAGCCTTCTGCTCGCGTTCCGCTTTGGTCGCATTGCCTGCCGCATCATAGGCATAGGTATCGCCCGCGTCGATCTCCACAATGTCGTGAATCAGCACCGTTTTCAGCACGGTTTTCAGATCGACCGGCTCATTTGCATATTCCGAGAGCACAATCGCCAGCATCGCAAGATGCCATGCATGCTCTGCATCATTTTCGGCGCGGTCCTCGTGCAGCACGCGCGTCTGCCGGTAGATATTTTTCATTTTATCCATTTCGACCAGAAATTCGATCTGACTGGTAAAACGCTGTGTTTCCTGTTCGTTCATATGTTGAAACCTCCGTTGACCGGCAGAATCTGTCCGGTGATAAAGCCTGCGCGGTCGGATGCCAGAAATGCGATTGCCTCGGCAACGTCCTCCGGCGTACCGATGCGGCAGAGCGGCGTTTCCTCAGCAAGTGAATGCATGGTTTCCGCATCGTGCATCCGGTTCATATCGGTGTCGATGACGCCGGGGGAGACACAGTTGACACGGATGCCGGACGGCCCGACCTCCTTTGCGAGCGCTTTGGTAAATCCGATGACCGCAGCCTTCGCCGCGGAATAATGTACTTCACATGCCGCGCCGCATTCGCCCCAGACCGATGCCGTATTGATGATGCAGCCGCTGTGTGCGCGGAGCATATGCGGCAGCACGCGCTTTGCCGTATGCATTGTGCCGCCGAGATTGACAGAAAAGAGCCGCATTGCATCGGCATCGGAAATATCCTGATACAGTCCGGTCAGCGCAATGCCTGCGTTATTGACGAGGACATCAATTCTGCCGTATCTGCGGATGATTTCCTCGATCATCGTGTCAATCTGCGCAAAATCACCGATATCCGCGCAGACGGCACAGCCGTTGATTTCTGCGGCAAGCGCCTGTGCCTGCTGCTGCGAATGATGATAATGCACGATGACAGTATATCCGTCTGCTGCGAGCCGTCTTGCAGCCGCGGCGCCGATGCCGCGTGAGGCGCCTGTTACGAGTGCGACCATATTGCCTGCCTCCGATATTTCCGCGCTTGCATTACGCAGAACTTTATGGTATAATGAAACTATAATTCAGGAAAGGATGTGATCCGCATGGATAAGGGCTTGCTCGACCGCATCAACGAGCTTGCGCACAAGGCAAAGACCGTCGGACTGGATGAAGCCGAGATCGCCGAGCGTGAGGTGCTCCGGAAGCAGTACCGCGAGGCATTCCGCCGCAATCTGGTCGGTACGCTGGAGCATACCGTCATTGTGGACAAGGACGGCAATGTGATCCGCCGCGTCGCGGACGCAAAGAAAAAGTAAAAACATTTCTCATTGAAAAAGAAAAGCTGCCGCAGTCAAGCGGCAGCTTTTTTCCTTACTTGTCTTTACTTGGAACGGAACAGCTCCCGCATCATCATTGCACCGCCGGCAAAGGTCATTCCGAACATGACAAGGAATACCCATGCACTGTTCGTTCTCCAGTGAATGCTGACGCTCAGAATCACAGCGGCAATTACGATCACAATGCCGACTGCGATAAACAGCCAGCCCCAGAGCTTGCGGTCACAAAGGAACAGCAGCGCGATACCGATGAGGATCGGCACCATGATCGTACCGTTCGGGATGTTCATACCGCCCATATGGAAGATCGAAGTGCCTCCCATGGCGCTGGTGACCGAAAGATTCTGCAGGATCATATACATTCCGGCTCCGAAGAGCAGGAGTCCGCCGAAGAAGCGGAGCAGCTCGTTGCCGTCTTTGTTTGATTTTGAAGGATTTTCCAGACCGTTGAGGAGTTCGCTCATCTGCGTTTCCGATTTGGTCTTTTTTGCTTCCTTCTCACGCTTTTTTTCGATCTCATCGTAGAGCTTTTCCAGCTGGGAATCTACGCCGTCTTTTTGAATTTCACTCATGTCAGTTTTCCTTTCTCCAATCAGTCAGAATTTCGGATGTCCTGTAATCCTTATGCAGATTCCTCTGCGCCCCGTCTGCTCCGGAGCACAGAATTCCCTGCGAAGGATGCTGCTGACCGGACTTGAACCGGTACGGTGTATCCACCGAGAGATTTTAAGTTTTAAGAATTCTGTTCCGTTTTAGTCCGTTAGAGTCCCTTTTAGTCCGTTTTGTTCCCGAAATTACGAGCTTTCAAAGCGCGCAGAATCGAGATTTCCCGAATTTGCGCGATCTCTGAAAAACGGAAAAAATGGCGGTTTTGGTAGAAGTCACGGTAGACCGTAGGCAGACTTGTTACTCGGTAGAAATGGTAGAATCACAAAAATCTGCGGTAAAGCCTGAGCTGTTGACACTCTCAGAGAAAACTCAAAATACATAACTATAAGCGGATGATGTTCCATATCATGGAGCGTTGTCCGCTATTTTTATGCCTAAAACAGAATAGATCAGCAATGCTCCTCAGAAATGAGGGGCTTTTTTTTATTGCTAAAACTTAAAATGCTTCGCCTAAGCCTGTTCATAGCCCGATAGCAAACGTGGCAGCATAGCTTTCACGTTCATGGCATTATAGTCATTTGCACCACAAACGCCTTCAAATGACTATATATTCAACTTTTCCTATTATATCATGGCTATTTGGTTTTGTCAAGCGTTTTGGTAAAAACAAACAAATTTGAGGGGATTATTTCTATGCTTGAGAATTTATCCCCGAAATAAAGCTCATCTAACAGTCAAAAACTCAGGAGGAAGATGTTATGCCAAAGCTCAGAAAGGAATTTACGCAGGATTTTACGATCATCTACAACACGATTCTCAGGGACAAGAGAGTCGGAAGCTCCCCCCGTGGAGTTTACTGCACGATGGTATCCATGTCTGATGGCTGGAACTTCACGATCAGAGGGCTTGCAGCCGTTATGGGCGAAGGTGTCACCAAGATTGCAAGTGCTCTGAAAAAGCTCGAGGAAACCAAGTATCTCAAAAGAGAGCGAGTCTATGATAAAGGCAGGATCGTGGATTGGGAATACTTCATCTATGATGAGCCTTATGAAGCCCCTGATGAGGACCAGTCCTGTGATAATGTTGAAAGTTCCGCTTCTATACCCTCGCAAGACTCTGATTTACAAGATACGGAATTACTTGATACGGAAAACCTAAATCAAGGTCAATCACATCTTGAAAATCAGAACGCTTATAAAATAACAATCAAAGAAGAATCAAAAAAAGAAAAATCAATGCAAGAAGAATCAATCCATCAATCTGCAACTGCCGCACAGCGGACTGTTGAAAACTCGGCAGATGACGGACAGATGGACGGATATGTAAGCGAAAAGGCTGTTTATACAGACATTGTGAAGCGGAATATTGATTTTGCTTCCCTTGCAGACTGGCTCAGAGATGAAGAAGAAGCTGAGGAGATCGTGCAGATGATCGTCAGACAGATCTGCTCCCGTAAGCCTACGGAGCGTATCTGCGGTCAGGAATTCCCCAGAGAAGTTGTCAAGTCAGCGATGCTGAAAGTCGATATTTACGTTCTTGAGAACGCTATCGAGCAGATGAAGCGGGTTGACAATGTTCGCAATTACGAGAGTTACCTTATCAGCATCCTGTTCAACGAAGCCAACGGCAAGCGTTTCAGGGACAATGCTGAGTCAAGATGGGCGGAATATGCCGTCAAGAGAGACTTCGGCGGTTACGATGACTGACCGCTGTGAAAGGAGGCGTGATTATGGCTAAGATCATGAAGCTGGCAAGAGCTGATCCAGTTCACCGGCGCTAATGCCCATTCCCTATCACAATCAGACCAACAGGAAGGATGGTGAGATCATGGCTAAGTCTATCATTACCCAGGACGGTATTATCGTCAACTACAGCAATCTGCTTGCTGTTTTCGTCGATGATGAACTCGATGATGATGAGAATGTGCTCGGCTATAACCTTGTCGGCGTGACAAGTATGGACGATAAGAACGATGCGATTCTGCTCGGCAGCTTCGATGACGAGGCTTCCGCTATGAACGCAAAGGCGGAGCTGATCAGATGGCTCCAGAATGAAGCATTCTCTACGTTCGAGATGTCTCAGGCAGGCAAAGGCGGTGATGCCTGATTCAGAGCCAGATCGACGATATTCTGCGCGGTATTGAGGAGCTTAAAAAGAGCGAAGGCTCTAAGTTCCAGATCAAGGCTATGGAGCGTACCCGTAAGAGCTTACAGAAACAGCTCGACAAGCTCCAAAAGGCTAATCAGGACGATACGCTGACCTTTGAACAGCTCGGTATTGACCGCCTGTTCGTCGATGAGGCTCATGAATTCAAGAATTGTGCGAAACGTTGTGCATAAGGCATAAGTAACGACTATGCCGAAAAGCACCATGTAAATGCACTTAGCAATAAGAAAATTTTACAGAGAACTTGAATCTCAAAATCAGAGGTGAAATTCCTCTGCCGTACAGAATTAATGC
>JAFZPP010000034.1 GCA_017550285.1 Oscillospiraceae bacterium
GATATACGGATACAGGCTCTCCGTGAGATCATACACATAATCATCGTAACGGTCCATAACATCCATGCTGATGCCCATTGCCGAGCCGCTGTTCGGGTCGGTGTACATCTGCGGGAATACGATGATGAACGGTTCTGCTTCACCGCTCTTGATCAGGTTAGATGCCATTTCACGGATCGACCAGCCGCTGAGCATGTCGTTCTCGCCGCCCATAACGCCGTGGTTCATGAACATGACCGGATACTTCTTGCTCGGATCATATCCGGGCGGTGTCCAGACATTTGCAGGCTTATTGCGGTTTGCCTTCTTGGAGAAATACTGAATCTTATCCGTCTTGCCGGAATCGCCCTGCTTGACATTGCCCGGAACGTTCGTCTGGAGATCGTTCTTCATCTGCGACATATAATCCTTCGCACTCACAGCCGCCGCAGGCTTAACAGATGCATAGGATACCTGTGATGCTGACATGACGAGCGACGCACTGCCGCCCGCGCTCACGCTGTCAGATGCAGCGCTTGCAGAGAACGGAAACACCGTACACACACAAGCCGCCATGCAGAAAGACAACAGAGCAGAGAGTTTCTTTTTCATGGAAATCATCCTTTCATATGAAATGGGACTGATTTCCCCCTTTGAAAATCATGGCTGTTGAATCTATTTCCGATTTTATATCTTTTTATGTTTCGCTGTATGCCAAACGGCAGGGATCCGTTTGAAAGGGAGCGGCATACGGCAGCTCTATGAGGCAGTATACATACTGTATCATATCAATATTATTATACTGAATATAGTATCATATTGTCAAAGGACATTTTTCAGTTATTCTGTAGAAAGCACATTCGGGTATATGATTTGCAGATAAAAACAGTGGCTTTCTGCATCGGTTTTTCCGTACAAAAACCAGATTATCAGCACAAAGCACATCCGGATATAGTTCTTGCAGAAAATCGCAGTATGGCAAAAAAAGATGCCGCAAAGCACTTTTGTCATTCAGACAATCTTGCTTTGCGGCATACTTTACATGATGTTATTTGCCGAGTGCCTGCCGTTTCAGAACGGTCAGATCACGCGAATCAAGCGTCAGATCCTGCTGAACATCGGCTGCATATGCCTGCTCCCATGTCAGCTCCTTCTTGGTCAGCAGATAATCGAGCAGTGCAGCTGCATCTGCTGCGGTGACCTTGCCGTCCAGATTCACATCGCCGCGCTTGCCGACAACGGAATAACGCGCGCCGTCGCCGAAGCGGATCAGGATGTAGTTGAGGTTGATCGCCTTATCCTCCGAGCGGAAATTCAGCGTCAGCTTGCCGTTCGTGACCTTGACTGTACCCTTAACGGTTGTACCGTCGGTTGCGCACTTCTCAGCAACGGTCGCCTGATCCTTCTCGCCGTAGTTTGCATAAACGGTCGGATTGGTCGAGCAGTTCCACGGATTGCTGAATGCCATCTCAACGGTATAAGTGCCGTTCGGCAGCGTAAAGCCGTAGTCGAGGTGACGTGCGATGTCATTCTCATACTGGTTCTTGGTATAGCGGAAGGAAGATGTTTTGGACTGACCGTCGGTGACAGCCTGCTCATTCGGCCATGTATTTGCCGTATAGATGCCGCCGCTCTTGGATGCACCGTTGTACTGGTCGGTCGCATCGTCGATCAGACCCCATTCTGCGCCGGTCGCCTCGTCCGGACCGTAAAGCTGCTCGGTCACGCTGTTGTAGAAGCCGAACTTGTCGCTGCCGGTCACGGTAGCGGTGTTATGGTCGCCGCAGTCTACGAAATATGCGATATTGCTGTCAAACGTGTAATTCGGCTTGACTGCCTGCATGTAGATGAAATCGCAGACCTTTGCAGATTCCTTGTCATCATTCGAGGAGAAAGTAACGTCGAGGCACGGATAGGTTTTGTCGTCTGCCACGACATCATGGACATTCCGCTCGACAACATCAGCCGGAATCGGAATACGGACATCGTAGGTATCCTTATTGCCGGTGTAATTCAGCGTGTCAGCGTAGAGGATTGCATCGCCGACACGAACACGGAGCGACTTGCCGTTATCGGACTTGCGCAGCGTGATCTTGAGCGTATTGTAAGTCGAATCCGGATCGACAGCCATTTGATAGCGGAAGTATCCGCCCGGCTTTGCGTAACGGTAGGTGCTGTCGTCGGTCACGCCCTGCGTATTGATCTCGAGCATAGCGTGCTGACCGTCGTTCTCATACTGACCGTAGCCCGGCTGAACCGTATCAGAATTGGAAATCTTCGCACGCGGCGGCTTTTCCTCAACAACTGTGCCGTTGGTCTGGAAGTTCCAGTAGATGCCGTATCTCTGCTGATATTGCAGATAATGCGGCGTAAAGGTCAGCTTCTGGCTGGTATCGTTCAGCGTGAATTTCAGCGAATTTGCATCCTTGACCATATGCTCGTTGATCTCGGACATAAACGAAGTGATCGATTGACCAGCCTTGGAGATCGTAATATTCTGATTGCCGACGACTGCGTCCTTCGGGATCGTAACGTTCATACCGGTCGAACCGGTTGCCATGTTCTGCTTGCCAAGCTCGGCACTCAGAACAACAGGACCGTATTTGAAGCCGTAAACACTGGTCTTATCCGGCAGGTTATATGCTTTGACTTCCATCGGAATCGTCAGAACAATCTTGTCACCGTCGCTGAACGAACCGGTCACCTGTGCATATTCATCAACAGTCTTGTAGTTATACTTCGTGCCGTTGACCGCAATCGACATCGTACCCGCGACCCAGTCCGGAATACGGAAGCGGAAATCAAGATCGCCGCTGCCGGACACCGTGAATGTTACGGTATTGCCGTTCGGAATCTCACTCTCCTGCTTGATCGTCACACTCTTATCCTTCCAGTTGACGCTGGAGCTCTGATAGAGGTTGACATAGAGCGCGTCCTTGCTGTGCATGTAGATCGTATCGCCGAGCTTCGAGAAGCTCTCCATGCCGCTGCCCGTGCAGCACCAGAAGCTGTTGTACGGTGTGCTGTACACCTTGAAATAACCGGTCGCCATCGGCTGGAAGTAGGTTGTCATACCGGATTCCGGATTCTGCGAGGAAAGAATTGAGTTGTAATAGGTTCCCTCATAGAAATCCATGTACTTCTTATCGCCGGTACACTTGTAGAGCTCACGGCTCAGCTTCAGCATGTTATAGGAGTTACAGGTTTCGCAGTTGCAGTTGGTACGCTCCTTATCGAGGATATCGTCCATACCGAAATGCTCCCACTCACTGTTGCCGCCGGTGATGTAGGTATGATGCGTGATGACCATATCCCAGAAGGCTTCCGCATATCTGAGATGCTTGGAAGCGTCAATCACCTGCCCGCCGATTGTCTTGCCGTCGAGCACCTCATAACGCTTGAGGGCGCCGACAAACTTCGGAATCGTCGTATTTGCGTGTCTGCCGTTTAAGACATTCGCGCCGCCCTGGAGCACTCTTTCGTGCAGGGCATTTTCGTCAAAGTAGTCACCGGCGATTGCATGATCTTCCTTGCCGGTGATTTCATAGAGCTCATAGAGACAGTCATTCATACCGCCGTACTCAATCGAGAGAACGGTATTGCGCGTCTGCTGATTCCATGTTTTGCATCGTGCCAGCGTCCAGTCGCCGAGCTTGGATGCGATATCCTTCGCGGTTTCCTTGCCGGTGAACTTATAGACATCGACGAGACCCTGAATCAGCTTGTGCATGGTGTACCACGGCACCCATGCTTCATTGATGATGTTGGTCTTGCCCTGCTGGATGTAATCGAACTGCTGCTCGACATTATTGCCGTTCTTGACCTGACCTGCCCAGAGGAATCCGGGCTTGCCCTTGGAATTATTCTGACATTCCTTCATGCCGTTAAGCAGTGCATCCATTTTGTCTGACAGGGACTTGCGCTGTGCATCGGTCAGATTCGGATTCTGATACGCCATTGCGACCGCGGAGAGATAGTGACCGACCGTATGCCCTGCGATCAGTGAATTCTCCCAGCCTGCATAGCGCTGTGCGCCCTGCGTATTCATCTTTGCATTCTCGCGGAAGCCGCAGAGCAGTCTGTTCGTATCAAACGAAAGCAGATACTCGACTTCCTTGGAAAATGCGTTGGTGCAGTAGGCGTCTGTCATTGTGACATCCGAGATACTGAAATCTTCGATTGCAATATCTGCTGCCGATGCTGCAATCGGTTCCGCCGGTGAAATCTTCGGCAGGATACCGGCTGTTCCGAGCAAAACGGAACATGCCGCTGCGGCTGACGCCGCGCGTTTCCATGTGTTTTTCATTGTAATTTCCCCCAACAATAAAAATAAGAATCTTCGTTTTCCCATTTAACAATACAACATGCATTTTTCTGCTGAGTTGTACGCCTGCCTTTCTCAGGTGTACAGGAATTTTCAGCTTATATAAATATTATACCTTATATTTTTGTATTTGTCACTATAAAAAAGAACGAAATCCTATCACGATTCGCAGATAAGTGCATACATCTCTGCGAAAAACGAAAGATGTTTGTATTATATGTATTGTCTTATTGTACACAGAGTGTGCAATTATCACATATTAATACGCACGGCAGGAGAGAACCGCCTCCCCTGCCGTGCGTGAGAATATTATGCCTGTGTTGTCAGGAACAGAACCATGCTCTTGACATCTGCCGCATCCTTCTTGCCGTCCATATTGAAGTCGGCTGCATGCTCCTCCTTGGAGCCGGTAAAGCCGTTCATCAGACCGCGCTTGAGCAGCGTCAGGTCAACTGCATTGACGATGCCGTCAAAGTTCATGTCGCCTGCGAGCACTTCCTCATTCGGGATTGCCAGTGCGATACGGTCAATCGACGGGCCGTCGCCCTGATCGTTGTAAAGCCGGATCGTATTCTTGCCGGCTTTCAGTTTCACCTGAACATTCTTGGCAGCAATGCCGGTCCAGTCGTTCTTGTTTGCATAGCAGTTATCCAGCTTCGTTGCGAATGCGCCGTTCACATCGACCTTGACGCTGCGCGGTGTACCGGAAACGTAGTAAATACGCAGTGTGTACTCGCCGTCTGCCGGAGCGGTCACGCTGTCGAACGTGACATCGCCTCTGGAATTTCCGCCGATGTAGCCGACGTATGCGCCGTTGGAGCTGTATCTGCCGTCCTTGCCGCCGGTGACCTTCGCGCCGCCGCCGAGCTTTGCATTTTCAGCCTCATAGCTGAGATAGTTGGAATACGGCGTCGTGAGCTTCATCGAACCCTTCGTGATTTTCATGACGCAGCCGCCGTTTGCAAGCAGGCTCTGCTCAATGACATCCTTCTTTGTCAGACCGTTCTTCACGGTGACTTCGAGATCGCTGCCGTTTGCATTATCATGGAAGATATATGCATTATAGGTGCCGTCATCGTCAATCAGTTCAGAGAGCTTCACGCTGATCTTGCGTGCGGAGATCGTCGATGCGCCGATATACCAGTTATTTCCGCTGCGGCGCGCCGTGACATTGAACTGCATCGGTCTGCCGTCGAGCACCTTCATGTCATCCCAGACAACCGGAACATCATTCAGGAAAGGCAGTGCAGAGGAACCTTCATAGGTATAAACGGAGTGTGCAAAGTGCTGGAGACCGGATTCAATCGTGACAACGTCAGCAAGTGCAAAGCCTGCGGTCGCCTTGCTGTTCAGAACCGGAATGCCGGTCGGCGTGAAGTCAGCGGAACCGGCTACACATCTCGTAAAAGTATACGAAACACGGTTCTCCAGCGACGGGCTCGTGAACCACTTGTAATACTCGGTACCGTTGATCGCCTCAAACGAAACAACATTCGGATAGGTGCGGCTCTCACCGCGCGGCAGTGTACAGCCGTGGAACAGAACCATCAGCTTATTCTTCGCTGCAATCGTTGCGCAGAGATACATCTGCTTCATGGTCTCCTGCGTGTCGCTCTCGTAGTAGTCAACCTTGACGCCCTTGACACCGAGACCGCTGACGCGCTCGAATTCACGCTTGATCGTCGCTTCGTCAAGCAGCGAGTAATACGGGTAAGCCGGATGTCCCTGGCTGTCCTTATAGCCGCTGTGACCGGTATTGTTGACGCCGTACCAGAGCCAGATGCCGACGCCCTTTTCCGCACCGTAATCACACAGCTCCTTGATCTTTGCGGCACTGTCGTCCCACATTGCCCAGCCGAAGTCAACGGTGACATATTCCCAGCCGTTCTCTGCGGCGAAGTCGATGTAATCCTTCTGCGTATGGTATTCAACCGGCGAATCACCGCCGCTGCTCCACCACGACCATGTCATCTTGCCAGGCTTGATCCAGCTGGTATCCTCCAGTCTGGAAGGCGGATTCAGGTTGAGAACCAGCTCGCTCGATGCCATTTGATTGAGCGAATCGCCGATCACAACAGCGCGCCACGGCGTCTGGAACGCCTTGTCAAAGGAGATGCCTCTGACCTTCTGACCGCCCTTGAAGCGCAGACTGTGATAATTGCCGACAAACTGCAATGCGCCTGCACAGTACGGCGTTTCCTCGTTGAAGACATTTGCCTCGGTGACCGTGACCCAGAAGTGATTGTCGATCACGCCGGTATACGGGCAGGAGTAGGTTGCATTCGTTTCATTTGCACGGTCGCGCGGCAGCTCGACCATATCCCATTCATAGGTATTGTTCGGCCAGTTGCCCCAGAAGGTGCAGTTGCCCGGGAACATCACCTGTGTCTGCTCCTCCTTGATTGAAGCGCCGTGATTGAGTCCGTAGCGGACACCGACGCCGTCGTCATAGGCACGGAGCGTGACGGTCAGCGTGCTGCTGCCCTTCGTCAGCGGGAACGAAACCTCCGTATAGTGGTTGCGGATTGTCATATGCTTGCCGTAAGGCATTTGGTAGGTCTCGTCCTTCTCCTCGATTGTACCGGCAGGATCGGTGCCGAAGCCGCTCGACAGATCCTCGGTATTCGTCACAAGACCGAGACGGGACGGCTGAATGACAACGGAATCAATGCCCTCACTCATCTTATTGACCGAATAATAGTATCTGCCGTTTCCGTCGCGCCAGAATTTCGCGGTCAGCGTACCGTCCGGCGAAGTCGCCTGCAAGGAAGGAACGCTCGTAATCGCGGTACCGTCCGGTGCACGGGAGCCCTCCGGATCGGAAGAAGCCTCGCCCTCCGTAATCGTATCCGGCTCGAAGGTATAATAGAGTGTCGGATCAACCGGTTTCAGCTGTTCCGGTCCGCTTGAAATCGTAATCGGATAATCATAGAACTCTACATCGTCGATCTTCGCACGCAGATCGTTGTCATTGTAGAGCGAATGACCGATGCCGCAATATTTATACGAGGAAAGCAAGCCCTCACCGAACAGGCTTTCACAGGTCGCAGCAAGATCATCGGCACCCTCGCCGGATTTGGACAGTTCCTCCCCGTCGAGATAATATGCCGCGCCGGTCGGTCTGTAAACCGCAGCAAGCTCATGCCAGTCTGTATCCGGCGCTGCGCTGAGCGTGAAGATTGAGCGGTGCTTATTGTCATTCTCAGTACCGTCTTTCCCGGCAAAAACACTTGCGCGGAATGCTGTCTTGTTATTCAGGTCCATTGAAATATCGGCTGAGCTGTAGCTGCTCGAATTGCCGCTGCCGAATGCAATCGGCGCAAACTGAAAGATTCTCGAATACTGTGCTGCGGAAGAATCCAGCTTAATCCGCATCTTGATTGCAAAGCCGTCCTTGCAGCCGGATTTGAACAGCTCCGGAAGCTGGAGCCAACCTGATCCGAATGCGCCGCCGCCGAGCGAAAGCACATTTGATTTCCGGTCCGCATCATAGATGACAGCCGCACTGCCGCCGCGGATAACGGCATCGCCTTCCTTGCTCACGCTTGCGACCTTGGCATTGTTGTAGACCGTCGCAGCATGAACGACCGGTGCCCCTGACCGGCTCAGGTCAACCGGCGGCATCTGCGTCAGCATACAAAGTGCCAGCGCAAGACTGCCTGCCCTTTTCAAATTTCCCTTTCTCACTGTTTAATCCTCCTATAAATAAGATAAAAATATGACTTCGGGCATGACAGGTATGAATACATCTGTATATCTTATATAGTTATTCTATACCCCGTACAACCCCTATATAACATTATACACGTATTAGACAATCACATCAATACAAAAAAGAAAGATATTATGCAAAAAATACATTTTCTATTTCGAGTGCTTGTGTACAAATTCCAATACAATAAAAAGCCGCCTGCATAACCTGTATGGTGCAAACGGCTTTCGAGAAATCAGAGCATAATGATATTTTTATTCAGATACGCGGAAAATCATCCGCATAAAGTTGTACAGATGTGAAATGACGCTGTGATAGTCATGACCGCTCTGTGTCATGACATGGAACAAGTGCTGTGTACCGTTCTCCGTCAGCATATCATGATACTGATACGGATAATCCAGCACGGCTTCATCATGCTCCGCGGCACTGATCAGCAGCAGATACGGTCGGTTCTCCGGAAAGCAGAACTGTGCCGGTTCCAGCGTATAGGGCGGATTGCCGACCTCGCGCACCACACCCGATGCAGGACACACCGCGCCGGTGAAGCCGAATACATCCGGATGTGTAAACCCGATTGTCAGAGAGACTCTGCCGCCTGCCGAGCAGCCTGTGATTGCGGTATGCGCCCTGTCCTCCGCGACAGAAAACGTGCTGTTGATAAACGGGCGCAAATCGCGCATCAGGTCTTCCGCAAACCGGTCGAAATTGCGCCAGTTTTCCGGATCAAGCCCCGTGCATTCCGGCATATCTTTGCTGCAATAGATATACGGCGAAACAACAATCATCTCCTCTGCTTCGCCGTCCGTAATCAGATTATTGAGCATGACGCTGACGCAGACCCTGTCCTCGGCGATCCAGTCCTCAGTATCGCCGGAGCCGTGGAGTATATACAGCACCGGATATCTCTTTTCATCGGTATAATCCGCAGGCAGCAGCACATTGACGCCCGTCCTGCGGCATGCAGTATGCGAATAGTAATAGTATTTCTCAAATTCCGGATATACCACATCCTCCCGCCGTTCGAGGATTTCATCCGGCTGCACCTCGACAATCTGCTTTTCGCAGCGGTTCATATAGAGCTGCTCCGGCGGTGCTGTCGTGACCGTCTCGGAAGTGATTTCCGGTTCAGTTTCGGATACGGTCGCAGTTGTTGCCGCTGCGGTTGTTGTTTCCGGAACAGTCTCCGCAGAGGATTCCGGCGCAGGCTTTTCGCCGCATCCGCAGAGCAGGAGTCCGCAGAACAGCATGCCTGCAATGATTTTTCTCATAGCACATTCCCCCGTAACAGAAAATATCTTTTTCATTTATTACAGCTATTATAGCACACTGCCGCACGTATTTCAAGCATCCTGCCGATTTCACTTGACATGGCATTCCGATTCTGTTATACTGAATATGCTGCGCTTCCGGAAATAAGCAGAACAGGGCGGCATTCGCAAAACTGTCAGCCCGTTCTGCATGCGGCAATTCTTCCAAATGTATCCGGAAACATTGCGGAGACTTGGCATAATGCCATAAAAATGAGCCGGAAATCTTGTATCCTTCCGGCTGCTGTAGTATAATAATTCAGGTTAAACTGACAACTTTTGTATTTTATGAAATCAACAGAGGTAACACTATGGAATCACCGAATCTCAAACCGAAACGGCAGGGCACCGGCAGCTTTCAGCTGATTGTCGGCGGCTTTTTTGTGCTGATTCTCTGCGGCGCGCTGCTCCTGATGCTTCCGATTGCATCGCAGGACCGGCAGGTCACACCGTTTATTGAAGCGCTGTTCACATCGGTCTCCTGCACCTGCGTGACCGGACTGGTCGTGCAGGATACGGCGACGCACTGGTCTCTGTTCGGTCAGATTATTATTCTGCTGCTCATTCAGATCGGCGGCATGGGCGTCATTACGGTCGCGCTTGCGATCATTCGCATAACCGGCAGAAAAATCGGACTGAAACAGCGCAGCATCATGCAGGAATCCATTTCCGCCCCGCAGATCGGCGGCATCTTAAAGCTGACCGGTTTTATCCTCAAGACCTCAGCGGTCATCGAGCTGATCGGCGCAGCATTGCTCAGTCCGGTGTTTATCCGTGATTTCGGCGTCGCCAAAGGGCTTTGGTACGCGCTGTTCCATTCCGTATCGGCTTTCTGCAATGCAGGCTTCGATCTGCTCGGCGTGCGTGAAAAATTCTCCTCGCTGACAACCTACAGTGACAATGCCTATTTTAATATTGTCATCATGCTGCTCATTATTATCGGCGGCATCAGCTTTATGACATGGAGCGATGTCCGTACATATAAGCTCCAAATCAGACGCTATTCACTGCAAAGCAAAATCATTCTGATGATTACCGCATTTCTGATTTTTGTACCGGCAGCCTGCTTCTTTTTCTTTGAATACAATCAGGAACCGATTGTGAAGCGCATTCTCTGCTCCCTGTTCCAGTCGGTAACAGCGCGTACCGCCGGTTTCAATACCGCGGACCTTGCCGCAATGCATGAATCCGGCACCGCGCTGATGATTATGCTGATGCTGACCGGCGGCGCGCCGGGCTCAACCGCAGGCGGCATGAAAGTCACAACGATTGCGGTGCTGTTTCTCTCGGCAGTTGCCGTGTTCCGCAGAAAGAATGATGTCACGAGCTTCAACCGCCGCATTCCGGAGGATGCAGTCCGCAATGCAGGCGCGATTCTGTTTATCTATGTCTGCCTGTTCATGACAGCGGGCATTGCAATCAGTCTGATTGAGGGGCTTCCGCTGCTGACCTGTCTCTTTGAAACGGGCTCTGCCGCCGGTACTGCCGGTCTGACGCTCGGCATCACGACCTCTCTTTCGACCCCTTCGCACATCATGCTCATGCTGCTGATGTTCTTCGGCAGAATGGGCGGTCTTACGATGATCTACGCAGCGGTACCGTCCGGTGCAGGCGAATCTGCCCGTATGCCGCTGGAAAAAATCAATGTCGGATAAAGGAGAAACCATATGAAAGCGATTCTGATTATCGGTGTCGGCACATTCGGCGCACAGATTGCCAAGCGCATGACCGAGCTGCGCTGCGAAGTCATGGCAGTGGACAGCAACGAGGAACGTATCAATGAAATCCTGCCCTATGTCACAAACGCACGCATCGGTGACAGCACAAACGAAGAATTCATGCGTTCGCTCGGCGTCCGCAATTATGATGTCTGCATTGTCTCCATCGGCGACAATTTCCAGAATTCCCTTGAAACGACCGCTCTGCTGAGCGAACTGGGCGCACAGAAGGTTATTTCGCGCGCCTCGAACGATGTGCAGATGAAGTTTCTGCTCCGCAACGGCGCCGATGAGGTTGTCTATCCGGAAATGCAGATGGCAATGCGCATCGCAACGAAATATGCATCGGACAGCATCCTCGACTTCATCCAGCTCGACAGCAGCTATTCGATCTATGAGATGAAGGTGCCGCGCGAATGGGACGGCAAAAACCTGATGCAGCTCGATCTGCGCAAGAAATTCAAGCTCAATATCATTGCGTACCGCCACAAAGGACAGGTCGATGTTCCGATGCCGGATACCGTCTTTTCCTCGGATGATGTGGTATTTGTTGTCGGCAGCAGCAGGGATATTCAAAAATGCTTCCGTGTATGATCCGCACCGCCCCTTCCGATTCGGAAGGGGTTCCTGTTGTTATACTGAATAACATCTTAAATTTATCATAAGATTGCGGAAAGTGACAATTCTGTTATTGACACCGCTTTCCGAAATGTGCTAAAATATGGCTAGCCAAATAAGCACTGTAAATCAATAAACACATGAAAGGACATTTGAATCATGGCAAAAAAAGGGAAAAAGAAAATCGGATGTATCATCTTCATTGTAATTTTTATTGCAGTGATTGCCGGACTGGTCATTTTCCTGATGAAAATGGCGACCAAAGGCATCGCAATGCTGAGCTACGTGCCCTACGGTGAGGTTGCAGTCAAGGATCTTTCCGAATATGTCAATGTCTCGGGCAATGTTTCCAGCAGCGACTCCTATAATGTTACGGCAGAGGTGCTGCAAAAAGTGACAAAGCTCAATGTCAAGGTCGGTGACAGCGTCAAAAAGGGCGATGTCCTCTGCGAGCTTGATACGACCTCTTTGCAGGAGAAATATGATAAGCTGGCTGCATCCGCCGGCAAGGCACAGGATGCAGAATCCTATAAGAGCGGCATTCTCCGCCGCAATCTGACGGATGCGAAAAACAATAAGGCAAGTCTGCTCAACAAGGCACAGAATGCGATCAATAACGCAATCTCTGCACGCGATACTGCCTACGACCGCTATAATCTCGCCGTTGAGCAGTATAACGCACTGATTGAAAAGATCAATGCAGGTGAGGATGAATCCGGCGAACTGCAAAAGCAGGCAGATACGCTCCAGGAGCTAATTGACGAACTCTATCCGAAGCTCCCCTCCTTTGATGCTGCAATCGAAGAGGCACGCGCTGCCTATACCGAAACTGCCGAAACCGCTGATAAGCTCATTCAGTCTGCGCAGGATGCAATCGACGCAGAGCAGTATTCGACCGGCAATGACTCCGTCGATGATGAGCTGAAGGAATTGCAGGAGCAGATCGACGCCTGCAAGATCACCGCACCGGCAGACGGTGTCATTACCGCTCTCAATGTCTCTGAGGGTACGATTCCGATGAACAATAACCTCATGATGATCGAGAACACCGATTCGCTTGTCATCCGCGGCAAGGTCAATGAGGCGGATATTCTCCGCATCAGCGAGGGCATGAAATGTGAGATCAAGACGACTGCGACCGAGGAGGAGATTATCCCCGGCAGCGTCAAGCGAATCGAGCGCATTCTCTCCTCCGGCTCCGACGCATCTGCGGGCGGCTATACCGTCGAAATCTCCATTGACGATCCGAAGAGCAGACTGCTGATCGGTATGTCCGCAAACGCAAAGATTATTCTCAGCAAGGTCGAAAATGTTCTGAGCGTCCCCTATGACGCTGTCCGCGGCGGTGAAAACGAAGGCTACTTTGTCTTTGTCTGCGAGCCTGCCGATCAGCAGGGCATGGTCAAGGTCGTGAAAAAGGATATTGAGATCGGCTTTGAAGGCGATTTCTTTACAGAAGTTACCAAAGGCGACCTCAAGGAAGGCGACATTGTCCTGACAGATTTCTTCAGCGACACAACGACAATCGAAGACGGCGCTGTGATTCCTGATCCGAAAATGATGAAGGAATTGAAGAATGCAACATAAGCACAGAATTCGGAGGTCAAAGGAATGTTTATTTTAGAAAACATCCGGCTGGCATTCGGTGCGCTTGTGAACAACAAGATGCGTTCGCTACTGACAATGCTCGGTATTATCATCGGTATCAGCTCGGTTATCACAATCACAACAATCGGCAGCTCACTCAAAACGACACTTGCAACGAACCTCAATTCATTCGGCAACAACGGATTCTATCTTCGTTATGATGTAAAGCCGGATGAGGACGGAAACTATGATTACAGCAGGCTCACCAGTGACGATTTCTGTACAAGCGAAATGCTGGATGAGCTCGACAAAAGATTTGAAGGAAAATATCTGGTCTGCAATGAAACAGCGCTCGGTGCAGGCACACTGCGCAACAGCAAGAATCAGATGCTGACTGTCGGTCTGGACGGCATGACGGAAGGCTCAATCAAGGCGCAGAAAGCCGTTCTCCGTCTGATCGGCGGAAGATATATCAACGATGAAGACGGCAAGCAGCACAAGCATTCCTGTGTCGTCTCTGACGTCTTCGTGGAACAGTATTTTCTCGACGGAAGCGATCCGATCGGAAAAAGTATCACTATTGACATTGCCGGTCTGTGCAATACGGAATTCGTCATCGTCGGTGTCTACAAATTCCCAGCTGCATTTGAAAAGCAGCTGGATCCCGGCACTGCGCTCATGGACAAAACAACCTATGTGTATGTTCCGTATCAGGTCGCGCTTGATCTGACCGGTCAGAAAAAAGCAGACAGCAAATATCCGCAGATCAATGTACGTGCAGACAACTACGATAAAGAACAGTGTCAGAGAGAGCTTCAGAATTTCTTTGATGAAATGTCAGCGAATACAAATGCCGAATATGTTGTAAACAGCGATCAGGATGATCAGAAGCAGAATGATATGATCCTGACAATCATTACAGTCGTGATCTCGGTCATTGCGGCAATCTCGCTGCTCGTCGGCGGCATCGGCGTTATGAATATCATGCTCGTCAGCATCACGGAGCGCACCAGAGAAATCGGCGTGCGCAAGGCAATCGGCGCAAAGAGCAAGACGATCCGCAATCAGTTCCTGATTGAAGCGATCATCATGTGTCTGACCGGCGGCGGCATCGGCATTCTGATCGGCATTATCAACGGTCTCCTCGTCGGCATCATTGGCACCAAGCTGATTTATCATTTCTTCCCGCTCTATGCAGAGCTTGTCACGATCAATGTCAAGCCTTCGTTCCTTGCAATCTTCATTTCGGTTATCTTCTCGCTCCTGATCGGTCTGTTCTTCGGAACTTATCCGGCATCCAAAGCGGCGAAGATGAACCCGATTGACGCACTGCGTTACGAATAAACCAATTCCATTTTCTTTACTCTTTGGGAATCCCCTTCCGGCTCCGGAGGGGGATTCCTGTTTTCATATAATATGTGCAATATGATATATAATCGCAAGAAATGGGGATTCAAAGTTATTGACTTTTTTCATTTGGTCTGCTATAATAAAACTGTATAGCAATAGATAAAAGCTGTACGTACAAATTATACTGGAAAAGGGTGGATTTATATGAAGAATTGGAAAAGGCGGCTCTCTGCGGTCATAGCGTCGTGCATCGCTCTGACTGCAACAGGCATTACTGCGGTTCCCGCACATGCGGCAAGAACGGTTGCCCTTTCACCGGATGACACCTACGCGATCAACAACGGCGTGTTCGAGGGCTGGGGTACCTCACTCTGCTGGTGGGCAAACCGCGTCGGCTATTCCGATTCGCTCGCACAGAAATGTGCGGATACCTTCTTCGGCGAGAACGGTCTGCGGCTGAATATTGCAAGATTCAATATCGGCGGCGGCGACAATCCCACGCACAATCACATCACGCGCACTGACTCCAATATGCCCGGATACACAAAGTATCAGAACGGGACGGTCACCTATGACTGGTCTGCGGATGCGAACCAGCGCAACGTATTGCAGCGCTGCATCAAAGCCGCAGGTGACGACATGATAGTCGAAATGTTCTCGAATTCGCCGCCGTACTGGATGTGCAAGAGCGGCTGCTCCACCGGCAATAACAATCCCGGTGCGAACAACTTAAAAGACGACTGCTACGACGATTTCGCGGAATATCTCGCAGAGGTCTGCAAGCACTACAAAGAGGAATGGGGCGTCACGATTCAGTCCGTCGAGGCAATGAACGAGCCCTATACCAATTTCTGGGGCGCAGGCAGTGCCAAGCAGGAAGGCTGTCATTTTGATATCGGAAACTCCGAATCCACAATCATCCTCGAGCTGCAAAAATCCATGGCAAAGCGCGGTATGGAGGATGTCATCATCAGCGCTTCCGACGAAACCTCGATTGATACGCAGATCGACGCCTACAATGCACTTTCGGGTGATGCGAAAAAGGCGGTCGGACGCATTGATACCCATACCTACGGCGGCAGCAAGCGCTCACAGCTCAAGGACCTTGCACTCTCCGCCGGCAAGAATCTCTGGATGTCCGAGGTGGACGGCAACGGTGCAAGCGGACAGAATGCCGGGGCTATGGCGCCGGGGCTATGGCTCTCCGAGCGCATCACCGCAGACTGCAACGGTCTGAACGCATCCGCATGGATTCTCTGGCAGGTCATTGACAAGCATGTCTGCGCTGCCGGATATATGGGCAAAAAGGATTCCGGCATGGTCGATATGACAAAGGGCTTCTGGGGCACCGCTGTCGCCGACCATGATCAGGATACCATCGTTCTTTCTAAAAAATACTACTGCTTCGGTCAGTATACGCGCTATATCCGCCCGGGCATGATCATGCTGAACTGCTCCGGCAACACCATGGCGGCATACGATAAGGAAAACGGACAGGTTGTCATTGTTTCCTACAATACATCCGCAGGCAATAGCGACATGGTCTACGATCTCTCCGCATTTTCGCAGGTCGGCACCGAAGCAAAGACGATCCGCACGAGCAATTCCGAGGAATGGAAGGATGTCGGCGCATCGAAGCTCAACGGCAGTCAGCTTGCAGTCTCCCTCGCACCGAACTCCGTGACGACCTTCATCATCGACGGCGTCAAGGGCAGCATCGAGCGTGAGAACAAGATCGACCTCAAGGGCAAGCAGGTCACCGGCACAAATTCGTGGCATGATGACGAATCGACGGGTCCGGAAAAGGCATTCGACGGCAACAAGGCAACCTTCTTCGACGGCGTCGGCGACGGCTATACGCAGGTTGACCTCGGCGAAACCTATGACCTCGAGGAATTCGGATACTGTCCGCGCAGCGGCTATGAATACCGTGCAATCGACGGCATGATTCAGGTTTCCGATGACGGTCAAAACTGGGAAACCGTCTATACCGTTACGGGTGAACCGAGTTACGGCATGCATTACTACAAGCCGGAGACACCGGTTTCGGCAAGATATGTCCGATATGCAGTCCCCTCCGGCGCACCGAAAAACAGTGCCAACAAGGACAGCGTATACTGCTGCAATATCGCAGAGATCGAGCTCTACGGCAAGCCGCATACCGCAGAAACCACCACAACGACCGAGACAGAACCGCCGAAGCCGCAGAAGCTGAAAGGTGATGTCGATGCAAACGGCAAGGTTGCTGTTGCTGATGCAGTCATGCTCGTGAAGTATCTGGTCACATCCGAGGATAAGGTCACCGATCCGGAGGCTGCCGATATGAATGAGGACGGCATCCTGAACGGAACCGATCTCTCACTGCTCAAATGCGAGCTTCTCAAATAATCAATCCTGAGACAAGCCGCCCGACTGTTCAATGCTGAACAGTCGGGCGTTTTTTATACAGAAAATGGAATCCGATGGTTTTGCGATACATTGCTGAATCTTTCGCATGAAATGAAAAATCTCTGCTCTCATCTTGCTTTTTGCGTGATTATATGCTATAAGGCGGCAGTGCCGCCCTCCTTTGATCTAAAGCTCTCAGGCAGAAAACATGTATCATAAAAATACTTCCCTCATCTTGCTTTTTGCCGCTTAATATGCTATAATAATAAAGTATGTACAAAGGTTCACAATGAAAAAGAAATCGTAAAGCAGGTGAAGAATATGATATTGGGTATTGATCTCGGAACGACCTATTCAGTTTGTTCCTACATAGATGAAAACGGTGAGCCGCAGATTGCCACGAACATGGAGGGTCAGCGCACAACGCCGTCCGTTGTATACTTCGAGAGCGAGAGCTCAATGATCGTCGGGCAGACCGCCAAGGAAAACAGTATCTGCTGTCCGGCAGACGTCGTATCGGCTGTCAAAAACCATATGGGCGAGAAGGATTACCGTTTTACGGCATCCTTCGGGCAGAGCTATACGCCGGAGGTCATTTCCGGACTGATTCTGCGCAAACTCGTCACAGATGCCAATCAGTTTCTCGGTACCGAAACGCCGCTGAACCGTGTCATCATTACGATCCCCGCATATTTCACCGATGCAGAGCGTACCGCAACCGAAAATGCAGCTCGCATCGCCGGTCTGGAGCTTGTCCGTACAATCAACGAACCGACTGCCGCAGCCCTGTATTATGCCGTCAAGAGCAAGCTCGATCACGCAAATATCCTGGTCTATGATCTCGGCGGCGGAACCTTCGATGTCACGTTGATCCGCGTAGACGGCAGTGCAGTGAATGTCAAGAGCACCAAGGGCATCAAAAATGTCGGCGGCAGATTCTTCGATGAGGAAATTGTCTCACAGATTCATGATTATATCGAGGATGAGTATGACGTTGATCTCGAAGATGAAGAATATCTCGATGTTTATCAGGAACTGTTTAACCGCGCGGAAAAAGCAAAAATCAGTCTTTGCAGACAGGAAAAGGCGGTCATTCCGATCCGTACCGGCGAATTCAAGGAAAGCTATACGCTGACCCGCGCCGATTTTGAAAAGATCGTTGCCAAGCTCTATAAGCGCACGGAATACTGTGTCAAGAGTGCGATTGCGGATGCAGGCATCACCGCAAAGGACATCGACAAGGTGATTCTGGTCGGCGGTTCGAGCCGGATTCCGTATATCGAGCAGCAGCTCACCGCACTGCTCGGCATCACGCCCTCACATGAGGTCAATCCGGATGAGGTCGTCGCCATGGGTGCGGCACTGTTCGGTAAACAGCTGGAATCTGTCAGCAGCGATACGAAAACCATTTCCGATGTCTGCTCACATTCAATCGGCGTCTCCGCGCTTGACGAATTGACGCTGAAAAAGTACAACCGCATTCTGATTAAGCGGAATACAACCCTGCCTGCCGAAACTTGTCTGCCGTTCCGGACAGCCTCGGAGAATCAGGAGAAGATCGAACTGTCCGTCACAGAGGGTGAATTCAAGGAACTGAGTGATGTCCGTATCATTTCGGAGGCAGAGATTCTGCTGCCGCCGAATCTGCCGAAGGGTACGCGCGTGGAGGTTGCGCTGCGGCTCGATCCCTCTCAGCTGGTACATCTCTGGCTGCGCATTCCGGCAGTCAGCTATGAAACGGAACTCAAATTCAACCGCATCTCCAATCTTTCCGATCAGGAGATCGAAAAGCTCACAGGACTGATCGCAGATTACGACGTCAGCTGAACGATAGAGGTGAATACAAATGGATATCCCAGCGCCAAAGGATGAGAAGGATTATGACAGAATCATGCGCGACAGTGCAGCGCTTTCACCGGCGCAGTGTACTTCCGCACGCGAATCACATATCATCGGCAAGGCATACGAAATGCACGGCGCATTTTCTGACAGCATACCGTGGTATGTGCAGAGCTTTCTGCTCGATCCCAGCGACGAACGCTTCGGCATGATCGCAGGCGTCTGCCTTGCCGCCGGAAAATACGAAAAATTAGAGGAGTATCTTGCACTGCCGCAGGCTGATACCGAAGGCTATTATTACAATGCAGCACTGTATGAGCTTGCGTTCCGGACGGGTTCGTCTGCCGAAGCACAGATCACGGCACTGGAACGCTTTCTCGATATCCAGTATGAGGCAAGCTATATGCTTCGGCTGGCATCGCTGTATCTCGAAACAGATCAGCAAAAGGAAGCAGAACGGCTCTGCAAGAAAGTGATGCGGCTCTTCCCCGACCATACGCAGGCAAGCAGCTACGCCTCCGATCTGCGGACTGCGATCAGGGAGGACGCAGGACTTCAGTTTATCCGGCAGAATCCGTGGGTAAAAGATGATGTATTCATGCATCTCACCTTTGATCTGTCAAAGCCCCTGCCGGAAGATGTCCGGATTGCACCGGCGCCGGCTTCCTCTGCCGCAGAAACAACTGCACCGGCGCCGGATAAAACTTCCGAACCGCCGAAAAAAGACAAAAAGCCGAAAATCTCACCGATTGTGGAAAACAGCATGCAGGACATCATCGGCATGGAAACGCTCAAAGCACCGCTGAATGATATCGTCAGTCTCTTGCAGCTCGAAAAACGGAAATCCAAAGCAGAGCTGGCACTGCAAAAGAATCTCCGCATTTTCGGGCCGGACGGCTGCGGTAAGACGACCGCCGCATTTGCTGCATGCCGTGCACTGCACAGCATGGGGCTCATTGACGATCCGATTCCGGTCATCACTGATTATGATTCGCTGCTCTGTGATTCCGACGAAGAGCTGCACAATAATATTCAGGCACTGTTTCAGAGCGCGGAAAACAAATGCGTGCTCATTGAAAATATCCATGAATTCGACGACGGCAATGCATACGGCGTCGGTTTGAAGATACTCGATCAGCTGACAAAAGCCTTCACGGCGGCAAACGGTGCTGTCCTGCTGATTATCACCGGCCGTGAACAGGAATCGCAGGAGCTGCTCCTGAAAAAGCGGCGTTTTGCCGATCTGTTCATGCTGGAGCCGGTCTTGCTCGGGACATATTCCATTGATGAACTGATGCAGATTACCGATGCAATCGCTGCAAAAAGCAGCTTTGTCCTCGAGGAGAATGCAAAGCCTCTGTTCCGGAAGAAACTGGAAAACGCCGCCGCCCAGACTGATTTTGCCTATGCACGCGATATCGACGGGATGCTCAAATCCTGTATCCGCAATGTTGCAAACCGTCTGCGTGACAAGCGGCGCAAATCCGACAGGGAATATTACATCATCACCGAAGCCGATATCGAAAGCGGCAGCAATGCCGAAACGGTCGAGGAACTGCTCAGTCAGCTCGAGGGCATGACAGGACTGCAATCGGTCAAGGAACAGGTGCGCGGCATCGTCCGGCATGAGAAATTGCAGCGCATGAAAGCGGAAATCGGTCTGGAGGAAAGCGGTCACGGCACACTGCATATGCTCTTCACGGGCAATGCCGGCACGGGCAAAACGACCGTTGCGCGCATCCTCGGAAAGATTTACAAGCGGCTCGGCGTCCTGCCGAAAGGACAGCTGATTGAATGCAGCCGCAAGGATCTGATTTCCAATATCTACGGCGCAACAGACAAGCAGGTCAGTGCAAAGGTCAAGGAGGCAATGGGCGGCATTCTGTTCATTGACGAAGCATATTCGCTCTGCCGTGACGATAACGATACCTACGGCAAGGAGGCAATCGAGACGCTGCTCAAGGAGATCGAGGATCACCGCGACAGCTTCATGGTCATCCTTGCAGGCTACGGTCCGGAAATGGACAAGTTTCTCGATAAGAATCAGGGTCTGCGCAGCCGCATCCCGACGGTTATCGACTTTGCAGATTATACACTCGATGAAATGGTGCAGATTTTCAAGGATATTACCAAAGCAAACAAAATGCTGCTCGATGTCGGCACGGACGAAGCAATCCGTTCACTGATCGACAGCCGCGCAAAGAAAAAGGATTTCGGCAATGCACGCGGCGTGCGCAATGTGTTCGAGGAAGTACGCCGTGCACAGGAGGCGCGCATTGCAGAGCTTGCAGAGCAGAATGCGGGTTCGCTCAGCACCAATGATTTCCTCATCATCAAAAAAGAGGATTTTGAGCGGCTTGCCGGTGCTGCTGAAAAGCAGAAATCCAAATCCGTTCAGGATTATCTCGATGATCTCAATGCACTGACCGGACTTGCATCGGTCAAGGAACAGGTCAGCCGCATTGTAGCGACCGTGCAGGTCAATCAGGCAATGAAGGCAGCCGGAATGCCGACGCAGGGCTTCGGCACGCTCCACATGGTCTTTAAGGGCAATGCCGGTACGGGCAAAACAACTGTTGCACGCATCATCGGCAATATCTACCGTGAGCTCGGCGTGCTCTCGAACGGTCAGCTGATCGAATGCGACCGCAGCAGTCTGGTTGCGGAATATGTCGGTCAGACAACCGCGAAAACCAAGGCGAAAATTGAGGAGGCGCTCGGCGGCATTCTGTTCATTGACGAGGCATATGCGCTGATGCAGGGCGGCGAAAACGATTTTGGCAAAGAGGCAATCACCGAGCTCGTTGCGGATATCGAAAACTACCGCCATGATCTCTGCGTCATAATTGCAGGCTATTCTCAGGAAATGGACCGCTTTTTGCAGGTCAATCAGGGTCTGAGCAGCCGCTTCCCGAACGAAATCATCTTTGAGGATTATACACCGGAGGAGATGCTCTCGATTCTGCACGGCATGGTCAAAGCGAAGGGCATGGTGCTGGAAGAGGGCTGCTATCCGCTGCTGCGGACGCTCATTGCACAGCGTGCACAGGCTGCCGATTTCGGCAATGCACGCGGCATCCGCAATCTGGTCGAGCAGCTGCTCAGCCGCAGAAATCTCCGCATTGCACCGCTGCTCTCCGATATGAGCATGTCCCCCGAGCAGCGCAATGAGATGCTGCTGACAGTCAGGCTTCAGGATATTCGGGCGATGCTTGCCTGATATCAGCATAAACAGGAAAGGATAACGTATACATGAACCGCGATCTTTTGAAACGATTGGAGATTGACGAACGCCTCGGTCTGAGAGAACTGGTCTCCGAACTGGAAGCTAAACAGTTTGAATATCTGGAACGCTTGCAGGGAACAGATGACAGCAGCCGTCAGGCGGAGCTGGAACAGATTTTACAGGAGATCGAAACTGAAATCACAGATACCAAGGATGAAATCCGCAGTGCAGGCAGTGCGCTGATTTTCGACGAAAGCAAACCGCAGACAGAAGCAACCTCCGCACCTGCTGAACCGGAGCCGGATCATCTCGAGGAAAAGATTAAATCACTGCGTCAGCAGGAAGAGGCACGCGCCGCGGCTGCCGAAGCACAGGCAAAGCAGGCAGCCGTCGAAAACGCTCCGGCAGCACCCGACAGCATGCAATCGGCACCGACGCAGAATCAGCAGCAGGTTTCCGGTCTTGCAGCGGCAGTTGCTGCTTTCCAGAAACGGGATTTTGCAACGGCATTTCAATGCTTCTCGCCGCTTGCGGAACAGGATGAACCGAACGCACAGCATTTCCTCAGCATGATGTATCATGACGGTGCAGGCATACCCGCGGACTGGGACGGCTTTGATTTCTGGTCAAAGAAGGCGATTGCAAACGGCAATAAGATCGCCATGGAATACCGCGCGAATATGCTGCTCCGCGAAGGAAACGGCAAGGGCGACTACATCGGCAAGGCGGCAAAGCAATGCTATCAGGAAGCGCTTGATCTGCTGGAACAGGCAGGCGGACCGGATAATCTTGCGCCGCTGGAAACCTATATCGGCATCGTCGAGCTGCGTGCCGATTCATCCGTTGATCCGAAGCTGACCGCCATGCGCTCCTGCATCAAGAGTGAGCATGTGAAAAAGGCAATGGATTTCTGTCAGGTGATCTCCGACAACATCTCAGATTCCTACAAGAAAAAGCAGTGGCTCGACCGCAAAGAGGCGCTTCGGAAGAATAAGCCCTATAAGGTTCCGGGCGCACCCGCCGTACAAAACGGCATATCGCAGACGCAGCAGCCGAGATATCAGCAATACCGCAAGAAAAGCGGTCCGAGCTGCGGCTGCATCATCGGTATAGTGCTTGCAGTCGGCTTTTTGGCAACCGTTCTGGTTCCGTCCACAATCCAATATGTAAAAAAAGCTAAACAACAGATTGAGCAGCAATCCGGTGATGCGCAGCCGCAGGAGGATGCCGCAGCTGCAATACCGTTCGGTACGCAGAAGATTGCGTTGCAGGATATGCCGGAGGATCACTGCGGCGAGCAGCATCTGCTGACGCTGAAATCAGAGCAGGATTATCAGATCGGCAACGAGATGTGGGTACAGCCGATGATTTTCCGCGCCGGAAACGGCGACAGCAACGCTTCGGCAGATTATATTCTCGACGGAAAATTCAGCACACTGGAACTGAGCGCCGCACCGCTGCTCGGCGAGGAAGTATTCTTTGAAAGTACGCATGTAGCATTGCGCATATACGATCCGGAATCCGGTGACATTCTGAGCGAAACACAAATCGGCAGCGATCCGGCTCCGACCGCAATCACCGCAGATGTCAGCGGACGCAATACGATCCGCATTGCAGTTTCCCTTGTGGACGGCGGCAACGGCTTTGTCAATCTCGGCTATACGCTGGTTCGGAATGCGTATCTCATCCCGTCGGAGAATCCAGATGAACCGGCTGCGGAAGCGGTTCCCGAGGAACCGCAGGCGTGAGTATGAAAGGCAGGAAACAACATGAATCAGAATCAGCAGAAAAGCAGCGATCAGGCTGCGGATAACAGACAGTATGAATATGCGCAGCAGAAGGATACGCAGCAGCAGCAAAGCATTCCGAACCGCGACTTTCAGTTTTCATTCGGCACAAAACAGGATGTACCGCGCAAGCTCAAACTGCCGCGCTCAACCAATTACATCGAAGCGGTCAAGGCTGCCGATCTGCTCACCGCGAACGATGAGGCAATCATTGCAAAGCTGAAAGAAAACATGGACGAGGATGCGGTTGAGGAGCTTTCGGAGATGACCGCAGAGGAACTCGCCGAGGAACTGATGCGCTCGATCCGCGAGGAGCTTTCGGATACGCTGAAGGAGCTGAAGGAATGTCGTCTGCTCGGCGTTCTGGCGCAGTGCTATATCGACGGCTGCGATGTGCATGCAATCAACAATGAAGGCGAAATCCTTGATCATTTCAAAAAGGGCATCCCCCTGCCGGACGGTCTGGAGGCAGGCCGCAGAGTATTTCATCAGCATAAAAAATGCGCAAGCGTCGAGGTCTATACGAATTATTGCCTCGTAATCAATCAGGACGGCTCTGTGACACAGGTTCCGTATGCATAACAGCCGTCGGCATTGTTTCTTGATTCTCATTTGCTTCAATACATAAACAGGAGGTTCTATTATGCCGTTTATCAATGTAAAAACCAATCAGACCGTTTCTGCGGAGCAGGCAGAAGCAATCAAAGCAAAGCTCGGTGCGGCAATCACAGCAATTCCGGGCAAATCCGAAGGCTGGCTTATGGTCGGGCTCGAGGGTGACAGCTGTCTGTATTTCAAGGGCTCCGATGCACCGGCAGCCATGGTTTCCGTCAGCATTTACGGTTCTGCATCCGGCAATGCGCTCGATACACTGACTTCGCATATCACCGGTATTCTGACCGATACACTGGCAATTCCGTCCGACCGGATCTATGTCAGCTTCTGGAGCACCGAACACTGGGGCTGGAACGGTTCTAATTTCTGACTGCGCAGCAGAGCCGAAAGCAATCCGTCAGACTTGTGAAAATAATTGCTCTGAACATGCATTTTCTGCGATAATGTGATACAAGCGGGCAGCGCTCGCGCCGGCAATACAGTTTCCGGAAGCATTCTGACATATTTTTTCTCAGCATCCATTGCATTTTGCAAGATAATGTGATATAATATATTATCGAAATCTGAATCAACCGAAACAGGAGGTTTCTTATGGAAGACAGAATGCAAACAATTCAGTCCAAGAAAAACAAGCGTATTTCGATCGGGATTATTCCCGGACATTATGCGACAAACCATTCCCATGTCAATTTCTATGTGGATATGACTGCTGTCAAGACCAGCATGAAGTCCGCCAAGGCAGGTGCGGAGGAACTGGCTGCTGAATTCACCAATACCTATGTGGATACGGTGATCTGTCTGGAAGGCACGGAAATTCTCGGTGCATTCTTTGCAGAGGCTCTTGTACAGGGCGGCATCAATCAGAACAAGGATATCAATGTCATCACGCCGGAGATGAACGCGGTCAATCAGATGATTTTCCGCGATAATACGCAAAAAATGATCTGGAGCAAGCGCGTTCTGGTGCTGATCAGCTCGGCTTCGACCGGCAAGAGCATCAACCGCGCAATCGAATGCCTGCAATATTACAGCGGCGAGCTCGTCGGCATCGGCGCGATCTTCTCCGCGATTGATACCGTGCAGGGCATCGAGGTCAAGTCTCTCTTTACGGACAGAGACCTGCCGCGATATGATAATTTCGCACCGAATTCCTGCCCGCTCTGCAAGCAGGGCATCAAGGTCGATGCACTGATCAACAGCTTCGGCTACTCCAAACTGTAAACGGAAAGCAAAAGCAGCCCAAACAGATACTGTATCTGTTCGGGCTGCTTTTTATTGGTCCGTGCGATATGCTTCCGCCTGCTTCTGCCGCCTGACATCGACCATAACCTCAATCAGTGTGCCTTCGGCGGTATATTCCTCGCGGAAGATTTTTCCCTCACTGCGGAGCAGCTGGAGGAAGCTGCCCTCCGCATACGGGATACAGAGCGTCATGCGCTTGGCAGTCTGCGGCAGTGCCAGAGATATTGCACGCAGGAGCACTTCTGTCCCCTCGCCTGTTTTCGCGCTGAGCCAAACGGTATCTGCATCATTCTGTTTCGGCAGATCAACAAGATCCGCCTTGTTCAGCACATGAATCTGCGGTATCTCCGCACAGCCGAGATCATTGAGCAGATCCTGCGTAATCTGCATCCGTTCGCGGATATCCGGCTCCGATGCATCAAGCACATGCAGAATCAGATCAGCCTGTGCGGTTTCCTCAAGCGTCGAACGGAACGCTTCGACCAGATGATGCGGCAGACGCCGGATCAGTCCGACCGTATCCGAAAGCAGAATCGTGCGTCCGTCCGGCAGTTCAAGTGCGCGCGCCGTGACATCGAGCGTCGCAAAGAGCTTGTTTTCAGTCAGCACACCGGCATCCGTCAGCATATTGAACATCGTCGATTTGCCGGCATTCGTATATCCGACAATCGCGGCGGTCAGGATGCCGTCCTTTTTGCGCCGGCTGCCGAGAAATTTCCGGTGCTTCTCCATTTCGCGCAGGGAATGCTCCAGCGAGGCAATGCGTGTACGGATATGTCTGCGGTCGGTTTCGAGCTTTGTCTCGCCGGGACCTCTGGTTCCGATGCCGCCGCCGAGACGCGAAAGCGCCGTGCCGATGCCGGTCAGCCGCGTCAAACGGTAGCGGTACTGCGCAAGCGCGACCTGCACCTTGCCCTCGGCGGTACGTGCTCTGCCTGCAAAAATATCAAGAATGAGCATCGTCCGGTCAATGACCTTGCAGTTCGTCAGATCGGAAATATTGCGCATCTGCATGCCGGTCAGCTCGGTATCGAAAATCAGCATTTCGACTGCAAGCGGCTCGATGAGTTCCGCAATCTCCTGCAATTTTCCGCTGCCGATACAGGTTGCCGCCTCGGGTGCCGGACGCGATTGCAGCACCGAACGGACAACCTCACATTCAGCCGTTTCGGCAAGCTCCGCGAGCTCATCTATGGAAATCTTTGCGTCATATTCGCCGGTATCAATGCCGATCAGAATGACCTTGGTACGCGCATTCTGCTGTTCATTTTCGTGCATGTGAGTCTCCTGTCATTGGATACAGCACCGCCCTGTAATCCGGAATGCAGATCACAGGGCGGAACGGAATTCTGATTATGCCATGCCTGCGGTGATGATCGCCATTGCATAGACCTCTTCTGCGTTGCAGCCGCGGGAAAGATCGTTAATCGGCGCATTCAGACCCTGAAGAATCGGACCGTATGCAGCATAGCCGCCGAGACGCTGTGCGATCTTGTAGCCGATGTTGCCTGCTTCGATCAGCGGGAAGATGAAGGTGTTTGCCTGACCTGCGACCTTGGAATCCGGGCACTTGGTCTTTGCAACCTCTGCGGAAACCGCAGCATCGAACTGGAATTCGCCGTCAATGACGAGCTCCGGATCAATCTTGCGTGCCTCGATGACAGCATCGTGGCTGAGCTGAACGGTTGCGCCCTTGCCGGAGCCGTAGGTCGAGAAGCTGAGGACTGCGACCTTCGGATCAATGCCGAAGAATGCAGCGGTGCGTGCGGTCTCGACAGCGACCTCACCGAGCTGCTGTGCAGCAGTCAGAACGACATTGCCTTCCTTATCGAGCTTATCCTGATAGCCGATGTTGATTGCGCAGTCGCCCATTGCGATCTTCTCCTCTGCGCCGTCCTTCTCACGGAACAGGATGAAGCTGGAGCTGACGAGGTTTGCGCCCTTCTTGGTCTTGATGATCTGAAGCGCCGGACGGACCGTATCAGCGGTGGAATACGTTGCGCCGCCGAGCAGAGCGTCTGCCTTGCCCATTTTGACGAGCATCGTGCCGAAGTAGTTGGACTTTTTCAGTGCTGCGCGGACTTCGTCCTCGGTCATCTTGCCCTTGCGGAGCGCGACCATTTCAGCGACCATAGCGTCCATTTCCGGATAGGTTTCCGGATCGACGATTGTTGCAGCAGCGACATCGAAGCCGCCTGCGGCAGCCGCAGCCTTGACCTCATCTGCATTGCCGCAGAGGATCACATCCATGAGACCCTCTTTCATCAGGCGCGCAGCAGCAGAAAGAATACGTGCATCGGTACCCTCGGTAAATACGATTGTTTTTCTGCTTGCCTTGAGGTTTGCAAGCAGCTTGTCAAACATACCCATTGTAAACAGCCTCCAATAAAAAATTCCGGATTGCCTGCCATGCAGTGCTTCCAGATGCTATTATACCACATATTTCCGGAAAATGCAAGCTGAGCGCAATAGTTTTCATCGAACAGCCGCTGACCGGAGAAATTTTTATATTATTTGAATTGATATGCAACCTTTTGCAGAAAATGTCGTTCATATGGATGAAGGCAAACACGAAAGGCGGTGATTGCCATAGACGACAAAAGAATTCTTTTGATGCTGAATAACAGAGATGAGCAGGCGCTGAAAGAATCCGTGCAGCAGTACGGAGCGCTCTGCCGGTCTGTTGCACGCAATATTCTGGGGAGCGACGAGGATGCCGAGGAATGCCTGAACGATGCACTGCTGCGCGTCTGGCAGGCAATCCCGCCCGCAAAACCGGAAAACTACTGTGCTTACCTTCTCAAACTGGTCCGGAACGCTGCACTGGACCGATGCAAAGCCCGTCAGCGCGGAAAACGCGGCGGCGGTCAGCTCACACAGGCGCTCGATGAACTGACGGAAATCTTCCCGTCAGCGGAGAACATCGAACATGAGCTCGAGCAGCGCGAGCTGATGCAGGCTGTCACGAAATATCTGCAAGCTCTGCCGGAAAAGCAGCGAAATCTGTTCATCTGCCGCTACTGGCAGGCAGAGCCGGTCGCGTCTCTCGCAAAGCGATTTGCGATGAACGAGAACACCGTCAAGGTCACGCTCGCGCGGCTGCGGAAACGTCTGCAAAAATATCTTCGGGAGGAGGGATTGCTGTGAATGCCGAAAACTTTATGGATTTGCTGAATACGCTGCCGGATGACATGATCGTTTCGGCGGTACATGCGGAATATCAGCGCAGGACGCTGCCCGTCTGGCTGATGCCGGCTGCCGCTGCCTGTCTGATTATCGGCATTGCGGTGGCAGTCTACCCAAAGCTCCGGATGCAGAAGCCGCCTGTCGCCGAACCGGTTATTTCTGTTACGGAGACAACCGTCGCGCAAATGACAACAAATATCCAAACGCAGACAGATGCGCCGGAGACCAAAACAACCGCGCAAACCGCAAACACTATGACCCAAGCGGCGACAGATTCTCGCACATCCGCTGTCACGGAACCCGTCACGCAGCCTGCGGAAACGGAAATGCCGAAAACCGAACCCGTCACACAGCCGACAACGCCGGAACCACATACGGAAACCGTACCGCCGGTCGTGACGACTGTACCGGACAATCAGGATGCGACGGAACCGGAATCCACGCACACGGAACATCAGGTAGAAATGGTAGAAGCCGTACAGGTCTGGCAGGGCGAAATGACACGTCCGGAAATGGCATCCGATCCGGAGTCCGAGCCGCAGATCAGATGCATATTCAGCATATTCAATCGCAGCGAACCGGATATGGATATGAATATGATTGACGACATAAAAAACCAGTACGGAATTCCGGAAAACTATGATCTGACAAAGAATCAATGTCTGCTGATTCGGCTGGAAACAGAATATGCCGATACTGCCGTCACCGGCGGTACGCTGACAGCAGACGGTCTGGTGCTGTATGTCGCCTGCCGGAATCAAAAAGAACCGCTGACCGATATCTACTGCGCAGCACCGCTGCCGGAGGGAATCACGGTTGAGCCGGAAAACTGCCGCGCGGAATATCAGATTTATGAGAATGAATCCGAGAAACCGAAGGTCAAAAACCCGCTCATTCAAATCAACGTATGAAGGAGGTAATCTTATGAAAAAGGCATGGAAAAGACTGACTGCTCTGCTGCTTGCGGCATGCGCTGCCGCTTCTGTTCCGGCAGTCTCTGCATCTGCACTGTGGTGGTGGGGCAATGCTGCCAATGATGAATTCCGTGACATGCAGCAGCTGGATGACAAGGGCATGTTCAAATGGGTCGGCTACGGCGGCATTCCTGGCACACCGCGCGATTATCAGGTTTACACCTATCATTATTCGTTTGACCGTGAAGAAACAGTGACCTATGCTGACACCGGCGAAACGAAAACGGAAATGCATCACTTTGAAGGCAATCCGGTTTATGTTGTCAAGCCGCGGGAAAATATTCTGCGAATCGTCCTGCGCAAAGAGCTTGACCACGATGAAGCAGAACAGAAAATGTTTGAGATACTGGAGAAATACTATCCCGGCATCACCGAATTCTCCCGCATCACAAGCCCCGAAACACCCCGACAGTATTCTGTTCATCAGGTAACAGAAGGCGTGACGGACCTTACAAGCTGCTATGATCTTTATGACCGGAGCGAATTCTATCCGACAGAAGAAGCAAAGACTGCCGGAAGACCGGAAATCTCTGCGGGCATTCTGCATGACCTTGCCGAAGCCGGACTGATCTCTGAATTCTACACATGGGGACAGACTGCGAACTACCAGCAGGTCACACTGAACAGCAGAAATGCAAGCCCGACTGTGTATTATCCGACCGCACAGAAATGGAACAACGACTATACCAAGGTTGAAACGGTCAGCTATGACTGGACAGAAATCGAGGCATGGGTAAAGGAGCATTATCCGGAATGCGAATTTGTCCGCGTGACCCTTGAAGATACCGAACTTGCAAAGAAGATCGGATATTATAATTCCGAGCAGCAAAAAGGATACTTTGGAAACTACGATGAAATGTACGCGGTGATTCCGCCGGATGAAATCACCTTCCCCGTTCACTTTGCAATCGCCGCAGATCTCTATAAACAGTTCGGAATTGCAGCCGAATGGCTGTGTCCGGAAAGCGCATCGCAGCCGATCACCGGTCAGAACGCGCTGGCTGCTGCCGGCGATGTGAACCTTGACTGCGCGGTCGATGTATCCGATGCTGTGCTGCTCGCAAGATACTGCGCAGAGGATGCAAAGGCAGAGCTCACTGCATCCGGAAAGCAGAATGCAGATGTCACCGGCGACGGCGAAATCACACAGGAGGACGTCACCGAAATTCTCAAAATGATCGCAAAAATCAAATAATATCAGGCAAATCAAACAGCCGCCGGTGTGCATATAACCACACCGGCGGCTTTCTGCTTGCAGAAAAACAGAATCTGTGATAAAATCAGATGTAACATTTCGCGCAGAAAAGTTGTCATAATAGGCAGAGGGCAAAGAAAGGAAGTGAATGCCGATGAAAGACAGGGAGCTGCTTGATTTATTTTCAGAACGAAGCGAACGCGCGATTACTGAAACGCAGCAGAAATACGGTCATCTCTGCACCGCACTTGCGGAGCGGATTCTCGGCAGCCGCGAGGATGCAGAAGAATGTGTCAATGATGCACTGCTCAGCGCATGGAACAGTATTCCGCCTGAATGCCCCCGTAATCTGCCTGCATATCTGAATGTACTGACGCGCAATATTGCCCTCAACCGGCTGAAAGCAGATAACCGGTTCAGGCGCGGCTGCGGACAGATTCCGGCAGTACTCGATGAACTGGCAGAATGTATCCCTGCGGCAGAGACAGTTGAAGCAGAATATGACCGGCGCAGCTTTCTCGCAGCGCTGGAGCGCTTTCTGGATACACTCCCGCGGGATACCAGAGTGATCTTTGTGCGGCGGTACTGGTATATGAACACCTGCCGCGAGATCGCTGATGCATACCAAATGAGTGAAAGCAAGGTGCGTGTGTCCCTGACGCGCACGCGCCGGAAGCTGAAAGTATTTCTTGAAAAGGAGGATGCCTTATGAAAAATACAGATATGCTGGAATGGATGAATGATCTGGATGAGAAATATCTCAGTGAAGCAGCGCAGCCGGTCATTCGGCAGCATAAAAAGCCTCGGCTGACGTCCGCACTGATTGCGGCAGCGGCAGCAGTTGCGGTAATGACCGCGGGCGTTGGCGCCTATATGACCTATAACAAGCAAATGGTGCAGTTCGGGTTCGGTACGCTCGGTGAAGCGCGAATGGCAGAGCTCGTTACACCGGAGCCTGTGACCTATGACAACGGCATTATGTCCGTGACGATTGAAAACGTGCTCAGCGACGGGGTTCAGGCAATGATTCTGATGACAGTTGAGCCGGTGGACAAGGATGCGGATATTGCTATGCCGGATAATGAGAATGTCTGGCTCAGTGATTTCATGCAGAATGAATTTGTGATCGGCGATACAGTCAGCAACTCGATTTGCTACGCTGATTTCTGCGAAACATCAACATGGGCAGAACAGGCAGCCGCCGGTCAGCGCTGGTACAAGGTTTTCTATACGCTGCCGGAGGATGCTTCTGAGGATGATCTTGCAAATGCAGAATTCAACTTTTTGAAGGAAGTGGATGAAACACCGGAAAAGACCTATATTAAGGGCGAACTGTTCGAGGGCATTTCGGTGCCGGTCGATCTGCGGCAGAATGTGGATGCAGTCCGGATGCAGTCAGAGGACGGCAGAGAGCTGACGCTTTCGGCATTTGAACTGTATGAGGTCGGCTATGATTCGTCTGATCCGAATGACTGGTGGAATCTCTATATCACTTGGAAAAACGGCGAAACGCAGCGGATCACTCACGGCAGCATCGCAGGCGGACAGGGCGCAACGGTTCACGGTCCTGCAATTTCATGGGGCGAATTTGCAATTCCGGTCAATGACAAAATTGATCCGGAAAGCGTCACCGGCAGCATCAATTTCAACGGACCTGAGGACTGGTGCGGCATCCTTGATGTCAAGGATGTGGCGGCATTCCGCTTTGGCGATACTGTATTCTATCCGGTTGAATGAATGCAGCTTCTGCACAAAACCTGAACAACAAAATGAATACTGAATGTGATTCCATAAGAACAGCCGCCGGTGTAAAAAATGCACCGGCGGCTTTCTGCTTGCAGAAAAAAAGAATCTGTGATAAAATCAGATGTAAGATTTCCGCAAAAACAGCGACTCAGTGTACAGGGGGGTGAAACAGACATGCAGGATATCCGAATCATTGCGCTGCTGCAGAAACGCGATGAACAGGCATTGTCGGAAATACGGAACCGCTACGGCAATCTGTGCTTCCGGATCGCAGAGCAGATGCTCAGCAATGCAGAAGACGCGGAAGAATGCGTCAATGAAATGCTGCTTGCAGTCTGGAACAGCGTCCCCCCCAATGAACCGCTGAATCTCGAAGCATATCTGATCACGCTGCTGCGCCGTTCCGCAACCGACAGACTGCGGCATATGACAAGGCAGAAACGCGGCGGCACACAGATCGTCCAGACGCTCGATGAACTCGCAGAGGTCATTCCGTCGCAGGAAACCGTCGAGTCTGAGGTGGACCGTCACGCACTGACAGCAGCACTCCGGTCGTTTCTGGATGCGCTGCCGGATCATTCCCGACAGTTTTTCATGGAGCGGTATTATTTCAATCTGCCGGTCCGTGAGATTGCAGACAGGCATCAGAAGCAGATCAGCACGGTCAATGTGCTGCTGCACCGAATCCGAAAAAAGCTGAAAAAGCATCTCGAAAAGGAGGGATTCTTTTGAAACCGATTGATATTCTGGATGCGCTGAGCGATCTGCCGGAGGAATATGCAGAATTCGCGGTTCGGAAGGAAGCATCCCGTTCCGCATCCGAAAAGAAAGCAAAATCGCAGATATCCCAAGGAGGGATTCTTATGAAGAAAATGAAATCCAATGAAAAGGCAGCGTCTGTCCGCATCAGCAGAGCAGGCGTCGCAGCGGCAGTTGCAGTCTGCATCGGACTGAATGCCGCACTGATCTTCGGCATTTCCCGTATGAACAAGGATTCCGGCACATTTCCCCCTGCTGCGGCACCGTCCGTGCAGGAGGAGATTCCGGAAAATGACAAAGTCAGTATGCAGCTCTTTGAGGGATTTGATCCGCTGCCGACCGGCATTACGGTTCAGGTTCCGGACATGTCCTTAGAAGTTCATAATGCGCTCAATCCGCAGTTTATTGTGACGCAGAACGGCGAGAAAGTTGCTGACTGCGAGCTGAGCAATGACAGTTTTGCACAGGGCGCAAACTGTCAGGAGCTTTGCTTTGACCGGCTTCCGGCAGGCAGCTATACACTCGTGAATCTTGCAGAGGACGGCGCATCCGAGGGCATTCTCGGGCATCTTGATTTTGAGATTTCTGATATCTTTGACGACATGATCTACATTCCGCGGGTTGACGGTATGAACTATGACGAAGCCAAGGCGCTGCTTGAGGAAAAGGGCGTGAATGTCGATAAGAAAGGCGTAGTTTCTGCCGAAAGCAATCTCAATGTCGATGATGTTGTGACAATGGAATATCCGGCATACAAAACCGAAACAAACGAAAACGGCGATGAAGTCAAATATTTCTATGCTGACAGCAAGGGCTGCTGGGTCAATACAGGCGATACCGTAACATTGCAGGTCAATCTCGGCAATGACGGCGAACCGCAGCATGTGCCGTATCTGGTCGGTCAGGATTTTGAGAACGCAAAATATGAGCTGCTGAACCGCGGCTTCTATGTTGACAAGCGTTCCGCCTACTCTGACGTTATCCCTGCCGGAGCCGTCGCAATGGAAACCATTGAGGATACCGCTGTGCCGGAAGAAGGCATGGATGCAGCCGTCGGAAGCTATGTGCGTATCACAGTCAGCCTCGGCGTCAATCCCGAACTTAAAGCCGCAGCAGAAGATACAACAGATATTCAGGAATAAACCGGAATCCAAATAAACCGCCCGACCGTTCACAGTTCAACGGTCGGGCGGTCTTATTTCACTGTATGCTGCTAATCCCCTGCGGGGCATTGATTCGCATTTCTATCTCATACAATATTATTCTTGATTGCAAAAACCGCGAGCTGCGTCCGGTCTTTCAAGCCGAGCTTTTCGAGCATGCGGGAGATACTGTTCCGGATCGTCCCCTCTGCAAGATAGAGCTGCGCAGCGATTTCCTTATTATCCGCGCCGTCGCAGATCAGCCGCAGGATATCCGTTTCGCGCGGCGTGAGATCATAGTTTCCGGCGTCCTGCTGCACGGCGACATCCTTTTTGATCGAGCGGAAGACATTGTCGCAGAAAACATTGATGCCGCCTGCAACCGCATGGATCGAATTGAGAATCTGACTGTTGTCCATTTCCTTTAAGATGTAGCCGTCCGCGCCGCTGGAAATCGCTTTGTCTACGGTCTCCTTATCGTCGAATGTCGTCAGGACAAGCACCTTGACATCCGGCAGCGTATCCTTGATTTTCCGTGTTCCGTAGCCGCCGTCATGGTCGGGCATCCGCATGTCCATAAGCACAACGTCCGGATGCAGGCGCACGCTCAGTTCATATGCCTCTTTGCCGTCGGATGCCTCCCCGACAACCTGAATCTCACTGTCCTCTGCAAGCACGGCGCAGAGTCCCGCGCGCAGAATCTTGACATCGTCTGCGATAATCACACGAATCATGATGATACCTCCTTGAGCGGAATGCGAATCACTGTCTGAAATCCCTCATTCGGTGCCGATGAAAAACGAACCGTACCGCCGAGTGCCTCTGTACGTTCACGGATGCCGCGCAGTCCGTTGTGCGCGTCGATGCTGCTGCATCCTTTGCCGTTGTCGAGTATGAAAAGCTCGATGCGGTCTGCAAGAAATTTCAGGATAATATGAATGCTGTCGGCTTCTGCATAGCGCAGTGCATTGGTCACTGTCTCGCGGCAGTTATCGTACATCTCACGGATGCAGAAGCTGTATTTTTCGTCCTCAGTGCCCTGAATGCACAGGTCGATATCGACACCGCGCACGGCTGTTGTGACAGTCTGAATTGCCTTGGTAACAGACGTCATGAATTCATCGTCGCGCAGATTATTGATTGTGCAGCGCAGCTCCGTGACGCCGCTGCGCGAAAGCCCGTCTACGGCAGCGATATGCTCTGCGAGTTTTTCCGCATCGGGATGCGCCTGCGCGGTTTCATATTTCATCAGCCTTGCAAGCGAACTGATCATCGTAAAGGTATGCCCCGCAGAATCGTGCATTTCCTGCGCAATGCGGTTGCGTTCCTGTTCGAGACTCAGCTTTTTTTCAATCGCAATCAGTTCGTGATACTCGGTGACATTGCTGATTGTGATAATGCTTGCAACCTTGGTTCCGTTGCGGTTTTCACAGCGTGTGCGTTTGAGGTTGTAATATTCATCGCCGATCATCACCTCCGCAGACTTGAAATTGCCTGCAAGCTCCGAGCCGGAAGCCTCTTTCAGTGCGGCGAGAAACTGCGTCATATTCTGCGTATGATCGAGAAACGGCAGACTGCCTATATACTTATTCCGATATGTCAGTTCGCCGCTGACATCGAAGATCATAACACCGCTTTCAATATTGCTGATTGTATCGCGTATCGCCATGCTGTTGATATTGAGCAGCCCGTATCTGCCGAGCGCAATGATAATCAGCAGACTCGATACGCCGAAGAACAGCGGTGTCAGCGCGACGGTTGCTTTGAGGATGCCGGTCAGCGTCAAAGTATTGATCGCCAGCGGAATCGCCGCGGAGAGAATCAGCAAAACGGATTGCTTTGTAATCTGCGCGGAATTGCGCGTATGCTTGAAGCAGATGATCGAGATGCCGGTGAGAATGCAGATATAATAGACAACCTGCATCGCATAAAAAAGCGGACCGTAGACGATATTGCCCGCTTCAAATACCGCATAATATTTATGATGCAGCGGATTTGTCAGCACAATCGTCATGGCGGTGACTGCAACAAGCGGCAGAAAGCAAAGCAGCTTGTTCATGCGCCTGCCGGAATCGGTATAGGCAGCAGAAAGCGCAAGCCAGAGCGGCGCAAAGCAGCTGATACCGGTATTGCCGATGCAGTAGCTGATCCAGTATTGCCGGGTCGTCACCGAAAAGAGAATCAGCAGCTCGGAAATCAGCCAGAGCACAACCGAAAACTGACAGCTGATGAACAGGCGCGTCAGGCGGTTGCTGTTGCCGCGGTGAATGATCCAGATGATCGAGGTCATCATGCCGCACAGACCGAGCGTCAGCAGAATCACAGAGACAATTTCAGTTACCATATTCCGCCTCCTTTTTGGATATTATAGCATATTATAATGTAAAAAGCAAGCGGAGAGAAGTATCTTTTATTCAATCAAGAGCAGTCACTTTTTCGCTATGGCAACCACAACACGTTTTATGTAACAGTCAACTTTTCGGGGAATTTTGATCAATGCCCGCGGGGGCTCCCCGCCTTTGGATCAATGCAGGTGGGCGCAGCCGAATATAAAACATTAAGCTATAAATATCAACAGCTTTTACCGGATGATACCGAGCGCAATCACCATCAGCCGCGCAAAGAAATAGGCAAACGGCGAGGGAACAGAAAGCCCTTGCCGTTTTTTGTTCGGTTTATGCTCTTTTCTGCTTTCATTTCGTTTCATCTCTTTTTTGCATGAGAAACCGTCTTGATTTCTCAGGGCGGTTTAAGGCTTTTCTCCGTTTTTTACACGTTGTACATATTCTTCATATTCCTTTTTGATTTCATCCGGCGCGTCAGGTTTTATCCCGTTTACAGTTCCATGTTCATCAAAAGTCGCATACTTAAACCAATCAGGTTCAATCATCATTGTTTTAGCCTCCATTCAATAAGCCCTAATATCGTACGTATTAACCGTTGATGAGCTGTTCGACCAACTCGCGTTTCTCGTAGAGGATGCATCCGCCGTCATGGTCTTCCAGCAGATAGCCCTCCTCGCGGAGCTTCCGGAACAGCGGCGAATTCATCGCGCCTTTCAGAGAGCTGTCCCGCACATTGATATCGGAATACGGCGAGAACGGACACGGTTCTGCGCCGCCGTGCGAATTGATATGGAAAAAGCCTCTGCCCGCGGCAACACAGCCGCCGGA
>JAFZPP010000035.1 GCA_017550285.1 Oscillospiraceae bacterium
AAAAGCCGCCGGAGCGTATCGGGCTTTTGTTACAGTCAGCCCTCCGGAGCGCTTTCGATCAATGGAGCGCGCACTGCGCAGTCAGAGCATATTATTACGCAAAAGCCGCCGGAGCGTATCGGGCTTTTGTTACAGTCAGCCTTCCGGAGTGCTTTAGATCAATGGAGCCGCGCACTGCGCGGTTAGAGCTTTTCGATTTCTGCAAGCAGCGCGGGGACGATTTCCGATTCCGGCACCTTGCCGAGAATCTGCTCGCCCTTGAAGAGCACCGCACAGCCGTCGCCGCCTGCAATGCCGATATCCGCTTCTCTTGCCTCGCCGGGACCGTTCACGACGCAGCCCATGACCGCGACCTTGATATTCTTCTCGCAGCCGCGCAGCGCTTCCTCAACCGCCTTTGCCGTGCTGATGAGGTCGATGCGCGTTCTGCCGCAGGTCGGGCAGGAGACAAGCTGTACACCGCCGCGCTTGCCGATTGCCTTGAGGATATCCTGTGCCGCAGCAATCTCCTCGACCGGATCGGCGGTCAGTGAAACACGGATCGTTTCACCGATGCCGTCGCAGAGCAGCGAACCGATGCCCGCTGCGGATTTGATCAGACCCATGCGCGCCGTACCTGCCTCGGTGACGCCGAGATGCAGCGGATAATCGCAGGATTCCGCCGCGAGCCGGTAGCAGGCGATCATATTCTGCACATTCGAGGATTTGATCGAAATGACAATATCATTGAAGTCATATTTTTCGAGCAGCTTCGCGTGATTCAGCGCACTCTCGACCATTGCCTGCGGGGTCGGACCGCCGTATTTTGCGAGCAGGTCCTTTTCCAGCGAGCCGGAGTTCACGCCGATGCGGATCGGGATATTTTTCTCACGGCACTTGTCCGCGACTGCCTTGACGCGGTCCATTGAGCCGATATTGCCGGGATTGATGCGGATTTTATCAATGCCTGCGTCCGCCGCAGCGAGCGCCAGCTTATAGTCAAAATGAATGTCTGCGACGAGCGGAATCGAAACTGCCTCCTTGATTGCCGGAATCAGCGCGACCGCGTCCATATTCGGGATTGCGGCGCGGACAATCTCACAGCCCGCCGCCTCGAGCGTCTTTGCCTGTGCGACCGAAGCCGCGATATCGTCCGAGCGCGTGTTGAGCATGGACTGGATGTAGATATGCTTGCCGTCGAGCAGACATTGCCCGACCTTGACAGGATGCAGATTTCTCATGATATTACGTCCTTTCAGATAAAATGGCGGACTGCGCCGCGCCGGCTGCTGACGGTCAGCCCGTGCAGCGGATGATCAGGTTTCTTCCTGTTCCGCTGTTTCGGCTGCGGGGGATTCCGCCCGTGCCGGTTCCGCCGTATCCGCATCGAGCCCCATTGTGCTCGGTACAGGCACATCGTCGTTATGATGCACTGCCTGCCATGTCGTCATGCGGTTATACTGCACGATAATCAGCGCATTTGCAAAGGAGCTGTCGCCGGAAAGCCGCAGCTCATATTTTCCGTCCGGCAGATAGCAGACCGCATAGCTGCCGGTCAGACCGCTGTCGATATGGTGAATCGGAATCTGCATCATCGTCGCAGAATCGTCGATTTTACTGCGTATACTGAGCACGATTGCCGCAATGCCGCAGACTGCCGCCGTAATGCCGACCGCAATGCTGTATTTATAGGCGCCGAGCAGCAGTCCGGCGAGCATGACGACGACCGCGATGCAGACGCCTTCTATGAGCACCTTTCTGTTTTGCAGGAATCTGTCGCGCGTTTCCCAGAGCAGATCATCGGGGACCGGCTTCCGTTCGGGCATTTCTGCCGCAGCGATCATGGATTCCTCATCGGATGTAAGATTTTTCGTAACCCTGCGCACAAACGGCGCATGAAGGATTGCGTCTTTCATAAGAATTCCTCCGGAATCAGCGTGCTGACCGGCATCCATGTCACATTGCCCTGACAGGTCACGACGACCACAGCGCGGCATTCTCCGGCATTTCGGGGAATGCGCAGGACATATCTGCCGTCCGGCTGATAGAATACCAGATAGTTGACATACCGTGTTTCATATAGGGGAAATGTCTGCACGTAGCGATGCCGGACATAATGCTTCACATCGTAGCAGTGATGCACCGGAATCACCGTAAATATCGCAGAATCGTCGATACTGAGCCAGCTTGCGCCTCTGCCCTTCCGCAGCATGGTCACGATAAAGCCGATCAGTCCGCCGAACACTGCCGCAGGCAGTGCAAGCTCCGGATGCGGCGGCTGGAGACTGTGGCGGGGCGGCAGCAGGAAGAACAGTCCCGCGGCAGCACCGATCACAATGCTGCCGAGCATCATAGACGAAATAGATTCCTGCGTATCGGAATATTTTGCGTTGATCATCCTGCGCACCTTCTCATTGACCGGATGCCAGAGCGGAGACTGCGATTGCGCAATCAGGTCGCGCTCCTCCTCGGAAAGATGCTGTTCAATCAGCAGGCAGACGGTCATGGAGAGCAGAAATGCCGCGATCATGACGATCACAGGGGGGATATTGAGATCAAACGAGATGACGATCAGCGGCAGGATCGTTGCAGCGATGCAGGATACGTACAGCGGATACTTCTTGCCGTTGAACGGGTGCAGATATTTCAGTTTTTTCATAGTCTTTTCCTTTACTGTCAGAATTTAACGTGTAAATATTTTTGAAATGTCCTGGAAGGTGATGACAACCATGAGCAGCATCAGAGCGGCGAGCCCGCAGAAGTGGATCATGCCCTCGACCTTTGCAGGGCAGGGCTTGCGGCGGATTGCCTCGACAATGAGGAAGACGAGTCTGCCGCCGTCCAGCGCGGGAAACGGAATCAGATTGAAGATGCCGACATTGATTGTGATAAAGCCGAGGATATCGAACATCGTCGTGAGCTTTTCGCGGAAGGTCTCGCTCATGTTGACAACGGTTGTTGTCGCGTCGATGATGCCGACCACGCCGGAGAGATCATGGAAGCCGTATTTTCCGCTGAGCAGATCGACCAGCGAAATCCAGATCAGGCGCGCGGTTGTGAGATAGTATTTGCAGGTGTGGCTGATGATCGTCAGCGGGGTCTTTTCATCGCGCAGCAAATAAAAATCGAGCAGACCCTGCGTTTCCGTATTGAGGAAGGTGACATCGTCATAGGTGAGGAGCTGTCCGTTGCGCTCGACCGTGACCTGAAAGGTATCGCAGGTATCATTCTGCAAGGCATAGGAGATATCCTGCCACGTAAAGATTTTCAGCCCGTTGATCGAGACAAAGCGGTCATTTTCCTGTAGCCACTGCGAGGAGGTCGAGATGCTCTCGCCTGCATCATTTGTACGGAACTGCGCGATTTTCGTCGAGGTCATCGGCTGATCGAGACAGACATAGCCGAAGATCAGAACGAAGCCGAGGATCAGGTTCATGACGGCGCCTGCCACGGTGACAAGCATCCGCTTCCAGACCGCCTGTTTGCGGAATGCACGCGGATCGTCGCTGTTTTCGTCCTCGCCCTCCATGGCGCAGTAGCCGCCGATCGGCAGGATGCGGAGCGAATATTTTGTCTCGCCCTTTTGCTTGGAGAAGATTGCGGGTCCCATGCCGATGGAAAATTCAAGCACGCGGATGCCGCATTTTTTTGCGACGAAGAAATGTCCTGCCTCGTGCAGCATGATGATGATGCCGAAGCCGAGAATCGCCGCGAGTACAGTCAGAATGGTCATAGATCAGGTTCCTTTCGCATCAGAATAGAGAATGTATACCGTCAATAGAATACCCGAAAAGCATGGAAATTCCTGATGCATCAGGTGAAAATTTCGGAAAAATTCAGTATTTGAAGATCAGCAGGATGCCGACCGCATTGATTGCAAGATTGGCGCAGCCGTGGACAAGCCAGCTTGCCTTGACGCTGTCATAATGGTCGCAGATCGCCTGCAAAAAGAGTGCCGCGGCGAAAAGCGCCGCAATGCAGAGCAGCAGCATCGGAATACTGAGCCACGAATCGACGATGCCGAGATGATAGACAGCGAATGCCAGCGCACTGAGCATGCTGCCCGCCTTTGCAAGTCCTGCACGCCGGAAGGCTTCCGTCAGAAATCCGCGGAAGAATGCCTCCTCCAGAAATGAGTTAATCAGCGCGATATATGCAAAGACGAACAGGCAGTTTTCCTTTGTGAGCTGTTCCTTCTGCATGAGATTCTGCCGGATTGCGGGCAGATCGAGAAAGCCGCGCAGCAGCCAGAAGCCGAGCAGAACCGTCGGAATCACGGCAATCATAAAAACAATGAGCTTTCCGGCTTTCTGCATCGGTTTGAAGCGGATGCATTCTTTCAGACCGGTTCCGGAGAATGCCGTGCCGGCGCCGATCAGGATGCAGGTCAGGAGCAGCTTGATGAGACTTTTGAGGAAATAGGGCGGCGCGAGCATCTGCTCGGTGACGAACATGACGCCGAGAAAGAGCAGTGCCGCGCATGCCGGAATCAGGATTTGTCTGCGCTTCATGCTGCATCCCGCCTTTCAGGAGGCGATTGCCGCTGCGACAAATTCGCGTGCGCTGCGGTCCGCGGCGACAACATCCTCATAGCAGGTCAGCGGTGCGGACGGAATGCTGTCGAGCGCTTCGGTCACGAGTTCGCCGATGCGCAGGAACGAAATCTTCCGCTGTAGGAATGCCGCAACTGCCGCCTCATTCGCACCGTTTGCGATTGCCGGTGCACTGCCGCCGGTTTCGCTCGCACGGATGCAGGCGGTCAGGCAGTCGAAAGTATCGTAATCCGGCTTTGCGAAGGTCAGCGTACCGTAATCGGTCAGCGAGAGCGGCTTTGTCGGGCAGGGGAGCCGGTCGGGATAGAGCAGCGCATACTGAATCGGAATCTTCATATCCGGCACGCCCATTTGTCCGATCATCGAATCGTCCTGATAGACGACCGCGGAATGCAGCACACTCTGCCGGTGGACAACAATCTCAATCTGATCTGGTTTCAGGTCAAAGAGCCAGCGCGCCTCGATGAATTCGAGCCCTTTGTTCATCAGCGTCGCAGAGTCGATTGTGATTTTATTGCCCATGCTCCAGTTCGGATGATTGAGCGCCTGCTCGACGGTTGTTTCGGCGAGATCGGCTTTTGTTTTGCCGAAGAACGGTCCGCCGGAAGCCGTCAGGATAATCTTTTTGAGCTGACTGCGCTTGTTTCCCTGCAAGCACTGGAAAATCGCGGAATGCTCGCTGTCAATCGGATAGATCGGGAGACCGCGGTCGGCGGCAGCCTTCATGACGAGTGCACCGCCTGCGACGAGCGTTTCCTTGTTTGCCAGCGCAATCGGTTTATTCGCTTCGATTGCGGTCAGCGTCGGCAGCAGACCGACCATGCCGACCACGGAATTGAGCAAAGTGCCCGTGCTCTGATGCCGTGCAATTTCGCACAAACCGTCCATTCCTGCCAAAAGGCGGCAGCCAAGACCGGCTGCCGCTTCCTTGAGAGCAGAATAACGGGATTCATCCGCGATGCACAGCAGCTCGGGCTTCAGCAGGCGCGCCTGCTTTACCAGCTCCTCAACACGGGAATTCGCGGCAAGCGCCGTCACACGGATGCCGTGCATCTGTGCAACCTCAATCGCCTGCGTACCGATGCTTCCCGTCGAGCCGAGGATTGCGATACTGTCTGTCATTTTGATGAAGCTCCTTTGTTTTTTAAGCTAATTCAAAGAAATTCGTTGCCTGAACGAACGCAGTAAAGAACGGCAGAACGAGCAGGACACTGTCAAACCGGTCGAGTACGCCGCCGTGACCGGGCATAATGTCGCCGTAATCCTTGAGCCCGAGCTGACGCTTGAGCGTCGAGGCTGCAAGGTCGCCGAGTGTGCCGAGCACTGCGCAGACCATGCTGATCAGGACGGTTGCGAACCAGTTGACGCCCATCGGGATGCCCTTCTTTGTCATGATTGAGCTGTAGACCGCGCAGAACGCGACAAAGAAGATGATATTCGCAACGATGCCGCCGATAAAGCCGACAACGGTCTTTTTCGGGCTGATCTGCGGGCAGAGCTTTGCCTTGCCGAATGCAGAGCCGACGAAATATGCGCCGGTATCGGCAATCCATGCGCCGCAGAGCGCAAGCACGAGATAGGCAACGCCGTGATTCTCATGCGTTTTGTTCAGCGTGACAGCGGCAGCCATGGCAGGCGGGATCAGGAACATGCCTGCGAGAAATGCGAAGAATGTCTTATCTGCCATTTTCTTCTGGTGACGGACATAATCAAACAGCACGCAGCAGATCGCGGCAATCATCATCATGGAACGGTATCTTGCAACGATGCCGACCTGCAAAAACGGCAGCAGGAATGCGTAGCTGAGCGCTGCAACGGAAGAAAGATGATAGCGCAGCAGCTTGTTTGCACGCAGGAGCTCATAGAGCGCCACGGCGGAAATAATACCTGCCGCAAGCGGTAAGGCGAACGTATTGTGGAAAAACAGTACGATCAGCGCAATCAGAATGCCGATCGCTGCGGTAATCAAACGTGTGACCATATGTGTCTGCGGCGGAGATGCCGCGCCTCCAATCCAATTCATCAAATACGCAGAGCGTATCTGCTCTGTCAATTATCATATGTGTATGCCAAATACACGGACAGAGCAGGCAGTTCTGCAAAACAAATCAAAAGAGCAGATCCGTTTTGTGCAGCGGTTCTGTTGTGATATCCTATGCTGCGGATCTGTATATCATGCGCTCAGAGTCCGCCGAAGCGTCTGGTACGGCGCGCAAATTCGACAATCGCCTTGTCCAGCTCCTTGGAATCGAAATCCGGAAAGAGCGTATCGCAGAAATAGAATTCCGCATAGGCGTTCTGCCAGAGCAGGAAGTTCGAGAGACGCTGCTCGCCGCCCGGACGGATCATCAGATCGACATCGGGCATATCCTTTGTATAAAGGTGCTGCGAGATCATATCCTCGGTGATCTCCTCGGGCTCGAGCTTGCCTTCCTTGACGAGCTGTGCGAGCTCTTTGCAGGCATGCGTGATCTCATTGCGCGAGCCGTAGTTTGCAGCGATGCCGGCGGTCATGCGCTCGAAATCGACGGTATCCTTCTGGATATCAATATACTGCTGCCGGAGGTCTGCCTCAAAGCCGTCCTCATCGCCGAGCAGCACGAAGCGCGTGCGCAGATCGAAATGGTCGTAGGCTTCTTTCAGGTACTTGCGCATCAGATCCATGAGCGCATGTACCTCATCATCCGGACGCTTCCAGTTTTCGGTTGAGAATGCATAGAACGACATGTACTTCACGCCGATGTCATTTGCATAGCGCAGGAGCTTGCGGAAGGCAAGCGCGCCCTGCACATGACCGTAGGTACGCGGCATACCGCGCTTTTTCGCCCATCTGCCGTTGCCGTCCATGATAATGGCGATATGCTGCGGCATCATATCCGCCGGTACCGGCGGTTCATTTTTCTTTGCCATGAATAACTCCTCAGATTTTATTTGAGCGTCTGCTTAAAGGCTCATGATCTCCTTTTCCTTTTCGGAGACGATCTTATCAATTTCCTCGGTATAGCGGTCGGTCAGGGTCTGTGCCTTCTTCTCGGCAGCCTTCTGATCGTCCTCGGTGATCTCGGAATCCTTCTTCATCTTCTTGAACTTGTCCATGAGATCGCGGCGCTCGTTGCGGACAGCGACCTTTGCCTCATCGCCGTATTTCTTCGCCATTTTAGCGAGCTCCTTACGACGGTCCTCCGTCGGCTGCGGGAATACGAGGCGGATCGTCTTGCCGTCATCGGTCGGGGTGATGCCGAGCTCGGAGGCAAGGATCGCCTTCGTGATCGGACGGATCATCTGCGGGTCCCACGGCGTAATCAGGAGCATTCTGCCCTCGGAGACGGATACGGCAGCGACCTGATTGATCGGTGTCGGGGTGCCGAAGTAGTCCACGGGAATCTTATCGAGCACGGCAGGATTTGCTCTGCCGGCGCGGATCGAGCCGTATTCCTTCTGGAGCCGATCCACGATTTTTTTCATGTTCTTTTCGGATGCGTCGATTTTTTCCTTCAAAATATCAAGCATTGATTTCATCTCCTTGAAATAGTATATTGTACTATATAATATATAGTATATTCAGAATTATGACGGAACAACGAGTGTACCGACATTGTTGCCCATGCAGGCATCATAGATATTGTCCGGTCTGCTGAGATCGAAGACGAGCATGGTCGTCTTGTTGTCGCGGCAGAGTGCAGCAGCAGTTGCGTCCATGACGCCGAGCTGCTTGGTGACAACATCGGTAAAGGTCAGGGTATCGTATTTTTTGGCATCTGCAAACTTATGCGGGTCCTTATCGTAAACGCCGTCAACCATAGTAGCCTTCATGAGAATATCGGCTTCGATTTCGGCAGCGCGGAGTGCCGCCGCAGTATCGGTCGAGAAGAAGGGGTTGCCGGTGCCGCAGCCGAAGATGACGACTCTGCCTTTTTCAAGGTGCCGGACGGCTCTGCCGCGGATATAGGGCTCTGCGACGCTTGCCATCGTCAGCGCAGTCTGGACGCGCGTTTCCACGCCGAGCCCCTCGAGTGCATCTGCAAGTGCAAGTGCGTTCATCGCCGTAGCAAGCATACCGATGTGGTCGGCTCTGGTGCGGTCCATTGCACCGGAGGAGCGTCCGCGCCAGAAGTTTCCGCCGCCGACGACGATACCGACCTCAATGCCTGCTTCTGCGCAGCGCTGAACGGTTTTGCAGATCGGCATGATCACATCGAAGTCAAGACCGGTTTTCTTGTCACCGGCGAGCGCTTCGCCGCTGAGCTTCAAAAGGACACGCTTGTATTTCAGTTCCATTGGATGATACCTCCGAAGTCAAAATATACAATATTTATTATACACGATTTTTTTAATATTGTAAAGAGGTAACTTGAAAAAAACCGGATTTTTCTGTTTTTGCCCACCGCACAGGGTGCGGCTCCGATTCTGCACCGAAAGAAAAACCATGAGATAACAGGTCAATACTCGTCTTTTGTACGCGGTCAAGCGCCTGACTATAAGCGTTGCAAGGGCTGCGCCTGTTCGGGCGGCGGCGGGCATCAATGGGCAGCATTATGATCGTAAAGGAGCGAAACAGCGCATGCCGACGGCTTCGCAAACAATGCGCTTTAGAAGATGGAGGCGGGGACTGCCCGCCTGCCCATTGCTGCCCATGCTTTGACATAAGCTGTATTTCTGTACCTGCGAATGCCCTTGCTGCACCGCGGACGAAAAATCACTGCCTTTTCCTGCCCGCCGCGCAGGCAGTGCCCGCAGCCGATTCTGCACCGAAAGAAAAACCATGAGATAACAGGTCAATACTTGTCTTTTGTACGCGGGCAAGCGCCTGACTATAAGCGTTGCAAGGGCTGCGCCTGTTCGGGCGGCGGCGGGCATCAATGGGCAGCATTATGATCGTAAAGGAGCGAAGCAGGCGCATACTGACGGTTTCGCAAACAATGCGCTTTAGAAAATGGAGGCGGGGACTGCCCGCCCGCTGGAATATGTAGAGCGAATGTTCGGCTTTTAGCATTGAAACACTATATCTTGTGTTCTGCTCGCTGAATATCCACAGGATATAGCACACGCGAAAATACGACGAAAATTCGGCGAAACGACGAAAAATAAACATTTTTCGGATGCATAATGTAGCGCATTTCATCATAAACTATTTACGGGTATGTGCATTTTTTTACGCAGCTGCGCCAAAAATGCCTTCTTTCGCTGCGCTGTCTGCCGGATGCTTTCACATACGAAATTGTCCGGCGAAGATTTGAAAAAACACGCAGATACGTCGATAGCAGATTGACGAAACACTTGTTTTATTTCCGCGAAATCGGCTTCGGACCGATTTTTTTGAAAATATGCTATTGACTTTATGAATAGATTGTTATATAATATGTTCAGGGAGTAAAAGGCGGTCGAAGCACAGTGAGTGTCAGTAAAAGGCAGCCAGTGTGATTCGGGTTATAAAAATAAACGCCGGCTCCGGAAATAAACAAACAAAACGTGTGGAACAAAAGTAAGAAGGCAGCAGGACGACGGTACCGTCCGCTGGGTACCGATGCTCCGAAGCATACAAGGTGACGCCTGATGCAAACAGAAAGAATCAGGCGGCTTTGTATTCTCCGGAGCCGGTTCAGGGGTGTCTCCTGCCGCAAACGCGAAAGGAGGCGCTGATCATGGGACAGACTTGCATGTCAGGAAGGCAGACTGTTCAGCTCGATCAGCGCAACCGCATCAGCTACCCGGTCAGTTACAGAAATGCAATCGGCGATATCCTTTTTATCTCGCCCGATCAGCGCAGCAGAGGTTATCTCGTCATGCGCTCGAAGGAGGGCTATGAGAAGGAGCTCGACCGGATTGAACAGGAATGTACCGAACAGGGCGACGACCGCGAAGAAATTGAGGACGCACGCCGCGATTTCGCAGGCGCTACGCAGAATCCCGTTCCGGACAAGAATAACCGCATCACGCTGAATAAGGAGCTCATTGAATATGCAGACCTGAAAGGCGCTGTTGTGATTATCGGTATCGGCGAATATGCCGAAATCTGGGATGCGGACAGGCTGAAAGCGTATGAGGAGGAGCGCGCACGCCTGAAGGCAGCAAAACGTGCCAAGAAGGATGCAGAAAAGCGTGCGAAGATGGCAGCAGAGGAAGAGGCATAAGATATGTCCGAAAACACAGTCTATCATGTGCCTGTCATGCTGGAGGAGGTACTCAGCGACCTGAATATCAAGCCCGATGGTGTGTATTTGGACGGCACCTGCGGCGGAGCGAATCATTCGTATGCGATTGCGGCAAAACTCACGTGCGGCGGACAGTTGTACGCGATGGATCAGGATCCGGATGCGATTGCAGAGGCGACTGTGCGGCTCGCCGGAATGCCGGCGGTAATCGTGCACGCGAACTTCACGGAGCTGGGAAAGGTACTGGCAGAGCATCATACGAAAGCAGACGGAATTCTGCTTGATCTCGGAGTCAGCAGCCATGAGCTGGACGAAGGGTCACGGGGCTTTTCCTATCATCAGGATGCACCGCTCGACATGCGCATGTCACAGACGGGACGGACAGCCGCCGATCTGGTGAATACGCTGACGGAACGGGAGCTCAGTGATATCATCTTTCGTTACGGAGAAGAAAAATTCTCTCGTCAGATCGCTGCGCAGATTGTTGCAGCACGAGAGCAGAAACCCATTGAAACCACACTGGAACTTGCCGAGCTCATTAAAAAGGGCGTACCGGCAAAAGTAAGACGCGAAAAGAATCCCTGCAAAAAGACGTTTCAGGCAATCCGCATTGCGGTGAATGATGAACTGAACTGTCTGACCTCCGCACTGGATACGGCGTTTGATGCGCTGAAGCCGGGCGGCAGACTGGTCATTCTGACATTCCACAGCCTTGAGGACAGAATCGTCAAGCAGGCATTCGCAAAACGGTGTACCGGATGTACCTGTCCGCCGGAGTTTCCTGTCTGCGTATGCGGCAGAAAGCCCGAAGGCAGACTCCTGCACCGCAAGCCGCTGACAGCATCCGCTGAGGAGCTCGCACGCAATCCGCGGTCTCACAGCGCAAAGCTGCGCAGCATCGAAAAAATCTGAGTGCGGCAGAATATCCGCACAGCATCAGAGGAAACGGAAGACACAACACGATAAACGAACGAAAGACCTGTTTTCCGCAGGGATGCGGAAACTTACCGATAAGAAGAACAGCACAAAACGAGTGTGACCTTTATGCTGCGGGGACCGGCTGAGATAAAAACAAACCAGCCGGTCGGCGCGGCGCACAGCAAATGCCATGGGAGGTGACCTCGGTGGCAGAAGACTTCGTGACGCATTTTACCAATCTGACAGCGTCATTCTCCGAAGGAGAAGATCACCTGAGCGCTGAGGAGCGCCGGCTGATGTCGCTGCGGAATTTTGCGATGAGCAAGGCTTCAAAAGCCCGTAAGAAACGAAAGAAGCAGCGGACGGAACCGCAGTCGGGAAAGATGACCGATGCGGAACGCCGTTCGAGAGAGCAGGAACGCATCCGCGAGGAACGTGAAACGAGAAGCGCACGTTCCGAGGAGAACCGCCGTCAGGCGGGGATCGGCGGAGGCGAAGCACCGGCTCCGAATCCCGATCCGAAGCGCGGAAAACAAAAAGCGCCGGAGAAGGAATCCCGAAAGGCTGCGCCGGATCCGGCAGAGGCGGAGATCGACATTGAGATCCCGACCGAGAAAAAGCCGGAGCGCACAAAGCAGCCCGTGGTCAAATCAAAGAAAACAAAGAGAACAAAACAACAATCCGAAACGCAGACCCGCGCAACTTCTGCTGCCCGCTATTCCAAGTCCGGTGCGCCCGAGCGTCCGAACAGGATCACGACCGGCGGCGCCGTGACACTCGGCATCCTCACAGGCGTTCTGATCGGCACGGTAATATACGGCCGTGTGCAGACGAATGAGATATATACGGAAATTGCAGAATTACAGACGGAATATGACGATCTGACGGCACGAAATATCAGTATGAAATCTGAAATGGAAGGCAAGATGACCGTCAAGAAAATCGAGGAATATGCAGAGGACGTCCTCGGACTCCGCCCTCTGAACCAGTCGCAGATTGAGTACATTCAGCTGCAAACGGAAGATGAGGTCACGGTCTCCGAGCCGGAGAGCAACTTTTTCGTGACGGTCAATGACTACCTCGTGAGCATCTGGGAATTTTTGCGCGGAAAGTAACATAGAAATAAATAAAAGCGCCGAAGGCAGAGACTGCTGCCGGAGGCGGGGCTTGCATAGATAAAAAATACAGGTCAAATTCAAGATGTGTAGAACAAAGGAAACGGAGCGGCAATGCCGGAAGGATGTGGAACGAAATTTATTCTGCATCGGCAGCGGCGGTACCTTGTACCGCTGCATGGCTCCGCACTGTATAGCGAACAACAGGCGAGCAGACTGTGTGCAACCAGATCCTCTGCATACAGGGTACGGACGGCTTATGGGGTGCCGCCGTACCGGCGCTGCTTTCCTGTCATGATCTCAGGCGGGGCAGAAATTGTGCTCCGCCTTTTTCTTTCGGCAGAGCAGGAGAAAGCATCCGGAAAGGGGTGAGAGATATGCCGGATCAGACGGAAAAGCATGCGCGCGGCAAAATTACCGCGTCGAAAAAACAGGTATGGAAGCGAGGATACCGTTCGCAGGGCCCCTCGACCAGCATGAAGGTCCGGACGAATATTGTTGTGCAGACGATTGTCCTGCTTGCAGCAGCCGGCTTGATCGTCAATCTTGCGCATATTATGCTCTTCCAGCACGACAAATATACCGATATGGCGAATTCGCGTCAGTTCGGCACGATCACGTTGCCTGCGGCGCGCGGCACGATTTATGATGCAAACGGCGGCGTCGTGGCGCAGAGCGCGACCGTCTATAAAATCTTCCTTGACCCGGGACTTTTCCGCAAGGAAATGGAGCTTGTTGAGAAACGCAATGAGGAGCTCCGGACCGCTGCCGAACGGGAGGAGGAAAAGGGCGACGCCGTCAAGCCGGATATTGTCGATCCGGCGGATGTCCGTGCGCAGCTGATCAAGTATCTTGCCGAGATTCTTGAGGAGCCGGAAAGCAAGATCACCGAAGCGTTTGACAAGCAGAATAACTACGTTGTCCTGAAAGAACAGGTTGAAAAGAGCCGCGCAGACCGCATCCTCGAATTTATCGGCGATATTCATGTACCGGGCAGTGCGCGGAAAATCTCGCTCTCCTCGGTCCGGCGCGAATCCGATACCAAGCGCTATTATCCGCAGAATGAGCTCGCCGCATCGGTCATCGGCTTTACAAATAAGGAAGGCAGAGGCTTTTACGGCGTCGAGAAGAAATATGACGAATATCTCTCCGGCATCGACGGGCGGAACGTCACCGCGCGCGATGCAAACGGAAACGATATGCCGTACCGCTATTCCAAGACCTATCCTGCACAGGACGGCGACGATGTCTATCTGACGATTGACATGACGCTGCAAACCTATCTCGAAAGCGAACTGACCGAAATGGTCAATCAGTTCCAGATTGCAAAGCGTGCCTGCGGCGTGATGCTCAACGCAAAGACCGGCGCTGTCATGGCAATGGCAAGTGTCGGCGGCTTCGATGCAAATAAACCGTATGAAATCTTTGACAAAGAGACTGCCGCAAGGATCAAGAACATCCGCAATGAGGAAGAACAGACCAAGGCACGCAATGAAGCATGGGAGACGCAGTGGAAAAATAAATGTGTTTCCGAGATTTATGTTCCCGGTTCGGTATTCAAGGTCTTTACGGCAAGCGCCGGACTGGAAGAAAATGTCATTGATTACTATAATTACAGATATACCTGCACAGGCTCGATCATCCCCTATGAGGGTGAGAAGCCGATCGGCTGTACTGGCGTGCACGGGACACAGACCTTTGAGCTGATTCTCAGAAACTCCTGCAACCCTGCGTTTATCTCGATCGGACAGACGCTCGGCAGGACCATGTTCTGCCGGTATTTTGAGACATTCGGTCTGGCAGAAAAGACCGGCATCGACCTGCCGGGTGAAACAAAATCCTATTCCAGACTGGATGACATGGGACCGGTTGACCTTGCCGCGAGTGCTTACGGTCAGCGCAATTCCCTGACGCCGATTGAAATGGTCACGGGATATGCGGCGGTCGTCAACGGCGGCTATCTGCTCCAGCCTTATGTTGTCAGCAAGGTTGTTGATCAGCAGGGGAATGTGGTGCTCTCCAATGACAAGACGGTGCGCCGTCAGGTCATCTCCGAGGAGACTTCCGCCGAGATGCGCAGAGCACTGCAAACGGTTGTTGACGGCAACCACGGCGGAAACGCATACATCAAGGGCTACAAGATCGGCGGTAAATCCGGTACGTCCCAGAAGCTGGAAAACATGGTCGATGCAGCGAAGGCGGAATATGTTGCTTCCTACTGCTGCTTCACGCCCGCGGACGATCCGGAGATCGTGCTGCTGATTATGGCGGATGAGCCGAACAAGAATATCTCCTACTACGGCGCAACGGTCGTCGTGCCGTATTCGCGCCGCGTACTCGAAAAGGCGCTGCCGTATCTCGGCATTTATCCGGAATATTCCGAGGAGGAGGAGGCACACAAGGACGTCAGCGTTCCTTTGCTGATTGACACGCCGACTGCCTCTGCAATCGACAAGCTCGAGGATTACGGTCTGAATTATGAAATCGTCGGCGAGGGCTCGACCGTCCTCGAACAGATGCCTGCGACCGGTACGCCGGTTGCCAAGGGCGGTACGGTCGTGCTCTATACGAGAAAGATGACCCCGACACCGGTGACGGTGCCGAATGTGGTCGGCTGTACGCTTGCCGAGGCGAATCAGATTCTCACGGAGGCAAAGCTCAATTATGTCTCCAAGGGTTCTCTGCATCAGGATGCAAGAGTGCTGATGCAAAGCGAGCCCTACGGCAAAACGGTGAAGCCGTGGACCGTCATCACGCTCGATGTCGGCTACGACGAGGATGCCGGTTAACCAGCGAACTTCGCTCAATCCTTTCGTTCCTGCCGGACGGTGTTCCTGATTGCCGTCCGGCGGGACAACTGCAACAGGAACCTGAGCTGATACAGAATGATATGCCAAAATGGGGAGAATACCATGAAACTGCATGCCCTGCTTGAAAACAGAAAGACGGTGCTCGCCGATACGGAAGTGACCGGCGTGACCGATGATACCCGCGTCCTGCAAAAGGACATGATCTTTGTCTGCATCCGCGGTGCAAAATATGACGGACACGATGCCGCAGCCGCGATGCTGGAAAAGGGTGCCGTGCTCGTCATTACAGAGCGCCCGCTCGGACTCGGTGACCGTGAGCTTACGGTCAGCAATACGCGCCGCGCCTACGGCGATCTCTGTGCTGCATGGTACGGACATCCGGAACGGAAAATGCGCTTTGTCGGCGTGACCGGCACAAACGGCAAGACCACGACTGCAACGCTCATCAAGGAGATGCTGAAAAAGACCGGACAGCGTGTCGGTCTGATCGGCACGGTGCAGTATGAGATCGGCGATGAGATTCTGCCCTCTCCGAATACCACGCCGCTGACGGATGCATATTTTGCACTGCTTGCGAAAATGGCAGAGGCAAAGATTGAGACCGTTGTCATGGAGGTATCGTCCTTCGGTCTGGAGCAGTACCGCATCGGTCCGACGCATTTTGATGCGGCAGTGTTCACGAATCTGACGCAGGATCATCTCGATGTGCACGGCACAATGGAGAATTATTATCTCGCAAAGCGGATGCTCTTTGACCGCTGCGATTTTGCGGTCATCAACGGAAACGATGATTACGGCAAGCGTCTGTGTCAGGAAATCGGATGCGAAAAAATGACCTACGGCATCCGTCAGAATCCGTCCGACAGCTTTGATGCCATGGCGGATGAAATCTCGCTGAGCACCGAGGGAACAAAGTTCACGCTGCATCTGCACGGTGAGGCACTCCCGATGTCGATGCGCATGACCGGTATGTTCAATGTCAGCAATGCGGTCGCGGCGATTGCGGTCGGCAGAAGAATCGGCATCCCCATGGATGTGATGAACGAGCTGCTGCTCGATTATACCGGCGTCCGCGGCAGATGCGAGGTCATCCCGACGGCACTGGATTTCACGGTGATCTGCGATTATGCGCATACACCGGATGCACTGGAAAAAACACTTGCGAGCCTGCGTGAATGCACGGTCGGACGGCTGATCGCGGTCTTCGGCTGCGGCGGCAACCGCGATGCGGCGAAGCGTCCGAAAATGGCAAAGGCTGCGGCAAATCTTGCGGATTTTGTCATGGTGACTTCGGATAATCCGCGCGACGAGGACCCGCTTGCAATCATCGGTGATATCATCGAAGGCTTGAAGGATACCGATGTCCCTTATCAGACAGAGCCCGACAGAGCCGAGGCGATCTATCTTGCGATGAAGCAGGCAAAGACCGGCGATGTCGTATTGCTTGCCGGAAAGGGCCACGAGGATTATCAGATTATTGCCGGCGGCGTGCATCTGCATATGGATGAGCGCGAGCTGGTCGCGGATGCGGCAAAGCGCATCTTCGCGGAGAAAATGTAAAAGCGATTGTTTCGGAGGTTCTGGTTTCTATGCCTATCTGGTTGACTTTATGTTCTGCGGTCACCGCTGCGGTGATTGCTGCGCTGCTCGGATTTGTCCTGATTCCGTTTCTGCGCAAGATTCATTTCGGGCAGACGATTCTCGAGGAGGGACCTGCGTGGCACAAATCCAAGCAGGGCACCCCGATCATGGGCGGTTTTCTGTTCATCATCGGCAGCATTGCGGCGACGGTGCTGGGCTATACGGTCTGGCGGATGCGCGGCGGTCCCGATCTGACCTCTGCCGATACCACAACCCATGCACTCAAGCTGCTGACGGTCATTCTGTTCTCGCTGTTCTATTCCGGCGCATGCGGCTTCACCGATGATTTCATCAAGGCGGTCAAGAAGCGCAACGAGGGACTGAATCCGAAGCAGAAAATTCTGTTTCAGGTTGTATTTTGCAGTGCATTTCTGGCAATAATGTATGCGCTGGGCGATCATGAGACTACAATCGACCTGATTTTCATGAAGCTGAATTTCGGCTTTCTCTATTATCCGGTCATGCTGCTGTTCATGATCTACATGATCAACGCAGTGAACCTGACCGACGGCATCGACGGGCTCTGCGGCTCGGTGACGGTTGTCTCAATGCTCTGCATGACGATTCTCTGCGCAACCTTCGGTGAGCTGGAGCTCTCGCTTTATGCAATTACGATTGCGGGCGGCTGCATCGGCTTCCTTTTCTGGAATCTGCATCCGGCGAAGTGCTTTATGGGCGACACCGGTTCGATGTATCTCGGCGGCGCATTCACGGCACTCGGCATTGCATGCAGAATGCATCTGCTGCTGGTGATTGTCGGCATTGTCTATGTGCTCGACTGCCTGAGCGTTGTCATTCAGACGACCTATTTCAAATATACGCGCAAAAAGTACGGTGAGGGGCGCCGTATCTTCAAAATGTCCCCGATTCATCATCATTTTGAACTCTGCAAATGGAGCGAATACAAGATTGTAATTGTCTTTTCGCTGTTCGGACTGGTGTTCGGCGTGCTTGCCGTTGCATCCCGTCTGTGATGTGCAGAGCAGGAGAAGGAGCTGATTCAACATGGCGTCTGCATCCAAACAGACACGGCAGCGCAGCGGTGCGCGCGTGCGGCCTGCCGGCAGAGGCTGGCGTCTGATCGACAGCGAGCTCGACGGCGTCCTGCTCGGAACGGTCATCGCGCTGCTGGTCATCGGCATCCTCATGATGTTTTCGGCATCCTATCCGGCTGCAATCGAGGACGGTCTGAGCGGTACCTATTACGCAACGCGCCAGCTTGCTTTTGCCGGCATGGGTCTTGCCCTGATGTTTATTCTCAGCATTGTCCCGTATCATTTCTATGAAAAGCTGTGGGTTTCGGGTTCTGCGTTCGGCGTGGCGATTATCATGCTGATTCTCGTACTGATTCCGGGCATCGGCTCGAAGCAGGGAACCTTCGCGCGCCGCTGGATTGCAATCGGCGGCGACGGCGGTCTGACCTTTCAGCCCTCGGAGCTGATGAAAATAGCGATCGTGCTGTTTTTTGCAACGCTGATTGTCCGCAATGAGCACCGCATGAAGACATTTCTTTACGGTATCGTGCCGTATATGCTGATGCTCGGCGCGGTTGCCGGACTGATGATGCTGGAACCGCATGTTTCCGGTACGCTGATTATCGGCGTGATTGCGCTGACACTGATTTTTGTCGGCGGAGCCAGACCGACGCATTTTGCGGTTCTGATCGGAATCGGCGTTGTGGGCTTGAGCTGCGTCGTACTCTATATGATGAAGAAAAGGGGTCTCGACTACTTTGCAGTCAGATTCCAGTCTTATGTCGATCCGTTCAATCCCGACCTGATGCTGAGTGATACATGGCAGACCTGTCAGTCGTTAATTGCAATCGGCTCGGGCGGCATGTTCGGACTGGGTCTCGGTGCATCGCGGCAGAAGTATCAGTATCTGCCGGAAGCGCAGAATGACTATGTATTTGCGATTCTCTGCGAGGAATTCGGATTTGTCGGCGCGGTGACGGTGATTCTGCTGTTCTGCCTGCTGATCTTCCGCGGATTCTATATCGCGGCAAAGGCGAAGGATAAATTCGGTATGCTGGTTGCCGTCGGCTTTACCATGCATATCGGCTTGCAGGCGCTGCTGAATATTGCCGTTGTCAGCAAGGCGATTCCGCCGACCGGCATTTCGCTGCCGTTCTTCTCATACGGCGGTACGGCACTGATGATGCAGCTTGCCGAAATGGGCGTGCTGCTCAATATTTCAAGACATGCAAAGCTGAACTGACCGTTCGGCTTCTGACGGAAGGAGGCGGTTCCGGTGACAACAGAAGTGCTGGATTTATATGACAGCACAGGTACGCATATCTGCGGTATGGTCGAGCGCGGAACCCCGATTCCGCAGGGCAAATGCCTGATGCTGACCGCGGTCATGACGCTGCGCAGCGACGGGCGTTTCCTGATGACGCGCAGAGCATCTGCAAAAAAATACGCAGGGCGCTGGGAGATTACCGGCGGCTGCGTGCAGTCCGGCGAGACTGCGGTGCAGGGGGCGGTCCGCGAGCTCTTTGAGGAGACCGGCATCCAAACGACGGAATCGGAGCTGATACCCTGCGGCGTATACCGGCGCGCAGGATATTTCCACGCATTTTTCCTGCTGCGGCGCGATGTGCCCGACAGCATTCTCCGGATGCAGAACGGCGAGACCGATGCGTACCGCTGGGTGACGACCGACGAATACAAAGCGCTGATTGAAGCGCATCTGACCATTCCGCAGCATACATCTCTGATCGCGCGTGCATACGGAACATATATCAGTTTATAAAAAACGGGAGATCATTATGAGGTATCTGATTTCCTGCGGCGGTACGGGCGGACATATCAACCCGGGACTTGCCATTGCAGGCATCATCGCAGAGCATGACAAAGCGGCGGAGTTTCTCTTCGTCGGCACACCGGACGGCATGGAGGCAACGCTTGTCCCCGCCGCCGGATACAAAATGGAATTTGTGCAGTCCGCAGGCTTTCAGCGGAGCTTCAGTCCGGAAAATATCAAACGGAATCTGAAAGCCGTCCGCTATCTGATGACGGCAGGCGGACATGCCAAAAAGATCGTCCGCGAATTTCAGCCCTGTCTTGCAATCGGCACGGGCGGCTATGCCTCGGGACCTGTGATCCGTGCGGCACAGCAGCTCGGCATCCCGACTGCCGTCCATGAACAGAACGCATTTCCGGGCGTGACAAACAAGCTGCTTGCGAAGAAAGCGAAGGCGGTCATGATGACCTTTGCCGAAGCGGAAAAATATTTTCCGGAGGGGACAAACTGTGTCATGACCGGACTGCCTGTCCGCGGCAGCATGACAAAGGTCAACAGAGAACAGGCGCGCCGTCAGCTCGGCTATCCGGACGGCATGCTGATTGTCTCCTTCGGCGGCAGTCAGGGCGCGAAATGTCTCAATGACATGATGCCGGAGCTGATGAAATGGCATCTGGATTCGGACATGCAGATCAATCATATTCATGCATACGGCAAGCACGGCAGGGATACGATGCTGGATGCCCTGAAGCAGTGCGGCATTGCGGATGATCCGCGGCTGCGCGTCACGGAGTACATTCACGATATGGATATCTGTCTTGCGGCAGCCGATCTGGTGATCAGCCGCGCCGGTGCATCGACGCTCAGCGAGCTGGAGGCAGTCGGCAGGGCATCCATTCTGATTCCGTATCCGGCAGCAGCGGAAAATCATCAGTATTATAATGCAATGGTGCTCGGCAAGCCGGGCGCGGCAATCGTCATCGAACAGAAAGACCTGACGATTGAAAAGATGAAGCAGCAAATCGAGTCGCTTTATCACGATCCGGAAAAGCGCGCGGCAATGCATCAGCGTGCGGGTGCGCTGTTCCTGACCGATACAAATGACCGTATCTGGCAGGTCATAGAGGGAATCCGTCAGCAATAAAAGTATCGAATTTTGCAGTCTCTGCACAGAATCTGCAAAATCTGCATACGCTAAAGACAAACGGCGGATACCGCCTTACGGTTTGAGGTGATGCAATATGACAGAGGAAATACTGAAAATCTCCGGCGGCAGACCGCTGCACGGCGAGATTTCCGTTCAGGGCGCAAAGAACAGTGCACTTCCGCTGATGGCGGCGGCGCTGCTCTGTGAGGGAGAGACCGTCCTGACAAATGTACCGCAGCTTTCGGATGTCTATGCGGCATGCCGGATCCTGAACCGGCTCGGATGCCGTTCGACGGCGGAGGGAAATACGATCCGGATTGTGCGCGAATCGGCGGAGCTCTATGAGATTCCGGATGAGGATATGCGCGCGATGCGTTCTTCGATTATGTTTCTCGGACCGATTCTCGGCAGCATGAAGCGCTGCACGCTGACCATGCCCGGCGGCTGTGAGCTCGGTCCGCGCCCGATCAATCTGCATCTCGATGCGATGCGCGCAATGGGCGTGCGCATCCGTGAGGGTGCAGGCAGAATCTTCTGTACGGCGGAGAAGCTGACCGGCGCGAAGATTCATCTGCCGATCCCGTCCGTCGGCGTGACGGAGAATGTGCTCATGGCGGGCGTCTATGCAGAAGGGGAGACCGTTCTGACGAATGCAGCCTGTGAGCCGGAGATCACCGATCTCGCAAACTTTCTCAATCAGTGCGGCGCGGAGATCAGAGGCGCCGGCACGCATACGGTTGTCATCCGCGGCGGCAGGAAGCTCCGCGGCACGGAATACCGTGTGATGCCCGACCGCATCGCAGCGATGAGTTATCTTTGTGCGGGTGCGGCGGCAGGCGGGGAAATCTGCCTGAAGGATACCGCGCCGGACGATATGAAAAGCTGTCTGGATGTGCTGGAGCAGGCGGGCTGCCGGATCGGCGTCTGCGGCGACCGCATCTTTCTGGACCGCACCGGACCGCTCCGGAGCATCAGCTACATACGGACGATGCCGTATCCCGGTTTCCCGACCGATGCGCAGGCGCTGATTTCAGCGGTGCTCTGTACGGCAAGCGGCACGAGTATGCTGGAAGAAACGATCTTTGAAAACCGTTTCAAGCATATGGGTGAGCTGGCGCGCATGGGTGCGGATATCCGCGTATCCGGCAGAACGGCGGTCATTACAGGCGTACCGAAGCTGCACGGCGCATCCGTCACGGCAATGGATTTGCGTGGCGGCGCGGCACTCGCGGCAGCGGCTGCCGGCGCAGAGGGAATCACCTATCTGTCCGGTCTGCATCATCTGGATCGCGGATATGAACATTTTGCAGAGACTTTCAACAGCCTCGGCATCCTGACAGAGCGCGGAACGTTTTCAGCCTTAGAGCACACATTTTCCGCCGCGAATGCCAAAAAATGTTGAAAACTCGGTTGAAAAAGTGCAAAACTGTCCCTCCGGCGGGGGAAAACAGCCGGTTTTCGCGTAATACGGGCATTTATGTGTTGAAAACTCTGTTGAACTTGTGGGAAAATCCACGCTGTTACGTCGGCGGAGTCTGAGATGCATCTCAGAAAAATCGGGGCAATATTGTCCAAAAAATATTTCGTGAGAGGAGTGAATGCGGATGCAGGAGGTCGTCAAGCAGAATGTCAGGCGGCAGCGCAGCAGCAAACGGCGGCGCAGAAGGACACGCAGTCACAGGGCATATATTCTGCTCGTGATCGTGCTTGTCATCGGGCTGGCAGCAGCGCTTTCCATGACGCTTTTTTTCAATGTCACCGAGATTATCGTCAACAACGAAACCGATACGCCGGATGAACAGATTGTCGAGCTCAGCGGCATCCGCTATCAGGATAATCTGATCCGGCTCGATACGCTGATTGCCGCGGAACGCATCCGCGCGAATGTGGTCTATGCCGAAAAGGTGACGGTCAAGCGGCGGTTCCCGTCTGCGGTTGAGATCAATGTGGAACGGGCGGTTCCGGTTGCGAATATCACGCAGAGCTACGGCTATCTGCTCGTCAGCGCCTCAAACCGCGTGCTCGAGGAGCTGAAAGAGGACCCGTACCCCGGACTGCTGATTATTTCCGGCTACAATCCGGCGGAGGGCTCGATCGGCATGGTGCTGCATTCGGAGGACGAAAAGCGCGATAATATCTTGAAAACGCTGACGTCTGCCGTTGCCGGATGCGGCGATCCGATGATCTGGTCGGTGGACATGGCGGAACAGAGCGATATTCTTGTGTACATCGGCAGCAATGCGGTCTTTCATATGGGCAATGCAAACGATGCAGATTATAAGCTCAAGCTCGCGCTCGATGTCTACGGCAGACTGAATCAGATCAATGCTTCAAAGAAATATAAGCTGACAATGGTCAACAATAACCAGATATCCGTTCTGCCGCAGGAGAGCATCGAAAATCCCGTAACTGCGCCTGCCTGGCTCAGCACATTGACGCAGACAGCCGCACCGGAAACGGAAACTGCAACGGAGACAACGTCAACTGCCATAGAATGACAGAATAAACACCGGAATTATTCGTTATCTTGCACAAAATCAAAAAATCTGCTTGCAATCACATCAAAACTGTGATAAAATAACTATATGTTTGTAGGCGGCTCTCCCGAGCGGAACCTTGGGCTGTCGAAATGGAGGAACTTTGATGACTGATTTTGTTTATGAAGATTCATTTGATCCGCAGGTGAATATTAAAGTCGTCGGTGTCGGCGGCGGCGGCGGAAATGCTCTGGACTGCATGGTACAGGCCGATGTGAAAAACATTGAGTATATTGCGGTGAACACGGATGCCAAGGCGCTGCTCAACTCGAAAGCACCGACCAGAATCCAGATCGGCGCAAAGCTGACGAAGGGCAGAGGCGCAGGCAACCGTCCCGAAGTCGGAAGACAGTCCGCAGAAGAGAACCGCGATGAGATCAGCAATGCACTCAAGGGTGCAGATATGATTTTCATTACCGCAGGTATGGGCGGCGGTACCGGTACCGGTGCGGCTCCCGTTGTTGCGCAGATCGCACAGGAGCTCGGGATCCTGACGGTCGCTGTTGTCACAAAGCCGTTCGCGTTTGAGCGCGAGCAGAAAATGGCACAGGCGGAGCGCGGTATCGAGACATTAAAAAAATATGTTGATTCGCTTGTAATTATTCCGAATGAGCGTCTGCTCGTCGGTCTGGACAAGCCGCTGACCATGCGTCAGAGCTTTGCCATGGCGGATGACGTGCTCAAGACCGGTGTCAAGTCGATCTCTGATCTGATCGTCGAGGACGGCTATATCAACCTCGACTTCGCCGATGTGTCCACGATCATGAAGGGCGCAGGCTTTGCACATATGGCAATCGGTCACGGAAGCGGCAAGAATAAGGCGGATGAGGCTGCTTCTGCGGTTATCTCCAGCCCGCTGCTCGAAACCTCGATCACGGGTGCAAAGCGCCTGCTCATCAATATCGCAATGAGCGAGGATGTGCTCTCTGCTGAGGTCGATGCCGCAACGCAGAAGATTACCGAGACCGCAGCGCCGGGCGTTGAGGTCATCCTCGGTACTGCCTTCAAGGAGGATATGAGCGATGAAATGGTCATCACCGTCATCGCTGCCGGCTATGAGGACAAGACACCGGATATGATCGACGATGTTCCGCTGCCGACCGATAAGAAGAAGAAGGAGCCGATTGAGGTCAAGAATCCGCTCGTGGACAACTTTGCTTCGGTTGAGCCGAGAAAGCCGTCCCAGCAGCGTCAGTCCGCGGCAATCCCGCGCCTCGACGATGACGACGATCTCTCCGAAATCTTCAAGATTCTCGATAAGAAATAAGATTTTACAGAACAGACTGCTCCGGCAGTCTGTTTTTGTTTACCGGAGATTGCGGAAAAACGCCTGAAATCGGGACGAATGCGGCATAAATGATTCTGTTTTTGTCGATTGTTCCGGAAATTGACTAAGATATATGGTGAAGTTGCACGAAAAACAAGCGGATATTTCTACATATAGCGGCTTGCAAAAAATGCGAAAATATGTTATCATATAATATGTACTTGCAGGCTGATATGTGATCTGCTGCCCTGAGACGGATGCTGTGTCCGCGAACAGCTTATGTCGGGCGGTGATGAGCAGTCTGCACCCGTGCATTATCATTTTTATTGCGGAGGATTGGAGCGTTACTTATGGATCAGCCAAATGTTTTGAGAACCACGAAAATCGGCGGCGGTTTCGTCAAAGAAGATGTTTTAGCTTATGTTGATGAACTGAATTCCCAGATTTATGCCTTACAGGAAGAGCGCGATGAACTGAAAAAGAAAGCGCAGTCCGGAGGCTCTGCCGACGCTGAAATGAAAGCCGAATATGAAGCTGAACTCTCTCGCCTCCGCGGTGAACTGGGTACGACGAAGAATCAGCTTCGTGCTGCACAGGATGAACTGAAAAACCGTCCTGTCATCGACAGCACCGGAGCCGGTGTCGTGACTGAGGATGCATTCGCAGCCGCACAGCAGGAAGCTGTCGATGCAAAGGCAGACCTCGCTTCTGCTCAGGCTGAGCTGGAACTGGCACAGGAGGAGCAGAACGAACTGAAAAATCAGATCACCGAGCTGGAAAGCCGCCTGACGACCCTGAATGAGGACAATGAGACCCTGCGTCAGGACCTCGCAGAGGCTGCCGCACAGGCACTCTCCGGCGGCGGTGCGGATTCTGAGGCGGTCGCACAGCAGATCGCTGATTTCCAGGCACAGCTGAGCGAGAAGAACAGCACAATCGAGACCCTTGAGGCAAGTGCTGCCGAGACCGCTGCGGAACTGGAAACACTCCGCGCCGAGCTCGAAGCTAAGAATACGATGATCGAGGAGACCGCAGGTCTTTCGAGCGAATCCGATCTCCAGAAGCTCGCTGAGTATGAGGCTGTAATCTCCGAGCAGAGCAGCAGCCTTGCCGAGAAGGACCGCGAGCTTGAGCAGCTCCGTCAGGAGAATGCGGACCTCAAGGAAAACGGCGGCGATGCAGGCTTCGATATGAGCGCACTGTTCATGGAAGCACAGATGACCGCAAAGAAGGTCGCTACCGAAGCAAACAAGAAGGCGGCAGCCATTACGAAGGATGCCGAGGAAAAGGCTGCAAAGGCAATCGCAGATGCGAACGCTCAGGCTGAGCAGACCATTGCAGATGCCAATGCACAGGCTGAGCAGACCATTGCAGATGCAAACAAGCAGGCTGACGAAACAATCAGCAATGCAAATGCAGAAGCAGAGAAGAAGCTCAACGACGCAGATGCACAGGCAATCAAAACTGTCGCAGATGCGGAAGAATCCGTCCGCGCTTCGATTGAGGATGCTGAGCGCAGAACCAAGACCACGACCGAAACTGCAAGAACAGTCCGTGCACTGCTCCGCAGCGAGATCGACAGCGTTTCCAAGAAGTTCAATGAGATTTCTCTCGTTCTGGAAAATCTCTCCGGTCAGGCAGGCAGCCGTCTCTCCGAGGCGAAGAATGTCATTTCCGAAGCACGCTCCACGGTCGGTGACGATGACGATGTTCCGAGCTTTGAGAGCTTCGACGAGGTCGCTTCCAAGTCCTTTGAGAAGGTCGGCAAGAGCGAATTCAATTTCGATGATCTTGCAGAGAGCGCAGGCGACAACGGCAGCGGCTGGAACTAATGGAATATCATTGCAATGTATCCGATCTGCCGGCAATGGTGCGGGAGCAGCAGCTCCTGCACGCCGGAGATCGTGTGATTCTGTCCGGAACAGTCTATACCTCGCGTGATGCGGCACATAAGCGGCTGACGGCTGCCATGCGCACAGACGGTGTGCAGGCGCTTCCGTTTCTGCTGAAGGATGCCGTGATCTATTATGCGGGTCCGACGGCGGCGCCTCCGGGACGTCCGATCGGTGCCTGCGGTCCAACAACCTCCGGCAGAATGGACCCCTATGCCCCGATGCTGCTCGATGCAGGGCTGCTTGCCATGATCGGCAAGGGCGAACGGTCACAGGCTGTCTGTGAGGCAATCGAGCGGAATCATGCGGTGTATTTCTGTGCAGTCGGCGGTGCGGGCGCACTCGCTGCGGCACATATTACAAAATGCGAGGTCATTGCTTATGAGGACCTCGGCTGTGAATCGGTCAAGCGGCTCGAGCTGACGGATTTCCCGCTGCTCGTTGCGATTGATTCACAGGGCGGAAATCTTTTCCGCGACGGAAGGGCAGCGTTTGCAGCCGGTCCGGATTTGGCTTAATTGCCGAATAACATATGTTGAAAGCTGTGGATATTGCTGTTTTTCTGCGTATCAGGCTGGAAAAGACTTGACAAATACACGGCTTTCGGTTATCATGATATCAGGTCATTCTCTGCGGGATACGGTTCTGTGTATCCTGCGGATTGACAGGTGCGGCGCAATGCGCACCGGTGCTTGTTCTGCGTGAGGAGGCTATCTGCATGGGCACGTTCTCTGTTGACAGGCTCACCTCTATGCCGGATGAAGCACTGGTTTCTCTCTGTGCGGATGAGCCGCAGGCGTTTGAGATTCTTCTGGAGCGCTACCGTTCGACGGTAGTCAGCATGGCACGGTCGTTTGCCGGAAATCCGGCAGATGCCGAGGATTATGCACAGGAGGGCATGCTCGGACTGCTTGCTGCGGTGACATCCTTCAAGCAGGGGAATGCGGCAGGATTCCGTACCTATGCGGTCGTCTGCATCCGCAACCGGATGCGCAATATTTCGAGAATGGAACGCACGGCGTCCCGTCTTGCAGGCTCTGAGGATGTTTCACTGGATGATCCGGAGAACAGTATTCAGGATACGCTTGCGGATGAAGCGGATACGCCTGAGCAGGCATTCTATGAAAAAGAGCGTGTTTCCGAGCTTTATGCGAAGCTCGCAGACGTCCTCAGCAAACAGGAGCGGGAGATATTCTGGCTTTCGGTCAGCGGCCTTTCCTATGAGGAAATCGCCGGAAAGCTGCAAGTCCCGTCCAAGAGCGTCGATAACGCGATTCAGCGTGCAAGACGCAAGCTCCGCGCCGTATGGAGCAGAACGTTTACGGCGGCAGGCAGCTCCGCAGAACCGGAGTGAGCAGCCCCGCGCAGTCCGGCAGACTGTCCCGGAATGAGAAGCCGGTTATCTTCTCCACATTACCATGACCCGGCAGCATTTCTTCCAGCGCGTGCAAGTAATTCACCTGCAACCCGATTTCGCTTCTGAGCATCGCCGCAGGCGGTAAATGAGCAACAGTGATGGGATTCCGTCGAGGTCCAAATTTCAAGAATCGAGGATAATTCAAATGTACGAAGACAGAACCTTAGTATGCAATGAGTGCGGACAGGAGTTCGTATTCACCGCCGGCGAGCAGGAGTTTTATGCTGAGAAAGGCTTTGCAAACGATCCGAAGAAGTGCAAGGCTTGCCGTGATGCAAGAAAGAATGCCGGTAAGACTGAGCGCGAGTATTTCACTGCTACCTGCGCAAACTGCGGCAAGGAAGCACAGGTTCCGTTCCGTCCGCGTGAGGATCGCCCTGTATATTGCAGCGAGTGCTACGCACAGCTCAAGAACCAGCAGTAATTTTGAAACGGCAGGGCGCGGCTTGGCTGCGCCCTCTTTTTTGAAAGGATGAGTCCAATGGAAATTACAAAAGAATCCGTGATCGACGATATTCTCAATGCCGATCCTTCTACCGCACCGTTCTTCCTGGAAATGGGAATGCACTGCCTCGGCTGCCCCGCATCGCGCGGCGAGTCACTCGAGGAAGCCTGCATGGTACACGGTGTCAGTGCGGACGAGCTTGTTGAAAAGCTCAAGGCGCATTTTGCACAGTAACGGTCTGAAAGCCGCCGGACGTTTCTTCGGCGGCTGCCGTTTTGTTTGCGGCATGATCTGCCGCTGATTACAGAGAACAGGAGACAATTTCATGAACCGTAAGGAACTCAATGAAATCCGGAATCATTTTAATCCGGAAGCGAAGTATTTTACCATGGAGCGCGTGCTGACGGCGTTTGTGGACAGTCAGCGCAATGTCCGCGGCGTCAATATCCGCAGTGCTGCGAGTATTCCGTCGCCGGAAAGCCAGATTCTCTATGATACGATGAAAAAGGTGCTGAACGTCAATCTCGGCAAGCAGAGCTCCGAGCTGCCGTTCCGCAATCATGCATACGGCGAGGACGGCGCACAGACCCGCCTTGCAAATCTGCTGCAATCGGAGCTGAAACAGGAGGATGTCGCGCTGCAATTTCTCGGAACGCTCGCGGAGCAGGTCGATTCCGATGCGCCGTATGCGGTGATTATGGCATACTGCCAGTATAATCCGCCGCGCAAGAACAAAATGGACGAGCTGGAAACGGATTTCACCGATCAGGTGTTCCGGTATCTGGTCACGGCGCTCTGCCCGATCGCAAAAACAGAGGGTGTGCTCGTCTACAATCAGTTCGACGATGAAATTCTGCGGCAGGAAAATCCGCATGCGGTCATCAGTAAGGCGCCGGCAGACGGTTTCTTCTATCCGGTCTTCTCCGACCGTGCGACGGATGTGCACCATGTTCTGTATTATACCAAGACGCCGAATACGCCGAATGAAAAGCTCATAGATGCGTTCCTTGAATGCGATGTGGAGACGACCGTCGAGGAGGATCAGGCTGATATGAAGCAGGTGCTCGGCACGCTGCTCGGCGATGATCTGACCTATGAGACCGTGACTGCCGTCAATGAAAAGCTGACGGAAATCGTCGCAAAGAACAAGACCGACGATTCCCCGACCGAGGTCACGGGACGCATTCTGCACCGGATGCTTGCCGAGGCAGGCGTGCCGGAGGAGAAGCTCGTCGATACGGAAAAGGTCTTTGAGGAGCATGTCGAGACTTCGCTCAAGCCGGAGCGTCTGGTCTCGCCGAAGACCGTCATCAAGACGCCGGAGATCATTGTCAATGTGAAAAATCAGGCGAAGGATAAGGTGCGGCTCGACCAGATCAACGGGCGGCACTGCATGGTGATCGAGCTCGACGATGCGCTGATTGAGGTCAACGGCTATGACCTCAGAGTGCCGGGCGTGCTTGACCCCGATACCCCGACGCCGTGGAGCCAGTCATAAAAACAACCGCCCGACCGTTCAGCATCGAACAGTCGGGCGGTTTGTGTTTTCCGGTGATTATGCCGGATCCTCTGTGAAAATCAGTTCGTGATCCGAGAGCGTGACCGTGCCCCTGACAGTTTTCGGAAGGCGCGAATCAAACATCGTCAGATGCGTCATTTTCTGCGCTTTCAGCTTTCCCTCATCCACATACAGCCGGTAGACATAGGATGCCTTCGCCGGATTGAACGGGTCATATTCTGCGCTTTCCCCCTCAGCAGGGAAGCGGTCGCCGAGCCCGTACAGCTTCTGATTTGCAATATCATATACCGTAACATATTGCATCATATCTTCGCCGAATGCACAGCGTTCAGTGGTTACGCTGTTGATGCAGATTTCCGGAACATCATCCCCGTTGAGGTCGGTGAAATATACATTCTGAATCAAATCCGCCGAACAAACGGATACGGTCTTGTCCGGATATTCCGCCCATAGAGAATCCTTTGTGCCTTCGGTTCTCCATGTCAGAATTGTATCCGGTGCGGCATCGAGCTGCATCTGCATTGTGGCTGCACGGTTCGCCGGAAGGAAGTTCCGCTTCCATTCATAAACCCTGCCCTCTCCCACAAAAATGCGCGGGGAATTGCATGTGCCCGATTCGTGACCGTCCGGCTCTGTGACATGCAGCTCAACCGTGATCGGATTTTCCATACCTTCGAGGTCTTTTTTGTTGATTTCAAGATAGATGCTCCAGTACTGCAAGGCTTCATCCATTGCCCAGTCTCTGTCCGCATGAATTTGCAGTATATCGCCCTGACGGCTGACTTCGGTCACGGTCGGCAGTGCCTGCGTCCAGCAGGAAAAAACTGTGATCAGATCAATCAGCACATGATCAGCGAAAAAATCCTCTGCATAATCTTTGGCAGGCTGCACGGCGCATTCTAAGAGCTGCTGTCTGCTGTCAATGACAGAAGGCTTCGGAACCAGCATGTCATATTGCATCTGCATGTATTGATCCAGATCAGCCTGATTGACTTTGACGACGGTAAACGGAATCGCAGAATTTTTCACCGCGGCAGCGGTTGTGGTTGTCTGCTGCGTGGTGACGGATGCCGTAAGCGGTTTCTCCGTTTTGGATTGTGCCGCAGTTTTCGCGGCTTCGGTCTGTGCGGTTGAGGCTTTTGAATTTGTCTGCAACGCGGAACCGTCAGCCGTTGTCACTGTCACAATGCCCCTTTGTGTCGCTGTCGCAGGCTGTTCGGTTTCTGCGTTCTGCGCAGCGGATTCGGTCGGTGCGGTTGTACCTGTTCCCGTTTCCTGCGCGGCTTCCTCGACTATGGATTCCAGACTGTTCTGCACGGGATTCTCATTCCCGCCGCGGTTGAACAAGACAAATCCGACACCGGCTGCAAATGCAAGACAGGCAGCGAGCGCGGCGGCGGTCATCCAGCGCGGTGCGGTGAAGCCCGCTTTCGGACGGTTGTGCATCTGCGGATTGTCATGCTGTGTAATCTTCGGAATTTTAGCCTGCGGAACGGCATCCTGCTGCACAGGCTTTGCTTCTGCGGATGCATCCGCGCCGTCCGGAATCAGGTCGAGCGGCACGTTTCCGAGCGCATCCATGAGGTCCATCGCCTTCAAATCAGCTCCTCCTTTCTGAGATAGTCTTTCAGTTTATTGCGGGTACGCATCAGCGTCATTTTGACGGCGCTGACGCTCATGTGATTTGCTTCTGCGATTGCCTGAACCGGCTCAGACATAAAATACCGCTGCATGAAAATACTGCGCACTTCGGGGGAGAGCGTCCGGAGCCATGCGGTGAGGGCGTCGATCAGCACACGTTCTTCGACCTGCTTTTCGACCTGCTCACCGGACGGGAGGATTTCCGCAAGCTCATCCAGTGCCGTCTCAAACTGCGTACCGCCGCGCTTCTGCCGCTGTCTTGCTTTGAGTTTATCCATTGCGGCATGGCGAGTCAGGGAGATCAGATAGGCTTTCAGAGAATGCGGCTCTATGGGGTTCCGGCTGTTCCAGACAGCCAGAAGCATATCGCTGACACATTCCTCTGCGTCCTGCGGATTCCCGAGAATGCGGAAGGCAAGCTGTTTGCAGAGTGTCCCGTAGGTGCTGCGGATTTCATGCAGTGCCAGTTCATCACGTTTCTGCAGCAGCGCAATGATCCGACTGTCCAAAATATCACCCCTTTCTAATTACTATATAGACAAAACACAGTCTCCGGTCACATCTATTATATCTTATTTTTTTGCGGGAATCAAGCCGAACAGCAGAGAAAGGAGTTAGGAGATAGGAGTTGCGGTATCTGCTTCGCAGATGATTTTGAGATAGTATGTAGGAAGGAGGAAGGAGCAGGGAGGAAGTGCATAAAGAATAAAATGAAGAATAATATTTCAAATCGCGGCGCAGCCGCACCGTAATTTCTCATTCCTAATTTCTCATTTCTCATTCTGATTTTCATTCTTCTCCCATTGAAATTTCACCGGAAATATGCTATAATAAAGTAGTATGTCATCGTGAAAGGAGACACCGGCTGCAATGAGCATGATGAGTCTTTTGAAACGGCTGTTCCGCGCCGCAGGAGAAGCATATCTCGATGAAAAGCTGCCTGCATCCAAGCCGCGGCAGTCCGCATCCGGCAGCAGGAGAAAAACGGCTGCAAAGAAACCGGCATCCGCTGCGCGAAAGCCCGCATCCCAGTCGGCGCGCCGCAAAACCGGTACGGCTTCGCATTCGGCGAAGGTCTACAGTGATCAGTCGATCCTTGCAAATCCGGCTGGCATGTTCACGCCGGTGCCGCAGCAGCTCCGTCAGATGCGCACGCTCTCCGGCTACAACAATCTCGACGGCACGCGCTCTATGGAAAGTCTGTTCTATCAGCAGGGCAAATTCATGGAGCAGTATACAGACGATTATCACGAGCCGGTGCAGTGCGGCAGAGCGGTGCCGATGTACTATAACATGAAGGATCATGAGCTGCGCGCATATTTCACATGGCGCACGCTCTACCGGCAGGGCGCACTGCCTGCTTCACAGAATGCATTTCTGCTGCTTTATGCCTATGAGATTCTGAATCTGATCGGATTTTCGTCGGCGGAGTCTGCGTATGATGCGCTCGGGAATCTGCTGCGCGATTACGGCGAGCAGTTCCCGTCAGTGAAGAAATCACTGCTGCGCTGGATGCCCGATTTTGCCGCATATTATCATCTGCCTTACCGTCTCGAGGATGAAAAAGAGGCGGCAGAGATTACGGTTCTGCGCCACAGCTCCCATTCGGCAGAGAAGCTGCTGCTCGCGCTCGATACGCTCTCGAAATATCATATCAAGGATTCCAAGCTGTATCTTGCGGAGAAGGAAAAGGTCTCTGAACTGCTGAAAGCGGTGTATCAGGCAATGCTGATGCATTACGCAGAGCAGAAGAATCAGTCATTTTCGGCGTATCTGCTCGGCGAACAGAGCCGCGCAGAGCATCTGATGTTTGAGGGCGCCGTATTCTGTCACCGCAGCATTCAGGCGGACGGCAGCTACCGTCTTTCGCCGCTCTGCGTCTATCACTGCTGCAAAGGAAAATGGGCGAAGGAAACATTCTGCTCCAAGCCGCATACCGACCGAGTCGGCGCACTGCTCCGCACCTTCGATGCGATGCTGCGCGAAAAGCTGAATTTCAAAGGGAAGCTGAAATCCGGCGAATTGCCCGAGGGCGATGCGGAGATCATCCGGAAAGCAATCGACGACTGGTTTGCAGAGCAGGCGCGCAAAAATGCGCCGGTCATTACGCTGAATGAAGCAGAGCTTGCGGAAATCCGGAAGGCTGCCGAACATACAACCGATATGCTGACGCTGCCGGAGGATGAGATCACCGAAGCCGCTGCACCGGTCCCCGAACCGGCAGCGCCCGATGAAGACGATGAACCCGACGACAGCGAGATTCCCGATCTGCCGCTGAGCGCACCGGCAATGGCGCTGCTGATCTGCCTTGCGACGGGCGAATCCTATCAGCCGCTTGTCGATGCCGGACAGATGCTTTCGGTCTTGGCGGATGAGATCAACGAGAACCTCTATGACAGCTTCGGGGATACGATCATCGAAATGCAGGATGACGGTACGCCGGTGCTGATTGAAGATTATCTGGATGATGTGAAAGGAATGCTGGAAACATGAATATCCCGAAACGAATGGCAGGCGCGGTGATCCATGCGCTTCAGGGCGGCGTTGTGCCGCGCATCGGACTGCAATATATTGCGGTCGGCAGAGAGAAGGAGATCGAAGCGCTGCTGCATGATATCGGCGTCATGGCAGACGGCGGTGCATCGTTCCGGTTCATCAGCGGAAAATACGGCAGCGGCAAGAGCTTCCTGCTGCAAACGGTACGCAATTACGCAATGGACAGAGGCTTTGCCGTCTGTGACGCAGACCTTTCGCCGGAGCGCAGATTGCAGGGCGCGAACGGGCAGGGCATTGCGACCTATAAGGAACTGATGCAGAATCTCTCGACGAAAACGAAGCCGGACGGCGGCGCGCTTTCGCTGATTCTCGACCGCTGGATCAACGGCATCCGGACGAATGTCGCGGCGGAAAGCGGACTGGAGCTGACCGATCCTGAATTTCATAAGCAGGTCGAAAAGCAGATTTATCAGACGGTCGATTCGCTGAGCTGCCTTGTCCACGGCTTTGATTTTGCGACGCTGCTGCGCATTTACTATCAGTCCTTTGTCAATGACGATGCGGAAACGAAGGCGAAGGTCATCAAGTGGTTCCGCGGCGAATATCAGAACAAGACCGAGGCGAAAAATGATCTCGGCGTGAGCATCTGTATCCGCGACGATGACTGGTACGAATATATCAAGCTGTTTGCGATGTTCTTAAAGCAGGCAGGCTATCAGGGGCTGATTGTGCTCGTCGATGAGCTGGTCAATCTCTATAAGATTCCGCAGAGCATTTCGCGCGAGAAGAACTACGAAAAAATCCTGACAATGTACAATGACACGATGCAGGGCAAGGCGCAGTATCTCGGCATTGTGATGTGCGGAACGCCGCAGTGCATGGAGGACCCGCGGCGCGGCATTTACAGCTATGAGGCGCTGCGTTCCCGTCTGGTTGACGGCAAATACTGCGACGGACAGAACAATCTGCATGCACCGATTATCCGCTTAGAGCCGCTGAGCTATGCCGAAATGCGTATTCTGGTCGAGAAGCTGGCGGAGATTCATGCGGTGCTCTATGATTATGAGCAGATTGTCACTGCGGCGGATATGGATGCCTTCATCAAGATCGAGTACGGCAGAATCGGCGCGGACAGCAATCTGACGCCGCGTGAGGTGATCCGTGACTTTATCGAAGTGCTGGATATCATGCAGCAGCATCCGGGCAGCACGGTCGCCGGACTGCTCGGCGGCGATGCAGGCTTCACCTATGCGCCGACCACCCTCGAGGAGCAGGAGACCGTCGAGGACGAATATGCGGAATTTACCGTATAAAAAGCACGATCCGCGGACAATCCGCGTATCCATATATTCATTAACCAAAGGAGATTTTAACATGAGATTCAGAAAGAGAGCGCTGCTGAGTGCAGCTATGATGTTGATTATGACCGCCGGTATGGCAGGCTGCGGCAATACGCAGCAGAATGATCCGGCAGCGGATATCAAGGAGGAAGTCAAGCTGAATGACAAGCAGTTTGTCATTACGCTGTATCCGGAATATGCGCCTGCCACCTGCGAGAACTTTGAAAAGCTCGTGAATGACGGCTTCTATGACGGCATCATTTTCCACCGTGTCATTGCAGACTTCATGGCGCAGGGCGGCGACCCGACCGGTACCGGCATGGGCGGCAGCGACCAGAACATCAAGGGCGAATTCAAGAACAACGGCGTGGACAATCAGCTTTCGCATACGCGCGGCGTGGTTTCCATGGCAAGATCGGCTGATCCGGACAGCGCATCCAGCCAGTTCTTCATCTGCTATACGGATTCCTGCAATTTCCTTGACGGCGATTATGCAGCATTCGGCAAGGTGACCGAGGGTATGGAGGTTGTCGATGACTTCCTCAAGGTCGAGCGCGATATGAGCAGCAACGGCGAGCTTTCCGTTCCGCAGACACCGATTACAATGGACAAGGTAGAGATGTACGCAAAGGATTCCGAGGGTCATGACCGCGTTCTGGTCACGATGAAGGACTTTCTGCCGAAGAAATAAGAAAAACGGCAGGGATCTGATTCAGGTCCCTGCCGTTCCGGAAAATACCGTGTAACGATTTATGCGTATTTGCGGTCTGTTTATATGAAGGCTCATTCCGCTTCTTCCACAAATTCCAGTATATCACCCGGCTGACAGTGCAGCGCGAGGCAGATCGCATTCAGCGTGGAGAAGCGGATTGCACTGACCTTTCCGGTTTTGAGCTTCGAGAGATTGACATTGCTGACGCCGACCTTCTCGCTCAGCTCGTTGAGACTCATTTTTCTGTCCGCCATGACGCGGTCAAGCCGTAAAATAATCGCCATACTGCACCTCACAGAGTTTCGTCGGATTCCTGCTGAAGCATTGCACCGTAGCGGATCGTATGTGCGATAAACAGGAACAGCAGACCTACCACAAGCGTTCTGGATGCTTCTACAATACATGGCATGACCGTTCCGCAAAGCACGAACGCCGCACCCGTCATCACCGCGGCATCCAGCAGAAACACCGCGCCGATGATGCGTACAAAGCGTGCATTTTTTGCCGTAAACGGGATACCGTTCTGTGCAATGCGGAAAAACATCAATGCCGCGATTGCCATGATGACGGTACTGATGCAGTATGAAACCAACGACTGTAAATACGCAAACCGCCCGTAGTTATCCGTGATGTTGAAGCCGACTCCCTTCCACAGAAAGACCGCAGCGATGATTACGACATTGAAGAGTGATGCCAGAACGCAGACAATCCCGATCCAAAGGCTGCCCTTTTTGAGTTTTTCGATAATATGATCTTTGCTCATTGCTTTTTCCTCCGAAAATGATTTTGCGGAGCCGTTCCTCTCTCCGTTGCTTGCAGTATAGCACGGAAATTTATGTTTGTCAACTAGAATTTAACGATTAACGATAAATATTATATGTTTGCACAATCCGGCATGACGGATTGACAGGCACCTTTATGCATTTTGTCATTAAATTTTTATCGTTTATCATAAAATATACGGAGGGACAATGCGCATGGATGCATTTGAACGCTATGCCCCCTTTATTCAGGAATATATTTACCGTTCGGGCTGGGAGAAGCTCAGAGCGGTACAGGTCGCGGCTGCGGATGCAATTTTCAATACTGAGGATAATGTCCTGATTTCGGCATCGACGGCATCGGGCAAGACCGAGGCGGCTTTTTTTCCCGTGCTGACGCTGCTGGAGGAGAATCCGCCTGCTTCTGTCGGCGCGATCTATATTGCGCCGCTGAAAGCGCTCATCAACGATCAGTTCAGTCGCATGACAGAGCTTTGTGAACCTGCGGATATCAAGGTCTGGCGCTGGCACGGCGACGTCGGACAGTCGCAGAAGGCGAAGCTACTGAAAAATCCGTCCGGCATTCTGCAAATTACGCCGGAGTCGCTCGAAGCGCTGATGCTGCATAAGCATGCGATGATTCCGGCGCTGTTCCGCGATCTGCGCTTTGTTATCATCGACGAGGTGCATTCATTGCTGCGCGGCGACCGCGGCGGGCAGACGCTTTGCCTGATTGAACGGCTCTCGGATTTATCCGGCGCAAAACCGCGCAGAATCGGACTTTCCGCGACGATCGGCGACATTGAGCAGACTGCGGAATATCTTGGAACAGGCTCGGGCAGAAATACGGTTATCCCGCAGATTGCTGCGCAGAAATCGACATGGCGGCTTTCGATGGAGCATTTTTATGCAATGGATACGCAGGCGGCGGAGGGCAAAGAGGTCGATGCACCGGAGCCGCTGGAGCAGGAAACCGACCATGCGCCGAACCACGCTGACCCTGCATACGGCTATATTTTTTCGCATACGCAGGGGAAAAAATGTCTTGTGTTTGTCAATTCGCGCGAGGAATGCGAAGCGGTGACAACCTCGCTGCGGCAATACTGCGAATGGAATGACGAGCCGGACAGATTCCTGATTCACCACGGCAATCTGTCGGCAGCGATCCGCGAGACAGCGGAGGCGGTCATGAAGGACGAGGAGCAGATTCTGACGACGGTCACGACCGCGACGCTCGAGCTCGGCATTGATATCGGAAAGCTGGAGCGCGCTTTTCAGCTTGATGCACCGTTTACGGTCTCCTCGTTCTTGCAGCGCATGGGACGCACCGGCAGGCGCGGTCTGCCGCCGGAGATGTGGTTTGTGATGCGTGAGGAGGAGCCGGAGGCGCGCGCGATGCTGCCCTCGACGGTGCCGTGGAAGCTGTTGCAGGGGATCGCGCTCGTGCAGCTTTATGCGGAGGAGCACTGGGTTGAGCCGCCGAAGCTCGACCGTCTGCCGTTCAGCCTGCTCTATCATCAGACCATGAGCACGCTTGCCGCAAACGGTGAAATGACACCGGCGCAGCTTGCGGGCAGAGTGCTGAAATTGCAGCCGTTTCACCGCATTACGCAGGATGATTACCGCATTCTGCTGCGGCATCTGATTGAGAAGGATCATATTCAGCGCACGGAGCGCGGCGGTCTGATTGCAGGACTTGCCGGTGAGCGCGTCATCAACAACTATAAATTTTATGCGGTATTTCAGGACAGCGAGGAATTTACGGTGCGTTCCGAATCACAGGAGATCGGAACGATTGTGCAGCCGCCGCCTGCCGGTGAAAAGATTGCGATTGCAGGACATGTGTGGGTCGTCGATGAGGTCGATTTTGACCGCCATGTTGTCTACTGTACCATGGTCAAGGGCAAGGTGCCGGCGTATTTCGGCGACTGTCCCGGCGATATCCAGACGAAGATTCTCGAGCGGATGCATCAGGTTTTGCAGGAGGATCAGCAGTATCCTTACCTGATGAAAAATGCGGTTGCGCGGCTGGAGCTTGCCCGTCATACGGCGGCGAATTCCGGCTTGCTGGAGGAGCCGCTGATCTGTCTCGGCGGCGATATGTGGGCGCTGTTCCCGTGGCTCGGCAGCTATGCATTTCTGGCAATGGAGCGTTTCCTGAAGGTGAAATGTGCGCAGAGGCTGTTTTTATCGGGACTGTCGCCGTCCAGACCGTATTTCCTGACATTTAAGATGAAGGTCGGCAAGGCGGAGTTTTTCCGGATTCTTGCAGAAGCGGCACAGGAGGCGTTTGATCCGATGGATTTGGTCTATCCGGATGAGATTCCGCTTTTTGAGAAATATGATGAGTATGTTCCGGCGGAGCTGGTGCGCAAGGGCTTTGCATACGGCATTCTTGCCGTCGATGAGATGAAGGCGCGCATTCAGCAATGGTCTGAAAAATATACGGCAGGCTGACCGGAATACTGCGGGGAGAAATGGATATGATAAAAAAACGCATTTGTGGCTTCGGACTTGCGGCGGCGGTTGCCTGTCAGGTGATTCTGCCTGCGTTTCCGTCTGTGACTGCATCCGCTGCGGCAGAACGGGTCTGCTCGCTGGACGAATTTTCCGAGGATGTGCGCGAAGTCATGCGGACGGATGCCGACCGGCAGTTCTATGATTCGATTGTCTATGATGCGCAGGCGGGGACGCTTTCTGCCGACGGCGGCAAGCCGGTTTCCGGCTGCGGTGATCTGCGTATCAAAAACGGCGAGCTGATGCTCCGGACGGACGGCGATGCTGCATCCGGAACGGCATGGGAATCCTTTGCCGATGCCGCCGAAGACTGGGGCTATGAAACCGCGCAGCAGAACGGCAGAATGACGATCACCAATGAATTTCAGACCGCCCGTCTGATTGTCAAGGCGGAGGGCGGGATTGACCGGCACGGTGCCGTGTCGGCGGCGGAGGGCTACCGCGGTCTGCATATTCTGCAATATGCGGATTCGGCAGCGGCATACAGCGCCTATCAGGCATATCTCAGCGATCCTGCCGTGGAATATGTGCAGCCCTCGCACCGCATTACGCTCGATGCCGAGGCGCTTGCGGATGCGCAGGCAGAGGTATCGGGCAATGCACAGGTCGCGGATGTGGAAAGCGGCGTCTACAATTCATGGGGCGTTCCGCTGATCGGCACGGAGGACTTCATCAAAAAGTATCTCGATGCAGAGGTGCTGCCGGATGTGACCGTCGCGGTCATTGATACGGGCATCAATCCGGTTCCGGCGCTGTTTCAGGGCAGAATTCTCGAGGACGGCATCAATATCTCCGATTCCGGTGATGACAGCGTGAATGATGACCTCTATCACGGCACGCATGTCACCGGCACAATCTGTGAAATGACGCCGAAGAATGTCAAAATTCTGCCGATCAAGGTGTTCGATGAGAACGGCAGCGCGTCCGATGAGCAGATTTATCTCGGTCTGATGTATGCGATTGAAAAGAATGCGGATATTGTCAATATGAGCTTCGGCGGTCTGGGTGTCAGTCCGCTGGAAATCGAGGCAATGACGATTGCGGATGAAGCCGGTATGATCTGCTGTGCGGCGGCAGGCAACAACGGCGACGATGCCGGATACTACTATCCGGGCAGTATCGCAAGCTGCATTACGGTCGGTGCCGTGACGCAGGATATGGAACGTGCGACCTTTTCCAATTTCGGCAAATTCGTCGATGTGGTCGCACCGGGCTTCGGCATCCGGAGCTATGTGCTCGGCGAGGACAGCCATCTTGAAGCGAAGAACGGTACCAGTATGGCTACGCCGCATGTATCCGCATGCTGTGCACTGCTGCGGAGCTATGACAAGAAAATGACACCGCAGCGTGCGGAGATGCTGCTGCGGCTCAATGCAAAGGATCTGGGACCCGAGGGCTTTGACAAGGATTTCGGCTGGGGCTTTATCAATATGGAAAAGTTCCGCTGGGATGACGGTATCTGTCCGGCGCCGGAGTTTTCGGTCGAATCCGGCAACTTCGGTCAGGCGCAGGAGGTTGAGATCACGGTTGATCTGGACGATGCGGAGATCTGGTATACAACGGACGGGACGAAGCCTTCTCCGGAGAACGGTACACGCTATGAAAAGCCGCTGACGGTTGCAGAAACCACGCGGATTCTGGCAGTGACCGCGCGCAAGGGCTGGATCGGCAGCGCGGCAGCCGAGGCGGTCTATACAATCAACGGCAAGGATGTCAGCGAGGCATATACCGTAAAGGACGGCGTTCTGGTATCTTACCGCGGCATCCGGAAGAAGGTCACCGTGCCGGATCAGTATGACGGCAAGCCGCTGCGCGAGGTCGCGGCGGATGCGTTTGCGGGCAATCATTTTGCGGAGGAGATTCAGCTGCCGTCCTCCGTGAAGAAAATCGGCGACAGGGCATTTGCAAACTGCTCGGAGCTGGTGCGCATCTTTGCGACCGGTGCAGAGGAACTCGGCGAAGAAGCCTTTGCAGACTGCGAAAAGCTGCATGAGGTACAGCTTGCCGACGGCGTGAAAACGGTCGGCGAAGGTGCATTCCGCGGCTGTACCGCACTGATGCGGCTTGATCTGGAAGGCTTGCAGACGCTGCCGGAGTCGGTATTCGAGGACTGTGCGATGCTGAAAACCGTGCATCTGCCGCATGTAACAGTCATCGGCGAAAATGCCTTCCGGAACTGCATTGCGCTGACAGAGCCGGAAATCTACTGGCAGCATGTGACCGCAGTCGGCAGCCGTGCCTTTGAAAACTGTACCGCATGGGAGGGCGATGTGCGCTTTTCCGCGCTGGAAACGCTCGGCACTGCCGTATTCTCCGGCGATATCATGCTGCGCAGTGTGATGCTGCCGGAAACATTCACCGTATTGCCGACAGACTGCTTCTACCGCTGCACCGGACTGCGGCAGCTCGATCTGCCCGGCATTACGAAGATCGAAAGCGGTGCGCTCGCCACGCAGACCGGCAGAATGCAGCTGCTGTACAGCATCGACTATGCAAAAATTACGTATGTCGGGACAAATGCGTTCAGCGGATGCATGCTCGGCAGCGGACTGGATACACTGCGGTTTGATGCGCTTGAAAAGCTCGAATACCGCGCATTCGGCGGCGCAATCGCCGGAACACTCGAATTTCCGAAGCTGACGGAGGTCGGCGATGCATCCTTTGCGGATGCACAGATCGACTGCGTCCGGCTGGAACATGCAGAGAAGCTCTCCGCGCGGTCGCTGACGGGAGCCCGTTCGGTCTATCTGACAAATCAACTGCAATCTGCTGCGGACAGCGCGTTTGCGCAGAATGCGTATATTGTATCGGATGCGCCGGTTTCTGCTGTGAAGCTGCTGGCGGAAATGAAATTCTGCGATGAACCGCTGGTTCTGCGGCGGAGCAGCGAAAAGACGGTGCTGACGCAGCATGATGCAGGCGCACTGCGCGTTCTGGCATGCGGCAATGCACTGCAATATCAGTGGTACTCAGTCAGCGGTGAGACGCAGACGCCGGTTGAAGGCGCCGTGATGCCGGAGCTGTATCCGGATACGTCCGCGGCGGGTGAATTTACCTACCGCTGCGTCATGACCGATGCGCAGGGCAAAACTGAGCAGGTGACATTCTCCGTCAGTGTGACGGAATCGGAGACGCTTCCTGAACTGCATCCGGATCAGTTCTGCGAACCGTCCGGAAGCGGCAGAGCCATGTGGACGGTGATTCCGGCGGAATCTGGCACATACCGGATTTCCGCGTCCGGCGCGGCAGCGGTCTCCGGCGTGCTGACCGATGCTGCCGGTCAGGTGCTCGGCATGCTGAAAAGTCAGGCGGCAGGCGGCGAATTGCTCGAAGCCGAACTGACGAAGGACAAGCCCTGTTATCTCCGGACGGAGGCACTCTGGAAGGACGATTATGCGCTCTTTCTGACATCCGCTGCACCGGCGGAGATTGATATTGCCGCATGTACGCTGCAAGTCACGGTACAGCGCGCCTGCGAATTCGGATCGGGGTATCAGCCGGAGGTCGCTGTGCGGCAGCCGGGCGGTACGAAGCTCATTCCGGAGCAGGATTATGTACTGCGCTATACCAGACACAATCAGGAGGTTCGGATTCTGGCATACGGAATCGGACGCTGCTGCGGCTGCGGTGAAACATCCGTTACGGTCTATGAGCGGATTCCGCAGGATACGCCGGTACCGGTTCAGATCGGCTATGAAAAGGAAGAAGCGGTGTATATCTTTGTGCCGCAGACGACCGGAAAATACCGGTTCTACGGCAATGCGACCGCAGGCTATGCCGAAGAGCAGGCAGCGTTCAACCGTTCCGGCAGATATGCAGGCGGACAGAACCATGTCGGCATCAAGACAGAATGCTGGATTGCGGATACGCCGGAGCATGATGACAAGATATTTGCGCAGAGCGATTATTCGACGTCTTCCGGCAGCTATTTCAATTCGACTGTGATGCTCAATGCCGGACAGAGCTATTATATTGTCTGCACCGGTTCTGTCGGCGCGGATTATGCGCTGGTAATCTCGGCGGAGCGCTATGATCTCAGCGAGGCGACTGTCACCGGCGGCTTCATGGCAAGCTATGAGCCGGGCGAATATCATTTCCCGCGCATCAAGGTGCGCCACGGAGAGACCGTGCTCGAAGAGGGTGTCGATTATCAGCGGATTGACAACCGGAACGACATCCCTGGACTTGCGGAGATTACGCTTGTCGGCATGGGCAAATATTACGGCAAACTCGTCAAGCAGTATGAGATGATCTATGAATCGCCGGCGGTTTCCGAGACGATGCTTGCGCTGGATACGCCGGTCGAGGTCAGCTGTTCCGACAGCCGGCTCGAAACGCTCTGGTTCAAGGTCGATCAGTGCAAAACGGAAAACGAAACGATCCGCTACCGCGTGCTGAATGAACGCATCAGCGGCAGTATGATGCTCTATACACTCTATCGCTATGACGAAACGCTGCATACCTGTGCACGTGTGAAGCAGATGAACGGCGAACAGAATGACTATCTGCTCGGCAACGGCACATATATCATTGCGGTCGCAAGGCAGTATCCCGAGACGGCAGCAAAGGCAAAATTCTCCGTGCTGATTCCGTATTCGGTGACGGATGCAGAGCTGATTGTGACCGATCAGCCGTATACGGGCAGCGAGGTACCGATCCCCGTAAAGCTGCGCAATGCAGACGGCACCGAGCTCCAGTCGGGCAAGGATTTCCGCATTGTGTATAAGGACAGCAATATCATGCTCGGTGAGCAGCCGTTCGCGCTGTATGCGACAAACCGTACCTACGGCTATCAGGAAGGCGTTGTCAATATTTATCCGGCGCTTCCGGCGGATGCACCGCTGCTGGCGGTCGGCGAACACAGCGTCAAGGTCACGAAGCAGGACCGCCTTGCGGTTTACCGCGTGACTCCGGAAACAGAGACTGAATATGTGCTCTGCACTTCGGATGTTGCGGATATTGTCCTGCGTGTTTTCTCGCCGGAAGGGGAGATGCTCGAGCAGGATTACGGCGCCGGTACAAAGTCGGTGCGGTTTACAGTGCCTGCCGGTGAGACGCGCTTTGTCATGGTAAAATTCAACGGCACGGCGCGTGAAGGTACGATCAGTTTCCGTCTGGAAACTTCGCTGCGGCTGCTTTCGGAGTGTGAGATCACCGCGGAACCGCATGTCTGGACGGGCGAGGTCATCGCGCCGCAGGTGACATTCAAAGACGGCGACTATACGCTCATTGAGGGCACGGACTACCGTCTGCGCTATACGGCGGATGATGTCAATATCGGTACGGCGACGGCAAACTATACCGGTCTCGGAAAATACTTCGGAAACTGCGACGTGGAATTTGAAATCATACCGGAGCAGCTGAAAGAAGCGGAATTCTTTGATCCGGTGCCGCTTGCGCTCGATGAATCCTACCGCTTCAATAAGAAGGAGCAGCAGTATGTGGTATTCAGCTACACCTCCGGCATTGACGCGGAGCTGAATGCTTCGTTCTATGAGGCGATGTGCAAGCTGACTGTACAGTGCTATGACAGCGAAGGCAATTTCCTGCAATATATCTTTTTCAAGACGACAGGCGAAATGAAGCAGAATGTGAAAGCAGGGGAGACAATCTACTTTGTGGTTTCGGCAACCGATATTTCCAGCCGGAATCAGACCTTCTGTCTGCTGCTGCATGATGACGGCAGTACGCATATGCGGCGGGTGCAGGATCAGGCGGGCGGCTTCGGCTACCGCATCGCGGCAGAGGGCGGTTATGCGGAAGCCTATGAAGTTCTCTCGGGCAAGCGCGACAGCTATCAGCTTCTGCCGGAGATTGAAGGCGTGCCGGTGACATTCGTGCCGGAATCGCTGTTTGCCGATCTGCCGGCGGAGAAGGTTGTGATCGGATACGAAGGCTGTGCGGCTGCGGATTATGCCGACCGCTACGGGTTTATCTATCAGCAGGCGCGTTCGCCGGAGCATGAACCGGTGAAGGGCGATCTCAACGGCGACGGCAAATGCTCCGCAGCGGATATCACGGTATTCTCGGCGCTGCTTGCAGAGCACACGGGACTGGATCCCGAACTGATTCCCTTTGATGCAGCCGATCTCAACGGCGATGCAATCCTTGATATTCAGGATCTGTTCGCGCTGATGCGGCTGATCGTACAGGCATAAGAGAAACACGGGCGGGGTCTGCTGTCAGGCGGCAGGCTCCGTACCCGCTGTTTCAGGCATCTGACAATAATTTTGAAAAAGTGCTTGACAAATCAAACCGGATATGCTATAATAAATAGGCTTGAATAAAACATACGAATCCCGTATTCCACAGACAGCCGGCAGCGCAGCATGCGCAGAAGTCCAGCCGAGGAGTGCCGGTCGTTCCCGTATGATACGTGAACTCCGCCTCTCCGATGTTTCGGGAGAGGCTTTTTTATATGCCTCCGTTCGATGTTTGTTCAGCCGATTACAAAACCGGAGGTGAAAAATATGCCTAGTGAAAAGGTTTTGCAGGCAAAGCAGGAAAAGGTCGCTGCGCTGACCGAGCAGCTCAAGAGTGCTGCTGCATGCGTGCTCGTGGATTACAAGGGTATCACCGTTGAGGAGGATACCAAGCTGCGTAAGGAGCTCCGTGAAGCAGGCGTCAGCTACGCTGTTCAGAAGAACACCCTGATCCGCCTTGCTATGCACAACATCGGCTTCGAGCAGTTTGACAGCATCCTCGAGGGTACGACCGCAATCGCTACCTGCGAGGGCGACCAGACTGTCGCAGCCAGAATCCTCGGCGAATTCGCTGAGAAGTCCAACGGAAAGTTCAGCCTGAAGGCTGGTTTCGTTGACGGTGAGTTCTATGACGCAGACGGCGTCAAGGCGCTCTCCAAGATCCCGTCCAAGGACGTCCTGCTTGCACAGCTCCTCGGCTCCCTTCAGGGTCCGATGCAGAAGCTCGCTGCAACGCTTCAGGCTCTCGTGGACAAGAAGAACGAAGAGGCTGCCTGAGTTTAAGGCCGCCTAAAATCCAAATTATTTTTATTTTTGAAAAGGAGAATTATCATGGCTTCCGAAAAGACAATGAAGTTTATCGAAGATATCAAGGCACTCTCCGTTCTCGAGCTGGCTGAGCTGGTCGAGGCAATTCAGGAAGAGTTTGGCGTGACTGCTGTTGTTGCAGCAGCAGGTCCGGCAGCAGGCGCAGGCGCCGGTGCCGGTGAGGCAGAGAAGAGCGAGTTCGACATCGTTCTCAAGTCCTTCGGCGACGGCAAGATGAATGTCATCAAGGCTGTCAAGGATATTCTTGGTCTCGGCCTGAAGGAGGCTAAGGCTGCTGTTGAGGGCCTCGGCACTCTGAAAGAGGGCGTTGCTAAGGCAGAAGCTGAGGAAATCAAGAAGAAGCTCGAAGAGGCTGGCGCTACCATCGAGCTGAAGTAATTTTTGCTTCATCAATCAAAGACTGCATATCCCGAGCGGATATGCAGTCTTTTTGTTTTATGAAGCATGGTCGGATTTGTATTTTGTGAGTGCATCGGCAAGCGCCTTGTTATTTGCTGCTTCACTGCGAAACAGTCTCATTGCATTCAGAATGATCGCGCACACAGAGCACGGAATGAATACGAGCAGTCCGCATGTCGGGAACCATCCGCAGACCAGAATAAAGCAGGTCATCGTGAGCAGCGAGCTCACCAGAAACAGAATGACGCGCGGGCTTGGTTTCATGTTCCGGATGCATAAATCGCTGAGGAACAGCTTGCGCAAAGCCATAACGATCATATCGGCAATCAGAAATTGCAGCAGAAATGCGGTCGGGATTCCTTCGCTGCCGAGCAGGGTCATGCCGGTTTCTCCTTTGATCGTATCACCGACCAGTATGATGATGACGGTCAAAAACGCGGTCGTCAGTCCAAAGCTGAACATGACATTCAGAAAATAAGTCCAAAGATGCTTTTTCATATTATTTCACTCCCAGATGTTGTTTGAGCGCGTCGGCATACTGACGCGACACGATGATTTGTTCGCCGGTCTCGAGTGTCAGGCGAAGTCTGCGGTCGAGCTCGGTGCGGAGCGAACGGATCATTTTCACCTGAACAATGCAGGATTTGCTGATGCGCAGGAATCCGCAGGGCTCGAGCAGCTCCTCCAGTTCATAGAGGCGCAGCTTTGTTTCGTGACATGCAGATTGCGTATAGACAAAGGTTTTGCGGTCAACAGATTCCGCATAGATAATCGCGGCAGCATCGAGGACGGCTGTTTCGCCGCCGTTTGTCACGGTGATTTTCCGTTCCAGCAGATGCAGTGCTGCGATGAGCTGTTCGATCTCCGGTGTGAGCTTGGGGCTGCGTATGAGGATTTCGGTTTCTTCATATGCGCCGTCGATTTGCATTGAGATTTTCACGTGATCACCTCTCTTGTGCTTATCATAGCACAGAATCGTTTTCTGCGCAAGACCCCGTGACGTATCCTGTCCGATTATGATACTGAAATGCACAAAAAGCGCCCTGTGCATATACACAGAGCGCTTTGAGATTTATTCGGATTTCTGACCGTCCTTCCGGTAGGAGAGCAGCGTCAGCAGGAACAGGGCGCCGCCGAGCAGGGGATAGACGAGCAGCAGCTTATGGTCTCTGCCGCTGATATGCAGAATACCTGCGGCAATGCTGCCGACTGCGCATGCTGCGGTCGATGCATGGAGCAGGAACAGCGTGCGCGCCTGCGGAAGATGCATCCGGAGCACGGTAAACAGCAGCAGTAAGCCGGAGATCAGCGGGTAGATGAATGCATAGATCATATCATTGGAATAGACCCCAAAGCTGAAATGCTCATAGACTGCGCCGAAACCTGCCAGACACAGTGCAGCGATAAACTCCGCCGCAGCGTGATGCAGAATCTGCTGCCGACCGGTATCAATATCCGATGTAGACAATGTCACTCACGCTCCTTTCCTTGATTGATCTGCCGCTGGTTGTCGGATTGTTAATGAGACTGCCGTTGAAGATCATGGTTGAGGAGCCGCCGCCGTCGAGATTATAGGCGGTATATGCGCCGAGACTCTGCATGAAATATGCAAGCTCACTCAGCGAGAGACCGTCGCTGTCCGAGGTTCTGCCGTCGGAGACGACAAAGAGATAATGCAGGTCATCGACAATGCCGATTGCCGTCCGCGGATTGCTTGCCATTGCGCGCGCGACCTCGGAGTTGTCATCGACCGTGACCGCACCGTTTTCGATCAAGCGCGGACCGAACATGAAGCACTGCCATGCGCCCATATCGAGCAGCTCCTGCGCAGAGTATTCATCACTGGTTGTAATGAAGAAGCTGCCGTCCGCCATAATACTGAGAAAATCGGTATTATTGCGCGGCGTATCACGGTAAAGCACGCCGTTGCGGATGACATAGCCGGAATTATGCGTGCCGTAGAAATCGCCGTTGATTGCAAGAATAGCGCCGTGCGCCGCGGCAATATCCGATGTCGGCGCGGTGATATTCTTGCCGTAGGTATCATTCGCAAATGCGGTTTTGAGGAATTGTGCCGAGCTGACATGCACATCCGCGACATAGATCGAGGTATCGTTCTCGATATACTGCGAGAGTGCAATGCTGATATTTTCATCCTGATACGCGGTATCATTGATGATGAATTGCGGTTCCGGTTCGGTTTCCTCTGTGGTTGTCGTTGTTGTCACGGTTGTCGCAGTCGTTGTGTTTTTTTCGGATTTTGTTGTTTTTGCGGAATCGGATTTCGTGTTTTCTGTTTTGCTTTGATCGTCCGATTTTTCATTGTTGACGGTTTTCTGCGTGACAGATGCCTGCTTTGCAGTTCCGGTCTGTGTTTCTTCGCCGGAGCCGGATGCCGTGCCGGAAGCAGTTGTTGTCACGGTGCCGTTTTTTTGCGCGGCAGCAGCGGTCAGTTCCTTTTCGGTGTCGGTTGCCGGTTCCGCAGAATCCGTCTGCTCTGTTGCAGTTGTCGTTCTCGCTTTTGTTTCCTCTGCAAACAAAGAGAGATTCATTTCGGTTGCACCGGTCTGCTTGGCGGAGCTGAGCACGAAGGTATCCAGCATCAGAAAACCTGTGAATCCGAGCAGCGCCGCGCCGTAAGCAATGGCTGCCGTCTTGTAGGATTTCGCCATATGTTTCCTCCTTTGAGTCTGCCCACCCATTTTCCATTCTGCATTATAGCACCGAATTATGACAGTTAAAAGAAAAACAGATGAAAAAAACAGTGCGCACCGGCATGCGGCACGCACTGTTTGTCAAATCAGATATCGTTTGGTGAGACAGTCTGCATCGGACCCTTTCCGGCGGAGCAGTAGAAGCGCTGATAGCTGGAAGGCGTGCAGTGCTTGATCTCCTTGAAGATGCGGTTGAAGGTTGAGAGACTGGAGAAGCCTGCCTGCATGGCGACCTCGGTGATCGGGATTGAGGGATCGAGCAGGAGCGTCTCCGCAGCGCGGGTGCGCCGGAGATTGATGTACTGCAAATAGGACATCGAATTGAACTGCTTGAAGATACGCGAGAAATGAAATTTGCTGTAGCCGGCGATTTCGGCAAGCGTGTCCAGTGAAATGTCATACATATAATTCTGGTCGATATATTTGAGCACCTGCTTGAATTTCTCGTTATACTGCACCATTTTGTCCTTGGCGCAGGCGAGTGTTTCGCGCGCCTGATCAAGCTGGAACTCGCGGATTGCAACGAGCATATTTGCCAGATTCAGATAGATTTTCACATCCGCGATCTCGGAATCCTCATAGTAATCAGAATAGATATCGAGCATTGCCTTTTTGGCGCGCAGATAGAGGTCGCGGTCGGTTTCGGGCGTCACCTGCAAGGGCGCATTGAGCACAGCCATGACGGGTTCGAGTGCCTGATTGCTGAGCAGCACCGCCTGATCGCACTGGAAGATGATGCGTCTGCCGGGCTGTGCAGGCAGCGTGTGCAGCTCACCGGCAGGAATGATCAGGATTTCGCGCTCATTCAGCCGGAACTCCGTGCCGCCGGTCTCGACGATAAAGCCGTTTTCAATCGGCATGATGATCTCAATGGCATTGTGCCAGTGTGTCGGATAGAATTCGGTTTCGACATTGTCATAGAGCATGACAAACCGTTTGTCTTCATATTCAACGGTTTCAAAATTATCATTCAGATGTTTAATCATATGCAACTCCCCCTCTTTATTGCACTGCTTCACTTTCCTTTCTGTTTTCGCCGGACAGCAATATTTGAACTCTCATTCTATTATATCGCAAAATTTGAAAAAAGTAAAGCGGTTTTACCGTTTTTTTATCAAATTTTCAGAAAGAGATGTACAGTCGGATTGTGATTTTGTACAAAATAGTGCGATAAGAAAGCTGATGCGTGATTTTTCTTAATTTTAAGCGTAAAAGCAGCAAAGCGGCGATTTGTAACTGAATTGTCATTTTTTCACACAGATACGAAAAAACCGAAGTGGTGTATGACTGCTTGGTGATATTGTATTTTGATTCAGTTACTATGCTAACAGAATTTGTCGGCAGTGCCGACAGCCGTTGATCTAAAGCATTCCGGCGGCGTCCTGAAAGATTGATAAGTCAGACTGTTTCCATGGACGCAATTATAATAAATAAGAATTTGGCGGCTTAACGCTCCCAATCAATCACATAAAACCATAAGCGTCACTTTCCCCCACGGAACGGGGGTGACAACCCAAGGGGAAGGAGGAAGTTCGCAAGGCTCACATTCCCCCTTCCCCTTAGGTTTTCGCCCCCGAGCCCCCGCTTTCCTGAACCCTATCCCCCTAAGCTCCGCTCTCCTCAGGAGCCTCGCTCTCTAGGGGTAAGAGGATTAGGGAAGGGAGAGCGCGAGAGGGAAACCCTAAGGAGAGAGGGGAATGCGAGCGCAGCGAGTTTCCCTTCTCGCCTTGGG
>JAFZPP010000036.1 GCA_017550285.1 Oscillospiraceae bacterium
TCAGGAAAGCGGGGGCTCGGGGGCGAAAACCTAAGGGGAAGGGGGAATGTGAGCTTTGCGAACTTCCTCCTTCCACTTGGGTTGTCACCCCCGTTCCGTGGGGAGAAGCGGCTTTTATGGTTTTATGTGATTGATTGGGAGCATTAAGCCGCCAAATTTCGATTTATCTTAGCATCACAATTCTAAAAAAAGGATATTGTTATATATCCTGCACCTGTGCGCAGAGCTGTTCCACCGTAACAGTCTGCTGATAAAACCCGCGTGTGATGCGGCTGACCGCCGTCGTATAAAATGCATTCTCAGAAAAGAACCGTGTCGGGATATCGGCAGAGATCAGCGCCCCGCGCGACAGAAATCCGCAGCGGTCTGCATGACATGCCGCAAACTCAATATCATGCGTCACAAGCAGAATCGTGACGCCCTGCGTCTGCAAGCCGTGCAGCACATCGGCGAGCCGCGCTTTCGACTGCGCATCCAGCCCCTTCGTCGGTTCATCGAGCAGAAGCAGCCGCGGCTGTGTCAGCATGACCTTTGCAAGTGCCAGAAGCTGCTGCTCGCCGCCGCTCAGATCATAGGGATGCTGCTGCATCAGCGGCGCCAGATCAAACGGGAAATGCGCGAGCAGCTTTTCATAGTTCCGGTCGGTTTCCGCCAGCTCCTCCGCCGCCGTATTGCAGAGGAACACCGTCTGCACATCCTGCGGGAGCAGCGAAACGCAGTTCTGATGCAGACTGCGGTGCTTATAATCGCCGACCGCCTTCCCGAAGATCATCACCTGACCGGCATAGCATCGCAGAATACCGGATAATACTGATAAAACGGTCGATTTGCCCGCGCCGTTTCCGCCGACCATACAGTATAATTCCCCCTCGCGCACGGAAAAGCTCAGGTCCTGCAAAATATCGCGCCCGCGGCGTTCATAGCGGAAATATGCACCCGAAACCGAGACCGCATCCGGACGGTTATCCGCTTTCGGCTGCGGAATTTCTGCGGCTATAGGCTTCGGCAGCAGCGGCATCATCCATGTCCGCGCCTCACAGACCGATATCGGACATTCACAGTCCGGATGCAGCGCGTGATACAGCCGCACTGCCGCAGGCATACCGGCGAGCACCGGCGCATCCGACGGCAGATTTTTCAGCAGACTGCGCGGCGCATCCTGCATTGTGACTGTGCCGTGCTCCATGAGCAGAAGCTGCGAGCAGAGCGGAATGACCTCCTCGAGCCGATGCTCTGCCAGCAGGATTGTCACCGAAAAATCCTGATTCAGACGGTGCAGCGTCGTCAGGAAATCCGCCGCGGCAATCGGGTCAAGCTGTGCCGTCGGTTCATCGAGCAGCAGCAGACGCGGCTGCATGATCATCACGCTTGCTAAAATCAAAAGCTGCTTCTGTCCGCCCGATAAGGTTGCGGGATCACGGTCCAGCAGTGCCTCGATTCCGAAATAGGACGCGATTTCCGCGATGCGTCTCTGCATAATATCCGGCGGCGTCTGCATATTTTCCAGCCCGAACGCAAGCTCATGCCAGACCTTATCCGTCACGATCTGCTGCTCGGGATGCTGCATGACAAAGCCGATCTCAGAGGCGGATGTGCGCGCATCGAGCTCCGGCAGCGGCTTGCCGCAGAAGCTGACGGTTCCCTGCTGCGTACAGAGCGGCGTCAGCTCGCGCTTGAGCATGCGCAGGAGGGTTGTTTTGCCGCAGCCCGTTGCGCCGCAGAGCACGGCAAAATCGCCCTGTGCAAGCTCAAAGGATACATCCGACAGAACCGGCGCCGCGCATTCCGGATATGTCACTGTCAGATGCCTGACCGCAAGCGCTTCCATGTCACTGTCTCCTTTCCCTCGTGAATCAGCGGCAGCGCCGCAAGGATTGCATATGCCGCGAGGACTGCATAATAAAGCTGACTCCGGTCCGCCGGCTGACAGACCGGATAAAACTGCCAGTCGAGCACACCGGAAGCAATGCCCGCAATGACAGCCGCCGAAAGCAGCAGTGTGCCGAGCAGCAGGATAAAGTCTCCGGTATGCCAGCGGAAATACGTGAAGCTGCTGCGCTTTCCGATGCCGTAACCGCGCGCGGACATGCTGTTTGCGGTGATGATGCCGTTTTCGAGCGCCCATGTCAGCAGAATGGAAAAGATGCGCAGCTCGCCGCGGATATCGTCGATCAGATGCCCCTCGCGGTACAGTCCGACTGCGCGCTGTGAAATCCGGATTTTCTGCATCTGCTGACGGAACAGCGTCAGATTGCGCACCGCCATAGAAAAGATCAGCGCGAGCTTCGGCGAAAGATACCGGAACAGATAGAACAGCTTTTCGCTCGTCATGAGATCGGAGAAGCTGCGGAACCAGTAGAGCACCGCCGCGAGCCGGATGCCGGTGACCGTGCCGTAGAACAGTGCTTCTGCCGTATACGCGCGCTGATTGATGAAGAAAAGCACTGTTGTGCCGTGCTGATTCCAGAGCGGATTGAGCAGTGCAAACAGCACCGGCATACCGATTGCCGCGATATGGAAACCGATGTGTCTGCTGCCGTTCCGCAAGACAAAAAACGCAATCGCGCACAGCAGGGAGAGCCCGAGCAGCAGCGGTTCCATGCAGAAGATCGTGATGCATGCCGTCAGCAGCAGATGCACGGTCACTGCCGCCGGATTCATATTTTCAAAATCCCGCATCTGCTGCCTCCTTTCACAGATTGACTGTATAAAGCCACATAATCCGGTCGCCGTCATGCACAGGGCATGCACCGCAGCCGACGGAGGGACGCACGCCGTTGACGGTATAGGTCCAGCCGGAAAGATCACCGAAATCGAATTCATAGAGCGAAGCAATGCCGCGCACATATGCCGTATTGACCGTTTCGCCGGAAACGCCGTCCACCTCGATCTGCAAGCTGTATGCTTTCACGGCATCATAGAGCAGCTCAAGCGCATTTTCATCCTCGGAGATTGAAAACTCCGTCAGCGGCATGATCTCACCGTCTGCCGGAAAGCGCTCGCTCCCTTCCAGACCGCAGATGACATCGCAGCGGATTGCCATTGTCACCGTGCCGCCGCCGGCGCGCGCTTCATTCTGATAAAACTGTGCAGGCGATTCGATTTTGATGAGCCAGATCAGTGCCGCCGATATGACAAATCCGCCGAGAATTGTCAGATATGTTTTCGGGCTGCGGCGCTTCCGGATCAGGCAGATTACCGCGAGTACAGCGGAGATCAGAGCGGCAGCCGCGGTCAGCGGAAGACGGTAGGGATATTTTTCCGTTTCACTGCGCGAATCGGTCGGCGGTGCTGTTGTGTGGATGATTTCCGCTGTTGATTCGGTGCAGATTGTTGTTATATTGCCGGATGCGGCGGAAGCAGACACAGCCGCGGAGACAGCGGTTGTCTGTCCGGCAGCCGCGGCGCTTGCTGTGCTGCGGGATTCTGTCAGTATACCTTCTGTATTCGCAGCGGCGGAGTTTTTCTGCGTATCACTGTTTTTTTCATCCGCCTGTGTCGTGACGGTTGTCTGCACAGTCTCAGGTTCCGCTGTCAGCGCAGGCGGCGCACCGTGAAAGAGCAGCAGATTCTGTCCGCGCTGCTGCAATTCCGCCGCGGTGAATGCTTCATAGACCTGCATCGTCGCCATATCGCTGACATCGCCGCCGAGTGTGTGTGAAAATCTGCCGTCTTCGCAGCGGAATTGCAGAATGCCGTCCAGCAGTGTATTCCCCGAGACAATGAACCGTCCGTCGGAAATCGCGTCGATGCCGAGCACGGAAAGCGCGATCCAGACCTGTGCGGTGCTCTCGGGATTCTCCGTGCCGAAGCTCTGGTATGCGCCGCTCGAAAACTGAATATCCGCGAGAAAATCAACGCCGCGCGAAACGGCATCCGATACGTTCCTGTTGTCCTGATACGGCGCAAGTGCCTGCAAGGTCATTGCGGTGACATCGACGTCGCCGGTGCCGCCCTGCAAGGACCAGCCGCCGTCCGGTGCCTGCTGATGCAGCAGCTCCGACACGAGATCGTCAGGGCTGTACTGACCGGACGGGACGCCGTTGTTCATCAGATGCAGCGCAAAAATCCAGCTCATGATGCCCATTTGACCTGCACTCTGATCGAGCAGCTCGGAGCAGACCGCCGGTACTGCCGTATTGCAGGCTGCGAGCGTCAGCGCCATGCGTTCGCGGGCTGTCGCAGAGGAAACGTCCTCAGCGGCAAGATACTGCTGCAATGCGGTGCTGTATGCATCATGATGATATCCGCCGCGTGCCGCCAGCAGCATCGTGTACCAGTCCGGCGAACTCAGCCCGACCTGTGCAGGCAGTGCATCATCGAGCCATTGCTGCACATCGCCGCCGCTGACCGCGTCCAGCAGTTCCGCTGCATATTCCGGAATCTGTTCGTCATACGCATCTGCATGCAGCGGCAAAAGCAGCCGGATGCCGCTCAGAATGATCATCAGAGCGGCAAATCCGGCTGCATACATTCGTTTGCGGTCAGTCATTGCGGCGGCGGAGTGCAAATGCGGCCCCGCTTGCGAGAATTGCTGTCAGGGCGAGTGCCGGAATCGCAGCAGATTCGCCGGTTTTTGCAGCAGTTGTATTGTTTGCGGAGGACGCAGCCTTTGCAGTTGTTGTGGTGACTGCGGTTGTTGTCGTCGCTGCGGCAGTGGTTGTGGTATCCGCAGCGGTCGTCGTGGTTTCGATTGCGGTTGTTTCCGCGGCTGCAACCGAAGCATAGAGCACCGGCGGCACCAGCGTATCGGTATCGGAGACCGCGCTGACGAGCAGATCGCCGGTCTTCTCGAATTTCACTTTGACTTCGCCGTTCTCATCGGTTTTGAAGGCAGTCTTTTCGCCGTCGATTGTAATTACGGCACCGGCTGCCGGAACAGGCTTTGCGGCGCCGTCCGTGCCGAATACGTATTTCGTGAGCTTGAGAGTTTTCTCATCGCCCAGCTTTGCATCCTTGATTTCCTTCTGATCGAAATAGCAGAAGCTGTCGCTCCAGCTGCTCAGATCAGAATAGACAAACGCAGTCAGCGTACCGCCGTCCTTGACCGGATCGGTCAGTCCCATAGAAAACTGATTGTCGGCATAGTAGCCGTAACCGCCGCCGTTTGTCACGCCCCAGAGCTTGTCAACGCTCAGACCCCAGTCGGACTGCTTTGCAAGATAGCCCGCAGCAGCGCCGCCCTCATAAAATGCCTCATGTGCGGCATAGAGTGTTTCGTCGATATCATATTTGCCGTCATTGTTGCGGTCAGCGACCTTGACGTCCTTGCCCGCGACGACGAGCTGACCGGCATTGCTGATCGTGACATTGACCGTGATATCCTCTGCGGCGGATGCGGTGATGACCGGCAGACCGAGCTGAACCAAAACGGCTGCCGAGAGCAAAATACCCTTGAATCTGGTTTTCATGATTCTTCTTCTCCTTCCGGAATCGCGGACGGAATGCTGCCTGCATTCTGTCTGCGGATTTTTGCAGCGGTACGGTTTCGTTTTGCGCGGATGCGTTTTTTCTGCTGCTTCTGCGCATGTGCAGGATCACGCTGCTTCAGACCGGCAGCTTCCAGTGCACGCGGAAACGCACCGAGATGCGCTTTGATATACATGATCTCAGAATCGGAAAAATCCTTGCGCTGCGGCAATCTGTCAATCCCGCTTTCGCGCAGCGCTGTCTGCTTGTCGCAGAGCATTCTGACGGCTTCCTCTTTTCCGTTTTTCTCCATGATCGGTACTCCGTTCGTGCATGAAAAAAGCGCAGTAATCTGACCGTTCACACCGGCAGAAACTGCGCAGCACCGGAAAGCCCTTCGCCTGCGGATCGCAGTGACGGGGCTGTCGGAGCGGTGCATTTTTCATACCCAAAAATGTGAGCGCGCAGAATGCGGCTCTGACCGCTGTTTGTATACAGTGAGTATTCCGGCTTTGACGGTAATGGCGGTTGCGGCGGAATTACACCGCGCTTCCCTCTGATCTGCAAACGCAGAACTGTATACCTATAAAATTGTACCTGTATTATAGCACATCGCAATCCATTTGTCAAGGCGGGCAGCGCCCGTTTGTATTGATCTAAAGTTCGCCGGCGGCGTTTTGAGAGATTGATCAGTCAGGCTGTTTCCACAGACGTAATTATGATATATCAGAATGTAAGGCAGGAAGGAGAAATTCAAGTTAGAAGTTAGCAGTGAGGAGCTGTTCCTTCATCTTTCGTTTTTGGTGATGAATTGGCAAAACACCGGCGCTTGGGGCGCCGCCCCATTTCCGATCCATGCGCAGCGCATACTTCAACTCCTCACTCCTCGTAGAATATCCGTTTTCGGGCACTGCCAGCGCGGACTTCCGCTGAAAGAATGTGATTGCACGGCGCTGCATATTATGATGATAAAAAACAAGGAGTACGCCATGACCCAGACCACAGTCCGTTTTCCCGTCCGCGCCGCAGCAGCATGTCTGCTTTTGATCCTGTTCTTTCTGCTCGCAATGCATTCCGCCGAAACCGCCGCCGTCACTGCGGAACGCCTGCATCTCTGCCTCGAAACGCTGATTCCCTCGCTCTTCGGCTGCATGGCAGCGGCAAATCTCCTGACGGATTCCGGCGCCGCGGCATGGCTCGGCTTTCGTATGCGTATTTTTGCGCGTCTTCTGAAAATTCCGCCCGAACTGCTGACCGTTTTCCTCGTCAGTCAGATTGCCGGATATCCGGTCGGGACTTTGCTGCTCTGCCGTATGACCGCTGCAAACCGACTGCCGAAAGATACCGCCGGACGCTTTGCCTGCGTCTGCTTCGGCGGCGGACCGGCATTTCTGGTCGGATTTGCCGGCAGCAGACTCTTCGGCAGCGCAGCAGTCGGCTGGATGATGCTGACCGGCTGTATGCTCTCAAATCTGCTCCTGCTGATGCTGACGCCGAAGCCGCTGCAATCCGCAGAAACCGCCGTGCCGAATGTCCGCCTCACTGCCGATGCGCTTCCGAAGGCAGTTTCCGGTGCGATGCGCAGTCTTGCGGCGATCAGCGGCATGGTGCTGCTTTTCGGCATCTGCACGCTGCTCTGTGATCTGACCGGCATCACGGGCATATTGATCCGGCTCGGCGGCTGGATCGGGCTTTCTCCGCAGACCGTCCGTGCAATGCTCGCCGCCTGCGCCGACGTCACACAGCTTCACCGGATTTTTGCCTGCGGATTTTCTTTCCGGATGCTCGCGGCGCTTTCGGCGGCGCTGCTTTCCTTTGGCGGAATTTGTGTGCATCTGCAATGCGCAGCGCTCTCCGGCGGAATTGTCCGGCTGCGGCGGCTGCTCCTGACGCGGCTTGCGGCTGCCTGCATAACATTTCTGATTATTTACGTATTATCTGATGTTTTTGATTTATCGGAAACCGTCGCGGCGTTTGCACATCCGGCGGCGTTATCGCATTCGGGTTCGCCGCTGCCTGCAATCCTGATATTTTGCACAGGATTTCCATTTCTTATAAAAAAGGACTAGACAAACTCAAAAAAATATGATATAATGGAGAAAACACACGGGCAAAATACGCAGGGTCAATCCGGATACTGCGTCATGCCGATCTGAACGAGGTGACCAACATGGGACTTTTTGATGTATTCTCCAAAGGCGGAAAGTATTTTGGAAAAGCAATCGAACCGAAATGTGAATACTGTGAGCACGGCAACCGTGCGAAGGACGGCAACAAGGTGCTTTGCACGAAAAAGGGCTTGGTAGACGCAAGCTACCACTGTCCGAAGTTCCTCTATTCGCCGCTGAAGCGTATTCCGGTCAAGCAGCTCGAGCGCGTCGGTTGGCTGGAAGGCAATTATGAGGAAAAGGATTTTGCCGCAATCCAGAAGAAGAAGGAAGAAGAAGCCAAGGCTGCAAAGGCAGCGGAGGAAAAGGCAAAGTCTGTCGTAACGGAGCCGCCGAAACCGGCAGCACCGGCTGCGGCAACTTCCACGGTTCCGAAGCCTTCTGCTCCGGCAGCGACAACCGTGACGGAGACAAAGCCTGTGACGCCGATTGCACCGAAACCTGTGACGCCGATTGCGCCGAAGCCTGTGACACCGGCAGCACCGGCAGCACCGGTTACGCCGGCAACAGCTGCGGCTCCGGTCAAACCGGCTGTGAAGCCTGCAACGGGTGATCTTGCATCGCTGGCGGCAATGGCAGATGCAGCAGGGGAGTATATTCCGGAGACGGAATCTGCGGATGGAGCTCCGAAGGAGCAGGACGGAATGAGTGCGCTGAGCAGCATGTAACAAGGGATGAAATATTCACGGAGAATCAGCCTGAGAGCCGCGCGCTTTCAGGCTGATCTTGTTTGCATATAAAGTTTATTTTTTTGCTAAGGCTTTATTTTGCCTGTCCCCTTCAGATCATTGGCTGTCGGCATTGCCGGAAAATATGGAGGATGAAAATGGAAAAGCTTGAAAACATGGAGAGAATCGAAGCACTGCAAACGGAACTCGGACTATATCTTTCAAGCATCATTCCTGTGCCGTGGGAGAAGATTTGCTTCTATGCGGATGCCGCTCCCGATACAGCCTCCGAATGGTTTGCTTTTATAGAGAAGGAAACCGGTGTGATCTGTACACAGGAATTATTCTGGAAACGATTTGAAAGTTACGCCGTTGAGAAAACGGATGCTGTCTGCAAACTTTTAGATTTGACAGAATTGCTTTATAATGCTTATGTTGAAAGATTCGGACAAGAAAAAGCATGGCGGACGATGTATTATACCTTGCAGTCTGACGGAGCTGTTTATATTGATTTGGAATATGAACTGCCGTCCGGAGATATGGTTGAACGGCGAAACACTGTTTACAGAAGATTTTTCAACTGTGAACGGAAAAAATCACCGAAAGGCAAATACCCTGCAACAGAATAAAGGAGGCGCGCCGGATGATTACGCTCGGCAAAATCAGACTTGAAATTGAGCCCGAAAGGACAAGGCGGTTCTATCAGTCTGCGCGCCCGCTGACCGAAGGATGCAGCTGCGACGGCTGCGTGAATTATGCTGCCGGTATCAGCCGGCTGCCGCGGGAGGTTACAGCGTTCTTTGCGCGGCTCGGCATAGACCCTGCAAAGCCTGCCGAAATCATGACATGGTATGCAGAGGATGACGGGAAATCCGTTTTCTACGGCGGCTTCTATCATCTCTGCGGGAAAATGCTTTCTGATTCCGACTGCTGGGAATATAATGCGGAAGGAAACTGCGGGCATGTCAATGAAGACAAGCTGTTTGCTGTCACGGAAAATTTTTCCGTCGGGTTTACAAACGCGGTTGCACTGCCCGAAGATGGGCTGCCGGAGCCTGTGCTGCAAATGGAAATCTTTGTGCATCATGCGCCGTGGGTCATCCCTCAGCCGAATACATATTGATCTGATGCATCCGGAAGGTGCAGGCGCATTTTATGCAGATGCTGTCTGTTATTAAGAATCAATTTAGAAAGGTATGGTATAATTAAATTATACAGGTGAAGAAAATGGATATTCAGAATGAAAACATTGACGGCGGAAAAGCATTCGACTGGGGGCGTACCTCCGGCGACTATGCAAAATTCCGCGACATCTATCCCGAGGCGTTTTATGCTGCAATCCTGAACCGCGGCTTCTGCATCAGCGGTCAGAAATGCCTTGACCTCGGTACCGGAACAGGCGTCCTGCCGCGCAATCTCTATCATGCAGGGGCGCAGTGGTGCGGCACCGATATTTCGCCCGAGCAGATCGAACAGGCGAAACAGCTCGCCGCTGCTGCCGGCATGCAGATCGACTTCCGCACGGCTTCTGCCGAAACGACAGATTATCCCGACGGCAGCTTCGATACCGTGACCGCCTGTCAGTGCTACTGGTATTTCGATGCGGAGAAGGCGTATCCCAATATCGCAAGAATGCTCCGGAAAGACGGTGCGCTCGTGCTGCTCTATATGGGCTGGCTCGCGGAGGAGGATCAAATTGCTGCGGCAAGCGAAAAGCTCGTTCTGCAATATAATCCGAAATGGACGGGCAGCGGTGACCGGCGGCATCTGATCTCTCCGCCGGAGGAAATCGCAGATTATTTTGAGATCACGGAACAGACGATGTTCGATCTGCCGGTGCACTTTACGCGCGAAAACTGGCACGGCAGAATGCGTGCTTGCAGAGGCGTCGGCGCGTCGCTCGATGCACAGCAGCTTTCAGCATGGGACAGCGATCACCGGCGCATCCTCAGTGAAATCGCGCCCGAGGAATTCGATGTCCTGCACTATGCCGCGCTGACTGTTTTGAAGCGCAGATAAACTGTTTTCTAATTTGCAAATGAATTCACAATCCGCAGCATACTCTGTATATATGAAATTGTCAAGCTGCCAAGCGCAATCCTGTGTGTCCCGCGATGCATGAGGCGAGCGCGTGCCCTACACGAAAGGGCGGCTTCTGTACACACACCGCGGGGCTTGCCGATCACGCCGTGCGCTTTACCGGTATCGCTTCCTGACCGGAGCGAAAACCGGACTTGCTGCACGCCGGATCGCAGCGCCCTCTGTTTACGGCTGACAATTACGCGCAATGTTGCACGTTTGCGTACAACATTGCCGAAATTTTCATCAGATTTTCATGATTTGACATTCGCCGATTCATTTGATACGATCATAATTTAAGAGGACCTTATTATGGATAATATGAAAAAATATTCCTGCGGTGCGGCGGTCTGCCTTGCACTGCTGACCGGCTTCTGCATGCTTCCGCAGGCTGCTTCTGCAACTCGCTCCGTGCCGCAGTATGACCCGAATGAATGGTTTCAGTACGATGAGCCGGAGGAGCCCGAGCTGCCGGATGTGCTTTTGCGCGGCGATTTTAACGGCGACCGCAGCATTGATGCGGCGGATGCGCAGGGCGTGCTCAACTGCTATGCCGAGATCATTGCGGACAATGTGCCGAAGATCACCGATGCGCAGAGATCGGCTGCGGATATCAACCGCGACGGCGAAATCAGTGCGGACGATGCACAGTGGATTCTGCAATACTATGTCACGAATACGCTGGCAGGTCAGACGGCTGCATGGGAGCAGATTCTGTATCCGAATACACCGGAAAATGCGGTATTCGATGATGTTCGCTATTGCGGAATCCGGCTGAGTGTTGAAAAAATAAACGATGCGGATTACCGCGTTTACTGGCTTGATCTCTCAAAGCACGGGGATTATATCTTTGACGGCGATCTGCTTGAGCTGGAACTTACTGTCTCGAAGGACGCAAAGAACGGCATATATCCGGTTGAGGTCTATTGCGCGGATTTTTCCGATTTTGCCGCGAATACCGATGAAAACGGTAAGCTGCTGCAAAACATGAAGCAGATTCACGGCGGCGTTTATGTCACCGATAAAATGCCGGAGACGGCAAAAGCCGGCAGCGATGTGACGCTGACAACCGAGAGCCTCACTGCAAAGCCCGGTGAGACTGTGAAGCTGCATCTGCGGATTGACAATAATCCCGGCATTGCGGCGTTTACGCTGTGCTTCAAATTTGACGGCACTGCGCTTCAGCTGAACCGCTGCACGGCAGGCAGTGCGCTTGCCGCAGCCGCATCGCTGACCGCGGAATCCGGCACAACGTCTACTGCATCTGCCGCAGCGACAACCCGTACAACTGCGAAAGCAACATCGCAGACATCGGCGGTCACCACAAGTACAACTGCAAAGGCAGCGTCGCAGACTTCGGCGGTCACTACAAGTGCAGCTGCGAAAGCAACATCGCAGACGTCGGCGGTTACTACAAGTACAACTGCAAAAACAACATCGCAGACATCGGCGGTCACTACAAGTACAACTGCAAAGGCAACTTCACAGACATCGGCGGTGACTACAGGTACAACTGCAAAGGCAACTTCACAGACATCGGCGGTGACTACAAGTACAACTGCAAAGGCAGCGTCGCAGACGTCGGCGGTGACCACAAGCACCGCTGCAAAAACGACATCGCAGATATAAAGCACCTCTAAGATAAAACAGAATTTGGCGGCTTAACGCTCCCAATCAATCACTTAAAACCATAAGCGTCACTTTCCCCCACAGAACGGGGGTGACAACCCAAGTGGAAGGAGGAAGTTCGCTAAGCTCACATTCCCCCTTCCCCTTAGGTTTTCGCCCCCGAGCCCCCGCTTTCCTGAACCCTATCCCCCTAAGCTCCGCACAACTCAGAAGCCGCGCCCCAGAGAGGAGAGAGTAAGGAAAAAGAGAGCGCGAGAGGAAAAACCTTAGGGAGAGGGGAGACCTGAGCACAGCGAAGACTTCCCTCTTCCTATGGTTGTTCCTTTCGCATTCGCGCCCCGCGCCCAGCGGATTTTACGATAGGACTAATGATAAAGAAAGAATGACGAAAGCAATACAAGATCAATATCTGAACTGCCCGACAAATTCCAGTTTGCAGAGATGCCGTTGGTAAGAGAGGTATGCTATGATACTTGAAACGAAAAGATTGATCCTCCGACCGTGGGAAGAAAGCGATGCGGAGAATTTATTTAAATATGCAAGTCATCCTGATGTGGGACCAATCGCAGGATGGGCGGTTCATACAAGTGTAGAGAATAGCCGTGAA